>NZ_JBIDCC010000012.1:0-83030 GCF_043204415.1 Nonomuraea sp. NPDC047897 | reverse complement strand
CAACTGATTATTACTTTCTTTGTCTTTGTCTGCATCCTGGTCTCTATTAGAATTGTTAGAGTGGTACTTCTTCCGGGGGGGGGGGGCGGCCCGCCCGGGGGGGGGGGGGGCCCCCCCCCCACGTCCGTCCTCAGCGGGCGGCCTGCGCCAGCAGGTCCACCGCCTTGCTCAGGTGACCGGCCGCCACCTCGTGGTCGGCGCGGGCCTGCAGGTCGGGGCGGTTCCCGGCGGCCTGCGCCACGTCCCTGGCGACCGACACGAGGACGTCGCCCTGGGCGAACGTGTCCGTCCGCGACCTGTCCAGCAGCGTCGCCGCGGCCGCCACCGCGCCGAGCACGGCCCGCGGCTCGCGCACCGCTCCGGCGGCGGTCCAGTGGCGCTCCGGCAGCGCGGCCGTCAGCGCCACCGCCGCCGCCTTCGACGCGGCGTCGCCGCGCGCCAACCGGTCCCTGAGCGCCTTGAGGCGGTCACGGCCCGGATCGGTCCGCAGCCCCCAGCCGTACGGGAACAGCGGATCGTACGCCGCGTCGCCCACGTTGATCGGCACCTGCGCGGGCGTGCGGAACCAGGTGAACGGCAACCGCCCCGTGTACGGCACGGCCCCGAACAGCGGGTCGGCCACGCCCGCGCCCTCGGTGCCCGGCAGCCACGACGCCACCACGGCCGGCACCCGCGACAGGTCGCCCAGATGCAGAGGCCGTCCCGACACCACGAGCACGACGCACTCCATCGCGCCGCACACGCGGTCGATCGCGGTCCGGTCGGCGGCCGTCAGGTCGAGGGTGCGCCCGGCCCGGCCCACGTCGCCGAAGCCCTCCGCGTACGGCGTCTCCCCGACGACCACCACGCCGACGTCGTGTCCGGGCAGCGGCGCGGAGGCGTCGCGCGAATGGGTGACGGCGGCGGCGCGCTCGCGGATCGCCGACAGGATCGTGGTGCCGGGCGTGATCGGCCCGGACGAGCCCTGCCAGGTGATCGTCCAGCCGCCCGACTGGTTGCCGATGTCGTCCGCGTTCGACCCGGCCACGTACACCTTCGCGTCGCGGCGCAGCGGCAGCAGGCCGCCCTCGTTCTTCAGCAGCACCTGCGACCTGGCCGCCGCCGTGCGGGCCACCTCGCGGTGGGCGGGCGAGCCGACGTCGGCGAGTCGCGACCGGTCGGCGTACGGCCGCTCGAACAGTCCCAGCCGGAACTTCTGCGTGAGGATGCGCGACACCGCGTCGTCCACCCGCGCCGTCGGCACCCGCCCGGCCTCCACCTCGGCCCTGAGCGTCCGGACGAACTCCGGGTAGGCGTACGGGACCATGATCATGTCGAGTCCGGCGTTGACCGAGGTGCGCACGTCGCTCGGGTAGTCGCCGGGGATCTGGTCGATGGCCTGCCAGTCGCTGATCACGAAGCCCTTGAAGTGGAGCCGGCCCTTGAGCACGTCGGTGATCAGCTCGCGGTGCGCGTGCATTTTGATCGGCCCCCGGCCGAAGTCGACGCTGGAGAACGACGGCATGACCGTGCCCACGTCGCGCCTGACCGCCTCGGCGAACGGCGCCAGGTGGATCGCCTCCAGCTCCTGCCGGCTGACCTCGGTGACGCCCTGGTCGATGGTGTAGTCGGCGGTCGTGGACGAGCCGTACGTCGTGCCGCCGTCGCCGACGTAGTGCTTGGCCGTGGCGAGCACCCCGTGCTTCTGCAGCCCGTCGACGATCGCGGCCATCCGGGTGACGAGCGCCGGATCCTCGCTGAACGACTCGTAGACGCGGCCCCAGCGGTCGTCGCGCGACACGCACAGACACGGCGAGAAGTTCCACGGGACGCCGGTGGCCTTGACCTCGCGGGCGGTCACCTCGCCGACCCGCTCCACCAGCCCTGGATCGCGGGTGGCGCCGAGACCGATGTTGTGCGGGAAGATCGTGGCGCCGACCACGTTGTTGTGGCCGTGCACCGCGTCCACGCCGTAGATGAGCGGGATCTGCAGCCGGGTCTGCCGGGCGCGCAACTGGTAGCCGTCCACCATGTCGGCCCAGGCGGCAGGAGTGTTCGGCGTCGGAGTGGAGCCGCCGCCCGACAGCAGCGAGCCGAGCAGGTGGGTGGCGATGTCGTTCGGCGCGGCGAGGGCCCCGCGCTCGGCCTGCGTCATCTGGCCGACCTTCTCGTCGAGGGTCATCCGGCCGAGCAGGTCAGCGACGCGCTGCCGGACCGGCTTGCGCGCGTCGAGGTACGGCAGGCCGTGCGCGTCGATCACGATGGCCGGGGGCTCCGCCGGCGGACGCGCGCCCGCTCCGGACAGCTCGATCGGGATCGTCTCGGCCGTCTCCGCCCGGCGGTCGCCCAGCGTCCTGACCGTGAACGCCCTCGCCGAGCCCGACGCGGTGCCCGCCGGGAACGTCAACGTGCCCTCGACCGGCGTGTAGTCCTCGCCGGGGGTGGCGGTGCCGGTGCCGGTCCGGTAGCCGACGGTGAGGGCGGCGGGCAGCGGGGCGCCGGTGGCCGTGGTGACCGACACGCTGACCCGGACCTCCGCCTTCTCACCGGCGGTGTAGACGGGGCGGTCCGTGGCCAGCCGTACGGGGCGTGGGGGAGCGGTGCCGTACACCTGCACCTCGTCCCAGACGAGCGTGCCGGAGGCGACCGGCAGCCTCATCGAGTAGCCCCACATCGCGGTCAGGTCCAGCTCGCCGTCCGCCGGGGCGCCGCCGGGCTGGTAGTCGGCGCGGCGTACGAGGTCGGCGAACGGCACCTTCACCTGCCGCCAGCCCGCGGTGTCGTCGGTGAACGACGACTCGAACAGCTCCGCGGCGCCCGGCCCGGTGCCACCGTCCTTCACCTCGAAGAAGATCTTCTGGCCCGAGCCGGTGCCCTTGACCCAGAACGCGAACCCCTCGTACGGGGACCAGTCCTGGGGCGTGGACAGGTCATGCGACCAGCCACCCCACTGGGCCACGGCGTAGACGGATCTGAGCACGCGGTTGCCGGTGGGGGCGCCGGGCCGGTCGGGGCCCGGTTCCAGCGTCAGCGTCGGGGTCGAGGGGGCGTCGTTGCCCCATGCCGTCACGCCGGGGGGCAGGGTGTCGGCCTCGAAGTCGGTGACGGTGAGGTCGGCCTGGAGCGTGGCGTGGACAGGGGGTGCGACGAGGAGCGAGGCCAGCAGGGCTGCGGCCGCGCCCAGGGATGCTGTTAATCGGAACACAGGACCTCCCGGGTCGGAGAGAGCGCTCTCCCCGGTGAGATCGGGAGTGGGGGCCATTTCATAACATCCCGCGCTACGTCAGGCGGTCATGACCCGGCCGGACGGCCACCTCGTCATGAAACTTTCAGCGACATGGCCGTCGACATGGCCCGACATGGCCCGACATGGCCATCGACATGGCGACGGCCATGTCGACGCCAACGGCGCCGGTGCCGGCTGTCGGGCCCGCAACCCGCACCGGGCCCGCAACCCGCACCGGGCCCGCGACCGGCACCGAGCCGGTGACCGGCACCGAGCCGGTGACCGACGCCGGGCCGGTGACCGACGCCGGGCCCGGTGACGGTCCGGGCTCGCTTGCGGTGGCGGGTCCGGTGCCGGCGGCGGTCAGAACAGCGGTGGTTCCTCCGCCGCAGCCGTGGTCGTGGCGCCGTCCTCCTCGCTCCCGTCGTTCTGGACGCCCGTGTCCGCCCCGCCGAGGTCCGGGCCGTCCTGGGCGGGGGCGGCGGCCAGGGAGCCGCCGACGGCGCCGATGGTGTGGGTGAGGCGGACTCCCGAGCCGTCACGGCGGCCGATCTCGTCGGGCAGTGGCACGGGCTTGCCCACCGTCGAGACCGCCTTGGCCGGGGCCGGGCCTGCCCACGCCAGCAGCAGCACGTCCTCGCCCTTGAGGAACCGCTGGGCGCGGACCCCGCCCGTGGCCCGCCCCTTGGCCGGGAACTCCGCGTAGTCGGACACCTTGCCCCCGCCCACCTGGGCGCCGGCCAGCGCCGTTGAGGACCCTGCGACCGTCACCACCTGGGCGGGCCGCGACGGGTCGACCACGCCGAACCAGATCACCCGTGCGGCGCCGTCGAGCCGGATGCCCGCCATGCCGCCCGCCGGCCGCCCCTGCGGGCGCACCAGCGCGGCCTGGTAACGCAGCAACTGCGCGTCTGAGGTGATGAACACGAGGTCGTGCGCCTCGGACTCCAGCTCCACCGCGCCCACCACCGTGTCGCCGTCCTTGAGGGTGATCACCTCGAAGTCGTCGCGGTTGGCCGGATAGTCGGGGACCACTCGTTTGATCACGCCCTGCGCGGTGCCGAGGGCGAGGCCGGGGCCGTCGGGGTCGAGACCGCCGAGCCCGACCACGGTCTCGTCGGGCCCGAGCGCGACGAACTCCGACACCGGGTGGCCTCCCGACAGCGACGGCGGGTTGGCCGACGGCGGCAGGATCGGCAGGTCGACCACCTGGACGCGGATCAGGCGGCCCAGCGACGTCACCACGCCGACCTCGCCCCGGGCGCTGGTGCGGACGGCGGCGACGAGCACGTCGTGGGCTGTGCGGTCGCCGTCACCCGCCAGCGGGGAGGCGTCCGTGGTGCGGGCCAGCAGGCCGGTGGACGACAGCAGGGCGAGGCACGGCTCGTCGGCGACCTGGAGCTCCACCGTGGCGGTGCGGGTGACGCCGGACGACTCCAGCAGCACCGTGCGGCGGGGCGTGCCGTACTTCTTGGCCACGTCGGCCAGCTCGCCCGAGACCACCTGGCGCAGCCGCGTCTCCGACGACAGGATGCCGGTCAGGTCGGCGATCTCGTCGGTGAGCTGCTGCTTCTCCCGGTCGAGCTCCAGCTTGTCGTAGCGGGTGAGCCGGCGCAGCGGCGTGTCGAGGATGTAGGCGGCCTGGATGTCGGTCAGGTCGAACACGTCCATGAGCCGGGTCCGCGCCTCGGCGGAGTCGTCGGAGGAACGGATGACCTGGATGACCTCGTCGATGTTGAGCAGCGCCACGATGAGGCCGTCGACGAGGTGCAGGCGCTCCTCCCGCTTGCGGCGGCGGAACTCCGACCGGCGGCGCACCACCTCGAGGCGGTGGTCGACGTAGACGCGCAGCAGCTCGCGCAGCCCGAGCGTGCGCGGCTCGCCGTCGACGAGCGCCACGTTGTTGATGCCGAACGTCTCCTCCATCGGCGTCAGCCGGTAGAGCTCCGCCAGCACCGCCTCGGGGATGAAGCCGTTCTTGATCTCGATGACCAGGCGCAGGCCCTTGTGCCGGTCGGTGAGGTCCTTGAGGTCGGCGATGCCCTGCAGCTTCTTGGAGTTGACCAGCTCCTTGATCTTGGCGACCACCCGCTCGGGGCCGACGTTGTAGGGCAGTTCGGTGACGACGATGCCCTTGCGGCGCGGCGTGATCTGCTCGACCACGCACTTGGCGCGCATCCGGAACGTGCCGCGCCCGGACTCGTAGGCGTCGCGGATGCCCTGCAGCCCGATGATCGTGCCGCCGGTCGGCAGGTCGGGGCCCGGCACGAACCGCATGAGCTCGTCGAGCGTGGCGTCGGGCTTCTTGATCAGGTGGCGGGCCGCGGCGACGACCTCGGTGAGGTTGTGCGGCGCCATATTGGTGGCCATGCCGACGGCGATGCCGGTGGTGCCGTTGACCAGGAGGTTGGGGAACGCCGACGGCATGACCGTGGGCTCGGTCTCCTGGCCGTCGTAGTTGGGCTTGAAGTCGACGGTGTCCTCGTCGAGCGACTCGACCATGAGCATCGCGGCAGGCGCCAGCCTGGCCTCGGTGTATCGCATGGCGGCCGGCAGGTCGTCGGGGGAGCCGAAGTTGCCGTGGCCGTCGACGAGGGGCAGCCGCATGGAGAACGGCTGCGCCAGCCGGACGAGGGCGTCGTAGATGGCGCTGTCACCGTGCGGGTGCAGCTTGCCCATGACGTCGCCGACGACGCGGGAGGACTTGACGTGACCCCGGTCGGGTCGCAGGCCCATCTCGCTCATCGAGTAGAGGATGCGCCGCTGCACGGGCTTGAGGCCGTCGCGCGCGTCGGGCAGGGCGCGCTGGTAGATCACCGAGTAGGCGTACTCGAGGAAGCTCGTGCGCATCTCGGAGGAGACGTCGATGTCGACGATCCGCTCCTCGAAGTCCTCGGGCGGGGGTGCAGTCGTGCGTCGGGCCATCTTGTGCTGCGCGGCTGCCTCGGCCGTCGGGTGGCGCCGAGGGGGAGCGCATCCTCCTTTGCTCTGTGCGGGTAACCGTAGCCGTCGGCTCGCTGGAGAAGCGTCAGATCGGCGTGTGCGAGGTCAACGTAACCTACCTGTGGCATGACCATGATGCCCCTCGGCCCTGGCGGAGGCCCCGGCGAGGAGCGCATGACGACGTCGCGCACGGCGCCGATGCCTCGCATGGTACTCGATGCCACCCCCTTATGGCACACGTGTTCGACTCTCGGCCAACTCTTGACCAAGCAATTGCTTGGGCGTTACGTTCCGGGGAAGAGAGGACTCCCGGCCCCGGAGGCATCATGATCGAGTTCCATCCTGTGACCAGGCACATCGGCGCCGAGGTGACCGGCGTCGACCTGCGCAAGCCGCTGTCCCAGGAAGAGGTCGCGACCCTGCGGGCCGGCTGGCTGGAACACCTGGTGCTGTTCTTCCGCGACCAGCCGATCGACGACGAGCAGCACCTGCAGTTCGCCCTGAACTTCGGCACGCTCAACCACCCGGCCTTCAAGAAGGACGCCACCAGCCCCGTCCACGTCCTCGACCAGACCGACCCCAAGGGCGAGGGCGGCGACGAGTGGCACAGCGACAACACCTTCGAGCCGGTGCCTCCCATGGGTTCGCTGCTGCGGTGCGTGCAACTGCCCAGCGTCGGCGGCGACACCCTGTGGGCCAACACCTACCTGGCGTACGAGACGCTCTCCCCGTCGCTCCAGCGGCTCTGCGACGAGCTGACCGCCGTGCACGACATCACGAACTCGATGAAGAAGGCCATCTCCAAGGGACACCCGTTCGACCTGGCGGAGATCCAGGCCAGGTGGCCGCCCATCGAACGGCCGGTCGTCCGGGTGCACCCCGAGACGGGACGCAAGGCGCTGTTCGTCAACCGCTCCTCGACCACGCGGCTCGTCGGGCTCACCGACCGCGAGAACGAGGCGCTGCTGCCGCTGCTGATCGACCACATCCGCTCGCCCGAGTACCAGGTGCGGCTGCGCTGGCGTCCCGGAACGCTCGCGTTCTGGGACAACCGGCCCACCCAGCACTACGCGGTCGCCGACTACACCGAACGGCGGCGGATGCACCGCGTCACGATCAACGCGTTCCCCGAGCACGCCGACCGGTAGCCCACGGACGGGGACCGGCCCGCGCCGGTGCCTTGCCGGTGCCGCGCCGGTGCCAAAGTGTCAGGGAAACCTGGTAACAAGGAGGGCATGACTGAAGCCCCCGACGTGGCGATGCTCCGCGAAGAGGCCGAGCAGCGGCTGCGGGCGCTCGCCGGCGACCACGCCAGGCTGCGCGACGACCAGTGGGCCGCCATCGAGGCGCTCGTGGTCGACCGCCGCCGGGTGCTCGTGGTGCAGCGCACCGGATGGGGCAAGTCAGCCGTCTACTTCGTGGCGACGGCGCTGCTGCGCGAGCTGGGCGAGGGCCCCACCGTCATCGTCTCGCCGCTGCTGGCGCTCATGCGCAACCAGATCTCGGCGGCCGAGCGGGCCGGCATCCGCGCCGTCACCATCAACTCCGCCAACCCCGAGGCGTGGGAGGAGATCTACGGCCAGGTCGCCGACGGCATGGTCGATGTGCTGCTGGTCAGCCCCGAGCGGCTCAACAACCCCGACTTCCGCGACAACGTACTGCCCGAGCTGGCCGAGAGCGCCGGCCTGGTCGTGGTCGACGAGGCCCACTGCATCTCCGACTGGGGCCACGACTTCCGCCCCGACTACCGCCGGCTGGCCACGCTGTTCGAGGAGCTGCCACCCGGCATCCCCGTCCTGGCCACCACCGCCACGGCCAACGCCCGCGTCACCCGCGACGTGGCCGAGCAGCTCCGCCCGCCCGCCGACCAGCGGCCCGACGCCGCCGACACGCTCGTGCTGCGCGGCCCGCTGGAGCGCGACAGCCTGCATCTGAGCGTCGTCCGCCTGCCGACGGCCGAGCAGCGGCTGGCCTGGCTGTCGCAGACGCTGCACGACCTGCCGGGCTCCGGCATCGTCTACACCCTCACCGTGGCGGCGGCTCACGAGATCGCCGCCCACCTGCGCGAGCAGGGCCACGAGGTGGCCGCCTACTCCGGGCAGAGCGACCCGGCCGAGCGCCTGGCGGCCGAGGAGGCGCTGCTCGGCAACAAGATCAAGGCGCTGGTGGCGACGAGCGCGCTCGGCATGGGGTTCGACAAGCCCGATCTCGGGTTCGTGGTGCACGTGGGCGCCCCGCAGTCGCCCGTCGCCTACTACCAGCAGGTGGGCCGGGCCGGGCGCGGGGTCGAGCGGGCGGAGGTCATCCTGCTGCCGGGCGCCGAGGACCGCGACATCTGGGCCTACTTCACCTCCCTGGCCTTCCCGCCGGAGCCGGTGGTCCGCGCCACGCTCCAGGCCCTGGAGGAGCACGGCACCCTGTCCACGCAGGCGCTGGAGACGCGGGTCGACCTGAGCCGCAGCCGGCTGGAGATGATGCTCAAGGTCCTCGACGTCGAGGGCGCGGTGCGTCGCGTCAAGGGCGGCTGGCAGGCCACCGGCGAGCCGTGGGCCTACGACTCCGAGCGCTACTCCCGCATCGCCGCCGAGCGGCGCGCCGAGCAGGAGGCCATGCTCGGCTACCTGACCACCACGGAGTGCCGGGAGCAGTATCTCCGCGCCCGCCTCGACGACGACACGGCCCGGCCGTGCGGCCGCTGCGACAACTGCACCGGCCGGCACCGCTCGCCCGACATCGCCGCACCCGCCGTCGAGAGCGCCCGCCGCAGCCTGACCAGGCCGGGCGTCACGGTAGAGGCGCGCCGCCAGTGGCCCACCGGGCTGACCGACCTGTCCGGCCGGATCAAGCCGGAGCTCGGCGCCGAGCCGGGCCGGGCGCTCGGCCGGCTGACCGACATCGGCTGGGGCAACCGGCTGCGCGAGCTGTTCGCCGCCCCTGACGGGCCGATCGCCGACGACATGTTCGCGGCGGTGATCCAGGTGCTGTCGGCGTGGGAGTGGGACGAGCGGCCCGTCGCCGTGGTCAACGTTCCGTCCGCGACCCGGCCGCTGCTGGTGCGCAGCTTCGCCGAACGGCTCGCCCAGGTGGGGCGGCTGACCCACCTCGGCGAGCTGGGTTACCGGGCCGGGCCGCCCGGGCAGCAGTTCAACAGCGCCAAGCGGGTGCAGGCGGTCCGTGCGACGCTGGCCATGCCCAAGGAGGTCGGCGCGGCCGTGGCACAGTGCGGCGGCCCGGTGCTGCTGGTGGACGACCGGATCGACACCGGCTGGACGATGACCCTCGGCGCGGCGCTGATCCGCCACGCGGGCGCCCCCGCCGTCCTGCCCCTGGCCCTGGCCACGGCCTCCTGACGTGTGGCACCGGCCACGGCCTCTGACGTCTGGCCCTGGCCACGGCCTCCTGACGTGTAGCGCCGACCACGACCTTCTGACGTCTGGCGCCGGCCACGACCTCTGACACGTCCAGGCCCCCGCGCACGCCGGAGCCTGCGGGCCTGTCAGGGCCGGCCTCGCACCGGAACGCGGGCGGAAGATTCGTGTCAGAGCCGCGGGCGGGCGCCCAGGTGCACGATCGCCTTGGCGGCCAGGTGGCAACCGGCGGTCAGCGACTCGGCCGGAGGCTTGCCCTCCAGCCACGGCGGGAGGAACCCGGCGCAGAACGCGTCACCCGCGCCCGTGCCGTCGACGATCCGATCGACCGGCTCGGCCGGCGCCCGCGTCGGCTCGCCGCGGCCGTTGCCGTACCACAGCGCGCCGTCGGCGTTCATCTTGATGACGACCTGCGGGAACCACGCGGTCAGCACCTTGGCCGCGGCCTCGGGGTCGTCACGGCCGGTCAGCACCTTGGCCTGGTCGGCGTTGGCGAACAGCAGCTTGGCGCCGCTCGTCCACTCCAGGAACGGCTCGGCCCCGGTGCGGTCGAGCGGGGCCGACGAGGCGCAGTCGACCGAGATCGACATGCCGGAGCGGTGGGCCATGTCGAGCGCGGCCAGCCCGGCGTCGCGCGAGCCCTCGTTGATCAGCGTGTAGCCCGACAGGTGCAGGTGGCCGCCGCCGTTGAACAGGTCGCGCGGCAGGTCCTCGGGGGACAGCGCGGCGTTGGCGCCCGGGTCGGACAGCATGGTGCGCTCGCCCTTGTGCGTGACGAGCACGACGCACGTGCCGGTGGGGCGCTCGGGGTCCATGACGAGCCGCGCGTCGACGCCGTAGCCCATCAGCTCCATGTCGCGGTTGCGCCCGGTGATGTCGGCGCCCCGGCGCCCGATGAAGGCCACCTCGGCCCCTTCGACGGCGAGCCAGGAGGCGATGTTGGCCCCCGAACCACCCCCGTGCATGGTCACGATCGCCGGGGTGTCGCTCGCCCTGGCGAGCGCATAACGGGCGCGCGCGACCGCGTCGGTCATGAGATCGCCCACCACGACGACCCGCGTCATGATGTCACCACCTTGCTGCCTCTTCAGAACGAGCCTGGCCACGGCTGAACGCCACCGCAAAACTAACAGCTTCCGGAGCGCTCGTGGGGCGGACCGCGGACACCGGTCGGCAGTCGATGCACAAGCGTTGCCCAACAGGCCCTGCGGTCCTGCGGAACGGGACGCGAGGCTACTCTCGGGTCTGTGGACGCCCAGTCTGTGGAGGACCGGAACGTGGATGCCCCGAAGACGGATGCCCCGAAGACGGATGCCCCGAAGACGGATGCCCCGAAGACGGATGCCCCGAAGACGGATGCGCCTGACACGGATACGCCTGACACGGATGCCCGGTATCCGGCCCATTGGGAAGCCGACGTCGTCCTGGCCGACGGCGGCACCGCGCACGTGCGGCCGATCAGGCCCGCCGACGCCGACCGGCTGCGCTCCTTCTACTCCCGCCTGTCCGCCGAGTCGATCTACTTCCGCTTCTTCGGGCCCCGGCCGCGGCTGTCGGACAAGGAGGTGGCCTGGTTCACCACCGTCGACTACGTCGACAGGGTGGCGTTGATCGCCACGATCGGCGCCGAGATGGTCGCCGTGATCCGCTACGACAAGGTGGAGCCGGGCGAGGCCGAGGTGGCGTTCCTGGTGGAGGACGCCCACCAGGGCAGGGGAGTGGCGTCCGTGCTGCTGGAGCACCTGGCCGCCACGGCCCGCGAGCGCGGCATCGAGAGGTTCGCCGCCGACGTGCTGCCGGCCAACATGAAGATGATGGGGGTGCTGCGCCAGGCGGGCTACACCGCGCAGAGCAGCTTCGCCGACGGTGTGGTCCGCATGACGCTGGACCTCACGCCGACCGAGACCTCCACCGAGGTCACCATCGCCCGCGAGCACCGCGCCGAGGCCAGGTCCATCGCCCGGCTGCTGACGCCGGGCTCGGTGGCTGTCATCGGCGCCTCGCGCGAGCCGGGCGGCGTCGGCCAGACCGTGCTGCGCAACCTGCTGGCCGCCGACTTCACCGGCCCCGTCTATCCGGTGCACCGCGAGGTGCGCGCCGTCGCCGGGGTGCGCGCCCATCCGAGCGTGTCGGCCATCGACGACGACGTGGACCTCGCCGTGGTGGCCGTGCCCGCCGAGGGTGTCGCCGACGTGGTCAAGGAGTGCGCCGAGAAGGGCGTGCACGGACTGGTCGTGGTGTCGTCCGGGTTCGGCGAGACGGGCGACGAGGGGCGGGAACGGCAGGACGAGCTGGCCCGCATCGCCCGCGCCTACGGGCTGCGCGTGGTGGGCCCCAACTGCCTGGGCATCGCCAACACCGATCCCGCCGTCCGGCTCAACGCCACCCTGGCCGCCACCGTGCCGCACCGGGGCCGGGTGGGCTTCTTCAGCCAGTCGGGCGCGCTCGGCACGGCGCTGCTGCAACGGGTGGCGCAGCGCGGCATGGGCATCTCGTCGTTCGTCTCCGCCGGCAACCGGGCCGACGTGTCGGGCAACGACCTGCTCCAGTACTGGGAGGAGGACGCCGCCACCGAGGTGATCCTGCTCTACCTGGAGTCCCTGGGCAACCCGCGCAAGTTCGCCCGCCTGGCCAGGCGGATCGCCCGGAGCAAGCCGATCGTGGTGGTCAAGAGCGGCGGCACCCCCACCGGCCACTCGGCGCGGGAGCTCGGTCTGCCCGACTCGGCGATCAGCTCCCTGTTCGCGCAGGCGGGCCTCATCCGGGTGGACGACCTCATCCAGCTCTTCGACGTGGGCCAGCTTCTGGCCTACCAGCCGCTGCCCGCCGGGCCCCGCGTCGGCCTGGTGACCAACTCCGACGCCCTCGGGCTGCTCGCCGCCGGGTTCTGCGTCTCGGCCGGCCTGTCGCCGCGCCCGCCCGCCAACCTCGGCGCCTCCGCCGGGGCCGCCGAGTTCGGCGCCGCGCTGGCCGGGCAGCTCGCCTCCGACGAGGTCGACTCCGTGGTCGTGATCTACATGCCGCCCATCCCGGGCGCCTCGGAGGAGGTGGCCGCCGAGCTGCTCCGGGTGTCGCAGGGCTCGGCCAAGCCCGTGCTGGCCACGTACGAGGGGCATCTCGGCATGCATCCGGCGCTGCGGACGGGCTCGACGCCCGAACGGGGCTCCATCCCGTCGTACGCCGCGCCGGAGGAAGCCGTCAGGGCGCTGGCGCACGTGGTGCGCTACGCCACCTGGCGGGCCCACCCCGCGCCGCCGCCGCCCGTGCTCGACGACATCGACACCGTCCGGGCCCGCGAACTGGTGGCGCTGGCGCTCCGCGACGCCGGGCCGGCCCCCGTGCCCGGTGCGTTCGCCGAGCCGGGCCCGCCGGTCGAGGTGGACGCCGCCGACCTGCTGTCCTGCTACGGGCTGAGCGTGTGGCCCGCCGAGGTGGTGCGTTCGCCGGAGGAGGCGGTCGACGCGGCCGAACGGCTGGGCTGGCCTGTGGTGCTGAAGGTGGCCGACCCCGAGGCATCCCGCCGCGCCGGCACCGTACGGCTGGGACTGGCCGGGCCCGACAGCGTCCGGCACGCCTACGCCGAGTTCGCGGCCCAGCTCGGCGCGGACACCGAGCTGGCCGTGCAGCGGATGGCGCCGCAGCCGGCCGTGCCGACCGTGGTGGGCGTGGCCGACGACCCCGGGTTCGGGCCCGTCGTGTCGTTCGGGCTGGGCGAGGTGACGGCGCGCCTGCTGCTGGACCAGGGCTACCGGCTGGCGCCGCTCACCCATGAGGACGCCGCCGAGCTGGTGCGCTCGGTGCGGGCGGCGCCGCTGCTGTTCGGCGAGTACGGCTACCCGCCCGTCGCCGTCGAGGCCCTGGAGGACCTCCTGGTCCGGGTGGGCCGCCTGGCAGGCGACCTGCCGGAGCTGGCGCGGCTCGACCTCGACCAGGTCCTGGTGGGGGAGTCCGGCGTCATCGTGCTCGGCGCCAGGGCGCGCCTGCGCACGCCCGCCGGGCCGCGCCTGGACGCGGGCCCGCGCCGGCTCGCGTGACCCCGTACGTACAGGATCAGACCGTTATAGAGCGTTATGTACAGCGGGTGAGGGCGCAGCGCGCTCCTGGCAGGATGGACCCATGAGGGAAACCCGAGTCTCAGCCGCGGGACTGCGCGAAGCGATCGAGCGCAGCGGCTACTACCCCGACCTCGTCACCGATGCGGTCGAATCCGCGCTGGGCAAGGAGGCCGTGGCCGCGTTCGTGGTGCACCACGAGGCCACCTTCGATCCCGCCATGGAGGTGCGCCGGCACGTCACCGTGCTGGTGCTGACGACGTCGAGGCTGCTGGTGTGCCACACCGACGAGCACCCGGCCGTCGAGGGCGTCTCCGCCTCCCACGCCTCGACCACCACCGAGGCGGTCCGCCTGAGCCGGGTCCAGTCGGTCGCCGTCACCCGCGTCGTCCCCGATCCCGCCTCCTACGCGCCCGGCTCGCCGCCCACCGAGGTCACGCTGACGATCGGCTGGGGCGCCATCTCCCACATCGACCTGGAGCCCGCCACCTGCGGCGACGACAACTGCGAGGCCGACCACGGCTACACCGGGGCGATCACGGCCGACGACCTGTCGCTGCGCGTCAGCGAGGCGGCCGACGGCCCCGAGGCGGTCGGCCACGTCCTCGCCTTCGCCAAGGCCCTGTCGGAGGCCACCGCCCACGTCACCGGTTAGCCAGGCCGGGCCCGTCACGGCCCTCGCCACCCCGTGGCGGCCACGCGGACACCCTCGCCGAGACCGACGCGTCCACACCCCGGCCGGAATGCTGGGGACGCCGCGTCCGCGCCGATAAGCTCGGGGAATGGTGGACATCGCGCCCCTGATCCCGGCCTACGGCACGACGTCGCTGGCCGACCTTCCCCGCTCGCTGCTGGCCGCCCTCGGCCTCGACGGGCCCGGCCCGCTCGGCGTGCGGCCCGCCGAGAGCGTCTGCGTGTTCCTGGTGGACGGGCTCGGCGCCGAGCTCCTCCGCGCCCACCCCGCCGCAGCCCCCTTCCTGACGGCCATGACCGGCCGGACCCTCACCGCGGGATTCCCCGCGACCACGGCCACCAGCCTGTGCTCGCTCGGCACGGGAGTCCCGCCGGGCGAGCACGGCATGCTCGGGATGATGCTGGCCGTCCCCGGCACCGGCCGGCTGCTCAACTGCCTCAGGTGGACGATGCCCGACGGGTTCGCCGTGACCCCCGAGGAGTGGCAGCCCGCCTCCACCGTCTTCCAGCGGGCCGGCCGGGCCGGCATCGCCGCCAGCTACGTCGGCCCCGCCGAGTTCAAGGGCACCGGGCTGACCGAGGCCGTCTACCGGGGCGTGCGCTACCTCGCCGCCGACACCGTCGACGAGCGCGTCGAGGCCGTACGCCGGGCGCTGCTGGAGCCTCCCGCGTACGTGACCGTCTACTACGGCGACCTCGACTCGGCCGGCCACAGGTTCGGGTGGGGCGGCGCGGAGTGGCTGCGGCAGCTCGCGATCGTCGACCGGATGGCCGAACGGCTGGCCGAGGCGCTGCCCGGCGGCAGCGCCCTCTACGTCACGGCCGACCACGGCATGGTCAACGTCACCCACAAGCTCGACGCCGAGAGCGACCCCGCCCTCGCCGCCGGTGTGGCCCTGCTGGGCGGCGAGGCGCGGGCCCGGCACGTCTACACCGAGGAGGGCGCCGCCGGCGACGTGCTCGCCGCCTGGCGCGAGACCCTCGCCGGCCGGGCCTGGGTGGTGTCCCGGCAGGAGGCCGTCGAGTCCGGCTGGTTCGGCCCCGGCGTCCGCGCCGGATGGTTGCCGCGCATCGGCGACGTGCTGGCCGTGCCGTACACCGACCTCGCCATCACCGCCCCCAGCACGCACCGCGTCGAAGCGGCGTTCGTCGGCTACCACGGCTCGATGACCGCGGCCGAGCAGCACGTGCCCCTGCTGGAGGCGAGCACCCGTTGACGTTCCGACTGGAGGAACCTGCCATGAGCCCGCTCATCACCCCCGCCGGCCTCGCCGCGCTCGACGGCGCGAGCGTCCTCGACGTCCGCTGGCGGCTCGGCGGACCGGCCGGCGCCGACCTCTACCGCGAGGGGCACCTGCCGGGCGCCGTCTTCTGCGACGTCGACGCCGACCTCGCCGCCACACCCGGCCGCGCCGGCCGGCACCCGCTGCCGTCCGCCGAGCACTTCCAGCGCGCCATGCGGCGGCTCGGCGTGCACGACGGCAGGCCCGTCGTGGTGTACGACGACGCCGGCTCCACCACCGCTGCCCGCGCCTGGTGGACGCTGCGCTACTTCGGCCACCCGGACGTACGGGTCCTCGACGGCGGGCTGCCCGCCTGGACCGAGGCGGGCCTGCCCACCGACAAGGAGCCGGTGGAGGTCGCTCCCGGCGACTTCACCGCCAGGCCGGGCGGGATGCCGATGCTCACCGCCGAGCAGGCGGCGGCGCTGGCCGGCGACGGGGTGCTGCTGGACGCCCGCGCCGCGGAGCGCTATCGGGGCGAGGTGGAGCCGGTCGACCCGGTGGCCGGGCACATCCCGGGCGCCGTCAGCGCGCCCACCACCGGCAACGTCGGGCCCGACGGCCGGTTCCTGCCGCCCGACGCGCTGCGGGCCCGCTTCGCGGAGCTCGGGGTGCGCGACGGCGTGGCGGCCGGGGCCTACTGCGGCTCCGGCGTGACCGCCGCCCACCAGGTGCTCGCCCTGGAGCTGGCCGGGCTGCCCGCCGCCCTCTACGTCGGGTCGTGGTCACACTGGGTGGCCGACCCGTCCAGGCCCGTCGCCACCGGCTGATCCCCGGCGCCGAAACACGCGAACCCCACCACCCCCGTCTCGGCGGCGGCCGCCGCCAGCGCCGAGGCGGGAGACCTGCCGGCGGCCAGCAGCCCGTGGAACGCCGTCATCACGGCGAGCGCGTCGGCGTCGCGCACCGGCACCAGCCCGGCGACCACGCACCTGGCGCCCCGGGACAGGAACGTGCCCGCCAGCCCGAGCGGCGCCCCCTCGGCCGGCGTGCGCGCCATGCCCGAGTCGCACGCCGACAGCACCACCAGCCGCGCCGCCGTATCCACCTCCAGCAGGTCGTACGCCATGAGCGGGCCGTCGTCCAGCGTGATGGCCGACAGCAGCGGGCTGCGCGCGTGGAACACCCCGTGCGCCGCCAGGTGCAGCACGTCGGCCCGGGCCAGCGCCGCCAGCACCGCGCCGGCCCGGGCCGGCACCTCGCGCCCGCCGGGGTGCAGGCGCAGCACCCGGCGGATCTCCTCCGTCGCGTGCGCCAGTCCCGGTCCGGCGGCGGCGGCCACCTCGACCCGCCCCGTCCTGACCGCGGGCGGGCCTGCGGACGGCTCTGAGGACGGCTCTGCGGACGGCTCTGATGGCGGGTCTGGGGGCGGGCCTGCCGGAGGGGCGGGCCGCGTGGGCGTTCGCCGGGTGGCCGCGAGCCAGGCCGCCGCGCTCGCGGCCACGCTCACCGGCCGCCCCGCGAGGCGGGGCAGCGCCGCCCAGGGCAGCGTGTACAGCGCCCCGGCGGGGACGACGACCACCGGCCGCCCGTCCAGGGCCCGCTCCAGCGGCCGCAGCAGCATGCGTTGCACCTCCTCGGCCGCGGCACGCACCAGCCCCGCACCCGAGCCTGCACCCGGCGCCGTACCCGAGCCTGCACCCGGCCCTGCACCCGGCCCTGCACCCGGCCCGGCACCCGGCCCGGCACCCGGGATGGGAGCCGTGCCGTCCGGGAGGGCGCCGCCGTGCAGGTTGTGCCTGCGCAGGGCGTGCCGCAGCCGGAGGACCGCCTCGGTGATCGCCTCGACCGGGCCCAGCGGCCGCAGCGTGACCCCGTCAGCGGTGACGACCAGAGCCAGCAGCGACGACTCCTGCGTCACGAACTCCACCAGCACCGAGTCGCCGAGCGCGCCCCGCACCTGACCGGCCTCGACCGGCCCGCGCCCGCCGACGGGACCCGCCAGCGCCCGCCAGCGTTCCGCCCACCCGAACACGTCCTCGGCGCCCCCCTCCCGCACCGCCAGCCGCAGCCCGAGCCCCGCCAGCCGCGCCCCGGCCCGCGCCGCGTGCGCCCGCAGGGCAGGGTCGTCGAACATCCCCACCGCGCCGCTCACCTCGGCGAGCCCGCGCCGCACCGCGCGCAGCGCCCCGTCGTGGTCGCCGCGCGACGCCGCCTCCAGCGCGAGCGCGTGCTGCCGTACCGGCTCCGGTGTCCGGGCTCGCCTCGCGCCCGCGGGCTGCCGGTCGCCGTCCGGCCGGGTGAGCCGCGCCAACTGGCCGGCCGCCGTCCCCTCGTCGCCGAGGGTCAGCGCCAGCTCGGCCGCCTCCAGGCGCAGCGCCGCGGCCGCGGGCCGGTGGACGGCGTGACCGTCCAGCTCATCGGCGCAGCACACGACCTCGGCCAGCAGCGGGAGGGTGGGGCCGTCGAGGACCAGGCGCGCCCGCAGCGCCACCTCGCGGGCCGGCGGCAGCCAGGATCTCCTGCCCTGGCGCGCCAGCTCCCGCTCCGCGCGTTCGGCCACGGCCAGCGCCCGGCGGGCGTCGCCGGTGAGCAGCTCCGCCTGGGCCAGCTTCAGCCGCGCGTCGGCCAGCGCCGCCTGGGCGCCGGACGCCTCCAGCTCGGGCACGGCGCGGCCGAGCAGTTCCCTGGCCTCGCCCGCCAGGTGGGCGGCCAGCAGGGCGGTGGCGAAGTCGGCCCGCATCGTGGCCAGCCGCTCGGGGTAGCCGAACAGCGTGTCCTCGGCCGCCCGGTAGTGCCCGAACGCGCCCGCGACGTCGCCCCGCCGTACGGCGAGGAACGGCAGGTTGGCGGCGGCCAGCCGGGACAGGTGGTCGAGCCGGGCGGCGCGGGCGATCCGCAGGCATGCGGCCACGTCACGGGTGGCGGCGTCCCACTCGCCCCGGTAGGCCTGCACCAGCCCCCGGTTGAGCAGCCCGCCGGCCAGGAACCTGCGGTCGTCGATCGTGCCGGGCGCGCCGGCCAGCGTGGCCACCGCCCGGTCGCAGGCGGCGACCGCCTCCACGTAGCGGCCCAGGTGAGCGAGCGCGACGGCCCGCTGGGTGTCGAGCTTGGCCCGGTCCAGCGGCGACAGGTGCGGCCGGGCCAGGGCGGCGATGCTGAGCGCCTGCATCGGGTGGCCGCGTTCGGTCCGTACGGTCACCAGGGAGAGCCGGGCCTGGGCGAGCCGGGCCCGCGGGGCGCCACGGGAGGCGATGGCGCGGCGCAGATGTTCCTCGGCCGCCTGCAGGTCGCCCAGTTCGCGGGCGGCCAGCGCCATCGCCCGCAGCGCCACGACGACGGCCTCGACGGCCCCGGCGGCCTCGGCCGCTGCGAGCACGCCCCGGCCCGCGTCGAGCGCTCGCCGGGGGTCCACGACGGCCTGCGACACCGCGGCCTCGGCCGCGGCCACCAGCGACTCCCTGGGCGGCGGCCCGCCTCCCCGCGGCTCGTTCGGCCGCGGGTCGTCTCGTCGCGAGCCCTCTCGTAGTGCGTCGTCGGCTCGTAGTCGCTCGGCTCGCTGTCGGTCGTCGCGCCGTGGGTCGTCCTGGTGGTTCGGCGGGTGACCGGCGGACGCGGGGGGTTCGTGGAGTGCGGTCAAGGGTGGGGGCGCGGACCTCTCGCACGGGCCGCCAGGCGCAGGACGGCGGGGATGACGGGGGACGGGCGGGGACGGGCGGGACCGGGAGCCGGTGCGGCGCCGCGCGCAGGCGGCACCGCACCGGCCTCACGTCCGGTCAGGGACGGATACGCACCCACCTGGTCTGGACGGGCGCGTGACCCGGCCGGTGGCAGACCACGCTGAGCCAGCCCGGAGGCAGGCCGGTGGCCGCGAACTGGCCGGTGGCGGGCAGACGCCTGGTGAGCGTCAGGTGGGGGGTCCGGACATCGACATGGCTGCCCTCACCCGGGGGCGGGATCACCTGCCCCGCGACGTCGATGAGCCCGTCGCCCACCGTCACCTCCAGGTCGAAGGTGAGGCCGGAGGCGACGAACCGGACCATGTGGCAGCCGTCCGAGCCCCGCACCTCAGCGGAGGCGGGAAGCTCGGCGGGCGCGGCGGTGACCGCTTGGGGGACCCTCAGCCCGTAGGCGTCGCGTGCGGCGGCGGACACGTGCCCGGGGATCGGGTCGTTCCCGGCGGCCAACCGAAGGGCCGCCAGGAAATAGTCTTCGTTGATCATTGCACCGTCTCCTGTAGTGAGATCAGGGTGCGCAGTTTTTCCAGGCACCGCGTCCGGGTGGGGCCCACGCTGCCAATGGGCACTCCCAGACGCAGTGCGACTTGCTGGTATCCAACATCTGCCGCGACCAGCTGGAGCAGTGTGCGACAAGGTTCTTCCAGGGAGGAGACCGTCTTCCAGAGCAGGCGGCTGCTGTCGGCCTCCAGGACGGCCGCCGCCGGGTCGGGCTCACGCACCGGGTCGAGGCGCGGGGCGAAGGTGAGGTCCTTTCTGGAGATGAGCATGGCTTCGCGGCGCGTGGTCGTGGCGAGCCACGCGCCTATCCCTGCCGGGTCCCGGATGGTGTGGAGATGCTCAAGCAGACGCAGCCACGCTCCTTGGACAGCGTCCGCGGCATCGGTCTCGGTCAGCCCGCAGGCCCGCGCGACGGCCCACATGCGGGGTCCGAAGCGGGACTCGAGCTCGTCCCAGGCCGTCTGGTCGTCGTCGGCCGCGGCTTCGAGCAACTCCTTGGGATCGCGTGGCTCCCGCATGCGGCCTCCTTCGCCCAGTGCCCCACGATGTTGTCTCACCGTGATGGACCGAGAACTGAGCGTAAACTCTACAGACTCGCCGGGACGAGAACTCCGAGATCGCGAATTTGCCGCGACTCCTCCGGGTCCAGCAGGCGCCGGGCCGCGTCCTGCGGCGGCCGGTCCCGGGCGGCGTCGGCGACGGCCCCGGCCACCAGCGCCGCCGCGAACGACGTGCCGCTCCACGCCGCGTAGCCGGCGAACTCCCCGCCCTCCAGATAGGTGCTGGTCAGCCACTCGCCACGGGCGCAGGCGTCGACCCAGGAACCGTAGGAGGAGAACGGCGCCCGGCGCTCCTGCGCGGCGTCGACCGCGCCCACGCCGACCACGCCCGGCAGCGCCGCCGGCCAGAACGGCCGGTCGCCGGCTGTGTTGCCCGCGCAGGCGACCGTCACCGTGTCGGGGAACGCGCTGAGCGCGTCGGCCAGCAGGGTCGGCGGCCGGTCGTCGAACGTGCGGCAGCCGAACGACAGGTTGAGCACGTGCGGCGGCCGTTCGCGCAGCCGGTTGAGCGCCCGGATCACGTGCGCCTCGTCGCCGACGCCGTCACCGTTCAGCACCCGGCACGACCTCAGGGTGACGCCGGGCGCCTGCCGCAGGATCAGCCCGGCGATGAACGTGCCGTGCCCCGCCTGGGTGCCCTCGGTGGAGTCGGCGTCGTCGCGGCCCAGCTCGCCGTACCACTCGCTGCCCGTCCACCAGGGGTGCTTGGCGACGCCGGTGTCGAGCAGGCCCACGACCACCGGCGACCGGGCCCGGCTCGGCCGGTAGGGCAGGGGGCGGACGGGGAACGGCCGGGACGCCGGCCCGCCGAAGAACAGCGGCTGCCCGACCACGACGTGGTTGGGCGAGGCCCGGAACCCGCGTTCGCGCAGCTCCCTCGTGATCTCGCACGGATCGGCGTCGGGGGCGAGATGGATCACACAGACGCCGTCGCTCTCGGACACCGCCCGGGTCCAGCGCGCCACGACCGGCAGCGCGCTCCGGTCGGCCAGCACCTGACCTGGCCGGATGAGCGACTCGCCGGCGGATTGGATGTCCATGCGCCGTTATCTATCCGCGCGGGGCCGCTGTCACCCGCCCACGCCGCAACAACTTGATATGGGCTCCCTCTGGTGCCGGATCGCGACCGACGGTAGTCTCTCCCTAGTCACTTGTGATCATCCCAGGACGAGGCCGTTGGGGAAGGCGCACCTCGTACCGAAACGGGAGGTCCGGTGTCTGCTCGTGGCGTGCTGTACGTCCACTCGGCTCAGCCCGCGCTGTGCCCTCATATCGAATGGGCGGTCGCGGGCGTCCTTGGCGTGCCCGTGGACCTGACGTGGACGCCGCAACCCGCCGCGCCCAACGTCGTACGGGCGCAGGCGGAGTGGGAAGGCCGCCCGGGCATCGCGGCGGCCATCGCGTCCTCCCTCATGGGCTGGCAGCGCATCAGGTTCGAGATCACCGAGGACGCCTCCCCGGGTGTCGACGGGTCCCGCCACGCCTACACACCGACACTCGGCGCGTTCAGCGCGGTCATCGGCGCCGCCGGCGACATCATGATCCCCGAGGATCGGCTCCGGTCCGCGATGCTGATGGCCGCCCAGGGCCGCTGCGCGCTGGAGGAGGAGCTCGACAAGATGCTGGGCAAGCCGTGGGACGAGGAACTGGAGCCGTTCCGCTACGCGGGAGACGGCGCCCCGGTCCGCTGGCTGCACGCCGCCGTGTGACCCGACCGCGCCTGCCGTCCGAGCCCCTGCGAGGCCCCTGCGAGCGGCCCGGACACGCGAGCGGCCCCGCACCGGTCATCGGTGCGGGGCCGCTCGCGTGTCAGCGGGTCCTACAGAGCGGGTCCTACAGGGGGATGTTGCCGTGCGCGCCCCTGGCCGGGGTCGCCTGGGCGAGCACCTTGGCGATCGCGCCGCGTGTCTCCTCGGGCTTGATGACCTCGTCGATCACGCCGATCTCCCGCGCCCGGGCCAGGCCGCCGGCGAGCTTCTCGTGCTCCCGCGCCAGACGCTGCTCCAGCTCGGCCCGCTCCTCCTCGGAGGCCGCAGCCAGTTCGCGCCGCTTGAGGATGCGTACCGCGGCCACCGAGCCCATGACCGCGACCTCCGTCGTCGGCCAGGCGAACACCTTGGTCGCGCCGAGCGCGCGGGAGTTCATCGCGACGTACGCCCCGCCGTACGCCTTGCGGGTGACCAGCGTGACTCGCGGGACCGACGCCTCGGCGAACGCGTGCAGCAGCTTGGCTCCGCGCCGGACCACGCCGTCGTGCTCCTGGCCGACGCCCGGCAGGTAGCCCGGCACGTCCACGAGGACCACCAGCGGCACTCCGAACGCGTCGCACATGCGCACGAACCGGGCGGCCTTCTCGGCGGACGTGGCGTCGAGGCAGCCGCCGAGCCGCAGCGGGTTGTTGGCGACCACGCCGACGGTCCGGCCGCCGAGACGGCCGAGGGTGGTGACGACGTTGCGCGCCCACTGGGGGTGCAGTTCGACGCCGGGCTCGTCGAGCAGGCCGTTGACCAGCGGCTTGACGTCGTAGGCGCGGCGTGCCGACTCGGGCAGCAGGCTGGAGAAGTCGACCTCCGCCACGTCGGAGACGCGCACCCGGCCCTGGTGGCCGAGGAGCACGGCGAGCTGCCGCGCCTTGACCAGCGCGTCGGCCTCGGTCGCGGTGACGACGTGCACGACGCCGCTGCGCTTGCTGTGCGGCTCGGGGCCGCCCAGGGCGGCGCTGTCGACGTCCTCGCCGGTGACGCTGCGCACCACGTCGGGCCCGGTGACGAAGATCCGGCCGGCGTCGGCCAGGATCACCAGGTCGGTGAGCGCCGGGCCGTAGGCGGCGCCGCCGGCGGCGGCGCCGACGACCACGGAGATCTGCGGGACGACGCCGGACGCCTTGGTCATGGCGGCGAAGACCCGGCCGACGGCGTGCAGCGACTCGACGCCTTCGGCGAGTCGCGCACCGCCGGAGTGCCAGATCCCGATGACCGGCACCCGTTCGCGGACGGCCACGTCGTAGGCGTGCACGATGTGCTCGCAGCCCTCGCTGCCCATCGCGCCGCCCTGGAAGCGGGCGTCACTGCAGAACGCGACGACAGGGACACCCTCGACGCGGCCCGTGGCGGCGAGCACGCCGCTCTTGTCCTGAGGAGTGATCAGCCGCAGCGAGCCCTCGTCGAGCAGCGCGGTCAGCCGGACGACCGGATCGCGGGGATCGGCGGGCTCCGCGACGGAGCCCCGCGTCACGCCCCTGTTGTCGAGCACGGTCATGAAGCTCCAGTGAAGACGACGGCCACGTTGTGCCCGCCGAATCCGAAGGAGTTGTTGACCGCGGCGATGTCGCCGGCGGGCAGCGGGCGGTTGGCGCCGTGGACCAGGTCCACCTCGATGCCGTCGTCGGGGCTGTCGAGGTTGATGGTGGCCGGCACGATCCGGTCGTGCAGCGCCTTGACCGTGAAGACGGACTCGATGCCGCCCGCGCCGCCCAGCAGGTGGCCGGTCATCGACTTGGTCGAGGTGACGAGCGGGTGGGTGCCGATGGCCTTGGCGACCGCCTGCGCCTCGATGACGTCGCCGGCGGGCGTCGAGGTGGCGTGCGCGTTGACGTGCTTGACGTCGAGGCCGGTGACGCCGGCGTCGGTGAGCGCCTGCGTCATCGCCATGATGACGCCGCGGCCCTCCGGCTCCGGCTGGGTGATGTGGTGGGAGTCGGCGGAGTAGCCGACCCCGGCTGCGTAGGCGTAGACGCGGGCGCCCCGCGCCCTGGCGTGCTCCTCGGACTCCAGCACGACGATGCCGGCGCCCTCGCCGAGCACGAACCCGTCGCGGTCGCGGTCCCACGGCCTCGACGCCCCGGCCGGGTCGTCGTTGCGGGTGGACATGGCGCGGGCGGCGGCGAAGGCCGCCACGTTGAGCCCGTGGATAGCGGCCTCGGTGCCGCCCGCCACGACCACGTCGGCGCGGCCCGCCCTGATCATGTCCATCGCGTAGCCGATGGCCTCCGCGCCGGAGGCGCAGGCGGACACCGTCGCGTGCACGCCGGCCTGGGCGCCGCGGTCGAGGCCGATCCAGGCCGCGGGGCCGTTGGGCATGAGCATCGGCACGGTGAACGGCGACAGGCGGTTCCAGCCGCGTTCCTTGTAGATGTCGTAGGCCGACAGCGTGGTGTTGATGCCGCCGATGCCGCTGGACACCACGACGCCGAGCCGTTCGGGCGCCACCTCGGGGGCGCCCGCGTCCTGCCAGGCCTCGCGGGCCGCGACCATCGCGAGCTGCTCACTGCGGTCGAGGCGGCGCGCCTCCGGCCGGGGGAGCACCTCGGCCGGGTCGACCGCGGCCGTCCCCGCGAACTTCACGGGGACGGTGTCGACCCAGTCCTCGGTGATCGTCTTGATGCCCGACTGACCGGCGAGGAGCGCCGACCAGGTCGAGGTGACGTCTCCACCGACGGGCGTCGTCGCGCCGAGCCCGGTGACGACGACACGTACCCGGTTCGCACTCACGTTTTCGCGCTCCTTGTCGATCTGAGGGTCGTTGGGCGGGCCGGCCCGTTGAGGGCCGGGCCGCTAGTTCTTGATGAAGTTGAGGACGTCCTGGACCGTCTTCAGGTTCTTCAGCTGGTCGTCGGGAATCTCGACGCCGAACTCGTCCTGGGCGGCCACGGCGATCTCGACCATGGACAGCGAGTCGATGTCGAGGTCGTCCACGAAGCTCTTGTCCGGGGTCACCTCGCCGGCCGGGATGCCGGTGATCTCGTTGATGATCTTGCCGAGGCCCGCGAGGATCTCCTGCTCGGTGGCAGCCATGTCGTTGGTTCTCCTTTGTTTTCCTGGTTCGGTACGGCTCACGCCGTACGAGCTGACGGGTGCGGCGTGAGCCGTACCGGATCCTACGGAATCTCGATCACTTGGCCCGCGTAGGTCAGGCCGGCGCCGAAGCCCAGGGCGAGCACGAGGTCGCCCGAGCGGACCTCGCCGCGCTCCAGCATGCGCGACAGCGCGAGCGGGATGGACGCGGCGGAGGTGTTGCCGGCGGTGACGATGTCACGCGCGATCACGGCGTTGTCGGCGCCGAGCTTGCGCGCGATGGCTTCGATGATGCGCAGGTTGGCCTGGTGGGGCACGAACGCGGCGAGCTGCGAGGGGTCTACCCCGGCACGCTCACAGGCCTCCCTGGCCACCGGGTGCAGCGCGGTGGTGGCCCAGCGGAAGACGGTCTGGCCCTCCTGGTGCAGGAAGCTGTCGCGGTCGTTGATGATGATCGCGTCGGACCTGTCGCCGGCGCTGCCCCATACGACCGGGCCGATCCCGGGCGTGTCGGACGCGGTGACCACGGCGGCGCCCGCGCCGTCGGCGAAGATCACGGCGGTCGCGCGGTCGGTCCAGTCGATCCACTGCGAGAGCTTCTCGGACCCGATGACGAGCACGTTGCGCGCGGCGCCGCCGCGGACGGCGGCGCTGGCGGTGGCGAGCGCGTAGCAGAACCCGGCGCAGGCGGCGTTCACGTCGAACGCGCCGGGGGACTGGATGCCGAGGCGGTGCGCGACGACGGCGGCGGCGTTGGGGATCTGGCTCTCCAGCGTGCAGGTGGCCACGATCACCAGGTCGATGTCGGCGGACGACAGCCCGCTCGCGGCCAGCGCCTTGCCGCCGGCCTGCACGGCCATGTCCTCGACCGACTCGCCCTCCGGGGCGATGCGGCGCTCCTTGATGCCGACCCGGGACTGGATCCACTCGTCGTTGGTGTCCATGGTCCGGGCCAGGTCGTCGTTGGTGACGATGGTGGCCGGCTGGTAGTGGCCGAAGGCCAGCACCTTCGCGCCGGAAGCGACGTCGGGAATCCTCACTTGGTCAGCTCCCTGGCAGCGTCGAGGTCGTCGGGGGTCTTCAGCGCGACGGTGGCCACGCCCCGCAGCCCGCGCTTGGCCAGGCCGGTGAGGGTGCCGCCGGGCAGCAGCTCGATGATCGCGGTCACGCCCAGCTCGGCCATGGCGGTCATGCACAGATCCCATCGGACGGGGCTGCTGACCTGCCCGACCAGCCGCTCGACGAGGTCGGCGCCGCCCGTCACGGCCCGGCCGTCGGCGTTGGACAGCAGCGTGACCGAGGGGTCGGCGGGTGCGACGGCGGCGGCCGCCTCGCGCAGGTGGGCGACGGCCGGCGCCATGTGGGCGGTGTGGAAGGCGCCGGCGACGGACAGCGGGATGAGCCGGGCGCGCGCCGGGGCGTCGTCCTTGAACGCGGCGAGCTGTTCGAGAGTGCCGCCGGCGACGATCTGGCCGGCGCCGTTGATGTTGGCGGGGGTCAGGCCGTGCCGCTCGACGGCGGCCAGCACGTCGGCCTCGACGCCGCCCAGCACCGCGGTCATGCCGGTCTCGGTGACGGCGGCGGCCTTGGCCATGGCCTGGGCGCGCTCGCGCACCAGGGCCAGCGCCTGCTCGGCGGTCAGCGCCCCGGACAGCGCGGCGGCGGCGAACTCGCCCACGCTGTGCCCGGCAAGCACGCCGGGCGTGACGCCGAGTGCCTCGGCCGAGGCGAGCGCGGCGGCCACCAGCAACGGCTGGGCCACGGCGGTGTCGCGGATCTCGTCGGCGCCCGCGGTGGTGCCGTAGGCGATCAGGTCGAGGCCGGTGACCTCGGACCAACCGGCGAGCCGGTCGGCGAAACCGGGCACCTCAAGCCAGGGCGTCAGGAAACCTGGGGTCTGAGCGCCTTGGCCCGGCGCGACGATTGCAAGCACGAAATCAACCCTGCCCTGTAGAACCCCGACACGCGGCTAAGGAAGCGTACGAACTTTGTCCAAGGTCTTTTGTAGGTTCTCCACAGTGAGCGTTTCGGGCGGATTACGTTAGGGCCCGCCACGTCGCCGCGGACTCGGCGAGCCGGCCCAGAATGAGCCCCACCTGCAGGGTGAACGCGGAGCGGCCCTCGGTCGGCTGGTAGCCGGTCAGCTCGGTGATCTTCTTCAGACGGTAGCGGACCGTGTTCGGATGGACGAACAGCAGCCGCGCCGTGGCCTCCAGCGAGGTGCCCTGCTCCAGGTAGGTCGCCAGCGTGTCGAGCAGCGGCGTGCCGGCCAGCGGCAGGTAGACGTTCTCGACGAGCTGCTCCCTGGCGTCCTCGTCGCCGTCCAGCGCCCGCTCGGCCAGCAGGTCGTCGGCGTGCACCGGGCGCGGCGCGTCCGGCCAGCCCGCCGACGCCTTCAGCCCGGCCAGGGCGGCCCTGGCGGAGCGGGCGGCGGCGTGCAGGTCGGGCACCTCGGGGCCGATGACGATCGGGCCGGCCCCGAAGCGGGCCACGACCTGCCTGGCGGCGTGCTGGACGCTGTCGGCGCCGCCCACGATCACGATGAGCCGGTCGGCCTGCACCCCGGCGAGCAGGTCCATGCCGATGCGGCGGCCCTTCTCGCGCAGCCCGTCGATCACCGCGCGCGGGTCGTCGTCGGGGGCGTGGCCGGCGATCACGACCACGGGGGCGGAGGTCCAGCCGAGCGCCGCGGCCCACGAGTGGAGGCCGTCGTCCACCTCGCCCCGCACCAGCGCGTCCACGATGAGGGCCTCCAGCCGGGAGTCCCAGGAACCGCGCGCCTCGGCCTCGCGCGCGTAGACCTGCGCGGCGGCGAAGGCCACGTCGCGGGTGTAGCGCAGCATGGCCTGCTGGAGCTGGTCCTCGCCGCCCGGCGCGGCCAGTTCGTCGGTCTGCGCCTCGACCACCTCGACCACGATCCGGACGATGTCCACGGTCTGCTGGAGCGAGATGGAACGCTTGAGCTCGCGCGGCGCCGTGCCGAAGAACTCGATGCTGGGCGTCGGCCGATCCTCGCCCGCGTGCTGGAACCACTCGACGAACGCCGCGATGCCCGCCTGGGCCACCAGGCCCACCCACGAGCGGTCCTCGGCGCTGAGCGCGCGGAACCACGGAAGCTGCTCGTCCATGCGGGCCATCGCCGCCGTGCCGAGCGAGCCCATGGCCCGCTCCAGCCTGCGTGTGGTGTCCTCCCGGGTCCGGTCTGTCACGCCTCTAGCCTGCCAGGTCCCGCCGGTGACTCGGCCCGCAGGGCGCGGTGAGGCCGCGCCGTGTCCCCGAGCCGTGTCCCCGAGCCGTGTCCCCGAGCCGTGTCCCCGAGCCGTGTCCCCGAGCCGTGTCCCCGAGCCGTGTCCCCGAGCCGTGTCCCCGTGTCCCGAGCCGCCGCGGAGACGGGAAGGGCACGGGGCGCGGGACACGGGGGCGTGGTCGGGCGGCGGTCGGACGAGGGCGGTCGGACGAGGGCGGCCGGATGAGGGCGGCCGGATGAGGGTCGACGGGGGTCAGATGACGGCGACGGCGGTGATCAGGCCGATCGCCAGGTGGGTGACGCCGAGCAGCCGCGCGCCCGGCTGCAGCTCCGGCTCCTTGACCAGCTCGCGCACCGAGATGCCGACCACCTTGTCGAAGGCGAGCATGGCCACCGTCTGCACGACGATGCCGACCAGGCCGAACACCGCGGTGCCCGCCAGGCCCTCGGCGAGCCGGCCGCCCGACGACCAGATGGACGCCGCCACGATGAGCCCCACGGCGGCCAGCGCCGAGGTGGCCAGCAGCGTCGCGTTGGGGTTGCGCTCGGTGCGGATGATCGCGCTGAGCTTGCCCGGCGTGGCCAGGTCGATCACGTAGAAGCCGACGATCATCAAGATCACGCCGACGGCGGCGTACGCGGCGATGGCACCCGAGCCGCGCAGAAGGGTTTCCAGCAGGGTCATGGTCGCTCGATTCGGTGAGGTACGAAGGAGGAGGTGTCGTCGGTGATGAGTCCGGAGGTCTCTCTGATGCCCAGCCCGGCCGGCTCGTCGGCGACCACCCAGGCGCCGAGCACGGGACGCTGGCCGTCGAAGTCGGGCAGCGCGTCGAAGGCCTGGTGGACGTACCCCTCCTCGCCGTAGCCGCCGGGCGTCTCCTGGCCGCCGTCCGGGGTGACGATCCGCATCGAGGCGCCCTCCCGGCCGAGCAGTGGCTTGGAGATGTACGAGGTCAGCTCGCGGGGCCCGTCGAGGTAGGCGGGCAGCAGGCTCGGATGCCCCGGATGCAGCTCCCACAGGACCGCCAGCAGCGCCTTGTTGGACAGCAGCGCCTTCCACAGCGGCTCGATCCAGGTCGCGTGCCGCACGGCGTGCCGCCCGAACTGGTCGGCCAGCATCCACTCCCACGGGTAGAGCTTGAACACCGAGCGGATCATCCGCTCCTCCACGTCGACGAAGCGACGGTTGAGCGAGTCCCAGCCGATGTCCTCCATGGCGAGGGCGACCGTGTGCAGGCCCGCCTGGTCGGCGGTCTCCTGCAGGTAGGCCAGGGTCATCGCCTCCTCGCCCGTCTCGTCCATGTTGGTCCAGGCGAAGTGGGTGGGGCCGGGCGGCAGCGTCATCGCCGACCAGCGGTCGATGAGCCGTTCGTGGACGGAGTTCCACTGGTCGTCGTCGGGGTGGGTGTCCTTCAGCCAGAACCACTGGATCACCGACGACTCCAGCAGCGAGGTCGGCGTGTCGGCGTTGTACTCCAGCAGCTTGGCCGGGCCCGTGCCGTCGTAGCGCAGGTCGAAGCGCCCGTACAGATGGGGGTCGCGGCGCTCCCACGACCGCGCGACGTCGTCGGCCGCCCACTCCGGGATGGCGAACTCGGCGAAGCGGCCGGTCTCGACGACGTGGTCGGCGGCGCGCAGGCACATCTCGTGCAGCTCCTCGACCTGCGCCTCCAGCGCCTCCACCTCGTCCATGGAGAACACGTAATGGACGGACTCGTCCCAGTAGGGGCGGCTCAGCCCCTCGGGGTGGGCGGCCCGATGGTAGGCCAGCCCCTGACTCTCGATGATCTTGTCCCAGCCGGGCCGGGGCGTCCCGCGCTCGCGTCGCACGCGTCAGCTCCCGCTGCTCGACTTGCTGCCGAAGCCGCCGCGCTGGATGGACTTGCCGCTGCGGGAGTTGATCTCCACGTCGGAGGGGCGGAGGGTGGTGCCCCTGCTCACCCGGTTGCCGACCCGGTTGCCGCCGTAGTACCAGCGGTAGGCGCCGTGCGAGCCGCGGTAGTAGGTGGCGTGGCCCCGGTCGTCGTCGCAGTAGTCGTCGTCCACGACCTCGTAGCTGCCGTCGGGCAGCCGCATCTCCATGTTGACGCAGTCGGCCTCGACCTCGTCATCCTGCACGGCCGAGCAGAACCCGACCACCATGAGGGACACCACGCCGATGACCGACAGCGTGATGACCTTGGACGACTTGCCCGGCGGCTTCTGCTGCCGGCCGGAGGGTTTGGGGTGCGCCATCAAGCTCCTGCTCTCATTGGCCGAACAGCATATCGGCGACGTTCGTGTCGCATCAATCTGCAAAAGGGACGAACGTCCAGGGGGTAGGAGTTCCCCATGACACCGGTCGAGGCGCTGCGTGAGATCGCCTTCCTGCTGGAGCGCGCGGGAGAGCCGACGTACCGGGTGCGCGCCTTCCGCCGCGCCTCCGCCGTGGCCGCCGGTCTGCCGCCCGGCGAGCTCGAACGGCTGGCCGGATCCGGCGCGCTGCCCGGGCTGCCGGGCATCGGCAAGGTCACCGCCCTGGTGATCACCGAGGCGCTCGCCGGGCAGGTGCCCACCTATCTGCGGCGGCTGCGCGACACCGCGGGCGCCGACCTGGACGAGGAGGCGGCCGCGCTGCGCACGGCGCTGCGCGGCGACCTGCACAGCCACTCCGACTGGTCCGACGGCGGCTCGCCGATCGACGAGATGGCCGAGACCGCGCGGGCGCTCGGCCACGAGTACTGGGCGCTGACCGACCACTCGCCGCGCCTGACCGTCGCCCGTGGACTTCCGCCCGACCGGCTGCGCCGCCAGCTCGACGAGGTGGCGCGGCTCAACGAGCGGTTCGCGCCGTTCCGGATCCTGACCGGCATCGAGGTCGACATCCACCCCGACGGCACGCTCGACCAGGAACCGGCGTTGCTGCGGCGGCTCGACGTCGTCGTGGCGAGCGTCCACTCCAAGCTGCGCATGGAGCGCGAGGAGATGACCCGCCGCATGGTGACGGCGGTCGCCGACCCCGCCGTGGACGTGCTCGGCCACTGCACCGGGCGCGTCGTACGCGGCGACGGCAGGCGGGGCGGGCGGCGGCCCGAGTCGGAGTTCGACGCCGAGCTGGTCTTCGAGGCGTGCCGCCGCTTCGGCGTGGCCGTCGAGGTCAACTCCCGGCCCGACCGGCTCGACCCGCCCAAGCGGCTGTTGCGGCTGGCGTACGAGATGGGGTGCCATGTCGCGATCGACTCCGACGCGCACGCGCCGGGGCAGCTCGACTGGCAGCGGTTCGGCTGCGAACGGGCGGCGCTGTGCGGGATCCCGGCCGATCGCGTCGTCAACACCTGGCCCCTCGCCGATGTCCTCGCCTGGACCGCGCGCCGTTGACGGCCAGGGGAGGCGGCCAGGGGAGGCGGCCCGGGGAGGCGGGCGGAGCGCGTGGGGCCGGCGCCCGGGAGTGAGAAGGGGGTGGCGTGGTGGTGACGGGCGGATGGCCAGGGCGGTGGCGGACACGCGATTGTCGGTGGCCGCGCGTAGCGTCCGGGTTGTGAATCGTACCGACCGGCTGTACGCGCTCGTCGAGGACCTGCGAGCGATCTCCCCACGCTGCCGTTCAGCACGCGAGCTCGCCGAGCGGTTCGAGGTGAGCGTCCGCACCATCGAGCGTGACATCGCCGCGCTGCAGGAGTCGGGGGTGCCGATCTACGCCGAGCCGGGGCGCAGGGGCGGCTACGCCCTCGACAAGAGGATGTCGCTCCCTCCGCTCAACTTCACGCCGGCCGAGGCCGTGGCGATCGCCGTGGCGCTCAGCCGGGCGGGTGACCAGCCGTTCGGCCGGCAGGCGCGCAGCGCGTTACGCAAGGTGGTGGCGGCGATGCCGGGCCGGGAGGGCGAGCTGGCCAGGGAGCTGGCACGCAGGGTCCAGATGATCGCCGAGCCGGGCGGCGCCGAGCGGCCGCTGGGCGCCGAGGGCGTCCAGCGCGCGATAGAGGAGGCGCTCCTGCGCCGCCGGGTGCTCAGGCTCGACTACGCCGACGCCAAGGGCGCTCTGACCTCGCGGGAGGTGGAGCCGGGGGTGTTCCTGGGCGGGCGGGGCGGCTTCTGGTATCTCGTGGCCTGGTGCCGGCTGCGCGGCGACGTGCGCGTCTTCCGGCTCGACCGCATCGCCGGCGCGGTGGTCACCGACGAGCGCTGCCCCGACCGGCCCGTGGAGCGGTTCGCCACGGACGCCCCCGAGCTGATCGTCCAGGGAGCCGTGCTCGACTGAGCACACATGTTCTACAAGTCAAGAGGAAACACCGACATAGGGTTGTCGCCTCGCCGTTGGATCGTTGTCCTGTTCGAGGAAATGAGGAAACGATGAACAACGCGGTGACCTGGTTCGAGGTGGCGACGGCCGACCCGGGGAGCGCCGAGCGCTTCTACGGCGGGCTGTTCGGCTGGACCTTCGCCCCCGAGGGGGGCCCGCTGGACTACCGGCTGATCGCTCACCCCGGTGGCGACGGTCCGGTGGGCGGCCTGTTCAACACCCGGGGCGAGTTCCCCGACCACGCGGTCTTCCACGTGCTCGTGGCCGACGTCGAGGAGACCTGCCGCCAGACGGAGGAGCTCGGCGGCAAGGTCGTCATGAAGGTGGTCGACGACGGTGCCGGCACCGACTTCGCCTATCTGCGCGACCCGTCGGGCAGCCTCTTCGGGGTCTTCCACCGGAGGTCCTGACCGGGGCGGGGTCCGTGCCGGCGCCTTCCCCGCCGGTCGGGTCCCGTTCACACGGGTTCAGCGTTGAGCCCGTGCACCGGGCCGCGTCACGGCGGCCCTCCTGGACTCGCCGCCGACCGCCGAGCGGCGGCGCGTCCAGGATCCGGTGCTGATGCCCCGGGCCCGGGGCCGGACATGGGCCGGCGCCGTCAGAGGGCGGCTCGTTCCAGCCAGCGGTCCAGGAAGGCGCGGTCGCCGTGGACGGTGAGGGTGTCGGCGAAGCGCCTGCCGTACACCATCAGCAGCAGGTCCCCGGCCGGGCCGCGGACCGCGACGTCGGCCTTGGCGTGCCCGCGGGCGCAGGTGAGGGCCCCGTCGGGGCCCTGGGTGAGCGTCCACTCGCCCGCGGCCGGTGGCTCGCCCTCGACGGGGGACGCGTGGAGGTGAAGGGTGGCGCCCACGGCGTCCAGTTCCGCCAGGCGCCGGGTGACCCACCGGGCGTGCGGCAGGTTGGTGAGCAGTTCGTCGGTCGCGTCGAGCGCCACGGCCACGGGGACGTCCGGCTCGACGCCGAGGGCGAGCTCGGCGTCGACGCGGTGGACCAGCAGCTCGCAGGCCATCCGCCGCGCCCACCACGCGGCCGAGCGGCCGGAGCCCCACGTCCACACCGGCAGGTCCGGGTCGGTCGAGGAGAGCGTGGCCAGCAGGCTGCCGGCGCCCTCCGCGAGCCAGGCCGCGTCGCCGCTCCGGCCGTCGGCGAGCCCGCTGGGCACCTCGCGCGACGAGATCCGTTCCTGGAGCCGGTGTTCGAGGATGTGGGTCACCCAGCGGTGCGTGGTGCCGACATGGGTGACCAGGTCGGCGAGGGTCCAGCCGGGGCACGTGGTCACCGGCGTGCCGGGGTCGGCACCGGTGACCAGCTCGACGAGGCGGTCGGTCTCGCTGCGGACGCGGGCCAGGTGAGTCCTCACGCGGCCCGCGCCGTCGGTGGGCGTGCTGTCGGCGGTCACATGATCGACACTAGGTCACGCCGCTTCTCACGTCACGCCCCCTCGCATGTCACGCCCCCTCGCATGTCACGCCCCCTCGCATGTCACGCCCCCTCGCATGTCACGCCCCCTCGCATGTCACGCCCCCTCGCATGTCACGCCCCCTCGCATGTCACGTCCCCTCGCATGTCACGCCGGGCTGTGCGTAACGCTGGGCCGTGCGTCAGGTCGGCTGTCGCGGCATCGTCGTCTCCACGCCCGCCAGGGGCGGGTCAGGCCGCCGGGCAGCTCACGTTGCGGCCGGGCACCTTCCCGTTGAGCAGGTAGCCGTCCACGGCCCGCCGGATGCAGGGGCTGCCCGTGCCGTAGGCGCCGTGCCCCTCGCCCTCGTAGGTGACCAGGGTGGCGGTCTTGAGCTGCCTGGTCAGCCTGGGCGCCCACTGGTACGGCGTGGCGGGGTCGCCCTTGCCGCCGACGACCACGATGGGCGCGGAGCCGCTGGCGTCCACCTCCTTGGCCTCGTTGCTGCCGCGGGCCGGCCAGATGCTGCACAGGCCGCCCGAGCCCTCACTGCCGAACAGCGGCGAGATCCGCAGCGCCGCCTGCCAGGTGCCCTCCAGGTGCGCCTCGTCGGGCCGCTCGGCGGTGTCGACGCAGGTGATCGCCGGGAAGCTGGACATCTGCGTGGTGTAGGTGCCGTCGGGGTTACGACCGGTGTAGGCGTCGGCCAGGTACATCAGCGTCTCGCCCCGGCCCTTGATCGCCTGGCTGAGCGCCTTCTCCAGGAACGGCCAGGACAGCTCCGAGTAGAGCGCGGCGGCGACGCCGGTGGAGGCCAGGCCCTGGGTGAGCTGGCGGCCAGTGACCGGCAGCGGCTTCTTGACCAGCCGGTTCATCAGGCGGTCGACGTTGGCGTTGGCGGCCTGCGCGGTCTTGCCGATCTCGCAGCCCTCCTTGACGCACCAGCGCAGGAAGGTGCGGTAGGCGTCCTGGAAGCCGCGCGTCTGGGCCAGGGTGCGCTCGCGGAAGGTGACCGTGGGGTCGAGCGGGGCGTCGAGCACCATGCGGCCCACGTTCTTGGGGAACATGGTGGCGTACACGGCCCCGAGGTGCGTGCCGTACGACATGCCCAGGTAGTTGAGCTTCGCGTCGCCGAGCGCGGTGCGCAGCAGGTCCATGTCGCGGGCGGCGTTGACGGTGCCGACGTACGGCAGGACCCGGCCGGAGTCGCGCTGGCAGAGCCGGGCGAACTCGCGGTTGGCCGCCGTGCCGGCCGCGCGCGTGCGCCGGTTGGCGGGCAGCGTGTTGAGCGCCAACCAGCGGTCCATGTCGGCGCCGGTGCCGCAGCGCACGCCGGCGCTGCGTTCCACCCCGCGCGGGTCGAAGCTGACCAGGTCGTAACGGGTGCGCAGGGTGGCGAACGACTTGGCGGCCTGGTCCAGGGTGTCGACGCCCGAGCCTCCGGGGCCGCCGAAGTTGAACACCAGTGAGCCCAGCCGCTGGGCCGGGTCCGTGGCCGCGACCTTGATCAACGCGAGCTGGATCGTGCCGACTTCGGGGTTGGCGTAGTCGAGCGGCACGGCCAGCTTCGCGCAGCGGACGTTCGGGTCTTGCTGGACGGGTGGCTGGCCGTCAGGCCGTCTGATGTCCGTGCACGGGCCCCAGGAGATGGGTGGGACGGTGCCCTTGGGATCGGTGTCGGGCTTCGCCGTGCCGGCGCAGGCCATGGCGGACACGCTCAGCGTGACAACGGCAAGGACATGACGCATGAAACTTCCCCCTAGACGTTTCCGGGGGAAGTAGTGCCCACAATACGTGAGACCGCGCCAAGAGGGGTGGGACGGCACGTACTGCGCCATGGTTCTTTACGCGGAAGGGGCGCCCTCCGCGAGCCTCGCGGAGGGCGCCCCTGGCGCGGGTGCGGTCAGACGCCCATCGACTGGGTGTCGTTGCTCTCGGCGCCACCGGCCTCGGTCACGCCGTTCTTGAGGTGGTAGCGGGCGATCGCCTCGCGCAGCACCTCGCCGTTGAGCTCGCCCCGCTTGACCAGGCTGGTCAGCACGGCCAGCGTGATCGACGCGGCGTCGACGTGGAAGTGGCGGCGCAGCGCCGATCGGGTGTCGGACAGGCCGAACCCGTCGGTGCCCAGCGACGACCAGTCACCCGGGACCCACTGGGCGATCTGGTCCTGGACGGCCTTCATGTAGTCGCTGACGCCCACGAACGGTCCCTGCGCCTGCGAGAGCGCCTGGGTGACGAACGGGACGCGCTTGTCGGCGTCGGGGTTGAGCAGATTGTGCTCCTCGCACGCCAGCGCGTCGCGCCGCAGCTCCGTCCAGGAGGTCGCCGACCACAGCGTGGCCGACACGCCCCAGTCCTCGGCCAGCATCCGCTGGGCCTCCACCGCCCACGGCCCGGCCACGCCGGAGGAGAGGATGTTGGCCTTCGGGCCCTGCGTCGCGGGGCCGTCGGCGAACTTGTACAGGCCCTTGAGCAGGCTCTGCACGTCGAGGTCGGCCGGCTGCGGCGGCTGCTGGTAGGGCTCGTTGTAGACGGTCAGGTAGTAGAAGACATCCTCGGGCTGGTCGCCGTACATCCGGCGCAGGCCGTCCCTGACGATGTGCGCGATCTCGAACGCCCACGACGGGTCGTAGGAGATGGCCGCCGGGTTGGTCGAGGCGATGAGCGGCGTGTGGCCGTCCTCGTGCTGCAGGCCCTCGCCGTTGAGCGTGGTGCGGCCGGCGGTGGCGCCCAGCAGGAAGCCGCGGCCCATCTGGTCGCCCATCTGCCACATCGAGTCGCCGGTGCGCTGCCAGCCGAACATCGAGTAGAAGATGTAGATCGGGATCATGTGCTCGCCGTGCGTGGCGTAGGCCGTGCCCGCCGCGATGGCCGAGGCCATCGAACCCGACTCGCTGATGCCCTCGTGCAGGATCTGACCTTCGGTCGACTCCTTGTACGACAGCAGCAGCTCCCTGTCGACGGCCTCGTACGTCTGGCCGTGCGGGGAGTAGATCTTGGCCGTGGGGAACATCGCGTCGAGGCCGAAGGTCCGCGCCTCGTCGGGGATGATCGGCACGAACCGGTGGCCGATCTCCTTGTCGCGCATGAGGTCCTTCAGCAGGCGTACGAACGCCATCGTGGTGGCGACCTGCTGCTTGCCCGAGCCCTTGCCGAACTGGTCGTAGACGGAGTCGGCGGGCAGCTTGACCGGCTTGGCGCGCACGACGCGTTTGGGGAGCACGCCGCCCAGCGCCGCGCGGCGCTCCTTCATGTACTCGATCTCGGGGTCGTTCTCGCCCGGGTGGTAGTAGGGGGGCAGGTCACCTTCGAGGGCGGAGTCGGGGATCGGCAGGTAGAGCCGGTCGCGGAACTCCTTCAGCTCGGCCTTGGTGAGCTTCTTCATCTGGTGCGTGGCGTTGCGCGCCTCGAAGTCCTTGCCGAGGGTCCAGCCCTTGATGGTCTGGGCGAGGATGACCGTCGGCTGGCCGACGTGCTCGCGGGCGGCCTTGAACGCCGCGTAGACCTTGTGGTAGTCGTGCCCGCCGCGCGACAGCTTGCGGATGTCGTCGTCGCTGAGGTGCTCGACCATCTTGCGCAGGCGCGGGTCGCCGCCGAAGAAGTTGTCGCGGATGTAGCCGCCCGACTCGACCGAGTAGGTCTGGAACTGGCCGTCGGGCGTGGTGTTCATCTGGTTGACCAGGACACCGTCGACGTCGGCCGCCAGCAGCGGGTCCCAGTCGCGGCCCCAGACGACCTTGATGACGTTCCAGCCGGCGCCCCGGAAGTAGGACTCCAGCTCCTGGATGATCTTGCCGTTGCCGCGGACCGGGCCGTCGAGCCGCTGCAGGTTGCAGTTGATGACGAACGTGAGATTGTCGAGCTCCTCGCGGGCGGCCAGGCCGATCGCGCCGAGGGACTCGGGCTCGTCCATCTCGCCGTCGCCGAGGAACGCCCAGACGTGGCTGCGGCTGGTGTCCTTGACCTGGCGGTTGAGCAGGTAGCGGTTGAACCGCGCCTGGTAGATCGCGCCGATCGGGCCGAGGCCCATGGAGACGGTCGGGAACTCCCAGAAGTCGGGCATCAGCCGCGGGTGCGGGTAGGAGGGCAGGCCGTGGAAGCCGTGCGACAGCTCCTGCCGGAACGCGTCGAGCTGCGCCTCGTTGAGGCGGCCCTCGAGGAAGGCGCGCGCGTAGATGCCGGGGGCGGCGTGGCCCTGGAAGAAGACCTGGTCACCTGACTCGCCGTGGTCCTTGCCGCGGAAGAAGTGGTTGAAGCCCACCTCGTAGAGCGACGCGGCGGAGGCGTAGGTGGCGATGTGGCCGCCGACGTTGGTCCGGGCGTTCGCCCGCGTCACCATGATCGCGGCGTTCCAGCGGATGTAGGCGCGGATGCGCCGCTCGACGTGCTCGTCGCCCGGGAACCACGGCTCCCGCTCCGGCGGGATCGTGTTGATGTAGTCGGTGCTGCGCAGGCCCGGCACGCCGACCTGGTGCTCGCGGGCCCGCTCCAGCATGCGCAGCATGAGGTAGCGGGCTCTGGTGCGGCCTTCGGTCTTGACGACGTTGTCGAGAGACTCGAGCCACTCGTTGGTCTCGCTGGGATCGACATCAGGCAGTTGGCTGGGTAGGCCGTCGCTGATGATCGAGAATCGCTGGCGTCCGGAAGCCACTGGGTCTCGCCTTCCGAGGATGACTGATGTCTGGTCTGGGTCGCCTTCCATCCTGGTCGCTTGCCGTAGAAAGTGCATCTCTACTGGCCGGTAACCAGGACGTCCCCGCTGGCAGGGCGGCTATCGGTGGCCTAGACCACCGGTGGTAGGACGAATCCGAGGCCAAGGTTACATTGGGCCGTCAATTTAACAAGTCCGGAAAACCTTGGAAATTTCGCCCTCATGTCTGGAGTATCCCCCGAAGGAGAAGGGGCGTCACCAGCGGGGGAGCGAGGGCGTCGCGCGAGTCTAGCCGCACGCCCCGCCGCGGCCTCCCGCCGGGGCGTCCTCCCGCAGGCCGAAGCCTCTTTCCCGGTCGGGTCCGCCACCGATCCCGTGCCGGGCGGGACATGCCGCAACCGGCGCCGCGGCACCCGTACGACACGGTCCGCGCGGCCGGGCCGGCGGGATCGGCGCCGCCCGGGCGTGTCGGCCCGAAGCGTAACGGTTGGGTCAGGATTCCCCCTCTCTCTGAGGAGGTGCCCGGGCGGCCTCTTCTCGCCCGGCCCGGCGCGTACGAATCTGGAGGTATGAATGCGACGGTAGGCGACCGGCTCCTCGTCCACGGCAACACCGTGGGCGAACGGGACCGGAGCGGGGTCATCCTCGAGGTGCAGGGCCCCAACGGCGGCCCGCCCTACATCGTGCGGTTCGACGACGGCCACACCGGGCTGGTCTTTCCCGGTCCGGACGCCGTCGTCGTGCCTCAGTAGAATTCTCGTGTGAGATCCCAGATCTTTTCCGTGGCCACGGGTTCACGCGAGACGGTGCACGACATCACCGCGGAGTGCGCCGCGTTCGCGCGTGAGCAGGGGCAGGACGGGCTGCTGCACGTCTTCGTCCCCCACGCGACCGCCGGTGTGGTCCTCATGGAGCTGGGATCGGGCAGCGACGACGACCTGCTCGCCGCGCTGCGCGACCTGCTGCCCGCCGACGACCGGTGGCGGCACGCCCACGGCTCCCGCGGCCACGGCCGCTCGCACGTCATGCCCGCGATGATCCCGCCCTACGCCACCGTCCCCGTGTTAGGCGGTCGGCTCGCGCTGGGCACCTGGCAGTCGATCGCGCTCGTCGACCTGAATGTCGACAACGCGCAACGCCAGGTTCGCCTGTCATTTCTGGCCGATTGACATCGACGGACCACGGCCGTACCCGTGGCGACCGTTGACGACCGAGGGTCACAGCGTGTGGACTGTCCCGAAGCGATAACCGCACAAGCGGGGCCACTCAAGCAGGAGGGATAAACGTGAGCGCGACCGCGGGTCAGGCGCAGGGCGAGCGCGGCCTGGCCGAACGACTCGGCCTCAAGCCGGGTCAGGTGGTGCAGGAGATCGGTTGGGACGAGGACGTCGACGACGAGCTTCGCGACTCCATCGAGGACCTGACCGGCAACGAGCTGTTGGACGAGGAGACCGACGACGTCGTCGACGTGGTGCTGCTCTGGTGGCGTGACGGCGACGGAGACCTCTTCGACGTCCTGAGCGACGCCATGCGTGCACTCGCCGACGGCGGCCAGATCTGGTTGCTCACTCCCAAGGCCGGACGCGAAGGCCATGTGGAGCCGAGCGACATCGGGGAGGATGCCACGACCGCGGGTCTCTCGCAGACCAGCAGCATCTCCGCGGCCCCTGACTGGTCGGGGACCAGGCTCGTGACGCCCAAGGGCCGGCGTTAGGGAGCCCGAGCGACGACCGTAGGGCAGGATGTACGTCCGTGATGACGCATCCGGTCGCGGTGGGCGCCCAGGCTCCGGACTTCGAGCTTCAGGACCAGCACGGCACTCCGATGAGGCTGTCAGGCCTTCGGGGCAGGAAGGTCGTGCTGGTCTTCTATCCGCTTGCCTTCAGCGGGGTGTGCCAGAGCGAGCTGGCGGCGCTGCGTTCCGCCGGCTTCACCTCCGACGTGCAGGTGCTGGCCGTGTCCGTCGACTCGGTGTTCGCCCAGCGGGCGTGGGCGGATCGCGAGGGCTACACGTTCCCGCTGCTCTCCGATTTCTGGCCACACGGACAGGTCGCGCGGGCGTACGGTGTCTTCGATGAGGCGAAGGGCCACGCTCGCCGGGGCACCTTCGTCATCGACGGCGAGGGTGTGGTCCGCTGGTCGGTGGTCAGTCCGATCGGGCAGGCGCGCGACGTCGCCGCCTACATCGAGGCACTCGCCGACATCGCCTAGACGGATCGCCTAGACGGAGGGACACCATGCCCTGCTACCGCTGCGGGGCCCGGCAGACGGACCCCGTCCGTGGCGCCAGCCCGTGGAAGCGAGGCGTGCGCCAGGAATCCCAGGTGCTCATCTGCCCGGACTGCCAGGGCGGGCACGACCTCGACCTCGACGCCTGCGGCACGTGCGGCTCCACGGCGCTGATCTGCCGGCTCGGCGAGGTCGAGTGCCGCTCCTGCGGCGCGGTGCGGGCGGCGCGGGCGCGCGAGTTCGCCTGCTCGGCGCCGCCGCCCGGGCTGTCGGCCGAGGTCGAGGCCGCGCTCGACCGGGTGCTCGGGCGCAGCTGACCCGGGCTTTCCGGACATGTACTGACCTGCGCTATCGTCTCGTACCGTGTCCGTACCTAGTTCGTTCGTCGTGGCGCTCGACGTCGGTGGCACGTCCATGAAGGGCGGCCTGGTCAGCGACGCCGGCGCGGTGCTGCTGAGCGAGCGACGGCCCACCCCGCGCGAGCAGGGCCCCGAAGCCGTCGTCACCGCCATCCGCGACTTCATCGGCCACCTGGCCGCCTCCGGCGACGGCCGCCCTGCCGGCGTCGGCCTGGCCGTTCCCGGCCTGGTGTCGGCGGACACCGCGCTCTACGCCGCCAACCTCGGCTGGACGAACGTCCCCGCGACCGACTTCACCCCGCTCGACGTCCCCGTCATGCTGGGCCACGACGTCCGCACCGGTGGCCTCGCCGAGAGCGTCCTCGGCGCCGGGCGAGGCGTGCCCGACTTCCTCTTCCTGCCCATCGGCACGGGCATCGCCGGCGCGATGATCGTCCGCGGCGAGCCGTACGGCGGCGCCTCCGGCTGGGGCGGCGAGATCGGCCACATCCCGGTCTTCCCCGACGGCGAGCAGTGCGCGTGCGGCCAGTTCGGCTGCCTGGAGACGTACGCCTCCGCCGCCTCCGTCGGCCGGCGCTACAGCCTCCGCTCCGGCCAGGAAGGCATACGGGCCGAGCAGGTGGTCGCCTCCGACGACCCGATGGCCATCGAGGTGTGGGACGAAGCGGTCGAGGCCCTGTCGCTGGCGCTGGCCACGTACACGCTGCTGCTCGACCCCTCCATGATCGTGCTGGGTGGCGGGCTGGCCGAGGCCGGCCCCGCCCTCCTCGACCCCGTCCGCACCCGCCTCGTCAAACGCCTCGCCTTCCGCGACGCCCCACCCCTGCACCCGTCCGCCCTCGGAGTCGACGCCGGCATGCTCGGCGCGGCCCTCCTCGGCTGGCGCGCCGCAGGCCGCCCGGACCTGGGCCCGGGGTGGACGGTGGATGTGCGGTCGGAGCCGTTGGTGTCGTAAGGTGTAGTGCCGATCAGGGGCGGTTAGCTCAGCGGTAGAGCACTCGCCTTACAAGCGAGGGGTCACTGGTTCGAACCCAGTACCGCCCACCTGCGAAAACATTGGATCTCTGATCTTGAAAACGGCGTCCGAGTGACTAAGTGAGTGACTAACTCCCGAAGATCTTGTCCATCGCCGCAGCTCCCTGCATGATCACGGGCCGGATCTGGTGCCGGTAGACCGTCTCCGTGACCACCGTGTTGGAGTGGCCCACCAGGCGCGAGATGTCCTCGATGGGGACGCCGGAGTCTGACAGTACGGACACGAAGCTGTGCCGTAGCTCACGAGGTGACCACTCCCGTCCGGTGAGCCCTGCCGCCTCGACGACCTTCCGGAAGTCGCGTCGTACGTTGTGGGCCGTGACCGGCGTTCCTGTCCGTGTGCAGAACACAAGGTCTGTGTCCTGCCATCGGTCTCCCGCTTTCTCCCGCGCGACGTCCTGGGCTTCCTTGAGGAGGCGCAACGCGTCCACGCAGCGCTGGGGCAGCTTGAGTGACCGGCGGGACTTCACGGTCTTGGTGTCGCCCTTCTGCCGGACGGACCGCCAGACGTAGACCGCGAAGTCACTGTGCTCCCAGCCCGCCTGAGCCACCGGCAGCCAGGCGGCACGACTCTCGTCGTACGCCACGACGTGCGACCAGAGCAGCGCCCGCAGCTCCTCCGTGCGAGCGCCGATCAGCAGGGACAAGACGATGTAGGCCCGCATGCGCTCGCCGCTCTTCTCCGCCTGCGTGAGGACGGCGAGAGCTTGGGCCAGCGTCAGAGCCTTGGACGGACGACCGGCGCGCCCCTCCGGGATGTCGCAGAGATCCACGACGTTCCTCTTCACCTTGTCACGGCGCATGGCGCTCTTGACCGACCGGTTGAGGATGCCGTGGATCAACTTCAGCGACCGGGTGCCCAACTCGCCGGTCTTGCCAGCGAGCCACTTGTCGACATCCTCCACTGAGAGATCGCGTAGCTTGCGAGCACCCAGGGCAGGGATGACATGTTTGTCGGCGTAGGTGTTGTACATCTTCACCGTGGCCCCCGACCTCGCGCCGAGGCCGTGTTCCAGCCAGTAGCGCACCGCGTCAGTCACGGTGTAGTTGGTCGGCGCGATGGCCAGACCGTCCTCGTAGTCGCGGATGATCTCTTTGAGCTTGGCCTTGGCTTCGGTCTTGGTCTTGCCGCTGGCCTTCTTGACGATGCGCTTGCCGGCCGGGGTGTAGCCGACCGTCACCGAGGCGATCCAGCGTTGCCGCTTCTCGTCCCAGTGCAGGCCACCGTCGCCCCGGCTGCGTCGTTCGGTCATGAAGCCTCCTGTTCGAGTAGAGCGATGTAGTCCTCAATGGCTGAGGCGGGGATGAGGCGCGTACGCCCCTGGGTGACGGAGCGGAGCCGTCCCGAGCGGATGAGTTCGTAGATCACGCTGCGGCTGAGGCTGAGCAGGTGCATGGCCTCGCAGACGCGGTAGAGCCGCCGATCATGGGCGGGTAGGGGTGGGGTCATCCATCCGCCTGCTCTGCCGCGATCTGGCGGGCGGTCTGGACACGCTGGCGGATGTGTTCGGCCATGATCGCTTCGCCTGGGGTGTAGCCGATTCCGGCGAAGCGCCAGTGGCCGAGGACGAGTGTGGTGGCGTCGTCGAGGGCTGGCAGGCCGTAGCGCTCGCGGGCCTCGGCGGCGCGGTGTGCTGCGCGGGCGTTGCGCAGGTCGGTGAGCTTGAGCGAGTAGGCGCGGCTCTTGCTGGAGAAGCGGCCGCGAAAGCCCAGCATGTGTGCCCAGGGGCGGAGCCGTAGTGCCCTGAACTCTGGGCGCGCGCCGAGGTCCCAGCAGGTACGGATCATGCGTCGTGCGTGGTCGGTGACAGGGAGAGCATCGAGGACCAAGCCGGGTTTGAGACCGCTGCCGTGGCACTGCCCGCAGGCGGTCATCAGGCTTAGCCGCCCGCGTCCGGCACAGGACCGGCAGGACAGGCGGTGGTCGATGGTGCCGGAGGCTTCAGCGCCCTTGGTGGCGTACTTGGCGATATAAGAGGCGACGGCTCGTTCGCTGAGCCCGTCGGCATCGGGATTGAGCAGGATGGGACGGATGTCGAGCTGGTCACCCCAGGTGAGGATCCACCTGCCGAGATCACTCGGCGGTGTGGTGATGCTGACCTGGCGGACGGCGGGCGGGATGGCCTGAGTGAGCAGGCGGTGGTCTGCCCAGTCGGGTGGCGGCTCGGTCGGCCCGGTGGGTCCGTCGAGGCGGATGACGGCGTGGTAGTGGATCAGGCCGCGCCGCTGGTACTCGGCGACCTTGGCGTGCTCGGCGAAGCCAACAGGGGCAGTGCGTCCCCGGCCCGCTGCCGCTACGCGGTGAGTCGACGGCGTACGAGGTGACTAGTCGCGGATACTGCGTTCTATGCGATAACTGGCATACTAGCGATCCATCGAGGAGGCATTTAGTGGCAGAAGTCTATTTCAAGGCCTACGAAACATATACTCGCATGAGAGTTGAGGCTAACAATGCCATCATGGCGCTCTTGGCGGGGTCTCGACTTGCAGCACACACACTTCAGCTGACGAATGGGTCCCATAAGCTTTTACCTGAGATTTTTCCTGCCGTGGACCATATAGCGAGATTCAGCTTGAAGAGCGAAACGGCAAGAGAGTTGCTTCTAAACGCGGACGCTCATCTTGGCGCCGTAACCGTTCCTTATGCGTTGGCTGTACACGAAAATTTCGTCTCTGTTGCGCTGGATCTGGTCAGGCGGGCAGGTGTTCCCTTACTGAGCCACGGTAGGCATATCAAGGCGTGGAACATGCATGAAACCCTATTTCGCTCGCTCGGCTCACCTCTACCGGTAACGCAACTTTCGCAATTCCATCTGCTCCGACACATGCGTAATGCCACGATCCACGAGGGCGGAGCGGTCTCGAGGCAATTAATCGATGCGGTTAACGGTATGCCGGGAGATGTGACGGTCGACTGGGAGCTTCTTGCTGGACGCCACCCACAGGATATCATATTGCCTAAAACCATCGCCTTCACTGCGAGCGATATATTTGCATCGTTCGCAATAACGAAAAGGTTGGGCCGAGAGATAAATTCTGCCCTGCAGATCGGCCTGCCCCCGAATGTATGGGCAGAGCTGGCTGTGGAGCATTTCTTAGAGGATCCTGCAAGTATCACCAGAACGCGTAACAGCGACCAATGGTTGAGGGCGCTTTGGGGCTACGCTCGTAAGGTGTATGGAGGGTTGAGCCTCAGTGAGAGCGAACTGGAACAGGCAGCTAGCGCAATGGGAGTATGGACGCGGCCAATGGGCTCAGTGCCATCCCGCAGAAGAGAAAGGTAAGGAAAAAAGGGGGCTCTTCCTATTGAGCTACATCCAGCAAATTGCTGGAGCCGGGACTCGAACCCGGGTCGCCACCTTTCTGTGAGAGACTCCGGCTGTGAACCGGTAGGGCTCTACCCATCTCTCTACCTGTTCAGGTTAGCAGACCCGTGTGGCTCTCACGCTGCGTGCGGGTGTCCGGGTCTGCGCTGCAGGAGCCGACCTGTTTCAGTACGAGCCGAGCGCAGTCGACACAAGTTCGCTTGGATGCGGGGGTAAAGGAGATGGACCAGCCGCAGATGGGCAGCGGGTATACCTCCCGCCCGCACAGACTGTGCTCGGTGCCCGCTGGAACCGCATGCTGTATCGCCTCACGGCCTGAGCCCGACAGGCCGAGGCGATAGTCGGCGTAGGTGGCGTTTGCGCTGGCTGTCGAGCAGATGAGCAAGTCGTCCCATTGGACCGGCCAGCGTCGCACCCCGCCCGGCAGATCGGCCCAGTCGGCTTCCAGTTCCACCAGCGCAAGCGTGCCACTGCGCAGAATCTCCTTCACGGTTCCGCGCTGCCCCAGCAGCAAGTCGCCTACGGCCCCAGTGCGAGCGGGACTGTGGAGCATGGCCACGATCTCGACTCGACATCCCAGCCTCTCGCGAGCTTCCTTCACTGAGGGCTCGCTTCCGTGGTCTCCGGGCGCAGATTGCGGATCGTCTCCGTGAGTGGGTGTCGTCGCTGAAGGTCCGCGTAGCGGAAGGCGACCCGGCGCGCGGCTCTCGACGGTTCGATGGCCGGATGGCGGGCGTACAGCACTCGTTTGCGGCGGTCGTCCCAGCCTGCCCGCCACCAGTACCAATCGCCGTCGCACCAGACGACGAGCCCGACCCACACGGACACCAGGCTCAGGCCATAGCCGTCATGGACGTCTGCGGATACGCCATGAGCGGCGAGGGCGTCGGCCAGGGCATCGGCGGCGTGCTTCTCTGGTGTGGGGTGTCGGTTCGGCGGTTGCATGAGTGACCTCCCATCACGTACGGCAGTGACGTAGCGTGACGGTATGTGTCGGCCGAGCTGTGAGGCCGGAAGGAAATTCAGGGGTCCGTCGTAGGCATCCGACGATGATGAGGTGCATGCGAGGAATGACCAGCAATCTGTCCATCGGCCAGCGCGTGGCCTGGTACCGGCGGCGGCGTGGGATGTCTCAGGACGTCTTGGCCGGGCTGGTGGGACGGACCACCGATTGGCTGAGCAAGGTGGAGAACGACCGCATCACCTTGGATCGTCTGTCCGTCATCAAGTCCCTGGCGAGCGTATTGGACGTGTCCCTCGGTGATCTACTGGCCGAGCCGCACCTGTTCGAGTGGACGGACGGAAGCGGCGATCAGACCATCCCAGCACTGCGCGCCGCGATCACGGACTATCGGCAGCTCTCGCCGATGGCGGGGCTCGTGGAGAACGCGGAACCCTCCGGGCAGGCCGACCTGCGACGTGCCCTTGCCGAGGTGTGGCGGGCGTACCAGGGAGCCCGGTACAGCTACGTGATCCGGACTCTGCCCGGACTTCTGGGAGAGGCGCATCATGCTGCGCGCGCAGCGAACGGTGACGCCCACATGGCCGCATTGGGAGTGCTCGGGCAGGTCTACCACGCCGCGGCCAGCATCCTGGCCAAGGTGGGTGAGGCTGATCTCGCATGGATTGCCGCTGAGCGGGGACTCTCCTTCGCACGGCAATCCGGTGATCAGCTTGTGACGGCCTCATTGCTTCGCTCCGTGACCCACGCCCTTCTGTCCAACGGCCGCTACGAGGCAGCCAAGCAGCTCACGATTGACGCCGCCGACCTGCTGTCTCCCGACCTTCCGCACGCCACGGCTGAGCTGCTTTCGGTGTACGGGACGCTGTACCTCGCCGGATCGATGGCGGCGGCGCGAGACGACGACCGCAGCACGACACGCGCGTTCCTTGCCGAGGCACAGGAAGCGGCGGTGCGGCTCGGGGGTGACGCCAACCATGTCTGGACCGCGTTCGGGCCGACGAACGTCCGTATCCATCAGGTGGCCACGGCAATCGAGCTGGGAGACATCCAGGTGGCTGTGGAACTCGGGCCGAAGCTGGATACCAGCGGGCTTCCGATCGAACGTCGCGCTCGTCATGGCCTGGCCGTGGCGCATGCCTTGAGCCTGTGGAACCGTACCGACGACGCGATGGCCGCGCTGTTGGAGGCCGAGACCATCGCTCCCGAGCAGGTGCGCCATCACTACCTCAGCCGCCAGCTCACGATGTCGTGGATCAGAAGGCAGAAGGGCAAACCCAGTTACCAACTCGCAGCTCTCGCCCGGCGACTGCACATCGTGTGAAGGCAGTCCCTGTGGCGTAAGGTCGGGGCTGTGAACGATCAGGAGGCTCCACCGTTCGCCCAGGCCCGTGCCGCTGCCGGTGCGCTGTTCTTCGATGACAGCGGTCGTGTGCTTCTCGTCCATCCTACGTACAAGCCCTCCATGGACATCCCGGGCGGGTACGTCGAGCCGGGAGAGACACCGTACGAGGCGTGCGTTCGAGAGGTGCAAGAGGAACTGGGTATTCGGCCGGCCATCGGTCGCCTCCTCGTGGTCGATTGGGCGCCTCTTCCTAAGGAGGGCGACAAGGTCCTGTTCGTGTTCGACGGCGGCACCTTGGACGGCGAGTTGCGCAAGCAGATCAGGTTCGTGGACAACGAGCTGAGCGGCTACGAGTTTCATCCCGTGGAGGAACTGGACGGGCTGTTGATCGAGCGGCTTGCCCGTCGTGTCAAGGCCGCCGCCGCTGCACGCGAGCTTGACAGGACCGTCTATCTGGAGCACGGCCAGGCCGCCCCCACTGAGTGACTATCTGAGTGACAACGGCCCAGGACGAGCGTGGACGGTCGAGGACCCGGGCGGAACGTTCGCCGAGGTGGGACCCCGAATCACCCGAGGTCCCACCCTCTCGCGGCGAGCCTTACAAGCGAGGGGTCACTGGTTCGAACCCAGTACCGCCCACCTGCGAAAAGAGCCCCGTTTCCGATCATGGAAACGGGGCTTCGTGCCATTGGCGTGCCATGAGCTCTGTTGGATTTTCGCGTTCATGGCGTCGCCTGTACGAACCGGCCGCCGGCGGAGGCGTCGAAGTCCTTGACGGGCTCGACCTCGCCGACGACGTAGCAGCCGTGCGGGAAGACCATGGCGAAGGTGACGGGGATGGGACCTTGCAGAGCCATGACGGCTCTCCCCTCCTGACTGTCAGGCACTTGATCTTTCAAGTGATGCTCGCCCGGCACGAGCAGCTGCGCCGTCGTGGTCAGAACAGGCAAATTACAGTCTGCGGACGTTCTCGGCTACGTAGTCAAAGCTGTCCTGCGACCGTTTGACGATGTCGAACTCGACCTCGTCGCCTGCCTCCAGACTCCAGTTTCCGCGCCCCACGACGTCACCGAATATCACGAACGCATCACGACCGGCCGGGAGCTCAGGGGAGGAGATCGCTCCCCACCCCTTCTCGGCCTTGAAGAACTTCACAGTGCCGCGTGTCATGATCCTATTATCGCTGTTCACCTAGAAATCACCCTCAGGAACCACGGGCGCAGAGGCAGGCATGGCGCCTTCCAGCCACCGCCCGGCCTGAATGGGCGCGGTTGGTCTGTTTCTGCGAGGGCGTTCATGGCGGCCCTTGGACGGGGTGACCATCGCGATCAAGGAGGAGTCGCCCGTTGTACACCAGGTTCCAAAGCCCCACGCCGAACGCACGAGGCGTCCATCCGGGAGTGTTCGGCCTCATCAACGGCCTCGCGAAGCATGGACGGCTCTCGCCGGAGGAGGAGCGGTTCAGGGTCGAGCGCCACGCCTGGTTCCATGCGAACCTGATCGATCCCACCGATGTGGACCCCCAGGTCTACGACCGTGCGCTGAACCTCGGGGCAACAGCGTGGTTCAAGCCATCAGCCGGCCATCTCGTCGAACGCCTGTCCGGCTACCTGGAAATCCTCGCCACCCATCGCGTGGAGTGCGTACGCGTCGAGATGGCCGACCCCGGCACAGTGATCTACGACGACCCCCATCAGATCGTCGTGGTGCCCTACGAAACCGGGTAGGCGTCTTCCAGTTCGTAACGATCCGCAGGCAGCAGCACCTCGACCACGACCAGAGGCGGCCCGAGGCGTCACGGACCGCTCCGAAGACGGCCAGGAGCGGCGTGCTCCTGGGCATGCCGAGCTGCTCGGCCTCCTGGATGGTGGGCATGCGTGCGGCGATCTGCTCCACGATGTGATCGAAGCGCACACCCTTACGTGAGCGCAGATGGTCGCGGATGCCCTGCGGCAGAGGCTCGCCGCTGGTCAGGTCGGTACCCTCCGACAGCTCCAAGGGCAGCCAGAGGGAGACGAGTTCGGTGGGCTCGCAGTCACGGACGACCAGGCGCCGGCGCAGGAACGCCTTGCTCTTGGGCCGCGCCTTCCACGTCGCTGACGGAGTGACGCTGCTCGGCGTTCTGCCAGGAGTAGTACGCCCCGCCGTAGCCGACGAACACCCATACCGGCATGCCGGGTTCGGGGCGGTGCACCATGAGGGCGCTGTTGTTGTCACGCAGCTCGGCCCACGTACAAGCCCGACATGGACATCCCGGGCAAGTGCGTCGAGCCGGGGGAGACGCCGTATGAGGCATGCGTCCGCGAAGTGTGCGAAGAGCTGGGCATCCAGCCGGCCATCGGTCGTCTCCTCGTGGTGGATTGGGCGCCTCGCCCGCAGGAGGGCGACAGAGTCCTGTTCGTCTTCGATGGCGGCACGCTCGACGGGGAGACGATGAGACAGATCACCTTCACCGACAACGAGCTGAGCGCGTACGAGTTCCGTGCCGTTGAAGAGCTTGACGAACTTCTGATCGAGCGTCTTGCCCGCCGTCTCAAGGCTGCCGTCACCGCCCATGAGCTGGGAGAGACGCTTTACCTTGAGCACGGCCGGGTCGTCCCCGCCGAGTGATGACGGGGTCCGGAACGGGTAGGCGGTCGAGGCGTCCTGGTCTCTCTCCCGGTGCTGGGCACGGGGCATACCGGCCGGTCCCCGCAGCGGATAGCTTCGCAGGATGGACGATGATCTTTCAGGCAGGCCGGTGACCGACGCCGAGATCGCTCTCGGGGTCGGTCTCCTGGTGGTGATCCTGCTCCTGCCCACCATCGTGTGGCTTGTCACGGTGTTGTTGCGGAGGGGTAGGCCTTGAAGTAGGTGCCGGGGGCGGGCCTGGTCATCTCCGGCTCCTCAGGCCGGCTGGTAGTGGAAGTTCAGGACGCCGGTCGTGAAAGTGGTCGACTCGACCAGCTTGAGCGGCAGGCGGCCGGTGCTCTCGTCGAACAGCCGGGTTCCGGTGCCGAGCACGATGGGGTGGACCATCAGGCGGAGCTCGTCGATGAGGCCCGCGCGGAGCAGCGTCCTGGTCAGCGTGATGCTGCCGGTGATGCTGATGTTCTTGCCCGGCTGCTCTTTCCTGCTCCTGAGCTCGTCGAGCACGTTTTCCTTGATCAGGGTGGAGTTGTTCCACTCCGCCGTCCGCAGGGTGGTGGAGGCCACCAGTTTGGGGACGGCGTTGAGCTGGTCGGCCATCTCGCCGGTCTGGTGGGGCCAGACGGCGGCGAAGGACTCGTAGGTGGCCCGGCCCAGCAGGAGCGTGTCCGCCTCGGCCTGGGTCGCCATGACCGCTGCGGCCATCTCCTCGTTCAGGTAGGGGAAGTGCCACGTCTCGGGCGACTCCACGACGCCGTCCAGCGACACGAACAGCCCAGCGACGATCTTCCTCATGGGTTTCTCCTCAGGATGACGGGGTGAGTGGTTTCAGGCGGACGTGCGGAAGCGGGCGGCGACGAGGGAGATCCAGCCCATGGCGATCATGACCCCCGTGGCGAGCGTCACCGAGGCGGCGTGCCCGCCGGTGACCGCCCAGCCGTCACCCAGGATCAGTGCCGCACCGGCCAGGCGGGAGGCGACGGCCATGCCGCGGGCGCCGGTGCGGGTGAAGTGCCGGCCGAGGACGAAGCAGGCCGCGGCGAGAGCGATGAACGTCACCGACCCGGTCACCATGTGCATGATGGCGTGCCAGCTCATCGCCGTAGGCGGTCCCGCGGGCGTGCCCACGGGGAAGCCGTCGGCGGGATCCATGACGAAGACGCCCGCGCCGATCATTCCGATGCCGGCGACCAGCGTGAGGCGCGGGACCCAGGTGCCGCCGGGCTTGCCGTACAGGACGTCGCGGAAGCCGAAGGAGCCGGCGATGAGCAACGAGCCGACGATCAGGAAGTTGGCGATCTGGATCCACCCGAGCGAGCCGGTGGCGAGCTGGCTGAGCGGGTGGCGGACCAGGTCGAAACCCTCGCGGGTGAACGCCTGCGCCAGGGCGACGACGGTCCAGACGGGCGTGGCGGCCGCCGCGGCGGTGAGCAGCGTGCGGGTGGGCGCGGAGCTGCGGGTGGGGGCGGAGCTGCGGGTGATGGTGGTCATGTTTGCGGTTCCCTTCGTGGTTCTGCCTATGCGTCGTTCACGCGATGTGACAGGGAACGCGGGACGCTAGAGTTGCCCGGAAAGGAGTACGGGATGCGATTTCTCTTGACGAGCGTGAGCGAGCGGAAGACGGACGAGACGCTCCAGATCGAGATGGGCAAGTTCATCGAGGAGCTGACCCGGACCGGGGTGCTGCTGGACACCGGCGGGATGGAGCTGGGGGGCAGCGTGCTGAAGTCCGTCGGCGGCGAGCTCACGGTGACCGACGGACCCTTCGCCGAGGCCAAGGAGATGGCGGGCGGGTTCGCGCTGGTCGAGGTGGGGTCCAAGGAGGAGGCGCTGGAGCTGTCCCGTCGGTTCTTCGAGATCATCGGCGATGGTGAGGGCCGGATCCAGCAGATCTACTGATGAGCGCCGCACCGGACGCCCACGGAGCGGTCGACGCGATCTGGAAGCTCGAGTCCGCGCGGATCATCGCGGGCCTGACCAGGATGGTCCGCGACGTCGGCCTGGCCGAGGAGCTCGCTCAGGACGCGCTGGTGGCCGCGCTGGAGCAGTGGCCCGCGCAGGGCGTCCCGGACAGTCCGGGCGCCTGGCTCATGACCGCGGCCAAGCGCCGCGCGATCGACCACATCCGGCGCGACGAGCGGATGGCGCGCAGACACGAGGAGATCGCCCGCACGCCGGAGGGGCAGGATCCCGAGCCCGACGACGACGTACTGCGCCTGATGTTCATCTCCTGCCATCCCGTGCTGCCCGCCGAGGAGCGGGTCGCGCTGACCCTCCGGCTGCTCGGCGGCCTGGGCGCCCAGGAGATCGCGCGGGCGTTCCTGGTGCCGGAGCAGACCGTCTCACAGCGCATCGCCAGGGCCAAGCGCACCCTCGCCGAGGAGCGGGTCCCGTTCGAACTGCCGCCGGGGCCGCAGCTCGCCGGCCGGCTGACGTCCGTACTCGACGTCATCTATCTGATCTTCAACGAGGGCTACTCGGCGACCTCCGGCGACGACCTGATGCGCCCGGCACTCGCCCTGGAGGCGCTGCGCCTGGGCAGGCTGCTGGCCGAGCTGGCACCCCGTGAGGCCGAGGTGCACGGACTGGTCGCCCTGATGGAGATCCAGGCGTCACGCGCCGCCGCGCGCACCGGGCCCTCCGGTGAGCCGATCCAACTGCACGAGCAGAACCGCGGGCTCTGGGACCGGCTCCTGATCACCCGCGGCTTCGCCGCGATGTTGCGGGCGAGGCAGGCGGGCGGTCCGCTCGGTCCCTACGTGCTGCAGGCCGCGATCGCCGTCTGCCACGCGCAGGCGACGACCGCGGAGGACACGAACTGGGCGCAGATCGCGACGCTCTACGAGAAGCTGGAACGGCTGACGCCGTCGCCGGTGGTCCGGCTCAACCGGGCCGTGGCCGTCGGCATGGCGCACGGGCCGCAGGCAGGGCTGGACCTCGTCGAGACCGTGGCCGCGGAGCGGGCGCTCAAGGACTACCACCTGCTGTCGGTGGTCCGCGGCGACCTGCTCACCAGGCTCGGTCGGCACGGTGAGGCCGCCAAGGACTTCGAACGCGCAGCCGCGCTCACCCGCAACGCCGCGGAACGCGCGTTCCTCCTCGGACGCGCCGCCGCGGGCGCGGCCCGGGCGCGTCCCGGGAGGGCCGGCATCACGTTGGGCGAGGCCGCGGAGGGCTTCCTGGCCCGCGAGGACCTGGAGGCCGAGACGGTCCGCTCCTACGGCCAGACCCTGCGCCGCCTGCGCCTGGACCTCGGCCCGGGCACCCCGCTCGCCGACGTGACCGTGGGGAAGGTGGCAGGGGTCTTCGCCGTCGCCTGGGGGACGGCGGCGCCCAGGACCTGGAACCGGCACCGCGCCGCCGTACGCTCGTTCTCGGCCTGGGCCGCCATCGAGGACCTGTCGGCCGGGCTGGACAGGAAGCCGGAGAACCGCGAACGCCGCCCCGCCGTCCACGGACCGGACCTGGAGGCCTTGTGGCGGCACCCGTCCCTGCGCGAGCGGACGCTCTGGCGGCTCCTGCACGAGTCGGGAGCGTCCGCGAGAGCGGCCCTGTCACTCGACGTCGAGGACCTCGACCTGACCGCGCGCCGCGGCCGGGTCACCACCAGGACCGGGCCGGTCTGGATCTCGTGGGGGTACGGCACGGCCGCCCTGCTGCCGGAGCTGCTGGCCGGCCGGACCCGGGGCCCTGTGTTCCTGGCCGACCGGAGACCCGCCCCGGCCCGGCTGCCCAAGCCCGCCGACCTGTGCCCGGACACGGGACGGGGCCGGCTCTCCTACGAACGCGCCGAGTATCTCTTCAAGAAGGCCGCGGGCCACACCCTCCACCAGCTGGCTTCCGGGGCGAAGCACACTCTCGTGAACGCGGCGGGCGAACAACGGGCCGAACAACGCGGCTGACCGGCAGGTCAGCGGGGCCGGGGGCCCCTCCTCTTCCGGGCGGTCGGGGCGGTCCGGCGGCCGGAGCCGCGCTGGGCGGGTTTCGGCGCCTGCCGCTGTGCCGGTTTCGGCGCGGGGGAGGCGGGGGCGCGGCCTCGCGAGCTGTTGGCCGTACGGCCGCGGACGACGCCGATGAAGTCCTCCACCAGGTCGGTGGTCGCGTCCGTGGGCCAGGCCAGCGCGACCTGGGACTGCGGCGCGTCCGGCACCGGCCGGTAGGTGAGATCCCTGCGGTGGTGGAGGCGCGCCAGCGACTGCGGAACCAGGAGCAGCCCGGTGCCGGCCGCCACCAGCTCGACCGCGTTCGCCGTCGTGGCCGGGCGGGTGAACGCGGGCAGCCCGGGCCGGTCCGCCCACTCGATGGTGTCGTCCAGGGGGTGGAGCACCTCGTCGTCGGCCAGGTCGGCGACGGTCACCTCGTCGACGGCGGCGACCGCGTGGTCCTTGGGCACCACGGCCACCGTGGTCTCGACGTAGAGCGGGATCACGCTGAGCCCGTCGCGGTCGACCGGCAGCCTGACGAACCCGGCGTCGGCGCCGCCGTCCCGCAGCAGCCCCACCACGTCGGCGGCGGGCACCGCGAGCAGGGCGAGCGGCACGTCGGGCATCCTCTCGGTCCAGACGTTGACCCATTTCGCGGGGGTCACCCCGGGCGCGTACGCCAGCCGGAACACCCTGCCGGTCTCCCCATCAGTCACCTCCTCAGCGTACCGATGTCGGCGGGACCCGTTCCGACTGACTACGCTCGACGCCATGACCTCGCCCAGAACGAAGAACATCCAGACGATGAAGCCCGAGACGGCGGCCAAGAAGCTGGGTGTCCTCCTCTCGGCCACTCCCGCCGAGTTCCAGGCGGGCGTCGTCTCCAGGGACGAGCTGAACGCGTTGCAGGCGACGCCGCCCGCCTGGCTCGCCGACCTCCGCCGCAACGGCCCGCATCCCAAGCAGGTCGTCGCCGCGAGGCTCGGTGTCTCCATCTCCGGTCTGGTCAGAGGCGGGATCACCGGGCCGCTCACCACCGCCGAGATCGAGGCGCTGAAGGCGGACAGTCCGGCGTGGCTGGAGCATGAGCGGTCCGTCCAGGCCGAGACGCGCAAGGAGGCGCTCCGCCTCAGGCAACGCTGAACCGCGGCGGCCGTACCGGAACGGCTGGTCAACTAGGGTGACCGGCCATGAGGACTCTCATCGTCGGTGGCACCGGCTTGCTCGGCAGCGAGCTCGTCCGGCAGTGTTCCCTGGCGGGGCACGAGATCGCCGCGACGTATCTGACCCGGCCTGGGCAGGCCGCCGGCGTCGAATGGCGGCCGCTCGACGTGCGCCGCCGGGAGGACGTCGAACGGCTGATCGGCGCATTCCAGCCAGAAGCGGTCATCAACGCTGCCTTCCGGCAGACGGACTGGACGACCACGGCGACGGGCGCGGCGAACGTGGCCCTCGCCGTCTCCGCGGCGGGTGGACGCCTGGTCCACGTGTCCAGCGACGCGGTCTTCTCCGGCGCCGCGATCCGTTATGACGAGACGTGCGTCCCTGACCCGATCAGCCCCTATGGCGCGGCCAAGGCCGCGGCCGAGACGGCGGTGAACGCGATCGCACCGGCCGCGGTGACGGCCCGGACGTCTCTGATCATCGGCGACGGTGGCTCCTCGCACGAGTCCCTGGTGCATGCGCTGGCCGCGGGCCGGGCGAGCGGGGTGCTGTTCACCGATGACGTGCGGTGCCCGGTGCAGGTGTCCGATCTCGCCGCGGCGCTGCTGGAGCTTGCCGCCTCGGAGTATCGCGGTGTCCACCACGTGGCCGGGGCCGATGCCGTGAGCCGATACGAGCTCGGGCGGCTCATCGCCCGCCGCGACGGTCTCGACGCGGACCGGCTGCCCTCAGGCCGGCGGGCGGACGCCGGGGTGCCCGGACCCGTGGACGTGCGCCTGGACTGCGCCACGACCCAGGGGCGGCTGCGGACCCGGTTGCGCGGCGCGCGGGAGTTCCTGGCGCCGACGGCTGGTGGGCGCTGAAGGCCGCGACGCGGTTGCCGCTGATCGGGGCCGTGGATGAGGGCTTGTCCGGGTATTTGGTTGTTTCGTGACTGGCCTCGGACCGGCGCGAGGTCCCTCCCGACGACACACTTGGATACTCTATGTGACTGATCGCTTGCATTAAGTCACAATGGGGGCTCTTGTGAAGGTCGCGTGTGTCGGCGGCGGACCCGCCAGCCTGTACTTCGCCATCCTGATGAAGCGGGTCGACCCGTCCCACGACATCACCGTCTACGAACGCAACCCGGCCGGGTCCACGTACGGCTGGGGTGTCACCTACTCGAACGAGCTGTTCGGCTATCTGTACGGTGCCGACTCCGAGTCCGCGCGCGCCATCCGCGAACACTCCGCCCGGTGGAACAGCTGGGTCGTGCACGTACGGGACCGGATGACGGCGACCGTGGAGAACGGGGACGACGGTTTCGGCATCGGCCGGCATCGGCTGCTCGACATCCTCACCGAGCGGGCCTGCTCGCTCGGCGTGCGCGTGGAGTTCGAGCGGGAGATCGCCGGAGCGGAGGAGGTGGCTGACGCCGACGTCGTCGTCGCCGGAGACGGGATCAACAGCGTGCTGCGCGAGCGGCACGCCGACCACTTCGGCGCCGAGATCGCGGTCGGGCGGAACGTCTACGTCTGGCTCGGCACCACCAAGGTCTTCGACTCGTTCACCTTCGCCTTCGCCGCGACCGAGCACGGCTGGATCTGGTGCTACGGCTACAAGTACAGCGGGGACCACAGCACCTGCGTCGTCGAATGCTCCCCGGAGACCTGGAAGGGGCTCGGGTTCGACAAGGCGAGCGAGGCCGACTGCCTGAACGTCCTGGAGAAGCTGTTCGCCGACATGCTGGACCGGCACCCGCTGATCGGCCGGGCGCAGCCCGACGGCACCGCGCACTGGCTGAACTTCCGCACCCTGACCAACCGGACGTGGCACCACGGCAACCTCGTCCTGTTGGGTGACGCCGCGCACACCACCCACTACTCCATCGGCGCGGGCACTGCCCTCGCCCTGGCGGACGCCGCCTTCCTGGTGAACGCGCTGCACCGGGGAAAGCGGCTGGAGACCGCCTTCGCCCGCTACGAGCGGGCCCGGATGCCGGTCATCCGGTCCGCCCAGCGCTCGGCCCGCCACAGCGCCCAGTGGTTCGAGAACCTCCCCCGCTACATCGACCGCCCGCCGGAGATGATGATGGCGCTGCTCGACCAGCGGCACTCCGCGCTGCTCCCGCGCATCCCGGCGCCGCTGTACTACCGGCTGGACCAGGTGTCCGAGGGGCTGGAGCCGCTCCGCAGGGTCACGCGGTGGCTGGGCTCGAAGGTCACCCGCAGGTCGCACGCGGGCGCCGCGTGCGACGATCACGCGGCGCCGCAGTCCCGGGCCGAAGGCGGCCCGGGGTCCCCGCCCCCGGCCTGAGGGGCCGCCCGCGTGCAAGCCGACGTCGGGCGTCCTCGGCAGCGGCAGCTCTGGCCGGTGCGGACGCCTGTTTATACAACAGCGTTTTGTGTAAACTCGGCTCATGAGGAACGTCGATGAAGCGGGCGGGGTGGCCGGGGCGGCGCCGCTGACCGGCCGGCGGCGGCTCGTCTGGACCGCGCTGCACGACGAGGACGGCGCGCCGCTCGGCGTGACCGAGCTCGCCGAGCGGCTCGCGATGCATCCCAATACGGTGCGTTTCCACCTTGACGCCCTGGTGGAGAGCGGCCGGGTGGAGCGGGTGCACGCCGCGCCCGCCGGTCCGGGGCGGCCGCCGCTGACGTTCCGGGCCCGGCCGGGCATGGACCCCGGTGGCCCGCGCAGCTACCGGCTGCTGGCCGAGATCCTGGCCGGGCACCTGGCCGCCGGGCCGGAGCCCGCCGCCAGGGCCACCGAGGCCGGGCGGGCCTGGGGCGGTTTCCTGGTCGAGCAGCCGGAGTCGCCCCGCGCGCACACCCGGGAGGAGGCCGTGGGCCGGCTGGTCCGCCTGCTCGGCGATCTCGGGTTCGCTCCCGAGGAACGGCCGGGAGGCGGCCAGGGGCGCATCGGCCTGCGGCACTGTCCGTTCCTCGAACTCGTCGGCACCCGGGCCGACGTGATCTGCCCCCTGCACCTCGGGCTCATGCAGGGCGCGATGACGGCGCTCGGCGCCCCGGTGACGGTGGACCGACTCGACCCCTTCGCCGAACCCGACCTGTGCCTGGCGCACCTCGCGACCTCGGCCGGGACCGGCCGCCCGGGCGAGCGGGCGCTCGCATGACCGCGGCTGCGGCCGTCGCCACGGGCGGCGGGAGTGGATCCTGCCGACGTGAACCCCGCCGCCGGACCCCTGGGCCGGCCGAGACCGAAAGGCGCCACCATGCACACCATCTCCCTGGACGACCTCGCCGGCGAACACCTGGCCGCCGCGCGGCAGGCCGCCAGCGGGCGCAGCGCCCGTACCGTCCACGGCGGGCACGAGCACTCCCTGCGCCAGACGCTGCTCGCGCTCGCGGCCGGGCGCGGCCTGGACGAGCACGAGAGCCCCGGTGAGGCGACCCTGCAGGTGCTGCGCGGCCGCGTGCGCCTCGCGACCCGCCAGGACGCCTGGGAGGGGGCGGCGGGCGACTACGTCGTGATCCCGTCCGAACGGCACAGCCTGACCGCGATCGACGACTCCGCCGTCCTGCTCACCGTGGCGGTCCGCCCCGCGGCGGCCGGCTGACCGACGAAGGTGTCCGCCTCCACGGCGGCCGGCTCACCGAGGAGGACGTCCGGGACGCGGGACGGGTCTCACGCTCGCCGCCGGGCCCGGTAGGCGCCGGCCTTGGCGCGGTTCTGGCAGGACAGGTCGCAGAAGCGGCGGGAGGCGTTGCGCGTGGTGTCGAAGAAGACCAGGTGACAGTTGCCGGCCTGGCAGGCGCCGAGCCGGGCCGCTTGGCCGACGCCGATGACCATGGCCAGGGCGGTGCCCATGTCCGCCGCCCACGCGTCGACGAGGCCGGCGTCGGGCCGGTGGAAGGCGAGGACGAGGGGCCGGTCAGGGGCGCCGTGCAGGTTGGGCACGGCGCCGTGCCGGACCAGCAGCCGGTTGAGCCGCTCGGCCGCCTCGACGACGCGCGGGCCGGCGCCGAACACGGGGCGCAGCTCCGCGGCGACCTCGGCCAGCCGGTCGGCGTCGGCGGCGGTGAACGTGCCGGCTGGCCGGCCGGCCTCGGCCAGCCGGGCGGAGATCGCGGCGCGCCGTTCCTCGCCACAGCGGGCCGGCGCGACGGGACGGCCGTGCGCCGACGTGACGGTGAGACAGTTCGCCAGCAGGGCCGCCAGCTCGACCCTGCTGCTGACATAACCGTCTATTTCGGATTGACCAGTGATGCGTGATTGACCCGTGATGCGCCCCGGCTCTATCGTCACCGCCATAGCCTATCTAGACAGTGATGAGGTGGCGATGTCCGGGCACGAGCCGCTCCGGCACCGGCAGGACGCGGGTGACCGCGTGCGGCTGGAACGACTCACCGGCGAGGAGACGCTCGCCCGCGTCGCCGAGCTGATCGACGTCTACCGCGTGTCGTTCGCCGGTCCGCCCTGGTACGAGGACGGATACGGCGTGGCCGACTTCGCCCGGCGCCTGGCCGCGGACGTGCGCCGGCCCGGCTTCGGGGCGGTGCTCGCCCGCCGGGACGGCGAACCGGCCGGCTTCGGCACGGCATGGCCGACGCGGCGCCCGTTCCCGGCCGGCCGGGCCTACGACCGGGTGCGCGTCCAGCTCGGTGACCAGGTGGAGACACGCCTGGTCGGCGCGCTGGAGGTGGACGAGCTCGCGGTCAGCCCGCATGCCCGAGGACAGGGTCTGGCCGCCCGCATCCTCGGCCTGCTCTGCGCGGAGGCGGCCGACTGCTGGCTGCTGACAGCGCCGAAGGCGTACGACGCGATCAGGCTTTACGAACGTCTCGGCTGGCGGCGGCTGACCGGACCCGACGCGGACGTCGTGGTGTTCGCCCGCTCCTCATGATCGCCGGGCCGTGACGTGGACCAGAGGAGACGCGGTCACGGTCTCGACGTGGAACCCCTCGGCCATGAGGTGCGGGGGGACCTTGGCGGCGATCTCGGCGGCCTTCGCCTCGCCGGGCGGCTGCCAGAACAGGTGGAGGCGGCCGCCCGGAGCGAGCCAGCGGCCGATGAGCCGCAGCTCGCGAGCCGGGGAGCGGACCCAGAAGAGGTTGACGTTGACGGCGAAGACCTGGTCGAAGGCGCCGTCCTCGAACGCGGCGTCCTCCAGGGCGGTGTTGTGCAGCACCGCGGTGCCCGCGGCCAGGGCCGCCGCGTTGCGCTCCCTGGCCGCGGCTGTCGCCGTCGCCGAGCGGTCGATGGCCGTGACCGTGCCACCCGCCAGGCGTTCGCAGACGAGGGCGACGGCGACGCCCCGGCCGCAGCCGATCTCCAGGACCCGGTCGGCGGGCCTGACGCCCATCATCTCCACCGCCCGCACCAGGCGGTCGGGCGTCGCTGCGGCGGTCATGATCCCAAGCTAGCAGCGGCCGAGCGAGTCGTTCGGGGCGCCTGGGGCCGGGGCCGGCCGCGGGGCCGTGAGGTGCGGCGTCCGGGGTGGCCGGGTTCGCCGGGAGAGCAGGCGGGACGCCGCGGGCTGGCCGAGCAGGATGCCGAGGACGACCAGGACGAGGCCGGCGAGCTGCCCCGGGGTGAGGGTCTCGCCGGCCAGCGCGGTGCCGAGCAGGACGCCGGTCAGCGGGTTGAGCAGTCCGATGAGTCCCACCGTCCCCGCGCTCAGGTGCCGCAGCCCCTGGAACCAGGCGGCGAAGGCGAGGGCCGTCGCGACGACCGTGACGTAGCCGAAACCGAGCAGCGCCGGCCCGTCCAGCGGCGGCGGCGGCCCTTCCACGGCGACGGCGACGGGGACGAGCACGACCCCTCCGGCGACGAGCTGCCATGAGGTCAGCGAGAACACGTCGATGTCCGCGCTCCACCGCTTGGCCAGCACGTAGCCGAAGGACGACATGACCATGGCGAGGACCGACGCCAGCACGCCGGAGGCGTCCACGGCGGCCGTGCCGTCGAGCAGCAGCAGGCAGACCCCGCCGATCCCGACGCCCGCGCCGGCCAGGTGCGCCACTCGCGGCCGTTCGGCCAGTGCCGCCCAGGCGAACAGCATCATCACGACCGGTGAGGTCGCCATGACCGTCGAGGCGACGCTGGTCGGAAGCGTCTGCGCCGCCAGGTAGACGAGGGCGAAGAACGCGCCCATGTTGAGTGTGCCGAGCACCAGCGAGCGCCACCACCACGCGCCGCGCGGCAGCCTCCTGGCCACGAGGAGCAGCAGCAGGCCGGCGGGCAGCGCCCGGATGGCGGCGCCGTACAGGGGGTGGTCGGGCGGGAGGAACCGGTGGGTGACGAGGTAGGTCGAGCCCCAGGCCACCGGCGCGAGCGCGGTCACGGCCGCCCACCGGAAAGTAGCTTCCATGGAAGCCAATATAGCTTCCTTGGAAGGTATATTGGCGGGGTGACCGAACGTCTCGACCACGTCGCCCGGATCCAGCACGAGTGGGCCCGTGAGCGGCCCGACGTGGACGTGAGCCCGCAGGGCGTGATCGGCCGCCTGCACCGGCTCGCCGATCACCTGACCGAACGGCTGTGCGTCGTCTACCGCCGGTACGGCCTGGGGGAGGGGGACTTCGACGTGCTCGCCACCCTGCGGCGCGCCGGCGAGCCGTACGAGCGCGCGCCCGGCGAGCTGGCCGCCCACACCATGGTCACGACGGGCGCCATGACCAAGCGGGTGGACCGGCTCGAACACGCCGGGCTCGTCACCCGCCGCCGCAGCGCGCGGGACGGCCGGGGCCGGGTCGTCGCCCTGACCACGGCCGGCAGGGAGCTGATCGACCAGGCGTTCACCGAGCACATGCGCAACGAGCGCCGGCTGCTCGACTGCCTGACCCCGCAGCAGGCCGAGCAGTTGGAGGCGCTGCTCGCCGGCTGGCTGGCCTGCTTCGAGGCGCCCCAGGAGCCGCTGCGGGGTTCCTCCCCCGGAAGGGAGCCGGGGTGATGCAGGCGTGACGGGGCCGGCCGCACCGGACCTCGACCGCGTCTCCACGGGGCCTGCACACCGGTGTGCTTCGCTGATCCCATGATCGATACCAGAGCTCCCGACCCCATCGGCTATCTGGACCAGGTCGCGGCCAGCGCCCCCGGGCAGGGGTGCAAGCGGCGGGTGCTCCGCCTGCTCGATCTGAGACCGGGGCACACCGTCGTGGACATCGGCTGCGGGCCGGGCACCGACCTGGGCGCGATGGCGGCCGCGGTCGCGCCGGGCGGCACGGTCGTCGGCGTCGACCGGGACCCCGTGATGGTCGAGACGGCCGGGGCCCGGCTGGCGGGGACACCGGGCGTGCGGGTGCGGCACGGTGACGCCCACGCGCTGCCGCTGGCCGACGGCATCGCCGACCGGGCCCGTACCGACCGGGTTCTGCAGCACGTGGACGACCCGGCGCGGGCGCTCGCCGAGGTGCGGCGGATGCTCCGGCCGGGAGGGCACGCCGTCCTGGCCGAACCCGACTGGGACGGCCTGCTGATCGACTCCGGCGAGCCGGAACTGAGCCGCCGGCTGGCGCGTTTCGTCGCCACGGAGATCGTCCGCAACGCGACCGTCGGCCGGAGCCTGGCCCGGCTGTGCGCCGGCGCCGGGCTCGCCGTGCGGTCCGTGGAGGTGTACACGCCGGTGTTCCGCGACTTCGGCACCGCCGACCGACTGCTGGGGCTGCGGCGCAGCGTGGGCAGGGCCATCCGGGCGGGCCACCTCGACGCCGGCGCCGAGGAGTGGATCGCGGAGGTGGCCGCGCGGCCGTTCCTGGCCACGTTCGTGATGTTCCTGGTCACGGCCGAGGTGGCGTGATCTGCAATGACCCTGTCATTGACGCCATGCCCGCGCCCTGACCAGCATGAAAGGTGTGACCAGGCGGATCGTGATCGTGGTTTTCGACGGGTTCCAGCTGTTCGACATGGCGGGACCCGCCGACGTGTTCGCGCTCGCCTCCCTGCTCGCGGGCGGCGACGCCTACCGGGTCGAGCTCGCCGCCGTCCACGCGGGTGAGGTGACCGCGCAGAACGGCGTCACGGTCGCCGTACGGACACCGCTCGGGCGGATCGGCGGCGACGTCGACACGCTGATGGTCGCGGGCGGCCTGTCCACCGGCGAGTGGATGCGCGACCGCAAGCTGGTCGAGGGCGTCCGCCGGCTGGCCGGCACGGCCCGCCGCGTCACCTCCGTCTGCAGCGGCGCGCTGATCCTGGCCGAGGCCGGGCTGCTCGACGGGCGGCGGGCCACCACCCACTGGCTGGCCTCCGACGTGCTCCGCGACCGCTACCCCGCCGTCGAGGTGGACGCCGACCCCATCTACATCCGGGACGGCGACACCTGGACCTCGGCCGGCGTCAGCGCGGGCGTGGATCTGGCGCTGGCCCTCGTGGCCGAGGACCACGGCCACGAACTGGCCAGGCAGGTCGCCTGCTGTCTCGTCGTGTACCTGCACCGGCCCGGCGGGCAGAGCCAGTTCAGCGCCCCGATGCGGGTGGCCGTGCCGCGCAGCGAGCCGCTGCGCGACCTGCAGGCGTACATCGACGCCCACCCGGCCGCCGACCTGCGCGTACCCGCCCTGGCCAGGCGGGCGGGGATGAGCGAGCGGCACTTCTCGCGCGTCTTCACCGACCAGACCGGCCTCTCGCCCGGCCGGTACGTCGAGCGGGCCCGCGCCGACACGGCCCGGCGCCTGCTGGAGACCACCGACCATCCGCTCGACCGGGTGGCCAGGGAGTCGGGGCTCGGCCGGCCGGAAACCCTCTACCGCGTCTTCCGCCGCACCTGGCGCGTCTCACCCGGCGACTACCGGCGCCGGTTCCGAACCAAGGAGAGCTGATCATGCACGTCGCGATTCCCCTCTACCCCGACTTCACCGCGCTCGACGCCGTCGGGCCGTACACGGTCCTCGCCTTCGCGCCCGGCGTCACCGTGACGTTCGTCGCCGGCGAGGCCGGACCGGTCACCGACGACCAGGGCACGCTCACCCTGACGGCCACCGCCCGCTACGGCGACGTGCCCCGGCCGGACGTGGTCGTGGTGCCGGGCGGGCCCGGCACGTTCGCCGCCCTCGAGGACGAGGCGCTGGTCGGCTGGATCAGGTCGGCCCACGAGCACGTCCGGTGGACCACCTCGGTGTGCAGCGGCTCGCTGCTGCTGGGAGCGGCCGGCCTGCTCGGCGGCCTGAAGGCCACGACCCACTGGGCGATCCTCGACCACCTGTCCCGCTACGGGGCCGAGCCGGTCACCGAGCGGGTGGTGACGCAGGGCCGGATCGTGACGGCCGCGGGCGTGTCGGCCGGCATCGACATGGCCCTCGCCCTGCTCGCCGCGGCGAGCGACGAGGAGACGGCGCGGGCCGTGCAGCTCGCCATCGAGTACGACCCGCGACCCCCCTTCCCCATGGACCGGTCGCTGGCCGAACGGGCCATCAGCCTCCTCGTCTGACGGCCCGCCACCGGACCGAGCTGGTCACGCCCGGCTGAGCCGACCCGGCGCGGTCCGGCCGTGGCCGAGCGCGCTCGGTACCGGGGAGGTGCCGGGCGGCTCACGGCGGGTAGGGGGAACCGAAAGCGAGGAGGTGGAGTCGTGAAGGACAAGCACTGGGACGTGCAGATCGACATCACCGAGGACGACGACGTCACCACGGCGCAGGCCGTCCTGACCATGCCGGAGCAGTCGCGGCTCACGGGGCACGGCGAGGCGCACCGCAACCCGGTCGACCCGCCGGCGGCGGCGATCGGCGACGAGCTGGCCGCCGCGCGGGCCCTGGAGGACCTGACCCAGCAGTTGCTCAGCGTGGCCGACCAGGACGTCGTGCGCAACGCCCGGTCCCGGATCCCGATGCCGCCGGGCTGAGGGGGGCGGACCCGCCGGTGCCCGTACGCTGGAAGGCGTGATCCGACCAGCTACTCCCGCCGACGTGCCCGCCATCCTGCAGCTCATCCGCGACCTGGCCACCTACGAGAAGGCCGCGCACGAGGTGCGCACCGACGAGGAGCAACTGCGTGCCGCGCTGTTCGGCCCCGATCCGGCCGTCTTCGCCCACGTCGCCGTGGACGGGGACGGGGACGGGGCCGAGGTGGTGGGCTTCGCGCTGTGGTTCCTCAACTTCTCCACCTGGCGCGGCACGCACGGCATCTACCTGGAGGACCTGTACGTCCGGCCGGACCGGCGCGGCGGCGGCCACGGGCGGGCGCTGCTCGCCGCGCTGGCCGGCATCTGCGTCGAGCGCGGCTATCAGCGGCTCGAATGGTCGGTGCTGGACTGGAACGAGCCCGCCATCGACTTCTACCGGGCGGCCGGGGCGGTGCCGATGGCGGAGTGGACGGTGTTCAGGCTGACCGACGGGGCGCTGCTGCGGATGGCGGAGCGCGCCGGCCGCTAGGGTCGCCCGCGGTTCGCCCGGACACAATTCGCCCGGACACGGTTCGCCGCGGACCGCCTCGGGCCCGCGGCGAACCGTGCACGTGCGCTACACGCCGGTGTGCGAGCGCTGCGTCATCCCGCTCGACGTGCGGTCGAACATCTCCGACTCCGTGCGCCCGGACTCCATCTCGCGCATCCCCTCGGGCTCCGCCTGCATCTCCTCCAGGCGCAGCGCGACACCCAGGGCGTAGAACGTGGGCGCCCACTCGCCGATGAAGATGCCCCAGCGGTCCGCCCGGTCCAGGCCGGAGCGCTCCGCGGTGTTCGACATGACCCACGAGGCGAAGGCCAGGCCGATCGAGGCTGTTCCGGCCATGTACGCGTGATGGGACCTGATGCCCATCTTGTGCAGCATTTTGATCATGATTCCCCCCTTGCTGGAGAGGGGCTACCCCCCGGGCGCTGAGCGATAACCCTAGGTTGTCCCGCTTTGCCCGGTCTTGGAGATCGCGCCGGACGGGACCGCGCACCGGGACGCCAGCACGGCCAGCACCTCCAGCAGCTCCGGCGGGCCGTCCACCGAGAAGTCGGCGTCGAGCATGAGGATGTGCAGCGCCAGCCGCAGCGGTGTGTCGCCGCCCGCGTGCACCACGCAGGTACGCTCGTCGACGCTCTCCACCAGCACCGAGTCGGGCACCATGGCCAGCACCGCCGACGCGGGCGCGGACACCGTCACCCTCGCCCGGTAGCGCGACAGCGCGGTGTCCACCCCGCGCGGCACCACCTCCGGCGGCGGCTCGGCCCGGGGGACGAACCGTGGCCCGTGCGGGGTCCGCGGCGTGAGCCGGTCCACCCGGAAGGTCCGCCAGTCCCGCCGCGCCACGTCCCAGGCGATCAGATACCACCGCCGCCCGGTGTGCACCAGCCGGTACGGCTCCACGTCGCGGACCTGCTCGGAGCCGTCGTGGGTGCGGTAGCCGAAACGCAACCGGTGCCGGTCGCGGCAGGCCGCCGCGACGGTCGCGAGAGTGTCCGCCGCCACCGTGGGGCCCTCGCGGGCCAGTGACACGGTGTGGTCGTGCACGGCGTTGACCCGGTGCCGCAACCGCGACGGCAGCACCTGCTCCAGCTTCGCCAGCGCGCGCAGCGCGCTCTCCCGGATGCCCTCGACGCCGCCCCCGCCGGCCGTGCGCAGGGCGACGGCCACCGACACGGCCTCCTCGTCGTCGAGCAGCAGCGGCGGCAGCTTGGCGCCCGCCCCCAGCCGGTAGCCGCCCGCCACTCCCGGCAGGGCGTGTACGGGATAGCCGAGGCCGCGCAACTTGTCGATGTCGTAGCGGATCGTGCGCGGGCTCACCTGGAGCCGGGCGGCCAACTCCGCGCCGGTCCAGGAGGGGCGGGTCTGGAGCAGGGACAGCAGCTTGAGCAGCCGGGCCGAGGTTTCCAGCATGCCCGCATTATCGCGGCAAGTCGTTTGCCACGTTGGGTGAGACGGTTTCCTCATGAGCGAAGAGATCCGCCCCTTCACCGTCGACATCCCCCAGGCCGACCTCGACGACCTGCGCGAGCGCCTGGCCCGTACCCGCGTGCCGCGCCAGCTTCCCGGCGCCGGCTGGGAGCGCGGCGTCCCGGCCGGGCACCTGGCCGAGCTGATCGAGTACTGGGCCACCGTGTACGACTGGAGAATCCACGAGGCCGAGTTGAACGCCCATCCGCAGTTCGTCACCACGATCGACGGTCAGGACATCCACTTCCTGCACGTCCGCTCGCCCGAGCCGGACGCCACCCCGCTGGTGCTCACCCACGGCTGGCCCGGCTCGGTGGTCGAGTTCCTCGACGTCATCGGCCCCTTGTCGGACCCGCGGGCGCACGGCGGCGACCCGGCCGACGCCTTCCACCTGGTCATCCCGTCGCTGCCCGGCTTCGGGTTCTCGGCGCCGCTCGCCGAGGGCGGCTGGACGCTCAAGCGGATCGCCCGCGCCTGGGCCGAGCTGATGGCACGCCTCGGGTACGAGCGCTACGGCGCCCAGGGCGGCGACTGGGGCTCCGGCGTCTCACGGGAGCTGGGCCTCATCGACGCCGCGCACGTGATCGGCGTGCACGTGAACTACCTGCTCACCTTCCCCTCCGGGCAGCCAGAGGAGCTGGACGGGCTCGGCGACGCCGACCTGAAACGGCTGGAGGCGCTGGAGAGGTTCCGGGGCGAGTTGGGCGGCTACCTGGCGATCCAGACCACCCGGCCGCAGACGCTCGCGTTCGGCCTGGCCGACTCACCCGCCGGACAGCTCGCGTGGATCGCGGAGAAGTTCCAGGAGTGGACCGAGGACGGCGTGGACCGCGACCGGATGCTGACCGACGTCTCGCTCTACTGGCTGACGAACACCGCCGACTCGGCGGCCCAGATCTACTGGGAGTTCGCTCGCGCCTGGAGCATGCCGGAGCGGTCGCCGACCCCTACGGGGGTGGCCGTCTTCCCGTACGACATCGCCCCGCCGGTGCGCGCGCTGGCCGAGCGGACGGACCGGATCACGCACTGGACGGAGTTCGGGCGCGGCGGCCACTTCGCGGCGATGGAGCAGCCGGAGGCGCTCGTCGGCGACGTTCGGACGTTCTTCCGCTCCCTGCGCTGACCCGGCCGCCTGGCAGAGAAACGCCAAGTCAGGGGGCGGGGTCGGGGGTGCTCGTGGCCCGGAAGCCGCCGGCCCGGTGCGAGCCGTCGCAGAACGGCTTGGCCGACGACAGGCCGCACCGGCACAGGGCGACCGGGGATCTGCCCGGGTCGATCGGCGTGCCGTCCTGGGCCACGAGCCGGAACGGCCCCCTCAGGAGCAGCGGCCCGTCCTCGCAGGGCGTCACCGTCACCGCGTCGTCGCCATCGGTGTGCACGGCTGCCTCCTGCCCGGGTCGCCGGACGGGAAACTCGCCGACCGTGGCCTTCACAGGTGTTGCGAGATCGTTCAGTGGTCTGATCGTGACCGGCGCGCGACCAACCTCCGGTGGTGCCGCCGTAACGTCCTCACGGTGCCCGATATGGACGCGAATGTGAGCATCGATTCCGCCGCCTTGCCGCAGCCCGAGCCGGCCCCGTTGCCACAGCGTGAGGAAGCCGAGCGTTGCGCCAGCGTCGAGTCCGGGCGACGCTGCGTCCTGCCGCCCGCCCACCCCGGCGCGCACGTCTACCCACCGGCCGGAACCGCGCTCTGACCGTCCGGGCGGGAACCTCCCCCCGCCGGCAGGTGTACCTCCACCGGAGGTGCGCATGAAGAGAATCACGATCGTTCTGCTGGCCCTGGCCCTGCACCTGGGGGTCGTCGGGCCTCTTCCGGCCGGCGCGGCCGGCAACTGGGCGGTGACCTATCTCGATCCGGCGCCGGAGCGGTTCGCGCCGGGCACGCCGTACACGGTGGGCTACTGGGTGCTCCAGCACGGCACCCATCCCTACGAGGGCGACGACCTCGGGCGGACCGGGCTGCGGCTCGTCGGGAGCGGCGGCCGGGTGCTGGAGTTCCACGGAACGGCGCTGCCCGAGGCCGGCCACTACGCCACCGCCGTGGCCGTGCCCGCGGGCGAGTGGCGGGTGCAGGGCGTGCAGGGGCGGTTCGAGCCGCACGAGGTGGGGACGCTGCGCGTGCCGGGCGGGCTGACCGTCCATCCGCTGGAGAAGGGGCTCGTCGAGGCGATCCGGTCCGGTGGGCACCGCTCCTGGGGGGTCGTCCGGCCACCGGGCTTCCCGGCCGGGGTGGCCGGTGCCGCCTCGCCGTCCGTCTCCGGCGCGGGCGTGGCCGACGCCGCCCCCGAACCGGTGGGGGAGCCGGTCACGACCTCGGCGGGCGCGCCGGTCACGGCCCCGGCGGGCGCGCCCGTCCGGCCTCGCGAGACCGGCTTCCCGGCTTACGGGCTGGTGCTCGCCGCGGCGGGCGGGGCGCTGCTCGCGCTGGCCGCCCTGCGGCTCACCGGCCGCCTGCCGGGCCGGCGGGCCGAGGAGGACCGGCCGGTGGACGGGAGGACGGAGACGCTGTCCTCGCACGGGTGAGCGCCGGGCCCGGGGAGGCTCCTCTCTCCGGGCGCCGGGCCGGACACGTCTCCGTACGCGGCCGGACAGGATCTTGTCAGGGCGGCGGGCGTCTGAGAGATTGCGCGGGGTACTCACGACCATTCGTCACGGAGGTCACGCGTGTCACAATTACGCCCCGCCCTCGTCGCCGTCGCCCTCACCCTGACGATCGCGACTCCGGCACAGGCGGCGACGGGTCCCGCCGTCACCGTCGAGAACGGCCGCACCCAGCCCGTCTTCTCCTACGCGGACGCCGTCCGCGAGCACGTGTATGTCGAGTCGAGCGTCGACAGCGACGCCGACGGCCGGTTGGACCGGGTGCGCGTCGACGTCATCAGGCCGAAGGAGTCCGGTCCCGGGCTCAAGGTCCCGGTCATCATCGACGAGAGCCCGTACTACGACAATTCCGGACGTGGTAACGAGGGCGAGCGGAAGGTGTACGACGCCGCCGGAAATGTCACGAGATTCCCCCTCTTCTATGACAACTACTTCGTGCCGCGCGGCTACGCCGTCCTCAACGTCGACATGCTCGGCACCACCAAGTCCGACGGCTGCCCCGACATCGGCGGCAAAGCCGACGTGCTCGGCGGCAAGGCCGTCATCGACTGGCTGAACGGCCGCGCCAGGGCCTTCCGCGCCGACGGCAGCCCGGCCGTCGCCGACTGGACCACCGGCAAGGCCGCGATGATCGGCAAGTCGTACGACGGCACCCTCGCCAACGCCGTGGCCGCCACCGGCGTCGAGGGCCTGGAGACGATCGTGCCCATCGCGGCGATCAGCTCCTGGTACAAGTACCAGCGCTCCAACGGCGTGATCTACAACTACGACTACGCCTCCTGGCTGGCGAACTACATCGACACCGATCCCGAGGCCAAGTGCCAGGCCGTCCGCGACAGGATGGACGCCGAGGACGGCGACGACACCGGCGACCACAACCCGTTCTGGGCCGAGCGCGACTACATCTCCGGCCTGCTCGGCGACGCCTCGAAGGTGCGGGCCAGCGTGTTCGTCGTGCACACCGGCAACGACCTGAACGTCAAGCCCGACAACTTCTCCACCTGGTGGCAGGCGCTGGCCAAGCGGAACGTCCCGCGCAAGATCTGGCTCGGCCAGTACCACCACGTGGACCCGTTCGACTTCGAGGGCCGCAGGGGCGTGTGGGTGGACACCCTGCACCGCTGGTTCGACCACTGGCTGCATGGCGTCCGCAACGGCATCATGACCGAACCCCGTGCCGACGTGCAGGTCGGGCCGACGCAGTGGATCCGGCAGCGAGACTGGCCGGCGCCGTTCGCGGCCAAGGTGGCGCTGCGCCCCGCCGCCGACGGCTCTCTCGGGCTCAAGCGGGCCGCCAAGGGCGCGACCGCGACGTTCGCGGACGTGCCCATGGAGGAAGAGGACATGATCGCCGACGTCGGCACGGCCAAACCGGGCCGCGTGGCGTTCACGACCGGCCCGCTGCCGCTCAGCCTGCGCCTGTCCGGCACGCCCACGGCCGACCTGCGGGTCAAGCTCGACAAGCCCACCGCCAACCTGACCGCCCTGCTCGTCGACTTCGGCACGGCCACCCGCCTCGACTGGCGGCGCGGCCAGGGCATCACCACGCTGGCCGAGGAGGACTGCCACGGCGAGAGCACCGCGGCCGACGACGCCTGCTACAAGAAGGTCGTCACCAACGTCGCCGAGCGTCCCGCCGAGATCGTCGCCCGCGGCTGGATCGACGTGCAGAACCGCTCCTCGCTGAGCCGGCCGTCGCCGCTGCCCGTCGGCACGTACGGCACCGTCCGGTGGCAGACGCTGCCGCACGACTACACCTTCGCCAAGGGGCACCGGCTGGCGCTCGTGATCGCGGGCACCGACGCCGACCACAGCTCCGAGCGGGGCACGGGCGCGAACGTGACCCTCGACCTGTCGGCCAGCGAGGTGTCCGTGCCGTTCGCGCTGGGCACCCCGCTCGCGGACGTGCCGAAGGACCGGACGACGTTCCGCGGGCCGGCGCGGTTCGAGCTGCCGGAGCCGGAACGGGAGTTCAGCTTCTTCTAGAGAACCGCCGGGATCCCGCCGGCCGGGCCGGCCGGCGGGATCCCGGGCCGGCGCGTCAGTACCGGCCGCAGTTCGTCCAGGTGCCGCCGCCCTCCTCGCTGAGCATGTACGTGCCCGGGTCCCGGGCGATCGTCCACGTCACCCGCAGCCTGAGCGTCCCGCCGCCGGTGGCGGTGCCCGCCGTGGTCCGGCCGTCACCCCGCGCCACGCCGGTCCAGCGGACCAGGATCGTGCCGGTACGCCTGACTGCGGGCCCGGCGCAGCCGGGCCGCGCGGCGGGCGCCTTCACCCGGAACACCCGGCCCGACACCACGATGCCGGACGAGCCGCGCACCGACGTGATCCGGCACGTCCCGCCCCTGCAGGCCAGCGCGAACGTGCCGGTACGGCGTGCGCCGAGCCGGATCGTGCCGGACGCTAGGGACGCCACCGGAGGCCGGGGGCGGGGCAGCGCCTGCCGAGTGGGCCGGGGCTTGCGGTCCTGCCCGGTCTCGTTCCTGGCCATGGCACCGGGCTCGGCGCCCTTCCGGGTGGCCGGGCTCATGGTCCCCGCCACCGCCGGGCGTTCGGTGGCCTTGCCGGTGGGCGTCGGGGAGGGAGCCGGGGTGTCCGTGGCGGAGGCCGTCTCGGCGGCCGTCTCGGAGGCCGTCTCGGCGGGCGGGGGCACCGCCACCGCGGGGCCGGGCGACGGGCGGTCCTGCGGGGCGGGGGTCGCCGCCGGACCCGGGGCCGAGACCTCGTTCACCACGGGCATGCGCTGTCGGGCGTTGAGCCCTGACCAGGCCAGGCCCGCCACCAGGATCCCGACCCCGACCAGCAGGCCGACCCGGGCCACGGTGCGGACCGTGATGGCGGTGTCGGGGTCCGTGTCGTCGGGGCGGTCGCGCCAGAACTCGTCGCCGCCGCTCGGGCCCACGATCTGGCCGAACTCGGCCCGTCGCGGGGCGGGGAACGGGACGCTCCCGGCCGCAGGGAGATCCGGCGGCGGCTCCGCCGTACGCGTCCCCAGCGCCCAGGCCGGGCGGTCGTCCGGCCGCGGCACGGCCCGCCCGGCCTGGGCGGGCGGGCCGGAGCCGTCCCGCTCGCGCGGAGCCGGCGACACGCCTCCGGGCCGGGGCCGGGGGACCAGCGCCGAGGGCGGCGTGACGGCCCGCTCAGGAGGGGCCGCCGGTTCGGAAAGGGCGGCCCGTTCGGGAGGAGGGGCGGCCCGCTCGGGAGGGGCCGCCGGTTCGGGACGGGCGGCCCGCTCGGGGGGAGGGGCGACGGCGAGTTCGTCACCCGGGATCGGGGCGCTGAGGATCAGGCGGCCCCGGCGCGGGATGCCGGCGACGTGGCGGTCCGTGGGAAGCATGGTGGGGAGCCGGCGGCCGGCCGGGGGCGGGGGCTCCGTCGTGCGGCGCTGAGCGGGAACGGCCAGGGGCGGAGAGTCCGCCGTGCGGCGCGGCGCGGGAACGGGCGCGCCGCCCGCCCCGCCGGTCCATGGTGGGCCATCGTCCGGGTGCTCCCAAGGCGGGCCACCTTCGGCCCGGCGTGAGGGGGGCCGCTCCTGACCGGCCGGGCCGCTCCTGCTCCGGTCACGGGCGGACGCCGCTGGAAGGTTCCGGTACGGCACGCCTCCGCGGTTGCGGCGGACGATGGCCCACTCTGGAGACCGGTCCGCGGACCGGTCGTCACCCGACACCGCGCCGGCGCCCTCGCCCGCGGCCGGACCCTGGTCGGGCGGGCCCGGCCGGGCGTGTCTGCTGGCCAGGCGGGGCGCGGCCGGTTCAGGTGTGTGCTCCGGGCCGGCGGCGGCCGCGCCCGCCGCCGGCCCGGAGCTTTCCCAGGTCCCCGTCGTGGGGCCGGGGACCGGAGAGATCGGCGGGGGAACGGGTTCCGCGAGCCCGTGGGCCTGCACGGGGAACCCGTCCGCCCGCCACAGCCCGTCGTCGCCCGGGAGAGGCAGCGCCCATGCGAGCTGCTCGTGCAGCGTGCCGGGCGCGGGCGAGATGGGCATCTGCCGCAGAAGCGTGTCCGCCACCATGGTGCGCGGTGCACGCCGGCAGGCGTCACAGTGGGCGATGTGGCGGCTGATCCGCGCGCGGGTCCGCCTGCCCGGGGTCGAGGTCCAGTCCGTCACGCGCGACTCCAGCGCCGGGCACCCGTGGCGGGTCCTGGCGGCGATGACGGCCGCGAACCACTCCTCCAGTCCGTCGGCCGCCTCCAGCACGACCAGCTCCACCTCGTCCGGCGACACGTCGAAGATCGCCGCGATCTCGCCGTGCGTCAGCCCGTGCCGCACCGACAGGTCGAGCAGCTCGCGGTGCGGCGCGTCCAGGGCGCGCAGCGCCTCGGGCAGCAGGTCCGACATCCGGCCGGGCCGCGACCAGGAGCCGACGCTGGTGGGGGCGGACAGGTAGCTGCGGTGCGCGCGGGCCAGCGCGTACAGCCAGGGCCGCAGCAGGGAGCGCTGGTCGACTCGGTCGGCTCGGGCGTGCGCCGACAGCAGGGCCCCCGCCACGGCCAGCTCGGCGTCGCTCGACGACAGCTCCGTCCGGCAGTAGTCGTAGAGATGGGGACCGTAGCCGTCGCACAGCTCGCGGATGGCCTCGCGAGCGTCCTCCGACAGCGTGCGCCACATCCGAGTCGCCTCTCCTCCCGTGGTTCCGGCGCGTCCTGGGGCGCGATGATCAGCGGAGCAGTTGCTCGGCGACCTCCGTCGCCCAGTACGTCACGACGCTCCCCGCCCCTGCCCGGCGGATCGCGGTGAGGCTCTCGACGATGGCGCGCTCGCGCGTCAGCCAGCCGTTCGCCGCCGCCGCCTCGATCGCCGCGTACTCGCCCGACACCTGGTACGCCGCCACCGGCACGTTGACGGCGTCGGCGACCCGGCGCACCACGTCCAGGTACAGGCCGGCCGGTTTGACCATCACCATGTCGGCCCCCTCCGCCACGTCGAGCAGCACCTCGCGCAGCGACTCGCGCAGGTTCGCGGGGTCCTGCTGGTGGGTGGAGCGGGTGCCGACCAGCCGTGACTCGACCGCGTCGCGGAACGGGCCGTAGAAGGCGGAGTCGTACTTGGCGGCGTAGGCGAGGATCGGCACCCGCTCGTGCCCGGCGGCGTCGAGGGCGCTGCGGATGGCGCCGACCTGGCCGTCCATCATCCCGCTCGGCGCGACCACGTGGGCGCCGGCGGCGGCCTGCGCCTCGGCGACCCTGGCGTAGGCGCGCAGGGTCGCGTCGTTGTCGACGTCGCCGTCCGGGCCGAGGATGCCGACGTGACCGTGCCGGGTGTACTCGTCGAGGTTGATGTCGCCGATCACCACGGTGGCGTCGCCCACCTCGGCGGCGACGTCGGCGATGGCGAGCTGGGTGATGCCGTCGGGGTCCCACGCGCCACGCCCGTCGGCGTCCTTGGCCTCCGGGATGCCGAAGAGCAGCAGCCCGCCGACGCCGGCCCGCACGGCCGCGGCGGCGGCCTTGCGCACGCTGTCGCGCGTGTGCTGGACCTGGCCGGGCATGCAGGCGATCGGGCGCGGCTCGTCGATGCCCTCGCGGACGAACAGCGGCTGGATCAGGTCGGCGGGGTGCAGGCGGGTCTCAGCGACCAGGCCGCGCAGGGCGGAGGTGCGCCGCAGGCGGCGGGGACGTTCTGCGGGATAACTCACGGCTAGCCTCCGATGACCTTGCCGAGCAGGACGCGCTCGGCGTGTTCGACGGCGGCGGCGGGGGGACGCCGCAGCCAGTAACCGGCCGTGCTGCGCGCCGTGATGCGCAGGGCGCGCAGCTCGCACAGGTGCTCGGCCGTCTTGATCGCCAGCCCGCCGGGGTCGATCACCGGCAGGCCGTGCAGATCGTGGACGCGCAGGTGGACGAGGATGACGTTCGGGATGCCCTCGGCGGGCACCAGCCACTGCGCCCCCGCCTCGGCGGCGCGCGACGCGGCCCGCGTGTAGGCGTCGAGGAACGGCTCGAAGTCGCCGTCCAGCGCCCGCTCGACGACTGCCCGGCCGTCCTCGACGACCTGGTAGGAGGCCAGGTCGGCACCGGCGGCGCGGATGTTGTCGGTGATCGGCTCCCTGAGGTGGCCGATGAAGCCGAGCACGCCCAGGCGGTGCCGCTCCATCCGGGCGGCCTGCCAGACGGCGTCGCCGTACCCGACGACGGGGATCGACACGCGGGCGCGGGCCGCCGCCAGGCCGGGGTCCTGGCCGGCGCCGCTGATCCAGGCGGCGCAGCCGTCTCGCTCGGCCTGTACGGCCGTCCGTGCGAAGTAGTGGCCGAACAGCAGCCCGATCTCGCCGTAGCCGACCAGGTGCTCGGGCAGGGCGGTGCCGTACGTCTCGGGCGGCAGGGTGTGGACCTCCACGGTCGTGCCGGGACCGGTGACCATGGCCAGGTGCTCGGCGTACATCTTGTCCAGAAGTGCCGAACGGCCCTCGACGGTGTGCTTCTGGAACCAGATCCGCATGTCAGCGATTCCTTACCGCTTGGGGGAGGGTGTCGAGCATGGACGCCTGCGCCAGGTAGACGCGGGTGGCACCGGGGTCGCCCGCGATGGCCCGCAGGCCCGCCATCGCCGCGGCCAGCCGGGAGGTGTCGCGGTCCTGCACGCCCGCCACGCGCGCCTCGCTGCGGGGGATGACCTGGTCGAGCAGGACGGCCCGCCGCCGCGCCGCCCAGGTGTCGAGCGCGCCCGGCCCGGCCTCGCCGGCCAGCACCCGGGCGAGGGCCCGGCCCAGCTCGACGGCGTCGTGGATGCCGGCGTTCATGTTCAGCCCGCCGGCGGTGGAGGTCAGGTGCGCGGCGTCGCCGGCGAACAGCACCCGGCCGCACCGGTAGGACGGCAGCACGCCGCGGGCCAGGCCGTACCGGTCGGCGCCGACCACGCGGACCGGGCGGCTGACACCGGGCAGCGCCCGCCGGACGAGGGCGGCGACGCTGGAGGTGGCCAGCGGGTTGCGGGCGTCGCAGGGGATGCGCACGATGATGCGCCAGTGGTCGGGCAGGGCGAGCAGGCTGCACGACTGGCCGACGTCGCGCACGTACGTGAGCGGCGCGAGCCGCGGCAGCAGCTCGTCCAGCGGTGAGTCGGTGAAGACCCGCAGCGCCTGCGTCGGGTAGGCGACGCGGTGGAACGGCAGGCCGAGCGAGCTGCGCACGGTGCTGTGCGCGCCGTCGGCGGCGACCACGTACCTGGCCCTGGCCCAGCTTCGGCCCATCCGGACGCGCACCCCGGTGCCGCCCTCGGCCAGGCCGTCCACCCGCGTGCCGAACCGCACGTCGGCCTCGGGGAAGGACTTCAGCGCCGCCAGCAGCAGCGGGGTGAGCGCCGACTGCTCGGCGTGCAGCCGGAACGGGTGCCGGGTCAGCCCGTCGAGACTGTCCATCCCCATCTCGGCCAGCACGAGCCCGGCCCGGTCCCGCCACTGGACGCGGTCCACCACCCGGCCGCGGGCGGTGAGCGGCCCGGCGACGCCCAGGTCGTCGAGCAGGTCGAGCGTGGCCGGGTGGAAGGTGGAGGCGCGCGACTGCGAGCCGAGCCCCTCCTCCCGCTCGAACACGGTGACCGGCACGCCGGCCCTGGCCAGCGTGAGCGCCGCCGTCAGCCCGACGGGCCCGGCGCCGACCACGATGACGCCCTTCATGTCCGCTGCCCCTGCGCCGCCGGCCGGTTCGGCACCCGGCCCAGCCCGATCGGCATGCCCGTCACCCGGGACAGCGCCCACCACGCGCTGCACAGGTTCGAGGTGAGCAGCACCCGGTCGTTGCCGGCGCCGATCGAGACGAGCGCGGGCAGCGTCAGCATGCCGGTGCCGCTGATCAGCACCACGGCGTCGTCCGGCAGGCCCGCCTGCTCGACCTGCTCGACCAGCTCGGCCTGGGTGACCTTGTAGGGGGCGAACCGGCCGCGGGCCCGCACCTCGACGACCCGCCCGACGTGCACGCCCGCCGCCTTCCAGAACCGCTCGGCCAGCTCCGTCAGCCACGGCTCGTACGGCGAGACGAGGACGATCTCCTCGGCTCCCAGGTGCTCGATGGCCTCCAGGGTGGCCAGCGTCGCCGTGGCGAACGGCACGCCGAACCGTCTGCTCAGCTCGTCGCAGGCGAGGCGGTCCTCGTCGGGGCCGAGCAGGTAGCGCGAGCCGCTGCATGCCGAGACGATCGCGTCCAGGCGCAGGCCGCCGAAGGAGCAGATCATCGCGGGCAGGGCCTCGTTGTAGGTCTCCAGCCGCTCGGCCAGCGTCAGGCCGGGCCGCACCGGGAAGCGGGTGACGTGCATGTCGGCGCGGGAGCCGAGCAGCCGGGCCAGCTCCGGCTCGGCGGCCGGGTTGGCCGGCGGCACGATCACGCCTGCCCTGCCGCGGCTCATGCGGTCCTCCCGTTCCGGTGCTGCGGCCGGGCGCGTCGTCCGCCGGACGGGGCGGCCTGCCCGTCGAGGGCGAACAGGGCGCGCACGGCGTCGGCGTAGCTCTCGCCGCGCGGGGAGCCGGCGTTGCTGGTGAGCCGCATGATGGGGGATGCCAGGAACTCGTCCACCACCCGCTGGACCGCCAGCCGCACCTCGTCGCGGGCCGCCTCGTCCAGGGCCGGCGCCCGGGAGGCGAGCCGGCCCAGCTCGGCGTCGGCGACGGCGTCCGCCCTGCGCCGCAGCGCGACCACGACCGTGCGCACCCCGGACGCCGCCGTCCGCAGCCGCGACGCCGCCCGCCAGGTCCCGGCGGGGACCGCCTGGACTCCCGGTCCGCCCTGCGGGCCCGGGGCCTGCCGGCGCGCCGTGAGGGTCGTCGTCGGGGTTCTCGGCGTCACCGTGCGGGGCGCGGGCCGGGAGACGCGGACCGTGACGATCCGCGGCGATCCGGTCACGCGGATCCGGGCCGGGGCGTCGTCGTCCAGGGCGCGGTCGTCCGGCAGGACCGGCGTGGGGGCGAGGGCGGCGGCCATCAGCAACCTGACCAAGCCGCTGCCCAGAAGGCCGCCTCCCGCCGGGCGCGGGCCTCGTCGTCTCCCGTGCCGGGGTGCCGGGCGCCGTCGTGCCCGACGCCGCCGTCACGGCTGCCGTCACGGCTGCCGTCACGGGTGCCGTCGCGTTCGGGGACGTCGAGCCGCACGCCGGCGCGTTCGGCGCCGAGCAGGTCCACCGCGGCCCCGATCACGGTGTCGGCGAACTCCCGCCGCTGCTCGGCGGCGACGTCGTCCGGGCAGTCGACCTTGATGGTGACCATGGTCTCCTCCTGCGGTGGGGGGTTGTCAGGACGCGTGCTCGAGCACCTGGTCGATCACGCTGATCGCCTGGTCGGACACCAGCCGGATGTGGTGCAGCCGGTGCACGGTCCGCTCGGGCGCCCGCTCCGCCGGGCGCTCGGCGGGCTGCGCCTCGGTGAGCTGGGGGGCGGCCGCGAGCCGGTCGCGGAGGGTGCCGGCCGGGGGAGCCGGCAGGGGCCGCTCGCCGCGCGAGGTGACCTGGTAGGGGTGCGGGTACGGCCTGCGGACATCGTCGGCGATCATGACAACTCCTAGTTCTTGACGGCCCTATGTGGGGCCAGGTCGCGCGTGCCGAAGCGGGCGAGCTCCTCTTCGGCCTCGTCGCGCACCTGGACGAAACTGGCGCGGAGCTCGGTGAGGAGCCGCCGCAGCATGATGTTCTCGGCCTCCACCTCGCGCCGGGACATGCGCGCGGCCCTGCGGCGCGGCCGCCCGGCGACCCGCATCAGCGCCACGGTGCCGAGCACCAGGGCGACGAGCAGACAGCCCACGAGCACCGAGGCGAACCCGGGCAGCGGCCCGTCGAGCACCGGCTGGTCGACCAGCGCCGAGGCCCCGGCCACGCCGAGCGCGCCGCCGAGCATGCGGGCGGTGTTGATCGCGCCGACGGCGGAGGCGTACTGGGTGGGGTGGGCGGCCATCGTGCCGACCGTGAAGGTGCCGGTGGACAGGGCGCCGAACCCGCCGCCGAGCAGCAGCGCGGCCAGCACGGTCCACCAGGTGGGGTAGGGGTGGGCGAGCATGAGGGCGCAGCCGCCGCCGAGCGCGAGCGCGCCGGCGTAGATGACGCCGTTGAGGCCGATGCGCCGCCCGGCGAGCATCGCCAGCGGGCTGGAGACGATCATCGCGATGGAGATCGGTGTCAGCCAGAGCCCGATGGTGACCGGGTCGAAGCCGGAGGTGCGCAGGTACAGCGGCCCCATGGTGAGCACGACGAACGACGCGGCGCCGTACAGCAGGGACGCGCCGCCCGCCCACAGGAAGCCGGGGCGCCGCCACAGCCGCATGTCGATCGCGCCGGCGGCGTGCCGCCACGACGTGGCGACGGCGCCCGCCAGCAGCAGTCCGGCGACGGCCGCGCAGGCCAGCGTCCGGCCGGAGGTCCAGCCCCAGGTGCCGCCGCGGGAGACCGCGAGCACGAGCGCCGTGATGGCGCCGATGAGCAGCACCGTGCCGAACACGTCGGGCACCCGCCGGGCGATGTCGCGGGAGCGGGGCAGCATCGGGGTGAGCATGAGCAGCGCGGCCGCCAGACCGGCGCTGGGCAGGAACAGCCCGCGCCAGCCGTACTCGGCCACCAGCAGGCCGCCGCCGGCCTGCAGGGTGAGCGCGCCGATCCCCGACGACGCGCTCCACAGCGCGACGGCCCCGGCCCGCTTGTTGGCGGGCAGCTCGCCCAGCAGCAGGCCGAGCGAGGCGGGGAACATCAGCGCCGCGCCGACGCCCTGCGCCAGCCGGCCGCCGAGCAGCAGCGGCCACGACGTGGTCGCGATGACGGCCGCGGCGCCGAGCCCGTACAGGGCGAGCCCGAAGGCGAGGACGGTGCGCCTGCCGAGCAGGTCGGCGAAGCGGCCGGCGGTGGCCAGCAGCGCGGCGACGGCGGCGAAGTTGACCGTGCTCACCCAGGTGACCTCGGTCATCGGCAGGGAGGCGGCGATGGGGTCGGCGCCGAGCACGGGGATGGCGAGCGTCGTCGCCGTGCTGTCCGCCATGATCGCTATGACGACGCCACAGGCGATCAGGCGGAGCACGGTGAAGCGTCCCCGGACCTGGGTCCGTGGCCGCGCCACGGGCCCCATGAACGGTCCGGCGACTCGCTCGCCGACGGGGGACAGCGTCATCGCGGCGTCTCCGCGAGGTCCCTGCGGGCGACGGTGACGGGGTCGGGGCGGGGGATCTCGGGGCGGTTGGGCACGCTGGCCGCGACCATGCGCTCGGTCAGGCCGGTGGAGCGGCCGGGGATTCGGGCGCAGGGCTGCGCCCGCCCGCCGAGCAGGGACATGACGACCTGCGCCGCCAGGGTCAGGTGTTCGGCGCAGCGGCGGCTGACCTTGGCCTCCAGCCCGGCGACCTGGGCCAGGCGCAGCCGCAGCGACTCCAGGGAGGCGGTGCGCTCCAGGCCGTCCAGTTCGGCGAGCCGGTCGGGCCAGCGCAGTTCGCGGCCCAGCCGGGCGCGGACCTCGGTGGCGATCTGGTCGTCGGGGCAGTTCTCCTGGCGCAGCCGCGTGCCGATGGCGAAGGCGGCGCGGGCGGTGCGCCCGTAGTCGGCGAGCCGGCCGGACAGCGCCGCGTCGAGCACGCGCACGCGGTGGACCAGCAGCTCGGCGCTCCAGCCGAGCACCATGAGGCGCTCGGGGCTGACCTCGGTGTGCCAGCCGGCCAGCCGCAGTTCGCGGGCCATCCGGTGGTAGTGCACCCAGCGGTCGCCGTTGCCGTCCACCCACACCTCCACGCCGCCGAGCGGCAGGTTGGCGACGTGGACGCGCTTGGTGTCGGGAACCACGCGGGCGCAGATGCGCTGGATCACCCGGTCCGGCGCCAGCACGGCCCTGGGCCGCCTGGCGAACCAGGAACCGTTCTGGGTTTCGACGGTCACCTCCGGCCACCTCCTCGCCGGCGACTCTCCAGAACCGTCCGGCTGTCAAGTCTCACTTTCCACGTGTCGCCCTGATAGTGACGTCGTGCCCGGAGGTGTGTCAACTGGTACTTTTCAAAGGGTATGGACAGCCGACGGGCGGACCGCCCGCCGGACCGGGCGCGACACACGCGCGCCCGGCCTCCCCTACGCTGGTGGCCCCGACGGGCGCGGCAGGAGGTGCGGGGTGGCGAACTTCGCCGAGCGACTGGACCTGGCGCTGCGGCGGCGCGGCTTCAGCGGCGCCCAGGTGGCCGCCGAGCTGACCGAGGCCGGCATCCCGATCACCCGGGCCTACGTCAGCCAGCTCCGCACCGGCAAGCAGACCAACCCGACGCTCCAGGTGCTGCGCGCCCTCGCCGCCTGCCTCCAGGTCAGCGTGGGCTGGCTGGTGGGGGAGGAGCGCCTGGAGTCGGGCGCCGCCGACGACCCGCCGCCGGGAGGTCTCGCCGGCCTGTCCGAGGGAGCGCGCGACGTGGTGCGCGGCGTGATCGAGCTGGCCCGCAGGGCCGAGGGCCTTGCCGAGCGGGCCACCCCCGAACCCGCCGGGGAGACCCTCGTGCCCGCCCCGGCCCTGGCCGCGCCCCAGCTCACCGCGCTCGGCGAGCGGCTGCGCGGCCTGCGGCTGGCCGCGGGGCTGTCGGCCGAACGGGCCGAGGCCGCCCTCGGGCGGGGCGCCGTCCGGATCGAGGCCGTCGAGGCGGGCCGCGCCGCCCCGCCGCCCGCCACCGTGGAGCGCCTGCTCGACCTGTACGGCGTGGCCGCGCTGCCGGTCCGCGAGCACGTGCTGTCGCTGGCCCGCGGCGAGCGGGAGCCCGCCTGGTGGGACGCCGGTTCGGTCCCCGTCTGGCTGGCCACCACCTACGCCCTGGAGCAGCGGGCCTCCGTCATCCGCACCTACCACCCGCAGGTGGTGCCGCCGCTGCTGCAGACGGAGGACTACGCGCGGGCCGCGATCACCGTGGCCGGCCTGGACACGCTCGGCCAGGACTCCCTCGACGCCGCCGTGGGGGGGGGGCGGGGGGGGCCCGGGGGGGGGGGGCCGGGCGCCCCCCCCCCCCCGGGCGCCGGGGGGGGGGGGGTAATCGGAGCTGGCGGGGTGGTTCTCGGGGAGGCCGCGCCCCGCGTGCACCGCCCC
>NZ_JBIDCC010000011.1:100420-326403 GCF_043204415.1 Nonomuraea sp. NPDC047897 | reverse complement strand
GGTGACGGCTGCCGGTGGGATTCCCAGCCCGAGCATCCGGCCGCCACGTTCGTGCGCCTTCAGGGCGTCGGCCACGTCCGGGTGCACCAGCACCGCCCGGTCAAGGGCCGGGTGAAGACGATCGCCGTCAAGCGTGAAGGCCGCCGCTGGTACGTCGTCCTGTCGTGCGACGACGTGCCCGCCGAGGCCCTGCCCGTCACGGGTGCGGTCGCGGGGGTCGACCTGGGTGTCGCCTCGCTGGTCACGACCAGCGACGGCCACCATATCGACAACCGGCGGCACCTGGCCGCCTGCGCCGGCCGTCTGGCATCGGCTCAGCGAGATCTCGCCAGGAAGAAGTGCGGGTCCAAGCGTCGGCGTAAGGCCGTGGCCCGGGTGGCGGCGTTGCACGCCAAGGTCCGCCGCCAGCGGGTGGACCGCGCGCACAAGGCCGCGCTCGCCCTGGTCGGCGACTACGACGTGATCGTGCACGAGGACCTGCGGATCACCCACATGACCCGCTCGGCGTCCGGCACGATCGACGCACCTGGCCGTAACGTCGCGCAGAAAGCCGGGCTCAACCGTTCGATTCTCGACGCGGGTTGGGGGGTGTTCCTGACGATCCTCGCGCACAAGGCTGAAAGCGCCGGTCGAGAGCTGATCGCAGTCGATCCCCGCAACACCTCCCGCACGTGCTCGCGCTGCGGGCACGTGGCGAAGGAGAACCGTCTCACCCAGGCCGCGTTCGCCTGTACGGGATGCGGGCACCGGGCGCACGCCGACGTGAACGCGGCGACCAACATCCTGAGGGCAGGGCTTGCCCTTCGCCAGGCCGCGCAAGCGGCTTAGTGAGAAGCCGCTCCCTTCAGGGAGCGGAGGAGTCACCAGCGACCTCCCGTGTCGACCGGCCCGCCCCCCGGAGGGGGCCCACGGACCCATAGTGCACGACCGGTGCGGCTCCGGTGGTGCTTTCGCCCCTCGCCTGACCGATGGCCAGGTTCGCTGTCATTCCGGGCCTTGACAGCTGGTTACCGCCGGGTAACGATCGGGGCGCGGCGCCGCCGGCCTCCCACAGCGATCCCCTGGAGAGGGGCGGCACATGACCCTTCGTGTCCGCGTCAGCATGTTCTCGATCCTTCTGCTCCTCGCGTCGCTCGCCGTGTCCGCCGGCGCGACGCCGGCCCGGGCGGCCGGGGCGGGAGACGTGGTCTCCGCCCGGCCCACCACCGTCTACCTCCTGCCCGGCAAGCTGCTGGAGGTGCCCGTCAACACCTGGCACGTGCTCTACCGCTCCACCTCCGCCACCGGAGCGCCGAACACCGTGTCCGGCACCCTGCTCGTGCCCAAGGCGTCCTACGCCCTCGGCAAGCGGCCCATCGTCGGCTACGCCACCGGCACCCACGGCCTCGGCGACCAGTGCGCCCCGTCGGCCAGCATGCGGGAGGGCCGCGAGGCGGAGCTGGCGTTCGTCAGCCTCCTGCTGCTCAAGGGCTTCGCGGTGGTGGTCACCGACTACGAGGGTCTCGGCACGCCCGGCACCCACACCTACATGGCCGGCATCTCGCAGGGCCACGCCGTGCTCGACTCCATCAGGGCCGCCGTCCGCGTCCCCGGCTCGGGCCTGTCCGCCTCCGCGCCGGTGGCCGTCATGGGCTACTCGCAGGGCGGCGCGTCGGCCGGCTGGGCGGCGCAGCTCCAGCCCTCGTACGCACCCGACCTCCGGCTCAAGGGCGCGGCCGCCGGCGGCGTGCCCGCGGACCTGAGCGCCGTCGCCACCCACCTGGAGGGCGGGCCCGACTTCGGCCTGGCCGCGGCGGCCGGCGTCGGGTTCGACGCGGCCTATCCCGAGCTGGACCTGGAGGCCGACCTGAACGAGCGGGGCCGGGCGCTCATGGCGGACGCCGCCGACGACTGCGTGGGCGACCTCGACAAGCTCGCGGGGCTGCGCTTCTCCGACCTCAGCCCCGTGGACCTGCTCAACCAGCCCAAGTGGCAGGCCCGCCTGACGGCGAACCGGCTCGGCGCGCTGCCACCGCGGGTCCCGATGTTCCTCTACCACGCGCGGGGCGACCAGATCATCCCGTACGCGGTGGGGCAGACCCTGCGTTCGGAGTACTGCCGGGCCGGCGTGAACACGCGGTGGGTGTCGCTGCCGGCGCCCGACCACGTGACCGGCGCCGTCGAGGGCGGGCCGCTGGCCATCGAATGGCTGACGTTACGCCTGCTGGGCCTGCCCGCGTTCGGCAACTGCTGAACCGCCGCACCTGCTGAGCCGGCGCGCGGTCGCCGCGCCCGGACCGTAACAACCGGGCCGGACCGGCACCGCCGGGCTCCAGTCCGGCACCGCCGGGCCCGGGCCGTCACCACCGAGCCCGGTGGCCCGCGGCGGCCGTCCCGCCGTCCCGCGGCGGGCGGCCGGGCCGGCGGCTGGCATCATCGGGGTATGACTGACGTTAACGGGCTTTCCATCGGCATCCTCGGCGGCACCGGGGACCAGGGCAAAGGGCTGGCGAGGAGGTTCGCGCTGGCCGGCCACACCGTCCTCATCGGGTCGCGCAACGCCCAGCGCGCCCAGGAAGCGGCCGACTCCGTCGGATCCGGCGCGCGGGGGGCGGCCAACGCCCAGGTCGCGGCCGAAGCCGACATCGTGATCGTCGCGGTGCCGTACGAGGGGCACAAGGCGCTGCTGGAGTCGCTGCGCGCCGAACTGGCCGGGAAGATCGTCGTCGATTGCGTGAACCCGCTCGGCTTCGACAAGCAGGGCGCCTACGCGCTGCCCGTCGAGGAGGGCAGCGCCGCGCAGCAGGCCGCCGCCGTGCTGCCCGACAGCCGGGTGGTGGCGGCGTTCCACCACGTGTCGGCCGTGCTGCTCATGGACCCGTCGGTGGACAAGGTGGACCTGGACGTGCTCGTCCTCGGTGACGACCGGGAGGCGACCGACCTGGTGCAGGCCCTGGCGTCGGTCATCCCGGGCGTCCGGGGCGTCTACGGCGGGCGGCTGCGCAACGCCTTCCAGGTGGAGGCGCTGACGGCCAACATCATCTCGATCAACCGCCGCCACAAGGCGCACGCCGGCATCCGCGTCACCGACGTCTGACCTCCATCGCCCCTGCCGGCCACCCTTCCCCCTGCCGGTCGTCCGGCGGCCGCCGGCGGCTTCACCGTCCTGCACCGGTGTCCACCGTCCGGCACCGGTGTCGTGTCCACCGTCCTGCGCCGGTCGCCCCGGTGCCGGGAGGCGGCGCGGGGTGGTCAGAGCCAGCCGGCGTCCTCGGCGATGCGGACGGCGTCGAGCTTGTTGCGGGCGCCGGTCTTGGTGATCGCGCCCGTCAGGTAGTTGCGCACCGTACCGGCCGACAGGTGCAGGCGGGCGGCGATCTCCTCGGCCGACGCGCCGCGCGCCGCCTCCCGCAGGACCGTCGTCTCGCGCGGGGTCAGCGGGCTCTCCCCGTACTCCAGGGCGGCGGACACCAGCTTGCCGTCCAGCACCCGCAGTCCGGCGGCGGTCCGCCTGACCGCGTCGGCCAGCCGCTCGCCCGGCGCGTCCTTCACCAGGAACGCCTCGATGCCCGCCGCCAGCGCCCGCCGCACCTGGCCGGGCCGTCCCAGGGCGGTCAGCACGAGGACCCGGCACGACGGCAGCCGGGCACGCAGCTCGGCTGCTGCGGTGATGCCGTCCACCACCGGCAGGTCGATGTCCAGGATCGCGACGTCGGGCCGTGCGGAGAGCGCCGCCGGGACGATCTCGTCGCCGCGCGTGACCTCCGCGACCATCTCGAAGTCCGGCTCCAGCCGCAGCAGGGCCGACAGCGCGGCTCTGATCATGTGCATGTCCTCGGCCAGCAGCACTCTGATCATGCCGGAACCTCCACCGCCAGCCGGAATCCGCCGGTGCCCGTGGGCGCCGCCTCCAGCAGGCCACCGGCCTGCGCGGCGCGCTCGGCCAGTCCGGTCAGCCCGCCTCCGCGCCGCACCGCCTCCGCGGTGTCCCGCCCCTCCGGCACAGCCCCGGTCCCGTCCGTCGCGGCGCCGGACGGGTGCCGCGCGGGGTCGTGCGTGTCCGTGGTGGCGGGGGAGGGGTGAGCTGCGGGGTCGTCCGCGTCCGTCGGGGGGCCGGAGGGGCGAGGTGCGGGGTCGTGTGTGTCCGGTGCGGGGCGGCCGGGTCGCGGAACGGTGGCGGGGACGCCGTCGTTGACCACCAGGAGCCGGACGGTTCCGTCGCGCACGGACGTGCTGATCGCGCAGGTGGTGGCGGTGCTGTGGCGCAGCACGTTCGTGACGGCCTCGCGCACGGCCCAGGCTAGGGCCTCCTCCGACCGCCTGGGCAGCGGAACGTCGGCCAGATGCGCCTGGCACGCCACGCCCGCCGACTCCAGCAGCGCCACGGCCCGGTCCGCCTCGCCCGCCAGTGACAGCTCCCGGTAGCCGCGGGCCACGCGCCGCACGTCCTGAACCGCCTCCCTGGCGACCTCCACCAGCTCGCCCACCTCCGCGCCCGCGGCCGTGGGGTCACGGTCCATGAGGCGGCGGGCCAGGTCTCCCTTGAGCGCGATGGCGGTGAGGCTGCGGCCGAGCCCGTCGTGCAGGTCACGGGAGATGCGCAACCGCTCCTTCAGCACCGCCGCCTCCGCCAGCTCGGCCCGGGCCTGCTCCAGCTCGTACGTCACGCGCGCCAGCCGGACCAGGGCGTAGATCATGGCGCCGGTGACGGGCACGGTGAGGCCGTAGAACAGCGCGACCACGGCGTTCCCCGAGACGGCCAGGACCCCGCTCGTGCTGTAGAGCGTCATGAACGCGACCAGCGGCCCGGCGAGCCGCAACGGCAGCGCCACCAGCACGGCCCCGGCCAGCATGGGCGCGGCGACGCCCGACCAGCCGCCCGGCAGCAGCAGGTCGGGCAGATAGGTGGCGACGGCCTGCAGCACGAGCGTCAGCGGGAACAGCGGCGGCCGCGCATCGCGCAGGCCGGCCCGCATGTTGAGCGCGTGGGTCGCCACCACGCCGAGGATCGCGCCGGTCGCCAGCAGGCCGTTGCGGGGGGACACCGCGAAGTACAGCAGCCCGATGAGGGTGTACGCGACCGAGACGGCGATGATCAGCATGCGGGCGAGCCGCCGCGCGGAGGAGGAGGCCATGGCCTGGTCATTATGGCGGATATGACCGAATTGCGCCGCTCATGACCTGCGGGGTTCCCAGCGGAACCACAGCCGCAGCGCGACCAGTGCGACGACCGTCCACCCGGCGAGGTTCGCGGCGGGACCGGCCACCGCCCCGTCGCGCATGGCGTCCACCACCCCCGCTGTGGGCAGCAGGCCGAACAGCGAGCCCACCCACGAGGGCAGCACCTCCAGGATCGGCCCCATCGCGCCCGCCCCGACGCCGCACAGCAGGAACACCGGCATGCAGGCGGCGGCCGACAGCTCGGCCCGCGGCACCGCGGCCGTGTAGGCGGCCCCGAGCGTCGCCATCACGGCGGAGCCCACCACGGCGGCCCCGGCGAACAGCAGCGGGTTCGCGGGGAACGGCACGTCGGCGACGAACCGCACCGTCACCGTGCACAGAGCGATCACCACGACGGTCTGGGTGACCGTGCTGGCGATCTGGCCCACCAGGATCTGCCCGTCGGTCAGCGTGGTCGTCCGCAGGCGCTTGAGCACGAGCTGGTCGCGTCGGGTGGCCAGGGCGACGTTGATGTTCATGAACGCGGTGATCGCCAGCATGATCGCGATGGTGCCGGGGAAGAGCTGGGCGGCGGCTGCCGCCCCGTCGGCTCGTACGTGTCGCATGAGCAGCGGCAGCCCGATCCCGATCCCCATCGGGGTCACCACGGAGGCGACCAGCATGGCGCGGTCGCGCCAGAACAGCCGGGTGCCGAGGCGGTAGGTGGCGGCGAGGGTCATCGGGCGCTCCTGGGCAGGTCGAGAAAGAGGTCCTCCAGCGTGGCCGTGCGGACCTCCAGGCCCGCCAGCCGCAGGCCGCGTTCGGCGGCCCAGCCGAGCAGCGTCTGCGCCGCCAGGTCGGGATCCTCGGCCCGGCACACGGCCTGCCCGCCCTCCAGGGACACGGGCAGGGGCAGGTCGGCGGGGTCGACGCCGGCGGGCAGCCGGAAGGCGACCCGGCCGCTGCGCGCGGCCAGGGTCTCGGCCATCCCGCCGGAGGCGACGATCTCGCCCGCGTCCATGATCGCCATGGCGGAGGCCAGCCGCTGTGCCTCGTCGAGGTAGTGGGTGGTCAACAGGACCGCCGTGCCGCGCCCCGCCAGGCCGCGCACCACCTCCCAGGTGTCGCGCCTGGCCTGCGGGTCCATCCCGGAGGTCGGCTCGTCCAGGAACAGCACGTCGGGCCTGCCCAGCAGGGCCAGCGCCAGGTCGAGCCGCCGCTTCTCGCCCCCCGAGAGCTGACGAACCCTGGTGCCGGCCTTCGCCGTGAGGCCGGCCAGTTCCAGGGCCTCCTCGCGGGGCCGGGCGGCCGCGGTGAAGTCACGCCAGGTGTCGACGGTCTGCGCGACCGTCAGGTCGGGGAAGAACCCGGCCTCCTGCAGCATGACGCCGAGCTGCCGCCGCACCGCCGCGCGGTCGGTCACCGGGTCCAGGCCGAGGACCCGGACGGTGCCCGCGTCGGGCCGCTGGAAGCCCGCCAGCACCTCGACCGTCGTGGTCTTGCCCGCGCCGTTGCGGCCCAGCAGGGCGAAGATCTCTCCGGCGGCCACCTCGAACGAGATGCCGCGCACCGCCTCGAACCCGCCATGGCTCTTCCTGAGCCCGTCCACCTGGATCGCTGTCATGCCCACGACTCTGCCGGGACGCGGCGCAGGCGGACAGTGAAGAATTCACGACCTGCGCGACAGCATGAGCAGCGCCTCGGCGACCGCCTCCGGATCGACGACCTGGTGCAGGTGGGCGCCGGGCACCCGCCTCACGGGCCAGCCGCGCCGCCCCGCCTCCCGCGCCACCTCCTCGTACGGCGGGCCGTACCACAGGAACGAGCACCGCACGTCGTCCCAGCCCGCCGGCACCGGAACCGGCTGCGTGTAGTAGGCGAGCGGCAGCCGCGGCTGCTCGGCCACCACCGCGGCCCGCACGGCCGGGTCGGGCAGCAACACCGCGACGTCCGCCTCGCTCCACCAGTCGGTCCACCGGGGCAGCACCTCGCCCTCGCCCGCCAGGTCGCGCAGGAAGGGCAGGAAACCCTCCTCGGCCGCCGGCACCAGACCGGCCCGGGGCGGCAGGCGGGCCTCGGCGAAGACGCACGCCACCACCCGGTCGCCGAGACCCTCCTTGACCACCGGGGCGAAAAGGCCCGCGTTGCTGTGGACGACCAGCACGACCGGCCGCGCGGGCCGTGTCCCGTGCTGCGTGTCGTGCTGCGTGTCGTGGGGCGACTCCGCCGCCGCTCGTACGGCCTCCACCACGCGCGGCCAGTAGGGCGGGCCGCCGGACGTCACCCGCGTCAGGTCGGGCACCACGGCCGCGTGCCCCCGGCGTTCCAGCGCAGCCGCGACCGGCGCCCAGGTCGCGGGCCCCACGGCCGGGCTGTGCACGAGCAGGAAGGTCGTCGTCATGCCTCAAGGCTGGCGCAACCCCGCGAGCACCGGCGGCCGTGTCAGCTCAGGGCGGACCGCCCGAGCCGTGCTGGAGCCCCGGCATCCGAGGCAAAGCGCCCAAACCTGGAGGCAGCGCCGGACGACGAGGGTGTCAGGAGATGTCAGACGATGAGGGCGTGCCGTGACGCCGCCCGCCGGGTGCCGTCGTAGGCCTGCCAGGCGGCTGCGAGGTCGCGCACCGCCGCCGACAGCTCCTCCCGGCCGAACAGGAAGTGCAGCCGCGTGTGCTCGGCGTGCCCGCCGAGCGGGTCGAACGCCCGGCCGGGCGGCACCGCCACCCCGTGCCGCAGCGCCACCTGCGAGAAGGAGTCCACGTCGCCGCGCGGCACCCGTACCCAGAGCGTCTGGCCGCCGAGCGCGGGCTGGAACGACCACGACGGCAGGTGCTCGCGCAGCAGCGCGCACAGGTGGTCGTGCCCCTCGCGCAGCGCCCGCACCCGCGCCGGCCGGATCTCCTCCAGCCGCCGCAGCAGCGCCGCGGCGGCGAGCTGGCCCAGCGTCTCGCCGCCCAGGTCGTGCACGGCGCGCAGCCGCGCCAGGCGGGAGATCAGCGGGGCCGAGGCGCGGATCCAGCCGATCCGCAGCCCGCCCCACACCAGCTTGCTCAGCGACCCGACCGTGATCACCTGCTCGCCCGCGGCATAGCTGGCCACGGGCGGCGGGGTCTCGCCGGAGAAACACAGTTCGGCGCACACCTCGTCGTCGATCAGCGGGACGTCGTGCTCGGCGGCCAGCCGCGCCAGCCGCCTGCGGTCGCCGGCCGCCATGACGGAGCCGGCCGGGTTGCTCGCGGTCGGCACCGCGTAGACCAGCGCGGCCCGTTCCCGTGCCAGGTCCGCTCCCGCGAGCGCCCCGCCGGGCCCGGCCAGGGAGAGCGGCCGCACCACCGCGGCCGCGTGCCGGAACACCTCCAGTGCCCCCGGGTACGTGGGCGACTCGGTGAGCACGGTGTCGCCGGGCGACACCAGCAGCCCCGTCAGCAGCGTCAGCGCCTGCTGCGCCCCCGTGGTGACGAGGATCTCCGACGCGGTCGTGGGCAGCCCCCGACCGCGGTAGTAGGCGGCCAGCTCCTCGCGCAGCTCCGCGAGGCCCGCCGGGTGGTAGCCCAGGTCGGACCTGGACGAGAGCCGCCCGGCGGCCTCCTGGTAGGCCTCCAGCAGCTCGGCCGGGGGGCCGTAGGGGGCGGCGCAGGTGAGCAGCCGCACGCCGTCCGGCGGGTGCAGGATGTGCTGCAACAGCGGGTTGGCGACCACGCCGTCGGCCGTCCTCGTCGCCGGCAGCTCCATCGGGGCGACCCTGGTGCCGCTGCCCTGGCGCCGGGTGACCCGGCCCTCCTGCTGCAGCAGTTCGTACGCCGCCACCACGGTCCCCCGGGCCACGGCCAGCCGCCGCGCCAGCGCCCGGTCGGGCGGCAGCGTGGTGTCCGGTGCGAGCACCCCGTCGTCGATCAGGGCTCGCAGCCGGGCCGCCAGCAGCAGGTACAGCGGCCCGCGGCCGGACGCCCACCGCCCCAGCAGATCGACCAGGTCATCCATATTGGCCCCATTCATGAACCAATTGTGCGTCATTGGCTCTGACATCCAGCACATTTTCTGGCCATCCTGGTGACATGACCCCACTCCGTCCCGAAACCCGGACCGTCCACCTGCCCCAGCCGCCCGTCGAGCAGAGCCGCCCGATCACCATGCCGCTCTACCAGACCTCGGGGTTCGTCTTCGACGACCCCGCCGTGATGGCGGACGCGATGGGCCGGCCCGACGGTCCGTTCGTGTACGGCCGGTACAGCAACCCCACCGTGCGCTCCCTGGAACAGGCGGTGTCGGACCTGGAAGGCGGCGCCGGCGCGGTCGCCACGGGATCGGGCATGGGCGCCATCAACACGGTGCTGCTCGGCCTGCTCCAGCCCGGCGACCACCTCATCGCCCAGAGGTCCCTGTACGGCGGCACGGCGGCGGCGCTCAACGACCTGGTCGCCAGGTTCGGCGTCACCGTCACCCACGTCCCCGAGCACGATCCCGACGCGCTGCGCGCCGCCGTCCGGCCCGAGACGAAACTCGTCTACCTGGAGACCATCTCCAACCCGATGACCCTGGTGGCCGACCTGCCCGCCATGTGCGCGGCGGCGCGGGAGCTGGGCCTGGTGTCGGTGGTGGACAACACCTTCGCCACGCCCCTGCTCTGCCGGCCCGTCGAACACGGCGCCGACATCGTCGTCCACTCGACGACCAAGTACCTGTCGGGCCACACCGACGTGGTCGGCGGGATCGCCGTGTTCGCCACCGGCGAGCTGTACCGGAAGGTGTGGCACTACGCGATCGAGCTGGGCGCCTCGGCCGACCCGTTCGCCGCCTGGCTCACGCTGCGCGGCATGCAGACGCTCGCCCTGCGGATGGAGCGTCACTGCTCCAACGCCCGCCTGCTCGCCACCCGGCTCGCCGAGCACCCGGCGGTCACCGCCGTGCACTGGCCCGGGCTGCCGTCGCACCCGTCGTACGAGATCGCCGGCAAGTTGCTGCCGGACTTCGGCGGCGTGTTCTCGTTCGACCTGGCGGGCGGGCGCGCCGCGGGGGAGAGGTTCATGAGCTCGGTACGGCTGGCGCTGCTGGCCCCCTCGCTCGGCGGCGTCGAGACGCTCACCCTGCACCCGGCGACCACCTCGCACCGCTCGCTCAGCGCCGACGAACTGGCCCGGCACGGCATCGGCGAGGGCACCGTCCGGATCGCCGTGGGCATCGAGCACCCCGAGGACCTGTGGGCCGACATCGAACAGGCACTGGCATAGCATGCGTGCCCTGAGCCGGACTCCGACGGATTCCGGCGGATTCCGGCGGAGGACGCGGGGGGCGTGCGTGGAGACCGTGACGTACGAGGACGTGGCCGGCGCGGCCCGGAGGATCGCCGACCACGTGTTGCGCACACCGGTGCTGGAGACCTCGCCCGGCCTGTTCCTGAAGCTGGAGCAGTTGCAGCACTCGGGGTCGTTCAAGGTGCGCGGGGCGTTCAACCGGATCCTGTCGGCAGGGCGGCTGCCGGACGCCGGGGTGATCGCCGCCAGCGGCGGCAACCACGGGATGGCCGTCGCCTACGCGGCCCGCGCCCTCGGCGTCCGGGCCGAGATCTTCGTGCCCGAGGTGACGAGCCCGGTGAAGGTCGCCGGCATCCGCGCCCTCGGCGCCGAGATCCGCCGGACGGGCGCCGTCTACGCGGAGGCGGCACAGGCCGCGGCCGAGCGCGCCGCCTCGACGGGGGCGCTGCAGGTGCACGCCTACGACCAGCCCGAGGTGATCGCCGGTCAGGGCACCGCCGGCCTGGAGATCGTCGCCCAGACCGGCGGCGTCGACACGGTCCTGGTGGCGGTGGGCGGCGGCGGCCTCGTTGCCGGCATCACCGTCGGCACCGGCGCCCTGCCCTCCGCCACCCCACCCGCCGGCCCGCAGCCCGTGCCCACCGATCCGCAGCCCGTGCCCACCGGCCCGCGGCCCGTGCCGCGGATCGTCGCCGTCGAGCCGGAGCGCATCCCCACGCTGCACGCGGCCCTGCGGGCGGGCGGGCCGGTGCAGGTGGAGGTCGCCGGGGTCGCGGCCGACGCGCTCGGCGCCAGCCGGCTCGGCCGGGCGGCCTACGACATCTGCGCCGAAGCCGGGGTGCGCGGCCTTCTCGTGACGGATGACGCCATCGTCGCCGCCCGCCGCGCCCTCTGGCAGCGACACCGCGTGGTGGCCGAGCACGCGGGCGCCACCGCGTACGCGGCACTGCTGTCGGGCGCGTACGTTCCCGCGCGGGGGGAGCGCGTCGTGGTCGTGATCTGCGGCTCCAACACCGACCCGGCCACGCTCACCACCGGCTGACCGCCACCGGCTGACCGCCACCGGCTGACCGTCACCGGGACGCGGGCCGCCCCGGGAGCGGCGCGTCCCGGCGTGACGCCCGGGTCAGGTGTAGGTGTGCTCCGGAGCCGGGAAGACGCCGGTGGCCACGTCGGCGGCGAAGGCGCGGGCGGCGCGGTCCAGGTCGCCGCCGAGGTCGGCGTAGCGCTTGACGAACCTGGCCGGCCGCGGCGTGAGACCCATGAAGTCCTGCCAGACCAGGACCTGCGCGTCGGTGCCCGGCCCGGCGCCGATGCCGATCGTCGGGACGGACAGCGACGTGGTGACCCGTTCGGCCAGGTCGGCGGGCACGCATTCGAGCACCACCGCGAAGGCCCCGGCCCGCTCCAGGTCCTTGGCGTCCTTCATGAGCTCCTCGCCGGACTCGCCGCGTCCCTGGACGCGGTAGCCGCCGAGCACGTTCACCGACTGCGGCGTGAGACCCAGGTGGCCCATGACGGGGATGCCCGCCGACACCAGGGTCTCCACCTGGGGCAGGACCCGCCGTCCGCCCTCCAGCTTGACCGCGTGCGCGCCGGCCTCCTTCAGGAAGCGGACGGACGACGCCAGCGCCTGCTCCGGCGACGCCTGGTAGGACCCGAACGGCAGGTCGGCCACGACGAGGGCCCGCGAGGAGCCCCGGACGACCGCGGCGGTCAGCGGCAGCAGGTCCTCGACGGTGACGGGCACCGTGGAGTCGTAGCCGTACACGACCATGGCAGCGGAGTCGCCGACGAGCAGGACGGGGATGCCCGCCTCGTCGAACACCCGGGCCGTCATCGCGTCGTAGGCGGTGAGCACGGGCCACTTCTCGTGGCGCTCCTTGGCGGCCGCGATGTCGCGGACGGTCACCCTGCGACCCGCGATGCCGCCGTAGAGCGCGCCGGTGTTCGGGGGGATGGTGGAAGAGGACATGATCGACCCTCCGGGAAAAGGTCTCGAGGCGCCCCAGTGGCGTCCCCGGACTCCTCCGATGATGCCACCCGCGAAACTCGGTGGCGAAACTGTCGGTCCTCCTTGCCAGAATAGGCGGGGAGGTAATTAATCAACATGTCCATCGAACCTTACCGGCGCCTGCTCAGGCTTCCCGGTCTGCGGATGCTGTTGCTCGTGGGGCTGCTGGCCCGCATCCCGTCCACCGCGATGGGCATGGCGCTCACGCTGCACGTCGTCCAGAGTCTGGAGCTGGGTTTCGGCAAGGCCGGGCTCGTCACCGCGGCGAGCACCGTCGGCATGGCGGTGGGCTCGCCGCTGTCGGGGAGGTTCGTCGATCGCCACGGTCTGCGGCCCGTGCTCACCGTGACGACCGTCGCCCAGGCGGTCTTCTGGTCGTGCGCCTGGGCGCTGCCCTATCCGGTGCTGGTCGGCGCGGCGGCGGTCGCCGGGCTGCTGGCGCTGCCGGTGTTCAGCGTGATCAGGCAGTGCCTGGCGGCCATGGTGCCGCCGGAGCAGCGCCGCATGGGCTTCTCCCTCGACTCGATGCTCGTGGAGCTGTCCTACATGACCGGCCCGGCACTGGCCGTGGCCGGGATGACGATCCTGGGCAGCGGCCCGACGCTGGGTGTCATCGCGGCCGGCACGACCCTGGCGGGGCTCGCGCTCATCGTGCTCGACCCGCCGGTCCGCTCCGCCGAGGAGCGCGCCGAGCCCGCGGCGCGGGTGCCGAGGCGTCAGTGGCTGAGGCCCGGCTTCGTGCTCGTCCTGGGCATGGCGGCCTCGGCCACGTTCGTGCTCACCGCGACCGAGCTGGCGCTGGTCGGCACCATGGAGCGGAGCGGGCAGACCGCGTGGGTGGGGCTCGCCGTGGGCATCTGGTGCGTCTACTCCCTGATCGGCGGGTTCGTGTACGGCGGGCTGAGCCGGGGCGCCTCGCCGCTCGTCCTCGTCGCGGCGATGGGACTGCTGACCGTGCCGGTGGGCCTGGCCGGCGGTGACTGGCGGTGGCTGGTGCTGGCGCTGCTGCCCGCCGGGGTGCTGTGCGCGCCGGCGCTGTCGTCCACGGTCGACACGGTGAGCCGCTGGGTGCCCGCCGCGGCGCGGGGGGAGGCGATGGGGTTCCACGGCACGGCCCTGCTCATCGGCGGGGCGGCGTCCGCCCCCCTGGCCGGGCTGATCATCGACTCCCACGGGCCGGCCTGGGCGTTCGCCGGCGCGGGGGCGGTCAGCGTGGCCATGGCGGCGGTGGCGCTGCCGTTCTGGCGCCGGCGTCCAGCCGCCGAGCCGGTCCGCGTGGCCGAGGAGCCGCCGGTGAAGGTCGCGGCGGGCTGACGCGCCCGTCGGCGGCCTGACGCCACCGGGTGCCGGGATTCCGAAACGGTGCTGTTGCGTATCGGAATAGTATGCGATACGGTCCTGTTGCGAAACTTTGGCGTATCGATATTGAAGGGTCCCCATGAACACGGACACAGGCCACCCGCGCCGGTGGACGATCCTCGGCGTGCTGGTGTTCAGCCTGCTGGCGGTCGTCCTCGACAACACCATCCTCAACGTGGCGATGAAGACCATCGCCGACCCCGTGCAGGGCCTCGGGGCGACCCAGAGCGAGCTGGAGTGGGCGATCAACTCCTACACGCTGGTGTTCGCCGGCCTGTTGTTCACCTTCGGGGTGATCGGCGACCGCACGGGCCGCAAGCGCATGCTCTTCATCGGCATGGCGCTGTTCGGGCTGTCGTCGTTGGCCAGCGCCTACGCCCAGGACCCGACCCAGTTGATCCTCGCCAGGGCGGCGATGGGCATCGGCGGCGCGGCCATCATGCCGGCCACGCTGGCGATCATCTCCAACATCTTCCCGCCCGCCGAACGCGGCAAGGCGATCGGCATCTGGGCGGGCGGCGTCGGCCTGGCCGTGGCGATCGGCCCGGTCACCGGCGGCCTGCTCATCGAGAACTTCTGGTGGGGCTCGGTCTTCCTGATCAACGTGCCCATCGTGCTGATCAGCATGGCGCTCATCGCCACGATCGTGCCCGAGTCGCGCGACCCGAAGCCGTCCCGGCTCGACCCCGTCGGCGTGCTGCTGTCCATCGTCGGTCTGGTGGCCGTGGTCTACGGCATCATCCGCGGCGGCGAACTGGCCACCGTGACCAGCCCCGAGGTGTACGTCCCGTCGCTGATCGGCGTGGCGGTGCTGGCCGTCTTCGTCTGGTGGGAGCGGCGCATCGACCACCCCATCTTCGACGTGCGCAGCTTCGCCAACGTCCGCTTCTCCTCGGCCATCGGCATGATGGGCATCGTCTTCTTCGCGATGATGGGCGGGATGTTCTTCCTCACCTTCTACCTGCAGATCGTGCTGGGGTTCAGCCCGATCCAGGCGGGGGCCCTGATGATCCCGTTCGCCGCGGCGCAGCTCATCTTCGCGCCGCTCAGCCAGCGGGTGAACCAGCGCTTCGGCGCCAAGCTGGCCTCCACGGTCAGCATGACGGTGATCGCCCTGGTGCTGGCGAGCTACGCGCTCTTCGACGCGAACACCCCCATCGTGCTCATCGAGGTCGTCTTCTTCGTCCAGGGCGCCGCGATGGCCAACATCATGCCGCCCGCCACGACCGCGATCATGGAGTCGCTGCCGAGGGAGAAGGCCGGCGTCGGCTCGGCCATGAGCAACACCGTCCGCCAGGTCGCCGGCGCCCTCGGCGTCGCCGTGCTCGGCTCGGTGCTGTCCTCCACCTACCGGGGCGAGGTCGCCCCGGCGCTGTCCGCGCTGCCGGCCGACGCCCGGCACGCCGCCGGAGAGTCGATCATGGCGACGGTCGGCGCGGCCGAGAGCCTCGGCGCGCAGGGCCAGGCCCTCCTCCGGCCGGCGTTCGCCGCCTTCATCGACGGCATGCACGTCACGGCCCTGGTCTCCGCGGTGATCGCGCTGGCCGGCGTCGCCGTGGTCGCCAAGTGGATGCCGGGCAAGCCCAAGCCCGTCCAGCACGCTGAAGCCAAGGAACCGGCGGTAGTGTGAGGCCGCGATGACGATCCAGGAACCGGTCACGGCCCGCCCAGCGGGCCGTCCCCGCAGCGAGAAGGCCGAGAAGGCGATCATCGAGGCGACCCTCGACCTGATCGGCGACGGCATGGGCGTCGCCGAGCTGTCCATCGAGGCGATCGCGTCGAGGGCGGGCGTCGGCAAGACCACCATCTACCGGCGCTGGTCCAACAAGGAGGAACTGGTCGCCGACGCGCTCGCCACGCTCAGGGCGCCGCTCCCGCGGCTCGCCGGAGTGTCCGTGCGCGACGACCTGACCACCTTGCTCAACGCGATGCGCGAGGACAAGGGCCGGTCCCGGACGCGCTGCGTCATGAACGTCATGATGAGCGACGCCGACCGCTACCCCGCGCTGATGGAGCGCTTCCGGAAGGTGGCCATCGAGCCGCGCAAGGAGGCCATGCGCGAGGTGCTGCGGCGCGGCATCGGCACCGGCGAGCTGCGGACCGACCTGGACGTCGAGACGGGGATGGCCCTCCTGTCGGGCGCCATGATCTGGTACTCCAAGTGGGCGCCCGCGGGCGAACTCCCCGAGGACCTGCCCGGGCGCATCGTCGACCACGTCCTCCGGGGCCTCACGGCCTGACCCGCGCCGCCGGCGGGGGCCCGGGCGAGGCCGTCTCAGGTGCTCTCGCGCCAGCGGTTGGTGATGGGCAGCCGCCGGTCGCGCCCGAAGTTCTTCGGCGTGATCTTCGGGCCCGGCGGGTACTGCCTGCGCTTGTACTCGGCCACGTCCACCAGCCGGATGATCCGCGTCACCAGCTCCGGGTCGTGCCCCGCGGCGATCAGCTCCCGCGAGCCCATGTCCTTCTCGACGTAGTCGTCAAGCAGCCGGTCGAGCACCTCGTACGGTGGCAGCGAGTCGGTGTCGCGCTGGTCGGGCCGCAGCTCGGCGCTCGGCTCCTTGGTGATGGAGTTGTCCGGGATCGGCCGCTCGGCGCGCAGCAGGAACGACGGGTCGGTGTGCGCGTTGCGCCACCGGGACAGCTCCCACACCATCGTCTTCGGCACGTCCTTGATCGGGGCGAAGCCGCCCGCCGAGTCGCCGTACAGCGTGGAGTAGCCGGTGGCCAGCTCGCTCTTGTTGCCCGTGGTCAGCACGAGGTGGCCGTGCTCGTTCGACAGGCCCATGAGGATCATGCCGCGGACGCGCGCCTGGAGGTTCTCGGCCGCGAGGCCCGACAGGTCGATCTCCTTCTCGAACGCGTCGACGATGTCGGCGATCGGCACGGTCCGCGCGTTGAGGCCCTGGCGGCGGACGAGCTCCTCGGCGTCGCGGACGGAGTGGTCGGAGGAGTAGCGCGACGGCATCAGCACGACGTGCACCCGGTCGGGGCCGATCGCGTCGGCGGCGATGGTGGCGGTCAGCGCCGAGTCGATCCCGCCGGACAGGCCGAGGATCACCGACTGGAAGCCGTTCTTGGCCACGTAGTCGCGTACGGCCAGCACCAGCGCCGAGTAGACCTCGGCGGCCAGGTCGAGCCGGTCGGCGACGGTGGCGGGCACCGCCGGGTAGGGGGCGACGGGGTCGGACGACAGCACGATCCGGTCCACGGTGATGGTCGAGCCGTCGCCCGCGTCGTGGGGGAACCGGCCCGGCTCGGCCGCGGACTCCGGCAGGTCGAGGTCGACGGTCAGCAGCTCCTCGCGGAACTGGCCGGCCCGCGCCACCAGCTCGCCGGAGGCGTCCACCACGATCGAGTCGCCGTCGAACACCAGCTCGTCCTGCCCGCCGACCTGGTTGACGTACACCAGCGCGCAGCCGGCCTCGCGCGCCCGGCGCGCACACAGCTCCAGGCGGACGTCGTCCTTCTCCTTCTCGTACGGCGAGGCGTTCGGCGCGACGAGCAGCCCCGCGCCCGCCTGCCCGACGACGGCCACGGGACCGCCGTCCTGCCACAGGTCCTCGCAGACGGCGACGGCCACGTCCACCCCGTGCAGCCGGAAGATCGGCAGCCGGTCGCCGCGGACGAAGTAGCGGTACTCGTCGAACACGCCGTAGTTGGGCAGGTGGTGCTTGGCCGTGCGGGCGACCACCTCCCCGCGCCACAGCACGGCGGCCGCGTCGAGCGGGGCGCCCTTCGGCTGGCCCACGCGCGGCGCCAGGCCGGCCCGGTCGACGTAGCCGACCACCACCGGCAGCTCGCCGAGCCCCTCCTCGCGCAGCCGGACCGCGGTCTCCTCAAGAATCCTGACGCTGGCGTCCACGAACGAGGTGCGCAGCACGAGGTCCTCGACCGGGTAGCCGGTGAGGAACATCTCGGTGAAGACCACCAGGTGCGCGCCGCGCTCGGCGGCCTCGCGCGTCCAGGCGAGGAGCTTGTCGGCGTTGCCGGCGAGGTCGCCCACGGTCGGGTTGGTCTGGGCCAGGGCAATGCGGAGGTGTGCCACGCGACCAGCCTAGTACGGGGTGATTTTCGTCGTTCGAGCGGCGATGAGCGGGTCCTTCACATCGCGGACCCCGGGGTCACCAGGCCCGACTCGTAGGCGGTCACGACGAGCTGCGCCCGGTCGAGGAGCCCGAGGTGCGCCAGCAGCGCCCCCACCTCGTCGGCGACCGCCGGCTCGGGCAGGCAGAGGGTGCGCGCGATCTGCTGGTTCGTCAGGCCGCGGGCGACCAGCTTCAGCACGTCGATCCGGTCGTCGGACAGCCCGGCCAGGCCCGGGGGACCGGCCGGGTCGGGCGTGCCCGCGAAGCCCGCGATCAGCCGGGTCGTCACGGCCGGGTCGATCAGCGCGTCGCCCGCCGCGGCGGCCCGGATGGCGGCCACGAGCTGCTCGGGCGGGGAGGTCTTCAGCACGAACCCGCTCACCCCGGCGCGCAGCGCCGCGTACAGGTTCTCGTCGCTGCCGAACGTGGTCATCACGATGACCTTGGGCGGGCGGTCCTCGGCGAGGATGCGCCGGGCCGCGGCCAGCCCGTCCAGGCGGGGCATCTGGATGTCGAGCAGCACGACGTCGGGGCGGCTCGCGCGCACGGCCGCGATGGCCTCCTCGCCGTCGGCGGCCTCCCCGGCCGGCTCCAGGCCGTCCTCGTCGCCGAGGACGGTCCGCAGCCCGGCCCGCACCAGCGCCTGGTCGTCGGCCACCAGCACCCGCAAGGGGGCCACGCCGCGGCTGCCGGGCGTGGGCGGCGCCGCCGGCTCCTCCAGCCGCTGGGCGAGCATGTCGCCCTCCAGCCGGCGGAGCCCGCTCGTCAGGTCCAGCCCCAGCTCGTCCCGCCACACCTTCCGCGCCCGGCGCAGCGCGCCCAGCGCGTCGCCCTGCCGCCCGGTCCGGTAGAGCGCCAGCGCCAGCAGCCGCCACGCCTCCTCACGCAGCGGGTACGCCGAGGCGTGCGCCTCCAGGTCCGGCACCAGCGCGGTCGCCCGGCCGAGCGCCAGCCCCGCGTCCGCCCGCCGTTCCACGGCCACCAGCCGCAGCTCCTCCAGCCGCCCCGCCTCCGTGACCGCCCACGTCAGGTCGGCGAACTCGGCCAGCGCCGGCCCCCGCCACAGCCCCAGCGCGGCGTCCATGGCCGCCCACACCGCGGCCGGGTCGCCGTCGGAGCGGACCAGGCCCTCGAACCGCCAGGCGTCCACCTGCTCCACCGTGGCGCGCAGCGCGTAGCCGGGCGCGGCCGAGACCAGGACGGCCGCCTCCTCGCGGGGCGCCCGCCCCGGTTCGAGGGCGCGCCGCAGCCGGGAGACATATCCCTGGACGGTGGACAGCGCCTGCGCGGGCGGCCGGCCCGGCCAGAGCTCGTCGATGAGGGTGGTCACGGGCACGGCCCGGCCGCCCGCCACGAGCAGGCGCGCGAGCACCGCCCGCTGGCGCTGGCCGCCGAGGTCGAGGGAGGCGCCGCCGGCCCAGGCCTGGAACGGGCCTAATGCGGTGAATGTCAGCATGGCAGGGGTAAGCGTAGAGCGTCAGGCGGTGCTCAGCGTCGCCGGTTCCGCCAGGCCGGTGGCGGCCCGGCGGCGGATCGCCGGGCCGAGCGCGAGCATCCCCGCCGCCGAGGCGACGCCCACCCCGCCGACGGTGAACCACAGCGCCTCCGGCCCCGCCGCGAGCAGCGCGCCACCGGTCAGCGGCGCGAGGACGCTGGCGGCCGACCAGGCGAAGCCGTACACGCCCGAGTAGCGGCCCCGCAGGTGGGCGGGGGCCAGCGAGGCGACGATCGTGCCCGCCAGGCCGGCGGTGACGATCTCCCCGGCGGTCCACACCACGATCGTGGCCGCCAGCCCGGCGGCGGAGGTGACGAACGCCGTCAGCGCGAAGCCCGCCCCCATGACGGCCAGGCCCAGCGCCAGGGCCCTGGACGCGTCGAAGCGGCCCAGCCGGCTCGACACCAGCGGCTGGACGAGCACGATCAGCACCCCGTTCAACGCCATGACGAGCCCGAACTGGCCGGTGGGCAGCCCCACCACCTTGGTCATCGCGACCGGCAGCATCGTGACCGTCTGCGCGTACATGAAGGTGTTGCCGAGCACGGTCAGCGTGAAGCCCATCATCACCCGGTCCCTGAGCACCGGCCCGAACCCGCCCCGGGCCTCGCGGCCGGCCGGCCGGGTCTCCGGCACCGCCCGCCAGACCAGGACCGCGAACGCCACGCAACTGACCGCGTCGATCCAGAACAGCCAGAGGAACCCGACCCCGGCCAGCCAGCCGCCCGCGGTCATGCCGACCGCGTACCCGAGGTTGATCGCCCAGAACAGCAGCCCGTAGGCGCGCGGCCGCTCCGCCGGCGACACCAGGTCGGCGACCAGCGCGTTCGAGGCGGGCCGGTAGGCGTCGATCACCAGCCCGAGCACGAACATGGCCGCCGTGACGGCGAACAGCGACGTGCTGTAGCCCAGCGCCAGCATCGTCGCCGCCGTGGCCACCATGCTGCCCGCCAGGGTGACCCGTCGGCCGATCCGGTCGGCCAGCACCCCCGCCAGGAGCTGCGAGAGCAGCGACCCCGCCCCGAACACCGCCATCACCAGCCCGGCCGCGGCCACCGACATGCCGCGCGCCTGGGTCAGGTAGACGCCGGTGAACGGCATGACCATGGTGCCCAGCCGGTTGACCAGGGTGCCGCTCCACAGGGCCCAGAACGGGCGGGGCAGCCCGCCGACCGCCGAACGCAGGAGACCGGGAGTGTCATCGAGTGGCTTGCTCACCCGGCCAGCGTGCCGATCCCGCGGGCGGCGGGCGATCCTTTTAGGGCACACTAAAAGGTATGGCCGTGACCTGGGTGATGAAGCCGGAGGACGTGGCGCGGATCAGGTTCGCGTTCTCGCCGCTGTGGGAGCTGGTGGCCAGCCTGCGCACGCTGCGCGACCCGGCCAGGCAGTCGGTCCACCTGCCCTGGATCAAGGCCGTCCGCCCCCGCCTGGCCGGCCTCGACCTCACCGAGCTGCTCGCGCTCGTCCCGCCGGCCGGCTACCTGCCCGACTTCCTCACCCCGCCGCCCGAGACGCCGCTGCCCGACTTCGCCGAGGAGCTGGACCGGGTCCGGCACGCGCCGCCCGCCCTGGCCGCCGACGAGGCCGGGCGCGTGGTCAGCGAGGACCCGGCGGCCGTCGAACGGTTCAGGAGCGACCCGGCGGCCGGCGTCGCCCGCGTGGCAGCGGCGCTGCGGACGTACTGGGAGGAGTGCTTCGCCGAGTTCTGGCCGCGCGTGTACGCGCTGCTCGAACGCGACGTGCTGCGCAGGTCGCGGCAGCTCGCGCGCGGCGGGGCGCGTGAGCTGTTCGCCGAGCTGGACCCGTCGGTCGCCTGGACGGGGGAGCGGCTCGTCATCGAACGGCCCTGGATCTGCTCGGTCGACGGCTTGCACGGCGACGGGCTGCTGCTGGTGCCGAGCGCCTTCTACTGGCCGTCCACGGCCGTCCTGTCGGCCCCCTACCAGTCGACGCTCATCTACCCGGTGCGCGGGATCGGCACGCTGTGGGAGGAGGGGCCACCGCCCGCGCCGGGCGCGCTGGCCGCCCTCATCGGCCGCAGCCGGGCGCAGATCCTGCTCGCGCTGGCCGAGCCGAGCACCACCTCCGCGCTGGCCCGCCGGATGGCGCTCACGCCGGGCGCGGTCAGCCAGCACCTCGGCGTGCTCAGGGGCAGCGGCCTGGCCGTCGGGATGCGCGTCGGCAAGGACGTCGTCTACCGCCGCACCCCCACGGGCGACGCGCTGGCCTGCCCCGCGAGCTGACGAGGTCACCGCCGCACCTCAAGGTGTCCTGTACACCGTCAGGCGTACCGGGCCGACTCCACCAGCCAGTCGATGTGGGCGCGCGGCGCCGCCAGGTAGGCGCACGCCACCTTGCTGACGTCCCTGGCCGCGCGCGGCCCCAGCTCGTCCAGCGGCAGCCGCCCGGCCGCCCGGCGCATGTCCTCGCAGCGCTCGGCGATCCGGTCGAGCACCCACCCCACGGCCTGCCGCTCGTCCAGGCGCAGCTCGTGCATGGCGACCACGACCAGGTTGTGGCCGTCGCCGCGCTCCTTCGGCCGCGAGGCCACGTCGTTGCACCAGGCCGTCACGTCGCTGCAGGCGTCCACCAGCTCCCGCCACGGCTCGCACCCGTGCAGCCACGCCGGGGCCTCCACCCGCAGGCACGGCTCCACCAGGTCGTACAGGTACGGGCCGACGGTGCCCCTGCGCAGCGCCGGGTACTGCTCCAGCGACGGGATGCGGCCGGCGGCCCGGTTGGCCGCCTCGACCCGGCAGGCGTCGAGCTGGCGGCGCAGGTTCACCGCGAACCTGGCCCGCCACTGGTCGCTCATCCGCGCGCTCGTCACCCGCCACAGGTCGGCGAAGGCCGCCTCCAGCGGATGGGACGCGCCGCCCGCCAGCATGCCGTGGAAGATCTCCAGCCGGGCCGGGCCCTCGTCCATCTCGTCGTCCAGATGGAACAACCACGTCAGCCACTGCGCGAACAGCGCCGCCGCGGCTGCGTCGAAATCGGCGAACGCCCGCCCGGCCACCCGGTGGAACCCCACCCCGGGATCGGCGCGCAGCCCAGTGCGCCGCGCCCAGTCGATCACGGCGGCCTCGATCGCGTACACCGCGGGATGCATGCGGCACGGCGCGGCCAGCGCCGGCACCCGCTCGGTCAGCCGCAGCAGCGCGTGCGCCGCCGGTGCGCCCCGGCGCGGCGCGGGCGGCCGCCACTGCAGCACCGACCGCAACGCGGTCCGCACGGTCGTCAGCACGCCCGCGGAGTCGTCCACGGAACCCTTGATGAAGGTGCTCACGGCCGGCTCACAGGGGCCCGAAGAGCCAGTTGCCCGCCGCGTCCGGGTCGGCGCCCGTGTAGTACTGCCGCGCCGCCGCCACCAGCTCGGCCACGGTCAGCACGCCCCTGCCCGTCCGGTCCAGCCGGTCGAACGCCGCGTCCACGTCGTCGTAGGCGGTGCCGTACGCGCTGAGCAGCGTCCGGAACTCCCGCACCCCGACGAGGCCGTCGCCGTCGCCGTCGCAGATCTCCGCCGCGGCCGCCACGGCCGGCCGGAACACCGGCTCGTACGCGTCGCCGGTGACGAACGCCTTCGTCATCGCCGTACGGAACTCCTCCCGCGTCAACCGGCAGTCGCCGTCACGGCCGAGCGAGTCGGACAGGCTCGCCCAGATCGCGCCGAAGCCGCCGATCAGGCCGCTGCCGGCGAGCGAGGTCGGCGACTCACCGAACCCGACCAGGATGCGGGCCCCGAGGCCGAGCAGGTCCTCGCGGTCCACGACCTCCCGGCCGGCCGCGTCGATGTGGTCGAACGCTCGATCGAGCTTGTGATTGAGCAGGTCGATGGCCACCCGTGCCTCCCCCGAGACTGACTGCGAAGATCACAGTAGGTGGGGGCGGACTGTTTGTCAGCGAGGCTCGCACCGGCGGGTGCCGTAACCTGTGCGAAACAACGACACGGCATTCTGGTAGCAACGCCGTACCGCACTTCGCTAGGGGACGCCTTGGACCGCCAGCAGGAGTTCGTGCTCCGCACGCTCGAGGAACGCGACATCCGGTTCATCAGGCTGTGGTTCACCGACGTGCTGGGCTTCCTCAAGTCGGTGGCCATCGCACCCGCCGAGCTTGAGGGCGCCTTCGCCGAGGGGATCGGGTTCGACGGGTCGGCCATCGAGGGCTTCGCCCGCGTCTACGAGTCCGACATGCTGGCCAAGCCCGACCCGGCGACGTTCCAGATCCTGCCGTGGCGCAGCGAGACGCCGGGCGCCGGGCGCATCTTCTGCGACATCCTCATGCCCGACGGCTCCCCGTCGCACGCCGACCCGCGCTGGGTGCTCAAGCGCACGCTCGCCAAGTGCGCCGACATGGGGTTCACCTTCTACACCCACCCGGAGATCGAGTTCTTCCTGCTGAAGCAGCGGCCCGAGCCGGGGCAGCGGCCCGAGCCGATCGACTCCGGCGGCTACTTCGACCACACCCCGCACAGCTCCGGCCACGACTTCCGGCGCCAGGCGATCATGATGCTGGAGTCGATGGGCATCTCGGTGGAGTTCAGCCACCACGAGGGCGCCCCCGGCCAGCAGGAGATCGACCTGCGCTACGCCGACGCGCTCACCACGGCCGACAACATCATGACCTTCCGGCTGGTCATGAAGGAGGTCGCGCTGGAGCAGGGCATCTGGGCCTCGTTCATGCCCAAGCCGTTCACCGAGCACCCCGGCTCCGGCATGCACACCCACATGTCGCTGTTCGAGGGCGACCGCAACGCCTTCTACGAGGCCGGCGCCGACTACCAGCTCTCCAAGATCGGCCGGTCGTTCATCGCCGGGCTGCTCAAGCACGCCGCCGAGATCACCGCGATCACCAACCAGTGGGTCAACTCCTACAAGCGCCTGTGGGGCGGGGCCGAGGCCATCGCCGGCCAGGGCGGCGAGGCGCCCTCCTACATCTGCTGGGGCCACAACAACCGCTCGGCCCTGGTCCGGGTCCCCATGTACAAGCCGCACAAGGGCGGCTCGACCCGCATCGAGTTCCGCTCGCTCGACTCGGCCTGCAACCCCTACCTCGCCTTCGCGCTGGTCCTCGCCGCCGGGCTGCGCGGCATCGAGCAGGGCTACGAGCTCCCGCCCGCCGCCGAGGACAACGTCTGGACCCTCACCAGCGCCGAGCGCCGCGCCCTCGGCATCCGGCCGCTGCCGCAGTCCCTCGACGAGGCCATCGCCGTCATGGAGCAGAGTGAGCTGGTCGCCGAGACGCTGGGGGAGCACGTCTTCGACTTCTTCCTGCGCAACAAGCGGTCGGAGTGGCGCGAATACCGCCGTCACGTGACGGAGTTCGAGCTGGGCCGCTACCTGCCGGTGCTGTGACCGCGGGTCATGCCTGACCGCGCCCCCTGACGGCCGCTCGGCGCCTTGCGCCCCGCCGGCGAAGTGTCGTGCCGCGTGCCCAGGCCGACGCCCGCGAGCGAGGAAAACGGCGATATACGTACGTTTTGCCCGGTTTTCTGGTTAACGATGGTGGCTCCTCGCGATAGGGGGCAGGCCGAACCTGGGGAGGGAGACTCGCGAGGGGCACGTTGGGGGCACAGCGAGCGAGTTCCCTCCAGGAGCCGAAACCGCCGTGCCCGGTGTCCGGACGACACCGGGCACGGGGACCTGAGGCTCCGCCCGCCGATCGCGGCACCAGCACCGCGCCGGGGTCCGCCCTACTCGCCGCCAGGGCGCCCCGGCGCGGCCCCCTCGGGAGACGAGGGTGAGCAACATCACTTCTCGCCCCCGGGTCACCTGCGCGTCATGAACGGCCCGTATCGTACGGGTGCGGAACGCGGTTCCCGCCGGATTCGCGGCTGCCGAACGCGGGACGGCCGGTGTTTCAGGCCCGCCTCGATGGGAAGTTTTGGACGGCTCTGCGGTGTTATGGCCGGTGTAGGTAGATCGGGCCGGAGCACTTCGGGCTTCGGCTGACCGGATCTTCGGTAATATCGGCCTGCTTAATCTGGATTTTTGAAGTTTCGTCCACTGGGCGATATGGGAGGGTGAGGCATGACGACGGCTGCCCTGCAGACCGTGTTGACCGTTCCCGAGCGTTTCCGCGGGCCGGCGGGAGTCGCCAACGGCGGCTGGATAGCCGGCACCATGGCCGAGGCGCTCAGCGACAACCGATCAGCCGTCGAGGTCACCCTCCACGCTCCCACGCCGCTCGACACCGAGCTGCGCCTGGAGCACGTCGCCAACACCGCCACCCTCTCCCACGACGACCGGCTGCTGGTCGAGGCCATCCCCGTCGCCGAGGACCTGAACGCTCCGGAGTTCGTCCCGTTCACCGAGGCGGCGCGGGCCGAGGCCGGCTTCGCGGGCCGGCACGGGCACGCCTTCCCCGAGTGCTTCGCCTGTGGGCTGCGCGAGCCGGGTGACGGCCTGCGCGTCTTCCCCGGCCCGGTCGAGGGCACCGACCTGGTGGCCGCCGGCTGGCGGGTGCCGTTCACGGTGGCCGACGAGGACGGGGTGCCCCGCTCCGTCATGGGCGCCGTGCTCGACTGCGTCACCGGCTGGGCTCACTTCCAGCCCGGCGAGTCGGCGCTGCTCGGCCGGCTCGCCGTCCAGGTGCACCGGCGCGTCTACCCGGGCGGGGCCTACTCGGTCGTGGCGCGCGCCACCGGGCGTGAGGGCCGCAAGCTGTTCGGCGAAAGCGCCATCTATGAGGTGGACGGCACGCTGGTGGCCGCGGCCAGGGCGACCTGGATCGCTCCGCGCTGACCTGTCCCAGCCGCGACCGGCGTGATCGGCGAGCTCGCCGAGTCGCCAAGATCGGCACGACCCCCAGGACGACGTGTGCTTTTGGGTGATAGCTGCGGATAAATTACTGAATATGCAGATCACCGTTATCGAGCACGAGGCGGACGCCGGACCCGGTTTCCTGGACGGCTGGCTCGGCGTCCCGTGCGAGGTCGTCCGGCCGTACCGTGGCGAGCCGGTGCCGGACCGGGCCGCCGACGGGCTGATCGTGCTCGGCGGCGCGCCGGCCGCGTGGGACGACGACAGGTGCCCCTGGCTGCCCGCCACCCGCGATCTGCTGGCGCGCGCCGTGTCCGACGGCACGCCCACGCTGGGCATCTGCCTCGGCGCCCAGCTCATGACGCTGGCCTGCGGCGGTGCCGTGGAGCGTGGCGCCGACGGGATGGAGGTGGGGCTGTGCGAGGTGACGGCCCTGCCCGAGCCCGCCTGCGACCCGCTCCTGTCGGGAGTCGGCGCGGCGGTGGCCATCCAGTATCACCAGGACGTGATGTCACGGCTGCCCGACGGGGCGGTACCGCTCATGACCGGCCCCCTCTACCCGCACCAGGCGTACCGGCTGGGCGCCAGGGCGTGGGCCGTCCAGTTCCACCCGGAGGCGACGCCGGACATCTTCGCCGCCTGGGCGACGGACTCGGGGCTCCCGTCCGGCGAGGAGCACGTCGCCCGGGTCCGGGCCGCCGAGGACAAGCTGGTCGCCGTCTGGCGGCCCGTCGCCGAGGCGTTCGCCGCCGTCGTCCGCGCCACCGCCTGACGCGCCCCAGCCGAGGGCGTGGTGAGGCGCGTCAGGGCCGGGGAGCGGCGTCGCGGGGCGGGCGCGGGCGGGTGAGGGTGTGGGCCAGCGCGTGGACGCCGCCCAGGACGAGGGGCAGCGCCGCCAGGCCGGCCCAGGTGGCCGCCCCGCCGCGCACCGGCACCCCGGCGGCGCGCAGCCGTCGCCACGCCCACGCCGTGAACGGCAGCACGACCAGGGGCGCCGTCACCGCGCCCGGCGTGTAGCCACGCACGGCCGCGGCCTGCGCCAGGTGCACGACCCCGTGTGCCCCGAACCCCGCCAGCGCCGTCTGGAACGTCCGGCTCCGCCCGCCGGTGCGCGCGCCGAGCGCGGCGGCGCCCGCCACGACCCCGCCCATGAGCCCGATGGCCACGCTCGCGTGCCGCTGCGAGACCTCCAGCCGCTCCCACGGCACCTGCGGGTAGCGCTCCGCCAGCCAGGGGCGGGCCTCACGCGTCCATCTCGCCATCGTCGCCAACTCCTCGGCGTCGTGCACGGCCCACGCCGCGAGCAGCCCCCACGTCACCGCCGCCGGAACCTTCCCCATGCCGCCTCCTCCAAAAACACAACGCAACGTTGCGTTCTATTCAAGCCATGTCGCCCGGCGGGCTGTCAAGATGGAGGGGTGCCCAGGATCGAGTCCACCGCCGCGAGGCTCGCCAAGCTCGGCTTCGCCGACGGAGCCACCGCCGCCCGGCTGGTCCGGCAGGGCGGCGCCGCGTTCGACGACCTGCTCGACGGGCTGGTCGACGTGGCCGACCCCGACCTCGCGCTCGCCTCGCTGGCCCGCCTCGCCGAGCAGGCGCCCGCCGTCCTCGGCGCGCTGCGCGCCGACGACCGGCTCCGCGCCCGCGCCCTGGCCGTCCTCGGCGTGAGCGCCGCCCTCGGCGACCACCTGGCCCGCCACCCGGAGCAGCTCGCGCTGCTCGGCGAGCCCGGCCCAGGCGAGGCCCGTGACGAGCTGCTGCGGGCCGTCGGCGCCGACCCCGGCGACCCGAGCCCGCGCGCCGCGGACCCGAGCCCGCGCGCCGCGGACCCCGGCGCGCTGGCCGCGCTGCGCGTCGCCTACCGGGGCCGGCTGGCGCGGGTCGCCTCCCTCGACCTCACCGGCGAGGCCACGCTGGGCGAGGTCACCGCGGAGCTGTCCGACCTGGCCGGCGCCGCCCTGGAGGCCGCCCTCGCCATCGCCCGCGCCGAGCTGCCCGCCGAGGCCGGCGTCGACGACGTGCGCCTGGCGGTGATCGGCATGGGCAAGGCAGGCGCCCGCGAGCTCAACTACATCAGCGACGTCGACGTGATCTTCGTGGCCGAGCCGCGCGATGGCGCCGACGAGACCAAGGCGCTGCGGGCCGCGACCCGGCTCGCCCAGGCGATGATGCGCGCCTGCTCGGCCGTCACGCCCGAGGGCGCCCTGTGGGAGGTCGACGCCGGGCTGCGTCCCGAAGGCCGGTCGGGGCCGCTGGTGCGCACCCTGGCCAGCCACCTCGCCTACTACCGCCGCTGGGCCAAGACGTGGGAGTTCCAGGCGCTGCTGAAGGCCCGGCCGCTGGCGGGTGACCTGGAGCTCGGCGCCGCCTACGTCGAGGCGGTCAACGAGCTGGTGTGGTCGGCCGCCACCCGCGACAACTTCGTCGAGGACGTCCAGGCCATGCGCCGCAGGGTCGAGGCCCACGTGCGCGCTGAGGGCGACCGGCAGCTCAAGCTCGGGCCCGGCGGGCTGCGCGACATCGAGTTCGCCGTTCAGCTCCTGCAGCTCGTGCACGGGCGGCTCGACCCGCTGCTGCGCCGCCGTGCCACGCTGCCGGCGCTGGCCGCCCTGTCCCGCGGCGGCTACGTCGGCCGCGACGACTCCCGCGGCCTGGCCGAGGCGTACACGTTCCTGCGCCAGGTCGAGCACCTGCTCCAGCTGCACCGGCTGCGCCGTACCCACGTCCTGCCCGAGGACCCCGGCGACCTGCGCCGGCTGGGCCGCGCGCTCGGCATGCAGGCCGACCCGGTGGGGGAGTTCACCGCCCGCTGGCGGCGGCACGCCAGGGAGGCGCGGCGGCTGCACGAGAAGCTGTTCTACCGGCCGCTGCTGCAGGCCGTGGCCCGGCTGCCCGAGAGCGGGGCGCGGCTGTCGCCCGCGGCGGCGTCCGCGCGGCTGCGCGCCCTCGGCTACGTCGATCCCGACGGGGCGCTGCGCCACATCGCGGCGCTCACGGCGGGCGTGTCGCGGCGCGCCGCCATCCAGCGGACGCTGCTGCCGGTCATGCTCGGCTGGTTCGCCGACACCCCCGACCCCGACGCCGGGTTGCTCGGCTTCCGCCAGGTGAGCGACAAGCTCGGCGCCACGCCGTGGTATCTGCGGCTGCTGCGCGACGAGACCGCCGTCGCCGCACGCATGGCACACGTCCTCGGCACCAGCCGCTACGCCACCGGCCTGCTCATGCACGCGCCCGACGCCGTGGCGCTGCTCGGCTCCGACGACGACCTCGCCGTACGCCCGCCCGAGGCGCTGCGCGCCGAGGCCGCCGCGGCCGTCTCCCGCCACGCGGGCAACGCCGAGAGCGCGGTGACCGCCGTGCGGGCGCTGCGGCGCAGGGAGCTGTTCCGCACCGCGGTCGCCGACATCTTCCGGCTCGTCGACATCGAGCGGGTCGGCGTGGCGCTGTCGGCGCTGAACGACGTGACGATCCAGGCCGCCCTCGACGCCGCCACCGGCAAGGTGCGCGCCGACCGGGGGGCCGAGCCGCCCACCAGGTTCGCCGTCATCGCGATGGGCCGGCTCGGCGGTATGGAGTCCTCCTACGCCAGCGACGCGGACGTCATGTTCGTGCACTCTCCCGAGCCCGGCGCGGCCGACCGGGAGGCCACCGACGCGGCGTTCGCGATCGCCAACGAGCTGCGCCGCCTGCTCGGCCTGCCCGCCCCGGACCCGCCCCTGCTGATCGACACCGACCTGCGGCCCGAGGGCAGGCAGGGCCCCCTGGCGCGCACCCTCGCCTCCTACTCCGCCTACTACGCCCGCTGGTCGTCGCCCTGGGAGGCGCAGGCCCTGCTGCGAGCCCGCTTCTGCGCCGGCGACGACGCGCTCGGCGAGGCGTTCACCGCCATGATCGACCGGCTGCGCTACCCGCCGGACGGCCTGCCGGAGGACGCCGTCCGTGAGATCCGGCGGCTCAAGGCCCGCATGGAGGCCGAGCGGCTGCCCCGCGGCGCCGACCCCGCCCTGCACACCAAGCTGGGGCCCGGCGGGCTGTCCGACGTGGAGTGGGTGGCCCAGCTCCTTCAGCTCCGCCACGCCGGCGCCGTCCCCGTCCTGCGCACCACCCGCACCCTGCCGACGCTGCGCGCGGCGGTGGAGGCCGGGCTGCTCGCACCGGGCGACGAGGAGGTGCTGGAGGAGGCGTGGCGGTTCGCCTCGCGCATCCGCGACGCCGTCATGCTGGTACGTGGCCGGCCGGGCGACAGCGTCCCCGCCGACACGCGCGAACGCCTGCTGGTGGCCCGCGCACTCGGCTACCCGCCGGACGGCTCGGAGGACTTCCTCGACGACTACCGCCGCGTCACCCGCCGCGCCCGCCAGGTCGTGGAGCGCGTCTTCTACGGCTCCTGACGCCCGAAATCGCGTTGCGGGCGGGCGGCCACGGGTGTATCAAGGCGCGGGGTGATCTTTTTGCTGTCGGTTTACGTGGATCTCGCGCTAGGCATGGTGCTGGCGTTCTTGCTGCTGTCGCTACTGGTCAGCGGCGTGAACGAGGCGTTCGTGCGGCTGCTGGCCATTCGCAGCAAGTTCCTGTGGGCCTACCTGCGCGACACCCTCGACGGCAGCGACGCCGCGGGCCGCTCGTGGCTGCCCGCGGGGCTGCGTGACGTGTTCGCCGCGTTGCCGTTCTCCCGCGATGCGCGCCCCGTCCACAACGACCAGCCGGCCCCCGCCGAGGCGGCCCAGGTGCCCGCCCGGGAGTCCAAGGCGCAGGACGCCCTGACGAACCTGCTCTACCAGCGGGTCCGCGAGATCGACCATCCGACGCGGGGCCGCACCAGCATCGCGAACCTGCCCCCGGGCCGCTTCGCCGTGGCCGTGATGGAGATGGCCGCGGCCGAGGAGGGTGGAGTCGAAGGGCTGCTGGCCAAGCTCAAGGCGATGGGCAGCCCCCTGCACGGCCACCTCAGAGGCGTCTGGGAGACCGCGCAGCGCGACCTCGACCGGTTCCGGCAGGGCGTGGAGACGTGGTTCGACGGTGAGATGCGCCGCCTGTCGATGCTGTACAAGCGGTACGTCACGTGGGTGCTGGCCGTCCTCGGCCTGGCGGTGACGCTGCTGTTCACCATGGACGGGCTGGAGTACGGCAAGACGCTGCTGCGCGACAACGCCTTCCGGGTCTCCGTGACCGCCGTCGCCGAGGCCGGGCCCGACGCCTACGCCGAGCTGCGGGCCCGCTGCGAGCGGGCCGACCCGGTGCCGTGCGTCACCGAGACGCTCAGCCAGCCCGCCCTGGTCAAGGTGTTCGACCACGCGATCGTCAGCGTGTCCGTCCCGGCCGAGGGCGACCCGGCCGTGCACTGGAACGGCGGCGCCTGGTGGGACCGGCTCACCACCCCCAGCCACTGGCCCGGCTACCTGCTGACGTACGTGGCGCTGATGTTCGGCGCGCCGTTCTGGTGGGACGTGCTGCGCCGCATCACCGGCATCCGCTCCCGGCTGCACGGGTGAGGCCGGTGTCCCCGCTCGACAGCTACGCGCGGCTGATGGCGCGTCCGGCCGCCGCGCTGCGGCTGGTGAGCGGCGAGTCCGCCGACGTGGTGCTCGACGCCGCCGCCGGGCTGGCGTGGCGCTTCCCGCACAGGCCCGCCGACCAGGCCGCCCTCGCCCGGCGGATCACCCTCGTACGGGCGCACGGGCTGCCCGCCCCCGAGGTCGTCCGCGTCCGCGACGACTGCCTGGTCACCCGCCTCGTCACCGGCCGGCCGCTGTCGCCCGAGGTCGAGGCCGACCCGGCGGCGCTGGCCGGCCTGCTCGCGCGCGCGGCCACCGTCCCGGTCGAGCCCGAGGCGGGCGACTGGCGGGCGGAGTGGCGCGAACTGCTCGACGACGTGCGGCGGCGCGTCGCACCGCTGCTCGCCCCCGAGCAGGCGCGGCGCGCGGTGGCCGACGCGCAGCGGGCGCTGGCCGCGGCAGAGTCGGCGCCCACCGGGTTCGTCCACGGCGACCTCGGCGGCGCGAACGTGCTCATGGCCGGGGGAGCGGTGGCCGCCGTCCTCGACTGGGAGGCGTCCGGCCCCGGCGACCCGGCGGTCGACCTGGCCGCCCTGTCGGTGTCGGTCGCGCCGCCCGTCCGCGACCGGCTGGCGGCCGGTTTCCCCGCCCTCACCGCGCGTGCCGCCGCCTACGCGGCCACGTTCGCGCTGCAGGAGGCCGTCCACGGCCTGCGCCACGACGACCCGGACGCGGTGGCGGCCGGCCTGGCCCCCTACCGCCTCAGTGGTCCACGGTGACCACGATCTTGCCGACGTGGGTGTTGGACTCCATGTGCCGGTGCGCCGCCACGATCTCCTCCAGCGGGAACACCCGGTCCACGACCGGGCGGAACGCCCCGGTGCGCAGCCCCGCGGCGACGAACGCCGCCCCCCGGCGCAGCCGCTCGGGGTCCCTGGTGATCTCGTGCACCGTGTACGTGCGCATGTTGAGCGCGGGCATGCCCAGGTCGAACCCCGGATAGGGCGTCGGCTGCCCGCTCAGCATGCCCCACAGGAACAGCGTCCCGCCGGGGGCCACGGCCCGGGCCAGCTCGGTCACGCCCGGCCCGGCGACGGCGTCGAAGACGTGCTCGGCGCCTCGCCCGCCGGTCAGCGCCAGCACGCGGCCCGCCACGTCCTCCTCCTGCGACGCGATCACCTCGGCCGCGCCCTCCTCGATCAGCCGCTGTCGCTTGCCGCCGGTGCGGGTGACGGCGATCGGCAGGGCGCCCAGCCGGTTGGCCGTGTGGATCGCGGCCAGGCCGACGCTGCTGGAGGCCGCGTTCACCACCGCCACGTCGCCGGCCCGCAGGCGGCCCACCTCCACCATCGCCCCGTAGGCCGTGAGGTACGGCATCCACACCGCGGCGCCGGACACGGCGTCCACCCCGTCGGGACGGGGCAGCAGCACGCTCGCCGGGACGATTGCCCGCTCGGCGTACACGCCGTAGTCGTTCTGCGAGAAGGCGGGTACGACGCTGACCGCCTGCCCCACCGCGAGCTCCGTCACCCCCGGGCCGACCGCCTCGATCACCCCGGCCGCCTCGGTGCCGAGCCGCGCGGGGAACGCCTTGACCGGCTCGATGTACACGCCCATCCGGAACAGCGCCTCGGCCCGGTTGACGCCGATCGCGTCGACCCGGATCCTGGCCTCGCCCGGGCCCGGCTCGCCCGGCTCAAGGTCTTCGAGCCGCATGACCTCGGGTCCGCCGATCTCATGGAAGCGCACAGTCCTGGCCACGCCGCACTCCTTCGCTCGTCTGTGAACGCGGCCCACTGTGCCGCACAGGTACGATCGCTGTCAAACTTTGACCTGTGTCGTACTATGGGGCTCATGGAACGCACGCCGCCGTACCCCGAGGTGTCCCAGTTCGACCTGCAACAGGTGCTGGAAGCCCTCGTCGACCCGGTGCGCCGCAGCATCGTCACGCAGCTCGACGCCGCCGGCCAGGACCTCGCCTGCGGCACGTTCGACATGCCGGTCAGCAAGTCGACCGCCACCCACCACTTCAAGGTGCTGCGCGAGGCGGGCCTGATCCGCCAGTACTACGTGGGGACCTCCCGGATGAACGCGCTGCGCCGCGCCGACATGGACGAGGCGTTCCCCGGCCTCCTCGACGCCCTCACCACCCAGCGGGCCGCCGCCCGCTGACGCCTGAGTCCCGGCGGCCGGGCTGTGCGCCGCGGCAGGCGTCACCTCCCCGGCTCCGACCCCCTGATCGCCCTCGCCCGGCAGCAGGCGCACCATGACGGTCGCGGCGCACCACCGGATCCTTTCAGTGGGTGCCGAAGCCTCCCGTGTAGCTGGTCGGCCAGCCGCCGATGGGGCCCGTACGGCGGGCAGGCGCGGACGTGGTGGGGGACGGGGGCAGGGGAGTGCGCCGGCCGGACCGGGCCGCGGCCGTCATGGCGGCGTACTTGAGCGCCCACCACCACCACTCCCCTCCCTGAGGCGGCCGACGGGACGGGCCGTGCGCGAAGTAGTCGGCCACCAGACGGCCTCGGGGGTCGGCCGCGTCATAGCGCTCCCACTGCTCCGTCGCGAAGAGGAACGCCGCGCGGCCCTCCTCGTCGAGCACGGACGGCAGATACCCGGCCTCGGCGACGGCGGCGCGCATCTCCGGACTGCCGTCGTTCAGGGCGCGCCGGCACACCTCGTCGCGGGCCGCAGGGTCGTCCAGCCGCCGCAGGATCCGTCGGCACTCCCGAAGCAGCTCGGGCGGACCCGGCTGCAGGAGGCCCAGGTCCAGCGACTCCACGAGACGCGTCGGGTCCGTGGCGCGCACGATCGGGTCGATCTGGTCGGGCCGGCCAGTCACCAGGGCGAGCAGCACCGCGTGCGCCCCGCCGAACTGGGGTGGGCCGTCCTGCCCCGCTGGGGGCGGCAGAAGGGGGAGGTGCGGATTGGCCCGCAGCATCCGGGCGAGCAGCGTCGGCGCCCCTTCCCGCTCCTGCCACAGCCGGAACGGCCTGGACCCACCACGCGACGCACCCGAAATGTCCGGGTGCGTCGCGTGGTGGGCGCCGTCGCGTACCCCGGAGACGAACGCCGACCTGAGGGCGACCAGCAGGTGAGGCTGGTCGGTGCCGGCGAGCAGGCCCGACAGCGGGCCGAAGGAGGCCGCCGGAGGGCTCTCGGCATGCGCGGCGTGCACCAGCCACTGGGCCAGGTCGCCGCGGGACCCGTACACCGGCCCCGGGAGGGGCAGCTCGGGGGCGTCCAGGTAGGCGACCGCCCGGACACCTGGCCGGTGAACGGCTCCGTCCACGGGTTCGAGCAGGAAGGCAGTGACGTGGGACGGGACGCGGCGGGGCCGGAGCCGGGCCAGCTGGTCCCCCCGGTGCGCGCCGCCGACGTACTGCGCGCGGAAGACGGCCAGCAGCTCCCGCAGCGCGAACGGGTTCGCGGCGGCTTCGGCGGCGGCCCGCGCGGCGACACCGGCCTCCCGGCTGCCCTCAGGCGCTGCCCACATGATGCGGGCGATCCTCTGGAAGGGCTCCGGCTCGCGGGACCGGGCGGTGCGCGGGCCGAAACCGCGGGCGAGCCGGCGCCTCACCCGCACGGCATGCGCCCACGCCACCACCTGGCGGGCGGCCTCACGCGCCCGCCCCGCCCCCTGCTTGCCCGCTCCGCCGTCGTCGCCCATGACTCCGGTGTTCCCCGGAAACCGGAGGAGTCGCCACCCTGAGCCGCACCGGCCGCGGAGCATCACACGGCGACGTGGACCGGCTGCCGGCTGATGGCGACCTTCCGCCGGTCCTGGCTCGCGCCGGAACGCCCGCACGCCGGTCGCATACCGTTTCGCCACACCTTGCGAGCCGACACGTAACGGGCACGGCACGGACAGCGATCCTCCGACCGAGGAGGGGGACATGGCGAACCGGCGGTGGGCGATCGCGGTCCTGGTCATGGCCGTCAGCGGCTGCTCCGGGGGGTCCGCCGGCACGGGCGCCGGACCGACGTTCTCCGCCCGGTCTCTCGACGATCCGCCCTCGGCGACCGGGGAGCGGCGGCAGGAGCAGCCCGTCTCCACCACGCCGCCCGCCCGGACCCGCACCCCCTCCGTCGAGACAACCCCGACCAAGCCCGGCGAACCGGCCACCGGCAAGCCGCCGACCAGGAAGCCGCCGACCAGGAGGCCCCCGACGGAGGAGTCGCCCCCGGGACGCCCCTCGCCGGAGCCTGTCACCCCCACCCCGGCGCCGTGGCGCACCCCCACGGTGCGCAACGACCACGCGTCGGTACGCCTCGACCACCGCTACCCCACGAACACCTGCCTCATCTACTCCGCGCCGCAGCCCGGCACGACCGTCCGGATCGAGGACGTCTCCGCGGCCCCCGGCCCCTACACCCCGGCAGACGACCCGACCGACGCTGGCGCCGTCCCCGCCGACACCGAACGGGCCACCATGGGCGTCACCGGCAGACCGTGCGTGCCCGGCGCCGAGGCCGGGGACGAGGTGCCCGGTGACGTGGGGTGCGCCGCCGGCGCTGAGCTCACCGACCGCAGCGGGTGCGGGCTCCACCCCGACTACCGGACGCCCACGCCGCTCGGCACCTATGAGGTGCGGCTCACCTGGCGGCTGTCCACGCTGTGCGCGGACACCGCGTTCGCGCCCTGCCGAGGGGTGCGTCCGGAGCCCGGGCGGGAGCGGCCGGTCCGGGTGACGTGGTCGGCGTCGACGAACTACTGCGTCAAGGTGCAGGGCGGGGAGCCCGGCCTCTACCAGGTGGTCGGCTGCGCCGTTGAGTGAGCCGGACCCGCCACCCCGCCCCGCCGCCGGTGAGCCGCCCCCGCGGCCCACCGGTGCCGAGCGCCCGGCCGCACCTCCGGCACCCGCCGCACCGGCGGCACCGGCGGCACCTCCGGCACCCGCCGTACCTCGGGCGCCCGCCGAACCTTCGGCCGCTCCCGGCGTCCGGACGGGGCGGCCACGGCGCTCCCCGTCCTCCCGGCGCCGCTCCCTGCCGGCACGGGTGCGCACGGCCGCGCGGAGGATGGCACGGCGCCGCTCCCCGCGGCGCATCCCCGCCACTCCCCGGCGGCGCGCCCAGGAGGCGGGGGAGGAGCGGCAGCAGTCCGCCCTGCACCACCACCTCGACCTGATCGGCAAGATTGGCCCGCCCGCCACCCTGCTCACCGCCGTGTTCGTCTGGGCGGGTTACGTGGCGACCCTCCAGCGCTTCCGCTACTTCGGCGTCTACCTGGAGCTGGCCGACCTGCCCATCCAGGAACTGGTGCTCTACGGGGTGGAGGTGGCCTACCCGATCGTGCTGGCGCTGCTGCTGGCCGCCCTCGGCGTGCTGCTCCTCCACGCGGCGCTCGCCCGGGCGGCGGCCTGGCGTCCCGCCCGGTCACGACCCGCGCTGGCCGGTGCGACGGCCGCCGCCGGCACCGCGATGCTGGCCCGTGGCCTGGCCGGGGTGCTCCGGCCCGCGCTGGCACAAGCGGAGACGCCCGGCGTCACCCCCCTCTGCCTCGGGCTGGGGGTGCCCGCTCTCGTGTACGCGTACTGGCTGCTGGACCGGTCGACCGGCGACAGGTTCGGGCAGGCCCGGCTGATCGCCGCCGCGATCGGCATCGTGGGCCTGTTCTGGGCGGTGAGCAGCTTCGCGGGGGAGAGCGGCGTCGCACGCGGCCTGGAGGACGCGCGCCGGCTGCACGAGCGGCCCGAGGTGGTGGTCTACGCCAAACAGCCGATACCGGATCTGGACCGGATCACCGACTACGGCGACTTCGGGGAGCGGGCCGGTTTCCGGCACCGCTACCGGGGCCTGCGCCTGCTGCTGGAGTCCGGCGGCCGGTTGTTCCTGGTGCCGCTCACCTGGAAGCCCGGCGACGACAGGGCCGGCATCTCGACGTTCGTCATTCCGTACGACAAGAACATCCGGTTGCAACTGCTGCCCATGCCAGGTCCCGGCGGTGTATCGCGCTGACTTCGGTGCGGCCGGCTGACAGCAAGTCCTCAAACTCGCGGAGCGACGATCGGCACGAGCACATATGCCTGGACCGGGGCGCTTTCCTGATGGCCGTTCGAGGCCATCGGGTAAGAGGGATGGTGGACCTCGTACTCGTGAGCGTGGTGCAGGTAGTCGTGGTCGCGATTATGGTCGGCCGCCTCCTGCGCCGCCTCCCTGCGCCGAAGCCAGATGGAGCCGATGAATCCCCCGCACTCCTGGCACCAGATGGCCCAGAATTGGGCGGCATTGTCATCTATACGACCGATGGGCTCCTTAAACCTTTCCGTTTCGCCCTTCTGATTCTCTCTCATGCGATGCTCTTTTCGAATGGCGGAAGGCTCGTTGCGGCTGCAAGCGGGGCCCGACGCTGACAGCCTCCCCGTGGTCCAGACGGAGGTATCTCCCGACGGAGTAATCCTTCTGCAATCGCGTGCGCGGTCGTATCGCGGCTGAAGTCCTTTCATGCTGAGCAACACGCGCCGGCCAGAAGCGCTGCTGCCCGGCATCGCCATGCGATGCCGGGCAGTTTCGTTCCGCTCCTGTTCGGCCAGAGGAGGAGAGAGGACGGGGACGACGACGAGCGCGGACGACAAGGTTTCCCCCGGCTCAGCGCCCGCATCCGGGAAGACCGCCGAGGACGGGGAACCCCGCCGTCACACGTCGTAGTACAGCTCGAACTCGTGCGGGTGCGGGCGCAGCCGGATCGGGTCGACCTCGTTCTCGCGCTTGTAGGAGACCCACGTCTCGATCAGGTCGGGCGTGAAGACGCCGCCTTCCAGGAGGTAGTCGTGGTCGGCCTCCAGGGCGCTCAGGACCTCCGGCAGCGAGCCGGGGACCTGCGGCACCTGGCGGGCCTCCTCCGGCGGGAGCTCGTAGAGGTCCTTGTCGACCGGCTCCGGCGGCTCGATCTTGTTGCGGATGCCGTCGATGCCGGCCATGAGCATGGCGGAGAAGGCGAAGTACGGGTTGCACGACGGATCGGGCACCCGGAACTCGATGCGCTTGGCCTTGGGGTTGGAGCCCGTGATCGGGATGCGCACGCAGGCCGACCGGTTGCGCTGGCTGTAGACCAGGTTGACCGGGGCCTCGTAGCCGGGCACCAGGCGGTGGTAGGAGTTGACCGTCGGGTTGGTGAAGGCCAGCAGCGACGGGGCGTGCTTGAGCAGGCCGCCGATGTAGTAGCGGGCCGTGTCGGACAGGCCCGCGTAGCCGACCTCGTCGTAGAACAGCGGCGAACCGTCCTTCCACAGCGACTGGTGGCAGTGCATGCCGGAGCCGTTGTCACCGAAGATCGGCTTGGGCATGAAGGTGACCGTGTGGCCGTACTCCATGGCGGTGCTCTTGATGATGTACTTGTAGAGCATCAGGTTGTCGGCCGTCTTGAGCAGCGTGCCGAACTTGAAGTCGATCTCCGCCTGGCCTGCCGTGCCGACCTCGTGGTGCTGCATCTCCACGTCGATGCCGCACTCGATGAGGTTGCGCACCATCTCCGAGCGCAGGTCGGTGAAGTGGTCCATCGGCGGCACCGGGAAGTAGCCGCCCTTGTAGCGCGGCTTGTAGCCGAGGTTGCCGCCCTCGGTGGCCTTGCCGGTGTTCCAGGCGCCTTCGATGGAGTCGATGTAGTAGTAGCCGGCGTTCTGCTTCGTCTCGAAGCGGACGTCGTCGAAGATGTAGAACTCCGCCTCCGGGCCGAAGTAGGCCGTGTCGGCGATGCCGGTGCCCTTGAGGTACTCCTCGGCCTTGCGCGCGACGTTGCGCGGGTCGCGGCTGTAGGCCTCGCCCGTCAGCGGGTCGTGCACGAAGAAGTTGATGTTGAGCGTCTTGTGCTGGCGGAACGGGTCGAGCACCGCGCTCGACGGGTCGGGCAGCAACAGCATGTCGGACTCGTGGATCGCCTGGAATCCGCGGATGGACGAGCCGTCGAACATGAGACCGTCGGTGAAGACGTTGCCGCTGAAGTTCTCGACCGGGAAGGTGAAGTGGTGAGTCGTGCCCGGCAGGTCGGTGAACCTGACATCGACGAACTGCACCCCTTCGTCGCTGATGTACTTCAGGACGTCGTCGGCGGAGTTGAACACTCTCGAACCTCCCTGGGGACTGACTCTCCACGCTGAATCTAGGTCGAGGCCGTTTCCACTCGGTGTCCCGACTGTTTCGCACATGTTAAGCAGGGCCACTCAAACAGGGCCGCGCCGGACGGCCGCGGCCGACGTGAAGGGGACCGCCCGGGCAGACGGGCGTCAGGGCATCAGCCCGGGCTGGGAGGCCAGTACGGCGACGGCCGCGGCGACCACCGCGACCAGCGCCGCGACGGCCAGCAGCAACCGTCGCGGCCGCGCCGACGGCCGCGCGCGCCGACCGGCCGCGGCCCGCATCCGCCGCAGCTCCTTCTCGTCGATCTGGGCGACCAGCGCCTCGAAACGCGCGTCCAGCTCGTCCCCGTGTGGCATGACGTCCATGATGACGCCGTCATGACGCGGCCAGGTCACGAAAGCGCCGGGCGCCGGATCGGCCCGTGACGGCGCGACGCCCGCCGGGGCACCGGACCGACCGCCCGCACCGCCGGATACCGTGGGATGCATGAGCAGCAAGGAGCCGCGCTGGACGCAGACCTGGATGGGCGGCGTGCGAGCGGCCGGGGTCGACCTCGGCTACCCGGGACAGCGCCTCGGCCTGCCGGAGGAGGGCAGCGGCGCCATCGCCGGCTGGGGCAGGCGCATCGCGGCCCTGGTGATCGACTGGATGATCTGCACCTGGGCGATCACCCGGCTGCTGCTCGGCATCGACCCGGCGACCTCGCCGTGGGTGCCGGCCCTGGTGTTCGCCGTGCAGTACCTTGTGCTCGTGGCCTTCATGGGGCAGACGTTCGGCCACCGGCTGGCCGGCATCAGGGTGGCCGCGATGGACGGCGGCGACCCGCGGCTGCTGCCCGTGCTCGTGCGGTCGGCGCTGCTCATCCTGGCCATCCCCCCGCTGATCTTCGACCGCGACCACCGCGGCGTGCACGACCGGGTGTCCAACACCATGGTCGTCCGCATGTGACCACCCGAGGCGCCCGCCACACGTCACGCAGGCGCGCGGGTGGCCGGACTGTCACATTTCCCGGCGGTGCGTCGTCCTTCTTCCGACGGAAGACGACAAGCGACACCGTACGGAGAAGAACGCATGAAGGCTGTCCGCATCCACCGGCAGGGCGACCATGACGACCTGGTGTACGAGGACGCCCCGCGCTCGGCCGCCGCGACCGGCGACGTGCTGGTCGAGGTGCACGCCGCCAGTTTCGTCCCCGACGAGCTGACCTGGCCCGGCACCTGGGTCGACCGGGCGGGACGGGATCGCGCCCCGTCCATCCCCGGCCACGAGGTGGCCGGCGTCGTCGCCGAGGTCAGATACGGGACCACCGGCCTGAACCCGGGCGACCGGGTGTTCGGGCTGACCGACTGGCACCGTGACGGGGCGGCCGCCGAGTACGTGGCCGTCGAGGCTCGCAACCTCGCGGTCATACCTGACGGGCTCGGCTTCGAGGAGGCGGCCGCCCTGCCTCTGGCGGGGCTGACCGCCTGGCAGGGCCTGTTCGTCCATGGCGGCCTGCGGGCCGGGCAGCGCGTCGTCGTGCACGGCGCGGCGGGCGGGACGGGCACCCTGGCCGTCCAGCTCGCCCGGCACGCCGGCGCGCACGTCATCGCCACGGGTCGCGGCCGCGCCGCCGCCCTGGCCGCCGAGCTGGGCGCGCACGCCTTCGTCGACCTCGAACAGCAGCCGCTGCGGCCGGCCGTGGGACAGGTGGATCTCGTCTTCGACACCATCGGGGGCGACCTGCTGGCCCGGTCGGCGGACCTGGTCGGGCCGGGCGGCGCGCTCGTGTCGATCACGGCCCCGCCGCCGGTGGCGCCCGCCGGCGGCCGTGCCGCCTTCTTCATCGTCGAACCCGACCACGTCCAGTTGGCCGAACTCGCCCGCCTGGCGGGCAGCGGCGCGGTACGGGCCCATGTCGGCGCGGTCCATCCGCTGGCCGAGGCGGCGAAGGCGTTCGCCGCCAAGCAGCGCGGCATCCCGGGCAAGGTCGTGCTCAGCGTCAGATGACCGTACCGGGTTCGTCGCGGTGACCAGGTCGGCGAGCCGTCAGGGGCGCGCGCAACTGAAGATCGCGGTGCCCGGGAGGTGCCTGCCGCGCAGCGCGCTCCACCCGCCCCACACCCGCTCGTGCCCCGGCGGCCACTCCGGCTCCAGCAGGCCGGTCAGGGTCAGCCCTGCGGCCGCCACCAGGCCCACCCAGTCGCCCATCGTGCGATGGTGCTCGACGTAGGTGACCGTGCCGTCCTCGCCCCGCTCCACATACGCCGACCGGTCGAAGTAGGACCGGTCGGACGTCAGCCCGCGCGGCCCCGGATCGTCGGGGAACGCCCACCGGATCGGATGGCTGACCGAGAAGACGAACCGGCCACCCGGCCGCAGCACCCTGTGCACCTCGCGGAACACCGCCAGCGGGTCGGCCACGAACGGCAGCGCCCCGAACGCCGAACAGGCCAGGTCGAAGCCGCCGCTCACGAACGGCAGCGCCTCGGCGTCGGCCTGCACCACGGGCACCCGCAGCCCGGTCGCCTCGTCGATGCGCCGCGCGTGGCGGAGCTGGCGGTGTGACAGGTCGAACGCGGCCACCTCGGCCCCCTGCGCCACCAGCCACCGGCCGCACTGAGCCGCGCCGCAGCCGATCTCCAGCACCCGCCGTCCGCGCACCTCGCCGAGCAGCCGCGCCTCGGCCTCGTCGACGCCCTCCGGGCACCACACGAAACCGTCGTCGCGCAGGAACTCGCCGTGCTCGACCTGGTAGTCGTCGGCGTTGCCGTCCCACCAGCCGCGGCTGGCCCGGGACGAGACCGCCGACCCCGGCGCGTCGTCGTGACGCACTAGCGCATCTTGGGGCCGCGAGGCATCCGCGCGCCCTTGGGCATCGGGCCCTTCGGCATCGGGACGTTCTTCGGCAGCGACCGCAGGCGGTCCTTCACCTCGTTGACCGAGGGCTTCTTCAGGTTGCGCGGCAGCTTCATGATGTGGCGCTGCAGCTTGCCCAGCGGCACCTGGCCCTCGCCGTCACCGCACTGGATGTCGTAGATCTCGACACCCAGCACCACCCGCGCGACCCGCTTCTTCTCGGCCGCCAGCATCCTGGCGACCCGGTTGCCCGGCCCTTCCGAAACGAGGATCACCCCGGGATGGCCGACCACCATGTGGATGAGGTCCTGGTCGCGGTTGACCGCGATCGCCGGGGTCACCTGCCAGTTGCCGCGCATCCCCTGCAGCACGGCCGCGGCGGCGCCGGTCTGGCCGTCCAGGATCGAATACTGGGCGCGCTGTGCGAGCTGGCCGAACACCACCAGGCCCACGGTCACCGCGGCGAGGATGCCGAGGAACACCGAATACCACAGGTAGTCCGTGACCAGGCCGATCACGACGATCACAGCCAGCGTGCCGACCGCCGACAGGAAGACGATCGGCATCCCCTTGGGGTTTGCCTGCTTGATGATCTGCGCGATCATGCGGAGCTGCTTGATGCGCCCCGGCTTCTCTGGGTCCACGGACTTCGCCATGCTGGCAAGGATACAAACCAAGTGGTGGCGAAAGGAAAACGTGACCTGCGGCCCGGTCGCCGGGCCGCAGGGGGCCGCGCCCCGGCCTCAGGTGGTCTGGCGCGCGGCGATGGCCTGCTGGTAGAGCCGGCCGGCCCGGTAGGACGAACGGACCAGCGGCCCGGACAGCACCCCGGCGAAGCCGATCGCCTCCGCCTCGGCCTGGAGCTCCACGAACTCCTCCGGCTTGACCCACCGCTCCACCGGGTGGTGGCGGGGCGTCGGCCGGAGATACTGGGTGATGGTGAGCAGGTCGGTGCCGGCGGCGTGCAGGTCGCGCATCGCCTCGACGACCTCCTCGCGGGTCTCGCCCATGCCGAGGATCAGGTTGGACTTGGTGACCAGCCCCGCCTCGCGGGCCATCGTGATCACGCCGAGGGAGCGCTCGTAGCGGAACGCCGGCCGGATGCGCTTGAAGATGCGCGGCACCGTCTCGACGTTGTGCGCGAACACCTCCGGCTTGGCGGAGAAGACCTCCTCCAACTGCTCGCGGTTGCCGTTGAAGTCGGGCACGAGCAGCTCGACGCCGCAGCCGGGCAGCAGGGCGTGGATCTGCCGCGCCGTCTCGGCGTAGAGCCAGGCGCCGCCGTCGGGCAGGTCGTCACGGGCGACGCCGGTCACCGTCGCGTAGCGCAGGCCCATCTGCTGGACCGACTCGGCGACCCGGCGGGGCTCGTCCTTGTCGTACTCCTTGGGCTTGCCCGTGTCGATCTGGCAGAAGTCGCAGCGTCGCGTGCACTGGTCGCCGCCGATGAGGAACGTCGCCTCGCGGTCCTCCCAGCACTCGTAGATGTTGGGGCAGCCCGCCTCTTCACAGACCGTGTGCAGGCCCTCCCGGCGCACGAGCGATTTGAGCTCGGTGTATTCGGGGCCCGTCTTCAGCTTGGTCTTGATCCACGGGGGCTTGCGCTCGATGGGAGTCTCGGCGTTGCGCACCTCCAGGCGGAGGAGCTTACGGCCTTCAGGAGCAACGGTCACGAACCCAGCTTACGTCTCCCGCCCGGGCGCCCCGGTCGAGGGGCGGCCGTGTCAGCTGATCAACCCGAAGCCGCACACCGCCCGGTCGTAGTGCCGCTGCAGTTCCCCGTCGATCCGGTCGGACTCGGCCGCGCCGAGCAACTGCGTGCCGGGGGCAGAGGTGCGCACCCCGTCGCCCGGCAGGGCGCGGTCCAGCGCCCCCGCCCTGATCGACGCCACGCTCTCCCCGCGCAGCGCCGCCGCCTGCATCGGGGCCAGGTAGCGCCCGCTCGCCGCCAGCGCCTCCAGCTCGGCCAGGTCCGCCGCCGGCACCGCGCGCAGCGCCCGCGCCTCGCGCCGTCGCCTCCTGCGGCCCTCGTCCGAACGGGCCAGCCGGGTCAGGACGTACTCCACCAGCAGCACCGGCCCGCCCAGCACCCTGCCGATGGCCCGGCCGAGCAGCCCCGCCACCTCGTAGCCGGTGCCCGGGTGCTCGGCGGTCAGGGAGGCGGCGGTGACCTTCGTCTGCGCCTCCTCCCGGACCCGCAGCGGCGCCGCGCCGAGCAGCGCCTCGCGCCACTGCGCCAGCGTCGACAGCGCGCCGTCGACCACGACCTGCTCGGCGGACGGGGTCTCGGCGCAGGCCGCGGCCAGCATCGTCACCCGCTGCCGCGGCGACAGCGCCAGCCACAGCGGCAGCCCGACGGTCAGCGTGGGCGTGCGCCGCGGGCCGGTGCGCAGGTAGCGCGTCTTCGGGTCGAGGTCCCTGACCGCGACGCGGTGCGGCCTCGGCACCCCGACCCGGTCGGCCACCCGCTCCGCCAGTGCGTACAGCTCCGGGGCGGCGGACCGGTCGAGCACCTCGGCGTCGGCGGGCAGCCCGGTGCTCAGGCGGGGCCGCAGCAGCCACCCGATGGCGACGAGCAGCCCGCCGAACAGCCAGCCGATGAGCATCCCGGAGTCGACGTACGCGGTCCAGAGGCCGACGGCGACGAAGGCCGAGGTCAGGGCGTGGACCAGGAACGCGAGCGCCAGGGCGAGGAGGCGGTTCACGAGGTGATCGTAGGACACGCCGCGCCTGCCGCCCAGACCCCGGCGAGCGGCCCGGCAGGGCCGCCTGGCAGGCCGGGATCAGCGGCCGCGCAGCAGATCTTCCTCGTGCAGGTCGAACGCCCGCAGGCCGAGCGCCTCCGCCAGCCGCTTCTCGGCGATCGGCAGGACCTCCTCGACCACGATCCGCCGGCCCGTCTCCGCCGACAACGTGGAGACGCCCACGTCAGGCAGGCCGCACGGCACGATCCGGTTGAACCAGCGCGGGTCGTTGGCGCAGTTGAGGGCGAACCCGTGCATGGTCACCCCGCGCGTGACCCGGATGCCCACCGCGCCCAGCAGCCGGTCGGGCAGCCCCAGGGCGGCGTCGCCCACGGCCCACACCCCGGCCCGCCCCGCCACACGCCGCGCCGAGACGCCGAAGTCGGCGCAGATCTGGATCATCGCCTCCTCCAGCCGGCACACGTAGGCGGTGACGTCGCCGACAGCCACGATCGGGTAGGCGACGAGCTGCCCAGGACCGTGCCAGGTGACGCGGCCGCCCCGGTCGACGTCGATCACCGGGGTGCCGTCGGTGGGACGTTCGTGGGACGCGGTGCGCCTGCCCGCGGTGTAGACGGGAGCATGCTCCAGCATGAGGACGGTGTCGGTCAGCTCACCGGCGACGCGTCTGCCGTGCACCTGGCGCTGCAGCGCCCAAGCCTGCTCGTAGGGGACGTCGACACCGAGGCGGACGATGGCGAGTGCGTGGGGATCGACCCCGTGCTTGGGGCGCATGGGACCATTGTGCCGTTCCGTCACCCCTGAAGGGTAATTCAGGAGGTCAGCAACCGAGGTTCGATCCTGAACTCCTTGACGCCGCCGGTCCCGTCGTGCTCCAGTCGGTAGGCGGCCGAGCCGGGCGTGATCGTCACCGCCTGGATGAACTCGGTGCCCACGTAGTGCAGGGCCACGCCCTCGTCGGCGGCGTAGCCCCCGGGCAGCTCTCCGCCGGCCACCGACTGCTGCAGCAGCGGCCGGCGCTGCGGGTCGGAGTCGTAGTGCACCCCGCACGAGTAGGGCAGCAGACCCATCCCGTCGGCCCACACCCGCAGCTCGGGACCGAAGGAGTCGGTGTTGCCGCCGACGTGCCAGCACAGCGCCCCGGCGCTCTGCCCCGACAGCACCACCCCGGACCGCCACGCCTCCTCCAGTGCCTCGTCCAGGCCGTGCAGCCGCCACAGCGCCATGAGGTTGGCCACGCTGCCGCCGGTGACGTAGATCACGTCCTGCTCCAGCACCCAGGCCCGCGGGTCGGCGACGTTGGGCATCGGGAAGACGGTCAGGTGGCTCACCTCGACGTCCCACCCGGCGAACGCCCCGTACATCTTGAGCAGCCAGTCGGAGTCGTCACCCACGGCCGTGGCCAGCAGGCCCAGCTTGGGCCGGTCCTGGCCGGTCAGGTCGAAGGCGTAACGCAGCAGCGGGCTCGCCTCGTAGAACCCGTAGCGCTCGGTCTGGCGGAACGAACCGCCGCCGATGGCAAGGATGTGCGACTGCCCGGACCTCGTCATGCCGTTGTCTCCCCGCGTCTCCTCCGTGACGGACAGCACCCTAGAGTACGGCCCGCAGCGCCGCGTCGAGACCGGTATGGGCGAAGCCGTACCCGCTGTCCTGCAGCTTGCGCGGCAGCAGGCGGTGGCTGGACAGCAGTTCGCCGGCGAACTCGCCGAGCCCGGCCCGCAGCGCGAACCCCGGCACCGGCATCGGCATCGTGCCCTTGCCCAGCGCCTTGCCGAGCGTCCTGGTGAACTCGGCGTTGGTGACAGGGGAGGGGGAGACGAGGTTGACCGGCCCTGACACCTCGGGACGCTCCAGTACGTGCAGCGTCGCGCCGACCCAGTCGTCCTCGGAGATCCACGACCAGTACTGCCTGCCGGTCCCCAGCGGCGCGCCCAGCCCCATCCGGAACAGCGGCAGCATCCGCCCGAGCGCCCCTCCCCGCCCGCTCAGCACGATGCCGGTGCGCAACTGCGCGGTGCGCATGCCCAGCGTCTCCGCCTCGCGGGCCGCGGCCTCCCAGCGTTCGCACAGGCCGGCCAGGAACCCCCGGCCCCGGCCGGCGTCCTCGTCGACCAGCCGGTCGCCGGTGTCGCCGTAGAAGTCCACGCCGGAGGCCGACAGCAGCACCTCGGGCCGTCTCGGCAGCTCCCGCAGCGCGTCGACCAGTGTCCGGGTGCCGTCCACCCGGCTGGCGACGAGCTCCCGTTTGTACGCCTCGCTCCAGCGCCGCTCGGCGATGGGCGCCCCGGCCAGGTGCACCACGCTTCGGGCGCCGTCGAGCGCCTGCGGGTCCAGCACACCCTCCGCGGGCTGCCAGAACCGCTCGTCCGGGCCCTGCGGTGCCCGCCTCACCAGCGTCACCACCCGCTCGCCCCGGTCCCGCAGCCTGCGCACCAGCGCCCCGCCCAGCAGGCCGGACGCCCCCGTCACGACGATCATCCCCCTAGCCCAGCACCTTCCGGTCCGTTTGTCACCCAGCCCACGCCCGGCGCCGAAGCCTTCCGGGACAGTGGAGAGCCCACGACAGGCCACGGGCGATCGGTGACCGGACGAACGGTGGGCCGGGACGCGCGCGGCGCCCGGGAGAGACCCCCGGGCGCCGCGACTCGCTACGGTCAGGCGAGACCGAGTTGCGCCTCGAACCGGCCTTCCTCCAGGCGACGCTTGATCGTCGTCAGGAAGCGGGCCGCGTCGGCGCCGTCCACCAGGCGGTGGTCGTAGGTCAGCGCCAGGTAGACCATCGAGCGGACCGCGATGACCTCGCCGTCGGGCGTGTCGACCACCACGGGACGCTTGACGACGGCGCCGGTGCCGAGCATGCCGACCTGCGGCTGGTTGAGGATCGGCGTGTCGAACAGGGCGCCGCGGCTGCCGGTGTTGGTCAGCGTGAACGTGCCGCCGGTGATCTCGTCGGGCGTCACCTTGTTGGCGCGGGTGCGCTCGGCCAGGTCGGCGGTCTTGCGGGCGAGCCCGGCCAGGTTGAGGTCACCGGCGTTCTTGAGGACCGGGACGATCAGGCCGCGCTCGGTGTCCACGGCGATGCCGAGGTGCTCGACGTCGAAGTAGGTGACCTCCATGGTCTCGTTGTTGATCGTGGCGTTGAGCTTGGGGTGCTGCTTGAGCGCCTCGATCGTCGCCATCTCGAAGAACGGCATGAACGACAGCTTGACGCCCTCGCGGCGCAGGAACTCGCCCTTGGCCCTGTCGCGCAGCCGCGCCACCTTGGTGACGTCGACCTCGACGACCGTGGTGAGCTGCGCCGCCGTCTGCAGCGACTCCACCATCCGCTTGGAGACCGTCTGCCGCAGCCGCGACATCTTCTCGGTGCGGCCGCGCAGGGTGGTGTCGACCTCGACCGGCTCGGGCGCGGCGGCGACCTGCGCCGGCGCGGCGGGCGCGGCCTGGGCGGCGGCCGGAGCGGCGGCGGCGGCGGGCTGTGCGGCCGGCGCCGGGGCGGCGGCCTGGTCGCGCTGGGCCTTGGCGGCCTCCAGCACGTCCTGCTTGCGGATGCGGCCGCCGACACCGGTGCCGTTGATCGACTCCAGGTCGACGCCGTGCTCGTTGGCGAGCTTGCGCACCAGCGGCGTCACGTAGGGGCTCTCACCCGACGGCGCGGCCGCGGGCTCGGCGGCCGCGGGCGCCTGCGCGGCCGGGGCGGGCGCCTGGGCCTGCGGAGCGGGAGCGGCCTGCGGGGCCGGCGCCGGGGCCGGGGCGGCCTGCGGGGCCGGGGCCGGCTGCGGCGGGGCCTGCTGGGCGGCGGGCGCGGGCTGCGGGATCGAGGAGGCCGGGGCGGGCTCCGGCTCGGGTTGCGCGGCGGGGGCGGGAGCCTCCTCCTGCGCGGGAGCGGCGGCGCCCTCCTGGCCGTTCTCGTCGATGACCGCCAGCTCGGCGCCGACCTCGACCGTCTCGTCCTCAGCGACGACGATCTTGGTGATGACGCCCGCCGACGGCGACGGGATCTCGGTGTCGACCTTGTCGGTCGAGACTTCGAGGAGCGGCTCGTCGGCCTCGACGCGCTCGCCCTCCTTCTTCAGCCAACGGGTTACCGTGCCCTCGGTGACGCTCTCGCCGAGCTGGGGCATCTGTACGGAGACCGGCATCGTTATCTTCTCTCGCGTTCCTGTCGAGGGCTGGACTAGTTGTGTACGTGCAGCGGCTTGCCGGCCAGCGCCAGCATGGCCTCACCGACGGCCTCGGACTGGGTCGGGTGTGCGTGGATGAGCTGGGCGACCTCAGCGGGCAGGGCCTCCCAGTTGTAGATGAGCTGCCCCTCGGTCACCAGCTCACCGATGCGGCGGCCCACCATGTGGACGCCGACGACCGGGCCGTCCTTCTGGGCGATGACCTTGACGGCGCCCGCGGTGCCGAGAATCTGGCTCTTGGGGTTGCCGGCGAGGTCGTAGACCTGCTCGACGATCTCGATGCCGCGCTCGGCGGCCTGCGCGGAGGTCAGGCCGACCGAGGCGACCTCGGGGTCGGAGTAGGTGATGCGCGGCACGCCCGCGTAGTCGATGGGCGGCGGGTTGAGCCCGGCGATGTGCTCGGCCACCATGATGCCCTCGGCGAAGCCGGCGTGGGCGAGCTGCAGCGTGGGAATGAGGTCGCCGATGGCGTAGACGCCGGGCACCGAGGTCTGGCAGTGCTCGTCGACGACGACGGCGCCCCGCTCGATCCTGATGCCGGCCTCCTCGAAGCCCATGCCCGCGGAGACGGGGCCGCGGCCGACCGCGACCAGCAACTGCTCGGCGTCGAGCGTCTTGCCGTTGGCCAGGGTGACCACCACGCCCGTGTCGGTGGTCTTGACGCCCTCGAAGAACACGCCCAGCTCGTACTTGATCCCGCGGCGGCGGAAGGCGCGCTCCAGCAGCTTGGAGCTCGACTCCTCCTCCAGCGGCAGCAGGTGCGGCAGCGCCTCGACGATCGTCACCTCGGCGCCGAAGGAGCGGTAGACGCTGGCCAGCTCGACGCCGATCACGCCGCCGCCCAGCACGATCACGGAGGCCGGCACGCGGTCCATGGTCAGCGTCTGCTCGCTGGTGATGACGCGCTCGCCGTCGATCTCCAGGCCGGGCAGCGATCTGGGCGCCGAGCCGGTGGCGAGCACGACGGCGGCGCCCTCGTAGACCTCGGAGCCGACCTGGATCGCGCGCTGCCCGACGAGACGGCCCTCGCCCTCGACGATCGTCACGCCCGCGGCCTTCAGCAGGCCCTGCACGCCCTTCCAGGCGCGGTTGACGATCTTGTCCTTGAACGCGTGGACGCCGGGGACGTCGATGCCGTCGAAGCGCGCCTTGACGCCGTAGGCCTCGCTCTCGCGGGTCTCGTCGGCGATCTCGGCGGAGTGCAGCAGAGCCTTGGTGGGGATGCATCCCCGGTGGAGGCAGGTGCCGCCGATCTTGTCCTTTTCGATCAGGGCGACGGACTTGCCGAGCTCGGCCGCCCTCAGCGCGCAGGCATAGCCGCCGCTGCCGCCACCTAGGACGACGATGTCGTAGGCCACAGGAAGGCTCCTTGTCGGGGTGTTCGTGATGCCGTCATCTTTTCATTTGTTTCAGATGCTCGCGTGCCGCTCGGCCAGTCCGATGAGGGTACGGGTAATGGCGCCCGTGCCGCCCTTGGGGGTGTAGCCGTGCGGCTCGCCCTTGTTGAAGGCGGGTCCGGCCATGTCGATGTGCGCCCAGCGCACCCCGTCGGGCACGAACTCCTTGAGGAAGATGCCGGCGGCCAGCATGCTGCCCCAGCGTTCGGGCTGGAGGTTGGCGATGTCGGCGATCGGCGAGTCGAGACCCTTGCGCAGCTCCTCGGGCAGCGGCATGCCCCACGCACCCTCGCCGGCCTCCGCCGCCGCCTCGACCACGAGCTCGCGGACGGCGTCGTCGTTGGCCATGACGCCGGAGGTGCGCCAGCCGAGGGCGACGATCTGCGCGCCGGTCAGGGTGGCCACGTCGACGATGAGGTCGGGGCCGTCCTCGGCGGCGCGGGCGATGCCGTCCATGAGCACCAGGCGGCCCTCGGCGTCGGTGTCGAGCACCTCGACGGTCTTGCCGCTGTAGCTGCGGATGACGTCGGAGGGCCGCTGCGCGGTGCCGCTCGGCAGGTTCTCCGCCAGGCAGAGGTAGCCGACGACGTTGACCGGCAGGCCGAGCCGGGCGATGCCGACCAGGGCGCCGAAGACCGCGCCGGCGCCGCCCATGTCGGACTTCATCCAGTCCATCGAGGCGGACGGCTTGAGCGACAGGCCGCCGGAGTCGAAGGTGATGCCCTTGCCGACGAACGCCAGCGTCTTGCCGGCGTCGGGGTGGGTGTAGGACAGGCGGACCAGGCGCGGCGGGTTGGCCGAGCCCTGGCCGACGCCGACGAGGCCGCCGTAGCCGCCGTCCTTGAGCTGCTTGTCGTCGAGCACCTCGACCGACAGCCCGGCCTTGCCGCCGGTCTGCTCGGCGATCTCGGCGAACTTGGCCGGCCACAGGTCGGACGGCGGGGTGTTGACCAGGTCGCGGACCAGCGCCACCGACTCGCTCAGCACGGTGGCCCGGTCGGCCACCGTGCCGGCGTCGCCGGAGGGGAGGGAGGAGAGCACGGTGAGTTCGGCGACGGGCTCCTTGACGTCGCCGCCGGTGCGGTAGCGGGAGAAGGAGTAGGCGCCGAGCAGCGCGCCGAGCGCGACGGCCTCGGCGTCGGCGGCGGAGTCGGCGGGCAGTGCCAGCGCGGCGCGGGCGGTGCCGTCGAGCGAGCGCACGGCGGCGCCCGCCGCGCGGCGCAGGCCCTCGGCGTCGGCCGTGTCGCCCAGGCCGACCGCGACCAGCAGCGGAGCGGTGATCGCGCCGAAGGCGGGAACCTTGGCGACCTCACCGGGCTTGGCGGTGAATCCCATGGCGGCGAGGGAGGCGGCGAGCTTGCCACCGAAGGCGGAGTCGAGCGTGTCGGCGCCGGTGGCGGGCTGGGGCCCCTCGGGGCCGGACCGGAACCCGACGATCAATGCGTCGGCGTCGAAGGAGACGGGATCTGCTGAGTTCAGCCGCACAGTGGTCACGTAAACCGATGCTATCGAGGGTTACGAGGTACTCACAAACAGGGGTTCATCCCACGATTCGCCAGTAACGGCATAGTGCTACACTCATTAGCACCATGTTGCTCGCACTCGACCTCAACGACGCCCGCCCCCTGCACGAGCAGGTCGCCTCCTCGATCCGCAGGGCCATCGCCGAGGGCTCCTACACCCCCGGCGACCGGCTGCCGCCTGCGCGTGACCTCGCGCAGGCGCTCGGCATCAACGCCAACACCGTGCTGCGCGCGCTGCGCGATCTGCGCGACGAGGGGTTGCTGGAGTTCAGGCGGGGCCGCGGCGTGAGCGTCGCCGGCCGTGCCGACGGCCGCGCGCTGCTCCTGGCGCGGGCGCGTGAGCTGCTGGAGGAGTCCAGGAAGCACGGCTACGGCCGGGACGACCTCATCGCCATGCTGAAGGAGTTGCCATGACCCCCAGACACGCCGCCCCGATCGTGGGCCTGGCCGTCACCGCCGTCCTCGTGGCGCTGCCGCTGACCCTGCGCGACCGGCTGCCCGACCCGATGGCCACGCACTGGGGCGCCGGGAGCGTGCCCGACGGGTCGATGGCGTTCCCCGTGGCAGTGGCGATGCAGGTGGCGGTGTGGGCCGTGATCTGGCTCGGGCTCGTCGCCGTCGCGCTGCGCGGGCTGCGGAGCAGGGTGTCCCGCGTGACCTGGTGGGGTCTGCTCACCGGCATGAGCGTGCTCCTCGTCGGCATGGGGGTCACGACCCTGCTGGCCAACCTCGACGCGCCGACGTGGCGCGAGGCCGCGCTCGGCGGCTGGGGCGTGGCGGCCATGATCGTCGCGGGCGTGGCGGCGGGGCTGGCCGGCGGCTACCTCGGCCGGGGCGCCCCCGACCTGCCGGCGCCTCCGGACGCCGAGCCGCCGCACCTGCGCCTGCGCACCGGTGAGCGGGTCGTGTGGGTGAGCCGTGTCAGCAACCCGTGGCTGGTGACGCTCGCCGTGGGGTCGGCCGCCCTCCTGGCCGTCCTGCTGGTCCTGCAGACGTCCGGCCTCGTCGGCGGTGTCGCGGCCGGGGGCGCGTTTCCGATCGTCGTGGTCGTCCTGGTGCTCGGGCTGCTCACCTCGTCGGTGACGGCCAGGGTCACCGCCGACGGGCTCGTGCTCGGGTTCGGGCCCTTCGGGTGGCCGCTGCGTCGGATCCCCCTGTCGCGCATCGACCGCGCCTGGGCGCAGCCGCGCCGGCCCGGCGACGTGGGCGGCTGGGGGGTGCGCGGCGTGCCCGGAAGTGCCACGATCATGCTGCGCGGCGGCGACTGCCTCGTCGTCGGCTACCGCAAGGGCGGCACCCTGGCCGTCAGCATCGACGACGCCGAGCGCGGCGCGGCACTGATCAACGCCCTCATCGCCGAACGCGCCGGCACCCGACCGTGACCCCCTGACCGCCCGGCGCGCCGCCCGCCCGTCGGTCGCCTCAGGCGGTGCCGGGCTCGCGCCACCCGGCGAAGAGCCTGATCATGGAGCGGGCGATGGCCTCCGGGTCGCCGTCGGCGGCTTCGGGCAGGGCGCCGCTCAGCCAGAGGCCGGCGAAGCCGTGGGCCAGCGACCACGCGGTGATGGTGGTGAGGCGGTCCACGGAGGGGTCCCGGGACAGTGTGCCGCTGCTGGTGACGAGGACGCGGGCCGCACGCTCCCGGGGGCTCCGCAGGCCGGGGTCGTCCGCGCGGTACAGCTCCGGCCGGAACATCACCTCGAAGTAGGGGCGGTGGTCGATGGCGAAGCGGACATAGGCGACCCCGACCTCCAGCACGTCTCCGGCCGCCCGCTCCAGGGCGTCGGCGAACATCTCGAACCCTTCGACGGCCACGGCCGTCAGCAGCCCCGCCTTGTCGCCGAAGTGGTGGGCGGGGGCCGCGTGCGAGACGCCCGCGCGGCGGGCCAGCTCGCGCAGGCTCCATCCGGCCGGACCGGACGCGGTGATGGCGTCGAGGGCGGCGTCCATGACGGCGCGCCGCAGGTTGCCGTGGTGGTAGGCGGGTTGCTTGATCTGTCTCATCCTCCCTGCTCCGAGGTGCTCCGGTGCCGACCTCACCTTATCTTTGCGTTGACAAGATGGCGACCGTCCCACAATCTGTCCATTGACAAGATTGGAGGACGGGATGGTTCCGTTCATCGCCCTGACCGGCGGCTTCGTCGTCGCGCGGCTGCTCGGCCTGGCCGGCGTCGACGTGCTCGACGGCTGGCAGCCCGCACTGCGGGCGGCTCTCGCGCTGATGTTCGTCGTCACCGGCGTGCCGCACTTCCTGCCCGCCTGGCGCCGCGACCTCGTCGCGATGATCCCCGCGGCGTTCCCGCGGCCGGCCCTGCTGGTCACCGTCACCGGCGTGCTGGAGCTGGCCGGCGCGGCAGGGCTGCTCTTCCCGCCCGCGGCGCCGTTCGCGGCCGTCGGGCTCGCGCTGCTGATGGTCGCCATGTTCCCGGCCAACGTCTCGGCGGCCCGGCGCGGCCTCACCCTGGCGGGCAAGCCGGTGACCCCGCTGCCCGCCCGCACCGCCCTGCAGGTGCTCTTCATCGCCGCGGCCCTCGCCGCGGCCGCGTAGCCCACGACCGAAAGGCGACGACCGCGGCGTACGGGGGGTCAGGCCAGGAGCGCGCAGGTCACCAGGGCGGCGGCCGTGGCGGTCTCGACCAGGGCGCCCAGCACGTCGCCCGTGATCCCGCCGAGCCGCCGCCGGGCCCGCGCCAGCAGCAGCAGCGCCGCCCCCAGCCCGACCAGGAGGCTCAGCGGCAGTACCAGCGCGGGCACCAGGGAGGCGGGCGCGAGCGGGAAGCGCGTGGCGGTCAGACCCGCGAGGGACGTCGCCGCGAGCGCCGCCAACGTCGCCAGCCAGGCGGCGGCCGGCCGGACCGTGCCCGCGACCATGGCGCCGAGCCCCTCGGGCCGGGCCGCGGGGACCCCCGCCCGGCAGGCCCACGTCAGTGCCAGACGGCCCGCCACACAGGCCGTGACCAGCGCGTACGCCGCTGACATCGGCCAGGAGGGCACCGGCGGCGGGCCGCCCTCGGCCGCCGGGGAGGCCGCCGACGACAGGGCCGACAGGGCGGACACCTGGACGAGGAGCGTCAGCACCAAGGCCATCACCCCGAACGGCCCGATGTCCGACTTCCTCATGACGTCGAGCGCCCGCTCCGCGGGCTTGCCGCTGCCGAGCCCGTCGGCGAGGTCGGCCAGCCCGTCCAGGTGCAGGCCGCGCGTCAGCACCGCCAGCACGCCCACCGCCAGCACCGCCGCCAGCAGCGGCGGCATCCCCGGCACCACCAGCGGCAGGCTCGCGGGCACGCCCACCAGCACTCCCACGGCCGGGGCCAGCAGCATGGCCCGCCCGGCGACCCGGCGGTCGACGCGGTCCACCCGGACGCGGTAGACGGTCAGCGTGCCGACCGCCAGCCGGGCGCCGTGCATCACCACAGCTCCCGGCCGGGCGGCGGGCATCAGAACAGCTCGTCCAGCAGCCGGTAGTACGCGAGCCTCGCCTCATCGGGCTCCGGCAGCCCGTACGCCGCCAGGAAACCGGCCACCTCGGGCCCCTCCAGCTCGCGCAGGGCGATGGCCAGGTCCACGTACCGGTCGGCCACGCCCAGCGCGCCCACGTCCACCAGCACCGGCTCGACGGCCGCGCCGCCCTCGCCGCGCCGCCCGGCCGGCGGGGCGAGCACGTTGGACGGCGTGAAGTCGCCGTGCGCGACCACTAGGTCCTCGTTCGCGGGCCTGGTGGCCACCAGCCGCTCGTACACCTGCTCCGGGGTCAGCCCCGCGTGGTCGTCGTCGAAGTCGTCCGGATCGACCAGGCCGGCCGCCACCCGCTCACGCGCCCTCGCGAGCCGGACGTCGAGCCGTTCGTCGAAGGGGCACTCGCCCACCGGGATGTCGTGCAGCGCGCGCAGCACCCGGCCCATGACCGCGCCGGCGTTCGCGGGGGCGCGTTCGAGGCTGTGCCAGCCCGCGTCGGCCAGCACCAGCGCGTCACCCTCGAACGCCACCACGTCGGGCACGCTCGCCCAGCGCTTGAGCCAGAGCAGCCGCTCGTGCTCGCGCCGCGCCACCGGACCCGCCTTGACGTAGAAGACGCCGGCGGGCGCGGTGACCCGCAGGGTCTCGCCGCTCATGCCCTCGTGGTCGTCGGACCACACCGGATCGTCGCCGAACAGGTCCAAGATCCGTCCTGGAAGCCGCATAAAGGCCGATCCTAGGCCCACTAAGTGGTTCGGATGCACGTGGTTGAACTCGAAGGCGTGGCGGTCCGGGTCGTCGGCAAGACGCTGCTGAGCGAAGTCGACTGGCGCGTGGAGTACGGGGAGCACTGGGCGGTCCTCGGCCCCAACGGCGCCGGCAAGACGACGCTGCTGTCGCTGGCCGCGGCCGTCCGGCACCCCAGCGAGGGCGCGGTCAGCGTGCTCGGCCACCGGCTCGGCCGGGTCGATCTGCGGGCGTTGCGCCGCCACATCGGCCTGGTCGCGGCGAGCGGGCGGCTGGTCGACGAGGACCTGATGGAGCAGGAGGGCGCGACCGCGCGGACCGTGGTGCTCACCGGGCACACCGGGACAAGCGCCCCGCTGTGGGACCGGTACGGCGAGGCGGAGCGCGACCGGGCGCTGCGGCTGCTCGCCGACCTCGGCTGCAAGGACCTGGCCGACCGGCCGTTCCGGGTGTGCTCGCAAGGGGAGCGGGCCAGGATCCGGGTGGCGCGGTCCCTCATGGCCGACCCGGCGGTGCTGCTGCTGGACGAGCCGTTCGCGGGGCTCGACCTGCCCGCCCGCGAGGACCTCGTGGCGGCGGTGGAGGGGCTGGCGGCGACCAGGCCGGTGCTGACGACGATCACGGTGACGCACCACCTGGAGGAGTTGCCGTCCACCACCACGCACGCCTTGCTGATGCGTGACGCCCGCGTGCTGACGGCCGGGCCGGTGGCGGACGTGCTCACCCCCGGCAACCTGTCGGAGTGCTTCGGCCGTCCCCTGCACGTCGACCGCCTCGACGGCCGCTGGTACGCGCGCGCGGCCCGCCCCTGACGACAGGCCGCCTCACAGCCGGAACGGCCGCCCCGCCACGACGAGCGTCACGTCCTCCGACTCGGCGGCCAGCCGCTCGTTGAGCCGCCCGAGCGCGTCGCGGAAGGCCCGCCCGCTGGAGGTGGCGGGCACCACCCCCATGCCCACCTCGTCCGACACGGCGACGATCCGCCAGGCCGTCTCCCGCCACGCGGCCACCAGTTCGTCACAGCGCCGCCACACCGGAGCCCGGTCGCCCTCCCAGGCGCCGTGCTCGTCGAAGACCGCCGCCAGCCACGTGCCGAGCCCGTCCACCAGCAGCGGCGACGTGGCGCGGCCGATGGCGCCGGCGAGGTCCGTGGTCTCCACGGTCGCCCAGTGCGCCGGCCTGCGCTCTCGGTGGGCGCGCACCCGGGCGGCCCACTCGCCGTCACCGTCCCCCCGCGGACCCGTCGCGAGATAGGTGACGAACGGCTCGCCGGCCAGCCGCAGCTCGGCCTCGGCCGACTTGCCCGAGCGCGACCCGCCGAGCAGCAGCGCCCTGCGCCCGGCGGGCACGGGCGGCGTGACGACGGGAACGAGGGTGTCGAGCGTGGTCCCGTCGGGCACGGCCCGCGCCCCCCACAGCGCCAGCCGCCGCGCCAGCTCCTCCTCGGACCTGACCCGGTGGTCCAGCCCCACGGCCACCACCTCGGTGCCGCGGTCCACCACCCCGTCGCGCCGCAGCGCACCGAGCCGTTCCGGCTCGTCGAGCAGATCGACGAGCACCAGGTCGCACCGGACGGGCCCGCCGGCGGTCACGTCGGGAAGGGGACCGCCGGGCACGCACAGCAGGCGCGAGCCGTCCGGCCCGGCCAGGCCGTGCCCGTCCGCGAACGGCCGGTAGCCGCCGGGCGGCGCGTCGAAGGGGAACCGGACCGCCCCGTCCACGACGGGCTCGAACGGCCGGCGGTGACCGGCGGGCAGGACGGAACAGGAGGCGCACCGGCAGCCCGGCTCCGGCCAGCCCCCGCCGCCCGCCGTGCCTCTGAGAAGGACCTTCACCGCGACGAGGGTACAGACGCCCGCGACACGGGCGGCGCACCGCCCGGGCCGGCCCTCGATCAACGTCCGCGCCCCGCAGTAGGGTTCCAGTGCCGCCGGACGTGCGCCGGCGAACCCGCGGAGAAGGAGCGTGTGGCATGACATGGCGGTGGCGCTACGAGAACGCGAACGGCGGCGAGGTGACCGACCGCCCGTTGCCGCGAGAGGTCTTCCCGAGCCAGGCCGACGCCGAGTCATGGCTCGGCGAGAACTGGCGTGACCTGCTCGGGTCCGGTGTCGAGCAGGTGGCCCTGCTGGAGGAGGACCGGGTCGAGTACGCGGGACTGTCGCTGCGCGAGGAGTGACCGGGCCGGGCCGCGGGCTCCCGCCACGGGGAGCCCGCGGAACGCCGGAGCGCGCTACGGGCGCGGGTTGGGGCTCGACGTCCTGGCCGGGTCACGCTCCACGATGGAGCCCAGCACGTCGTCGATCCGCTTCAGCACGTCGGAGTCGAGCTTGACACCGGCCGCCTTGACGTTGTCGCGCACCTGCTCGGGACGGGAGGCGCCGATGATCGCGCTGGAGACGTTCGGGTTCTGCAGCACCCACGCCACCGCGAGCTGGGCCATGCTGAGCCCCAGGTCGTCGGCGATCGGCTTGAGCTCCTGCACCCGGCTGAGCACGTCGTCCTTCATGAACCGCGCGATCATGCCGCTGCCGCTCGCGTCGGTGGCCCGCGAGCCCTCGGGGGGCTGCCGGCCGGGAAGGTACTTGCCGGTGAGCACGCCCTGGGCGATCGGCGACCAGACGATCTGGCCGACGCCCTCCCGCTCGCACAGCGGCACGATCTCCGACTCGATGACGCGCCAGAGCATCGAGTACTGAGGCTGGTTGGACACGATCCGGTCGAAGCCCATCTCGTCGGCGATCTTCAGCGCCTGGGCGATCTGGTCGGCCGTCCACTCGCTGACGCCGACGTAGAGCACCTTGCCCTGCCGGACGAGGTCGTCGAACGTCTTGAGTGTCTCCTCCAGCGGCGTCTCGTGGTCGAACCGGTGTGCCTGGTAGAGGTCGACGTAGTCGGTCTGCAGGCGCCGCAGGGAGCCGTGGATCGACTCGGTGATGTGCTTGCGTGACAGGCCGCTGTCGTTGCGTCCCGGCCCGGTGGGCCAGTAGACCTTGGTGAAGATCTCCAGCGACTCCCGGCGCACGCCCTTCAGCGCCCGGCCGAGCACTTCCTCGGCCTTGGTGCCGGCGTAGACGTCGGCGGTGTCGAAGGTGGTGATGCCCTCGTCGAGCGCCGCCTGCACGCAGAGCTTGGCGGCGTCCTCCTCGACCTGGGAACCGTGGGTGAGCCAGTTGCCGTAGCTGATCTCGCTGATCTTGAGACCGCTGCGGCCGAGGTGCCTGAATTCCATAGGACCGACCTTAGGCGGTGTCCCGCCATGATCTGATCCGGGTCGGATTCGGGATAGGGTGCGCGACGTGCTGAAGCTCGTACGCGCGGCGCTGACCGCGGCCGTCCTCGCCGCGCTGGCGGTGCGGGTGCGCCGCCGTGCGCGTCTGCCCGGCCCCGAGCCGGCGGGTGACGATCCCGTCGCGGCCGCGGCCGCGGCCGGTTCCGCCGCGCCCCGGCCCGCCCGGTTCGGGGCGCGGCGGCCGCGGCGGATCGTCCCCATGGTGTTCGGCGCCGGCGCGGTGATGGTGGCGGCCCTCACTCTGGCCGCGTACACGGTGATGCCCGACAGGTTCGGCCGCGTACGGCAGGCCGAGGTCGCCGGGCCGGCCGCGACCCGGGCCACCGCTCAGGCGGAGCGCACTCCCGAGACGGGCCCGGGCACGCCGGCGGCGGCGCCGGGCTGCCACCCGCAGGCCCGGCCGGTGGTGGTGCGCCCGCTGGACCCGAGGGTCGGCCGGGCGGTGAACCGGCAGTGGCGGCGCATCGAGCGGTGGCTGAAGACCCGCGCGCCGCGAACGTACGCCGTGCTGGAGGGCCCCGGCCGGGCCGGGACGATCGCGGTCGCGGAGTCGCAGATGGGTGTCGCGTTCCCCGACGACCTGCGAGCCTCGCTGCTGCGGCACGACGGGTCGGCCGCGTTCGGGTTCGGGCATCCGGCGCACCTGGGCGTACGGGAGATCCGCGACGCCTGGCGGGCCCTGTGCCGCGAGGAGGGCCTGCGCCGGGCGAGCGTCGCCGACGGGCGGTGGCACGGCGGCCTCATCCCCGTGCAGCGGCGCGCGGGCGGCGGATGGAGCGTGCTGCGGGCACGCACGGGCGCCGCCCACCGGACGGTCACGTCCGAAGCCCGGCCCACGTCTGCCCGGCCCACCCCTGCGGCCTCGGCCACGACTGGAACCCCGGCCACGTCGGGAACCCAGGCCACGCCTGAAGCTCACGGCACGCCGGCGGCCCGGAGCGGGGGGCGGAGCGCCTACGCGTACTACGCGCTGGTGCGGGCCACCGCCGACGCCCTGGAGCGGGGCGGGCTGGTGCAGGGGCGGGAGCCGCGGGTGGTCCGCGGCTCCCTGCGCTGGACGCCACCGGCCCGGTCGCCGGGGACCCGTTCGCCGCGGGACTGATCAGCGGTCGCACCGCCGGCCCGATCGGGCGCCGGCGGGACCGCGGGCAGGGCCGCTACTTCTTCGGCGGGACGGGCTTGCCGCCCGGCAGCACGGTGGGTGGCGGGAAACGCAGCTTGCGGATCTGCAGCGCGCGCATCGCCGCGTAGAAGCCGACGCCGCGCAGGCTCTCGTCGGGGTGCTTCTCCGCCACCAGCTTCTTGACCTTCCAGGACACGAAGATGGAGGTGAACAGCACGCCGAACATCATCAGCGGCCAGCCGATCGTGATCACATAGCCGATCACCATCGGCTGGATGGCGGGCGGCCACGGAATCCACGTCACCAGCAGGATGAACAGCGAGAACGGCAGGAAGTACTGGCTCGGCAGCCGCCGGGAGTCGACCCAGTCACGCGCGAACTTGCGCGCCGGCCCCTTGTCCCGGGCGGGGTAGTAGCGCTCGTCGCCCGCCAGCATGCCCTTGCGGGCCCGCTCGCGCTCGGCCGCCTGCTTGGCCCGCATCTGCCGATAGGCCTCCTTGCGGTCCTTCGGCGCGCTCACGGGCTGGCGCCGCCGGCCTTCGGCGTCTCGGCGCTTGGGTGTGGGACGACCCTTACCCTGGGGCTTAGGATCGTCAACGGGGACGGGGGTGTCGTCCACGGAAGATGGGGAACGGCGTCGCAACACGCGTCAACCCTACCTGGACTGCAACTTAGTGACGCCCCCGTGCGTTATGCGTAGGGTAATCCCAAGGCGGCTGCGCTGCACTGGGTTCACACCAGCACGACCTAAGAAGGGGACGGCCGACGCGCATGAGCGTGATGAAGAGACTTTCGATGATCTTCAAGTCCAAGGCCAACAAGGCCCTGGACAAGATGGAGGATCCACGCGAGACCCTCGACTATTCCTACCAGCGGCAGTTGGAGCTGCTGCAGAAGGTGCGCAGGGGCGTGGCCGACGTCGCCACCTCCCGCAAGCGGGTCGAGCTGCAGATCAACGGCCTGGAGCAGCAGGCCAAGCGTTATGAGGAGCAGGGCCGCAAGGCGTTGTCGGTGGGCCGCGAGGACCTGGCCCGCGAGGCGTTGCAGCGCCGCTCCAACTTGCAGACCCAGATGGCCGACCTCAAGGTGCAGCACGACAACCTGCAGGCCGAGGAGGAGAAGCTCACCACGGCCTCCCAGCGGCTGCAGGCCAAGGTCGACGCCTTCCGCACCAAGAAGGAGACCATCAAGGCCACCTACACCGCCGCCGAGGCGCAGACGCGCATCAACGAGGCGTTCTCCGGCATCTCCGAGGAGATGGGCGACGTCGGCCTGGCCGTCCAGCGCGCCGAGGACAAGACCGCGCAGATGCAGGCGCGCGCCGGGGCCATCGACGAGCTGCTCGCCAGCGGCGCGCTCGACGACTACAGCGGCACCCGCGGCGACGACATCCAGGCCGAGCTCGACCGCATGGGCGGCGGCATGGACGTCGAGCTGGAGCTGGCCCGCATGAAGGCCGAGCTCGGCCAGGGCCCGGCCCCGCAGAGCGCCATCGAGCAGGGCCAGCAGCAGGCGCAGCCCCAGCAGCAGGCCCAGCCGCAGCCCCAGCAGCAGCCGCAGACGCAGCAGTTCCGCCAGCCCGGGGAGAGCGCATGATCATCCGCATCATGGGCGAGGGCCAGGTGCAGATCTCGCCCGACGACATCGCCCTGCTCAACGAGCTGGACGGCGAGCTGGAGTCGGCCATCGAGGCCGACGACGAGGCGGAGTTCCGGGTCAAGCTGCACGCGCTGCTCGACAAGGTGCGCCACGTGGGCAAGTCGCTTCCCGACGACAGCCTTGAGCCGTCAGAGCTGATCCTTCCCCCCGCGGACGCCTCGATCGAGGAGGTCCGGGAGATGCTGGGCGACCAGGGCCTCATCCCGGGCTGACCCGTGGCCACGCGGTTCGCGGCCGACCGCGGCCTGACCCGTCGCATGGTCGTGACGATGTTCCTGCTCGGGCTGCTGTACGTGGTGTTCGTCGGCGTCCTCGTCGCCCTCGGGGTGCGGGCGCTGACCGTGCTGCTGATCGCCGGGGGCCTGCTGGCGGCCCAGTACTTCCTGTCCGACCGCATCGCCCTGTACGGGATGGGCGGCCGGGAGGTGACGCCCGAGGAGGCGCCCGAGCTGCACGGGGTCGTCGACCGCCTGTGTGCACTGGCCGACATGCCCAAGCCGCGGGTGGCGATCGCCGTCTCCGACGTCCCCAACGCGTTCGCCACCGGCCGCGACCGGAGGCACGCCGTGGTGTGCGTGACCACCGGCCTCCTGCGCCGCCTCGACCGGCGAGAGCTCGAAGGAGTGCTGGCCCACGAGCTCTCGCACATCGCCCACCGCGACGTGGCCGTCATGACGATCGCCTCCTTCCTCGGCCTCGTCGCCGGGCTGATGACGAGAGTCGCCCTCTACTCGGGGTTCGGCGCGCGCCGCTCCAACGGCCAGGGCGGACTGCCGATCGGGCTGATCATCATGCTGGTGTCCGTCCTCGTGTACGCCGTCAGCTTCCTGCTGACCCGCGCCCTGTCGCGCTACCGCGAGCTGGCCGCCGACCGGGCGGGCGCCCTGCTCACCCAGCAGCCGTCGGCGCTGGCAGCCGCGCTGACGAAGATCAGCGGTGAGATGGCCCGCATCCCGACGCGCGACCTGCGCGAGGCCGAGCCGTTCAACGCCTTCTACTTCGCCCCGGCGCTCGCCTCGGGCGCCGGGCTGGCCGCTCTCTTCGCCACCCATCCGCCGCTGGAGCGTCGCCTGCAGCAGCTCGCCGCGATCTCCGCCCAGCTCGGGAGGGGCTGACCGTGGGCTGGCTGGACGCCATCCTCGGCCGGTCGAAGCCGGCCCCGCCCGACCTCGACGCGCTGTTCGCGCTCCCGTCGGCCGCGGTGACGCTGCGCGCGGCCACCGGCCTGGAGCCGACCGGGCTGGGCTCCGTCGCGTTCCGCGCGGCGGAGGGGGCCGCGTTCGCCGCCGCCGAGCGCGACGCCAGAGCCCTGCTCGGTGACCGGGTGGAGGAGTCGGCCGACGGCTACGGCTACACGTGGCTGCTGGTGCGCCGCCCGCCCGAGGCGTCCGCCGACCTGGTGACCGAGCTGCACGCCGTCAATTCCACCCTGGAAGGCGCCGGGTTCGGCCCGTCGCTGCTGTGCTCCCTGGTGTCCTTCGCCGATCCGGCCCGGGACCGGCGGCTGGCCGTCGTCTACCTCTACAAGCGGGGCAGCTTCTACCCGTTCGCCCCGCTCGGCGATGAGCGGCGGGACAACGCCCTCGAACTCCAGGTGCGCGGCGTCCTGGCGGGAGAACTCCCCATCGAGCCGGATCTCGGCAGATGGTTCCCGGTCTGGGGTGCCCCAGGGCTCTAGTCACGTTAAGTGGTCTAATGACCACGTGGAGCGAAGACTCGTGGTGCTCGCCGCCTCCGCGTTCATCGTGGCGGCCGTGCTGTCCTGCGCGTGGGTGACCGGTCAGTTCACCACGCCGGCCGTCGACAGGACCGACGGCTACGTCGGCGAACTGGCCGCCCTCGACCAGCCGTGGAGCCGGCTGTTCCGGACGACCGACGCGCTGGCGGGGCTCGCCTGCCTGGCCGGGGTGGCGGTGCTGCCGAGAGCCCGGCGGCAGTGGGCCGGCTGGCTGGCGATGGCGGCCTTCGGTGCGTTCGCCGTCCTCGGGAGCGCGTTCCCGTACGACTGCGCGGTGCTCAGCGACCCCGGCTGCGGGCGCGGGCCGCTGTCGTCGTCGCACCACGCGCACGTGGCCGCCGCGGCGCTGTCGTCGGCCGCCGTGCTGGCCGCGATGGGGGCGCTGACCCGCCGCTGGCGCGCGTGGGGCGCCACGCTGATCACAGGCGTCACCTTCGTCGTCACCGCGCTGACGCTCGCCGCCGCCCTCGCCGGCCGGCTGGCCGGCGCCGCCCAGCGGGTCCAGGTGCTGCTGGTCGCCACCTGGCTGGTGTACGTGGCCCTGCGGCTGCTCATTGCCGAACCGCCCGCGCGCCGGCCGCGGCGCCAGCACGTGCTCGCCGAGGGTGCGGGACCGGCCGTGCTCGTCACCGCGGGGCCGGGCGGCGCCTGGTTCCACTGGGACCTGGTGGCCCGCGAACTCGCCCGCGGGCACCGGGTCACCCGTTTCGACCGGCCCGGCCTCGGTCTCAGCCCCGCCTCGTCCGTGCCGCCCACCCTGTACGGCGAGGCCGCCCGGCTGGCGGCCCTGGCTCCGCCGCATCCCCAGCGGGTGACGGTCGTGGCCGGTTCGGTGGCCGCCTGGCACGCGGAGGCGTTCGCCCGGCTGCACCCGTTGCGCGTGTCGGGGCTCGTCCTGGTCGATCCCGCCTGCGAGCGGGGCCTGCGACGGCGCGCGCACACGCTGTGCCGTCCCGGGCCGGGGGAGCTCGCGTCGAACAGCCCCGCGCCCGCCGGGACCGTCTCCGGCGGTCCCGGACCGGACGGGGTCCCCTCCCGGGAGAACCCGCCCGGGGGGATCGCGTCTCAGGAGGTGCCGTCCGGGGGGGTCCTGCCCGGCCGTTCTGAGTCGGGAGGCGTGTCGGGCGGGCGCGCGGCGGGGGAGCACGCGGGCGGTGGGCGGGTGTCAGGTGGCCGGGCGTCCGGAGAGTGGATGCCAGGTGGCCGGGCGGCGGGCGGGTGGGTGTCAGGTGGGCGGGCGCCGGGTTGGCGGGTGTCAGGTGGGCGGGTGTCAGGTGGGCGGGCGTCGGCCCGGCCGGGGTCGGGAGGTTCCGGGGCCGGTCGGCGGGTGGCCGGCGCAGGCCGGGCCGGCGGGCCGGCGATGGGGCGGGTGCTCGGGGACTGGATGCCGGCGCTCGGGGCCACCTGGGGGGCCACCGCGCTGGCGCGGCTGACCGGGCCGGCCGCGCACCGGCTGCTCACCGGGCTGTCCGACGTGTACGGCGTCTACCGTCGCGGCCGGGTGCCGGCCGCCGTGGCGGGGGAGTGGCTGGCCCGCCCCGACATGGCTGCCGACCTGCGGCGCATCAGGGCCGCGCACCCGCTGCCCGACGTCCCGGTGACGGTGATCAGCTCAGGGACCGGGAGCCGCTGCGGGCGGCGGGTGGCGGGACTGCTGGACGCCAAACTGGTCCGGTTGCCCGGCTGCGGCCGGCACGTCCATCTCCACGACCCGCGAGCCATCGCCGACGCCGTCTGACGGCTCGGCCGCGAGGTGGCGCGAGGTGCCGCGAGGTGGCGCGAGATGACGTGAGGTGACGCCAGGTGACTGGGCGACGGGCGGAACGGGCGGGAACGGGTGGGAACGGGCGGGAACGGGCGGGTGAGGTGCTGACGCGTCACCCACGAACCGCCACAATGGCGGCGAAGGCGCCGAAAGTGGGGGCGGGAATGCTGAGACGGGTCTCCGCTTCAGTCGCGGCACGCCGTTGCAGGCGCGGCGGCCGACCTACGATCCCGGAGGGGTGCACGTGAGCATCGAACACGAGCAGATCGTCGTCGCCGGTGAGGGCTCGGTGGACGCGGTCCCCGACGTCATGCGGCTGAGCGCGGGCGTCGAGGTGCGCAGAGCTTCGGCGGCCGAGGCGTTCGCCGAGGTCAGGGCCGCGGCCTCCCGCCTGGCGGGCGCGCTGCGGCAGGCGGGCGTCGCCGAGGAGGACGTGCGCACCACGGAGCTGTCCCTGGGGCCGGAGTACGACGCCTACCCCAAGGTGGCGGCCTACCGGGCGGCCCAGGGCGTCGAGGCCGTGGTCCGCGACCTGGGCCGGGCGGACGGGGTCATCGACGCGGTGGCCGGGGTGGGGGAGGAGGCGCGGCTCGGCGGGGTGGCGTTCGAGCTGTCGGACCCCGCCGAGGCGCTCGCCGCCGCCCGCGCCCGGGCGTTCGCCGACGCCGCCGCGAAGGCCGGCCAGTACGCCCGGCTGGCCGGGCGGCCCCTCGGCCCGGTCGTCTCCGTCTCCGAGGAGCCCTGGGACGGCCCGCGGCCGCTGGGGTTCGCCACCATGGCCGCCGAGGACGCCGGGTCGGTCAGCCCCGGACGCCAGGCCCTCACGGTCGGCGTCCGGGTCGTCTACGCCTTCGGCGGCTGAACCCGCCGAGGCGGCGTGGCGGTGTGGCTACGGCAGCGCCAGCATGCGGTCGAGGGCCACCCGGGCCCAGTGGGCCGTGTCGTCGTCCACCGTGATCTGGTTGACCACGTCGCCCAGCGCCAGCGACTCCAGCGCCCACACCAGGTGCGGCAGGTCGATCCGGTTCATGGTGGAGCAGTAGCAGACCGTGCGGTCGAGGAACGACACGTTCTTGTCGGGGAACATCTGCCCCAGCCGCTTGACCAGGTTGAGCTCGGTGCCGATGGCCCAGCTCGACCCGGCGGGCGCGGCCTCCAGCGCCTTGATGATGTACTCGGTGGAGCCGACCTGGTCGGCTTTCAGCACCACCTCGTGCCGGCACTCGGGGTGGACGAGCACGTTCACGCCGGGGATGCGCCGCCGCACGTCGTCGACCGACTCGGCCGTGAACCGGCCGTGCACCGAGCAGTGCCCCTTCCACAGGATCATCCTGGCCCGCTCCAACTGCTCACGGGTCAGGCCGCCGTTCGGGCGGTGCGGGTTCCACACGACGCAGTCGTCGAGCGACATGCCCATCTCCAGGACCGCCGTGTTGCGGCCCAGGTGCTGGTCGGGCAGGAACAGCACCTTGCCGGCCCGGTCGAACGCCCACTCCAGGGCCCGCCGGGCGTTGGAGGAGGTGCACACCGCGCCGCCGTTGCGGCCGCAGAAGGCCTTGATGTCGGCGCTGGAGTTCATGTACGTGACCGGGATCACCTCGCCGGCCAGGCCGGCGTCCTCCAGCGCCTCCCAGCACTCCTCGACCTGGTCGAACGTGGCCATGTCGGCCATCGAGCAGCCGGCCGCCAGGTCCGGGAGCACCACCTTCTGCGAGTCGCCGGTCAGGATGTCGGCCGACTCGGCCATGAAGTGCACGCCGCAGAAGACGATGTACTCGGCCTCCGGCCGCGCCGCGGCCAGCCGTGCCAGCTTGAACGAGTCGCCGGTCACGTCGGCGAACTGGATCACCTCGTCACGCTGGTAGTGGTGGCCCAGCACGAACAGGCGGTCGCCGAGCGCCTCCTTGGCCCGGCGGGCCCGTTCCACCAGGTCGGGGTCGGAGGCGGGCGGCAGCTCGCCCGGACAGTCAACGCCCCGCTCGGCGTGCGGATCGGCTCCCTGGCCGAGGACGAAGAGCGGCAGTCCAGTCTGGGTGGCCATGGCCACACCCCCTTATCGTCTAAGTGACGATACTCATCATGGCACATGGTCCGGGGTGTTCCGTTCCGGGGTGAGGCGGCCCGGGAATGTCGGGCACCCGATGGGAGTTGGTAGCGTCTAGGTAGGACGTCAGAAACAGACAGCCGGGTTAGGGAGTCAGCAGATGACGGTTGAGAGCAGCGAGACCACAGCGCAGGGCCTGATCCTGACTGACGCGGCCGCCGCCAAGGTCAAGAGCCTGCTCGAGCAGCAGGGCGAGGAAGGCCTGCAGCTGCGCGTGGCCGTGCAGCCGGGCGGCTGCTCCGGGCTGCGCTACCAGCTCTTCTTCGACGACCGTTCGATGGACGGCGACGTGGTGTCGGACTTCGGTGGCGTGAGCGTGGTCACCGACAGGATGAGCGCCCCCTACCTCATGGGTGCGTCCATCGACTTCGTCGACACGATCGAGAAGCAGGGGTTCACCATCGACAACCCCAACGCCACCGGTTCGTGCGCCTGCGGCGACTCCTTCAACTAGGCGTCTGACAGGCCGTCACCTTCGCGGTGCCGCACGGTCCCGCCCGCCTTTGTGCGCGCGGGACCTTCGCGTATTCTCGGGGGGCCCATTTTGGCCTGCTGACAACGAGGAAGAAGAATCCCGTGCGCATCGCCGTGACCGGCTCCATCGCGACAGACCAACTGATGACCTTCCCAGGCAGCTTCGGCGATCAGCTCATCGCCGAGCAGCTCGACCGGGTGTCGCTCTCCTTCCTGGTCGACGATCTGCAGATCCGTCGCGGGGGGTGTGCGGCCAACATCTCGTTCGGGATGGGGTGTCTCGGCCTGGCGCCGATCCTCGTCGGCGCGGTGGGCGGCGACTTCGCCGACTACCGCTCCTGGCTGGAGCGCCACGGCGTCGACTGCGGGTCCGTGCACGTCTCGGAGCACCACCACACGGCCCGCTTCCTGTGCACCACCGACGAGCACCACAACCAGATCGCCTCCTTCTACACCGGGGCGATGGCCGAGGCGCGGCTCATCGAGCTGCAGCCGGTCGCCGACCGCGTGGGCGGTCTCGACCTGGTGCTGATCAGCCCCAACGACCCCGACGCGATGCTGCGCCACACCGACGAGTGCCGCCAGCGCGGCATCCCGTTCGCCGCCGACCCGTCCCAGCAGCTCGCCCGCATGGCCGACGAGCAGATCCGCGAGCTGGTCGACGGCGCCGCCTACCTGTTCTCCAACGACTACGAGAAGGGGCTCATCGAGCAGAAGACCGGCTGGTCCGACGAGCAGATCCTCGACCGGGTCGGCGTCCGCGTCACCACGCTCGGCCCCAAGGGCGCCGTCATCGACCGCAAGGGTGAGCCGGCCATCCACGTGGCCCCCGCCCCCGAGCTGGGCAAGGCCGACCCCACCGGCGTCGGTGACGCCTTCCGCGCCGGGTTCCTCGCCGGGCTCGCGTGGGGCCTGTCGCTGGAGCGGTGCGGCCAGATCGGCAACCTCACCGCCACCCACGTGCTGGAGCGCGTCGGCGGCCAGGAGTACGAGCTGGGGCAGAAGGTCTTCCTGGAGCGGTTCGCCGCCGCGTACGGGGCCGGCCCGGCCTCCGAGGTCGGCGCGCACGTCCGCTGCCACCACCCCTGACCGGCGGTCCCGGCGGTCCCGACCCCCTGGACGTGAGCGTCCCCGCCGTGCGCCGGTGCGCGGCGGGGACGGTGAGCCGGCGGGGCTCGGCCCGGTCGACCTGAGCGGTCAGCCCCTCGCGTAGACGCGGTGGACGAAGTCGGCGAGCTGGTCGTCAGGCAGGTGTCTGGCCAGGTCCGCCTCGCTGATCATGCCCACGACGTGGTCGGACTCGACGACGGGCAGCCGCTTGATCTGGTGCCGCTCCATCTGGTCGAGGGCCTCCTGGATCGGGGTGTCGGGAGTCACCGACACCAGCCCGGTCACGAGGTCGGCCGCGCGGATCGAGGCGGGGTCGTGCCCCTGGGCCACGCACCTGGTCACGATGTCGCGGTCGGTGATGATGCCCATGATGCGGTCGTCCCCGCCGCACACGGGCAGCGCGCCGACGCCGTGGTCGCGCATCATCTGGGCGGCCCGGTCGAGGGTCTCGTGCTCCGGCAGGCACGTGGCGCCCGGATGCATGACGTCACGGGCGGTCTCGTGCGGATGTCCTGCGGTCATGGCTGTCCTCCCGGAAGGTCGGCGATGGTCCGCAGGACCCCTTACCCAGATCGGACACAATGCCACATGTCCGACATATCGCCCGTCAGTAGTTCCGTCGTACGTGGATCGCCCACCCGCCCTCGGGCAGCTCGTACGAGCCCACGTGGCGGTGCGACTTCAGCCGGCACCAGGCCGGCACGTCGGTGTAGGCCGCCGGGTCGTCGGCCAGCACGGCCACCACGGCGTTGAGGGGCACGTAGTTGATCTGCTCGGCGAGCATGATGATCGGGATCGGGCACTTCTTGCCGAGCGCGTCGATCGTCAGTGCGGGCTGAGTAACGTCGGTCATGCGACTCCTGCGTCCTGGCGGATCCGGCGCACCACGTCGGGCAGCACGGCGAGAAACCTGTCGACCTCCGCCGCCGAGGCGCCCCTGGGCAGCGAGACCCGGACATTCCCATGCGTCAGCACGCCCATCGCCTCCAGGACGTGCGATGGACGAAGCGTACTAGCGGTGCACGAACTTCCGGACGACACGGCGAAGCCGGCCCTGTCGAGTTCGGTGAGCAGCGCCTCGCCGTCGACGTACAGGCAGGAGAACGTCACGATGTGCGGGGCCCGCTCGACCGGCTCGCCGATCACCTCCACGTCCGGCACGACCTTCGGGACCGTCTCCCTGATCCGGTCGACCAGCGCCGACAGGCGCGCCCGCTCGGTCTCGGCCTCGGCCGTCACGGCGCGCAGCGCGGCGGCGGCCGCCACGATCGCGGGCACGTTCTCGAAACCGGGGACGCGCCGGCGCTCCCGCTCGTCCTCCGGCAGGAACGACCGGAACCGGGTGCCCTTGCGCACCGCCAGCACCCCCACCCCGGCCGGCCCGCCCCACTTGTGGGCGCTGGCCGCCAGCACCGACCAGCCCGCCGGGACCGGCAGCCGGCCCGCCGTCTGCGCCGCGTCCACGAACAGGGGGACGCCGTGCCGCCGGCACGCCTCGGCCGCCTCCTCCACCGGCTGCAGCGTGCCCACCTCGTGGTTGGCGGTCTGCAGGCACGCCAGCGCCACGCCCTCCCGCGCCACGGCCGCCGCGAAGGCGTCGGGGTCGACCCGTCCGGTCAGGCTCACGCCCACCGTCTCGACGGTGCCGCCGCCGCGCTCGTGCGCCTGCGCGGCGTGCAGCACGCTGGAATGCTCGACCGCGCCCGTGACGAGATGGCGCCCGGCCCTCCGCCTGCCGTGTAGGGTGCCGAGCATGCCGAGATGCACGGCCTGCGTCCCCGAGGAGGCGAACGAGACCTCGTCGGGCCGCGCGCCGAGCGCCTCGGCCACCTCCGCGCGGGCCTGCTCCAGGAGCAGGTGGGCGCGGCGGGCCTGGTTGTAGAGCCTCGCGGGGTCGGCCCAGCCGGCGTCGATCGCCGTCAGGAGCGCCTCGCGCGCCTGGGGGTGCAGCGGCTCGGTGGAGGCCGCGTCGAAGTACGCCACGAGACCCATCGTCCCACCCGGGGCACGGCGCTCGCGGCGCGGCACCGGGCGGCGCACCGAGGGGGCGCGCGGGAGGGCGAGGCCCCTGCACGCTAATGTGTCTGCAATCAGCTGTGCATATGGAAATACGAGCGCCCAAGAGTGGCTCTTGGGCTCTATCTGTGGGGTAGGCGATCCGTGAGTCCGACTCGCCGTTCGACACGGCGTTCGTTGGCCCGGCGCGGGGTGCCGCGCGCCGCCGTTTTGGCGTTGCTGCTGGCCTCCGCTACGGCGTGTGCTAATGACGTTCCCAAGGCCGACTGGTCTCGTGGCCTCCTGCCGGAGGGCATCACCTCCCAGAGCGACACGATCGCGAGCCTCTGGAACGGGGCCTGGATCGCTGCGCTCGCCACGGGCGCCGTCGTCATCTTCCTGATCGTGTGGGCGTGCCTGTTCCACCGCAAGAGCCGGGCCAAGGCCGAGCTCCCGCCCCAGGTGCGCTACAACCTGCCGATCGAGATCCTCTACACCGTCATCCCGCTCGTCATGGTGTCGGTGTTCTTCTTCTTCACCGCGCGTGACAGCCGGACCCTGGAGGCGCTGCCCGCCAACCCGGACGTGAAGGTCAGGGTCGAGGCGTTCCAGTGGAGCTGGCGCTTCACCTCGACGGTCGACGGCAAGACGCTCCCCCAGGTCGTCGGCAAGCCGGTCAGCGACTACCGCGAGGGGCCGCAGCTCGTCCTGCCGGTCAAGAAGCGGGTGGAGTTCGACCTGGAGTCGCCGGACGTCATCCACTCCTTCTGGGTGCCGGCCTTCAACTTCAAGCGCGACGTCATCCCCGGCATCCCCGAGGGCAACAAGGGGCGCAAGTTCCAGATCACCACGCTGGACAAGCCCGGCGTCTACGCCGGCCGCTGCGCCGAGCTGTGCGGCGTCGACCACAGCCGCATGCTCTTCAGCGTGAAGCTCGTCACGCAGGCTGAGTACGACCAGTACATCGCGACCCAGGCTGGGAGTGCCCAGTGACCGCCATCCAAGAACCCCTCGTGACCCCCGTCCGGCCCACTCCCAAGGGCCGGGTGATCGCCAAGTGGCTGTCCTCCACCGATCACAAGATCATCGGACACCTCTACCTGATCACGTCGTTCGCTTTCTTCCTCATCGGCGGCGTCATGGCGCTGGTGATGCGGGCCGAGCTGATGCAGCCCGAACTGCAGTTCACCACCAACGAGCAGTTCAACCAGCTGTTCACCATGCACGGCACGATCATGCTGCTGATGTTCGCGACGCCGCTGTTCGCCGGCTTCGCCAACGAGCTGATGCCGCTGCAGATCGGCGCCCCCGACGTGGCCTTCCCCCGCCTCAACATGGTGAGCTACTGGCTCTACCTGTTCGGCAGCACCATCGCCGTGGCGGGCTTCTTCACCCCCGGCGGAGCGGCCTCCTTCGGCTGGTTCGCCTACACGCCGCTGTCCAACGCGATCTACTCGCCGGGCATCGGCCCCGACCTGTGGATCATGGGTCTGGCGCTGTCGGGCCTGGGCACGATCCTCGGCTCGGTCAACTTCATCACCACGATCATCTGCATGCGCGCGCCGGGCATGACCATGTTCCGGATGCCGATCTTCACCTGGAACATCCTGCTCACCAGCATGCTCGTGCTGATGGCCTTCCCGGTGCTGGCCGCCGCGCTGCTCGCCCTGGAGTCGGACCGCAAGCTCGGCACCCAGATCTTCGCCATGGACAACGGCGGGCCGATGCTGTGGCAGCACCTGTTCTGGTTCTTCGGCCACCCCGAGGTGTACATCATCGCGCTGCCGTTCTTCGGCATCGTCACCGAGATCCTGCCGGTCTTCAGCCGTAAGCCGATCTTCGGTTACATCAGCCTCGTCGCCGCGACCATCTCCATCGCCGGTCTGTCGATCACGGTGTGGGCGCACCACATGTTCCCCACCGGGCAGGTCCTGCTGCCGTTCTTCTCGTTCATGACGTTCCTCATCGCGGTGCCGACGGGCGTGAAGTTCTTCAACTGGATCGGCACCATGTGGCGGGGCCACCTGAGCTTCGAGTCGCCGATGCTCTACTCGATCGGCTTCCTGATCACCTTCCTCCTCGGTGGTCTCACCGGTGTCATCCTGGCCTCGCCGCCGCTCGACTTCCACATCAGCGACACCTACTTCGTCGTCGCCCACTTCCACTACGTGGTCTTCGGCACCGTGGTGTTCGCGATGTTCGCGGGCTTCTACTTCTGGTGGCCCAAGTTCACCGGCAAGATGCTCGACGACCGGCTCGGCAAGATCCAGTTCTGGCTGCTGTTCATCGGCTTCCACACCACGTTCCTGGTCCAGCACTGGCTGGGCGTGCTGGGCTTCCCGCGCCGCTACGCCGACTACAGCGAGATCGACGGGTTCACCGACCTCAACATGATCTCCTCGGTGGGCGCGTTCGTGCTCGGCGCCTCGACGCTGCCGTTCTTCTACAACGTCTGGAAGACCTGGCGCACCGCGCCCAAGGTCACCGTCGACGACCCGTGGGGCTTCGGCGGCTCGCTCGAGTGGGCGACGTCCTGCCCGCCGCCGCGCCACAACTTCACCTCGCTGCCGCGCATCCGGTCCGAGCGCCCCGCGTTCGACATGCGCTACCCGCACGTGTCCGCCAAGTCCGCCCAGGAGGTCGAGGCCCGATGAAGGTCCAGGGTTGGCTGTTCCTGCTGTGCGGCCTGTTCTTCGCCGCCGTCGACATCGCCTACTGGTTCTGGACCAAGGCGGAGACCGGTGTCGGTGAGCCCGTCGGCACCACGGCCATGGCCATCTCGGTCGGCTTCGCCTTCATGGTGGGCTACTACCTGATGTTCACGGCCCGGCGCATCGGCAATCAGCCGGAGGACGACAAGCAGGCCGAGATCAGCGACGGCGCCGGCGAGCTGGGCTTCTTCAGCCCGAGCAGCTGGTGGCCGCTGTTCCTCTGCCTGGCGGCGGCGTTCGCCTTCGCCGGGTTCGTGATCGGCCTCTGGATGTTCCTGATCGGCGTGTTCATGGTGATCATGGCCATGATCGGGTTCGTGTTCCAGTACTACCGGGGCAACTTCTCCCACTGATCCACGGCTGCCGAGCGGGCGTCCTCCCTCGGGGAGGGCGCCCGCTTTTTGCCGCCCTTTACGCGCCGCCGCTGTGACGAATGCATCACGCTGGGTAATAGGCAGGCGAAGGGACCGAACGGGACGGGGGAGTACTCGTGGGGCGCCTTGCTGTTGGTTGTGCCGGCCTGCTGGCCCTGTCTCTGCTGGTGGCGTGCGCCGAGGACGGGTCGCGGGAGCGGGCCGCCGCACCGCAGGCGGCGCCCGACGTCACGGTGAGCGTCACCCCCCTCGACAGGTCCGGGAACGTCCCCACGGACGAGACGGTGGTCGTCGCGGCGCAGGGCGGCACGCTCAGGAGCGTCCGCGTCACCGGCAAGCAGGGCGAGCTGCCGGGCCGGATCAGCGCCGACGGCACCCGCTGGCGCAGCAACCGCACCGCCAGGCCCGGCGCCGCCTACACGGTCACCTCGGTCGCCGTGAACCCCGACGGCAGGGAGAAGCGGACCACCAGCACCTTCTCGACCGTGAAGGCGACCAAGACCTTCGACATCGAGCAGCTCACCCCCAGCAAGGACTACACCGGCCTGACCGTCGGCGTCGGCATGCCCATCATGATCGCCTTCGACCAGCCCGTCACCGACCGCGTCTCCGTCGAGCGCAACCTCATCGTCCGCACCTCCAAGCCGGTGAACGGAGCCTGGCACTGGTTCGACGACCAGCACGTCGACTTCCGGCCCGAGAAGTACTGGCCCGCCCGCACCAGCGTCCGCCTGGAGGCCCGCCTGGCCGGCGTGCGCGGCGGCGAGGGCATGTACGGCAAGCGTGACGTGACGCTCGACTTCAGGATCGGCCGTTCGCAGATCACCAAGGGCAGCACCCAGGAGCACGTGCTGCACGTCGTCCGGGACGGCAAGAAGGTCCGCTCCATGCCGATGAGCGCCGGCAAGGGCGGCGTCTGGAAGTACTACACGACCTCCGGCGTGCACCTGGCCATGTCCCGCGAGCCCGTCACCATCATGACCTCGCCCGGCATCGGCCCCGGCCAGGCCGGCTACTACCGGCTGACGGTGTACAACACGGTGCGGATCTCCAACAGCGGCGAGTACGTGCACAGCGCGCCCTGGTCGGTGGGGTCGCAGGGCAACTCCAACGTCAGCCACGGCTGCGTGAACGTCAGCCCGACCAACGCGAAGTGGTTCATCGACAACACGCTCATCGGTGACCCGATCATCATCACCGGCACGCCCCGGGAACTGGAGCCCACCAACGGGTGGGGGCACTGGCAGGAGAACTGGAAGCAGTGGCTCCGGTGGAGCTCCACCAAGGACGGCCCGACCCTCCCGATGGACATCTGACCGCCCCTCGACGGGCGGCCGGGCCCCGGGACGCCTCCAGCGCGCCTCCTCACGGCCCCGGCCGTGCCGCCCGCCCCCGCGTCGCGGGGACGGCGGCCCGGCCGTCCCCGACGCTCCTGGAGCGACGCCGGCGGGACCCGGTCAGGAGACGGCGCTGCTGACCTCGACCCAGCGGTCCAGGGTGGCGGCGGCGCGGCCCGAGTCGACGGCCTGGACCGCCCGCGCGTACGCGTCGATCATGGCGGAGTCGAGGTCGTCGGCCGGGCCGTCGAGGGCGACCAGGGCGGCGGCGGTGTTGAGCAGGACCGCGTCGCGCACCGGCCCCGGCCGGCCGGCCACCAGGTCACGCACCGCCTGGGCGTTGAAGGCGACGTCGCCGCCGCGCAGCGCCCCGGCGTCGGCGCGCGGGATGCCGAGCACCGCCGGGTCGAAGACGGTCTGCGTGGCGGCGCCGTCCCGGACCGTCCACACCGTGGAGGTGGTCGCGATGGTGAGCTCGTCGAGGCCGTCGTCGCCGCGGAAGACCAGCGCCGACACGCCGCGCTCGGCGAAGACGCCCGCGAGCACCGGCAGCATGGCGGCGTCGTAGACGCCGATGGCCTGCGCGGCGGGACGGGCCGGGTTGGTGAGCGGGCCGAGGAAGTTGAAGACGGTCGGGACGCCGATCTCCTTGCGCGGCGGGCCGGCGAAGCGCAGCGCGGGATGGTAGACGGGGGCGAAGCAGAACGCGATGCCCGCCTCCCGCGCCACCCGCGCGGTCTGCTCGGGTGTCAGGTCGAGCCGGATGCCCAGGTGCTCCAGGACGTCGGCGGCGCCGCACGAGGAGGAGGCCGCCCGGTTGCCGTGCTTGACCACCCGCGCGCCCGCCGCCGCGGCGACGATGGCGGCCATGGTGGAGACGTTGACCGTGTGCGCCCGGTCGCCGCCGGTGCCGACCACGTCGACGACCGGGCCCGGCACGCTCAGCGGTGTGGCCAGCTCCAGCATGGTGCGGGCCAGGCCCACCACCTCGGCCACGGTCTCGCCCTTGGCGCGCAGCGCGACGGCGAAGCCGGCGATCTGCGCGGGGGTCGCGGAGCCGGACATGATCTCCCGCATCGCCCAGGCGGTCTCGTCGGCGGTGAGATGCTCGCCGGCGAGGAGTGCCGACAGCAGGGCAGGCCAGGTCGTCCGGGCATCCACGGAGGGCACCTACTTCGCGTTGAGTCGGGTCGAGGAGCGGCGGCGCATGAGGTCGGCGACGGTGTCGGCCAGCACCATCGGCTCCAGCGGCTGCGGAACGACGGCGTCGGCCCTGGACCACTCGGCCAGCCACCGGTCGTCGCGACGGGCGACGATCAGGCAGATCGGCGGGCAGTCGTAGACCTCGTCCTTGGCCTGCCGGCACACGCCCATGCCGCCGGCGGGCTGGGTCTCGCCGTCGAGCACGGCCACGTCGATCTCGCCGGAGCCGAGCCACTGGTGCGCCTTGGGCTCGGTGGCGCATTCGACGATCTCCACGAGCGGGACGTCGGCCGCCGGGCGCCGGCCGAGGGCCAGCCGTACCTCCTCGCGGGTGGCGGCGTCGTCGCTGTAGACGAGGACCCTCATCGTGTCGTCGGTGCTCACGGTCGCGCTCGCTATCGGTCGAAGCGGTATGGTCAACTGGGATCGTACCGGTGCGGTGGCGCGGAGTCCCAGGCCACCGTCCCCAGCAGGGCTTTCATCCTGATTATCGCAGGTCGCCGCCCTGCCGCCGCCCGCTAACGGGGGGTCGTGCGCCGGACCGACCACTGGAGCCGCAATAATGCTGCTCGTGGCGACAGCATCCGCAATAACTTCGACGACGACAGCACACTCGTCCCGCAGACCCAACCTGGTCAGCGTCGGGACGATCGTGTGGCTGTCCTCTGAGCTCATGTTCTTCGCGGCGCTGTTCGCGATGTACTTCACCATCCGGTCGGTGAGCCTCGGCAACGGCTTCGAGTGGGGCCCCGCAATGCTGCGTGAGGGGGCCTCAGCCGAGGGTGCCGCTCACCTGAACATCCCGTTCGCGACGGTCAACACGATCATCCTGGTGCTGTCGAGTGTGACGTGCCAGCTCGGCGTGTGGGCCGCGGAGAAGGGGCAGGTCGGCAAGCTGCGCTTCTGGTACATCGTCAGCTTCCTGATGGGCGCCGTCTTCGTCGCCGGTCAGCTGTACGAGTACATGGAGCTGGCGAGCGAGGGCGCGACCCTGTCCGCTAACGCCTACACCTCGGTGTTCTACCTGACGACGGGCTTCCACGGCCTGCACGTGACCGGTGGCCTGATCGCGTTCCTGTTCATGCTGGGACGCACGTACGCCGCGAAGCGCTTCACGCATGAGCAGGCCACCAGCGCGATCGTCGTGTCCTACTACTGGCACTTCGTCGACGTCGTCTGGATCGGTCTTTTCGCGACCATCTACATCATTCGTTAAGGAACGGGATCTCTGTGATTAGGACCACCGCGTGGCGGCGGCATCCCCTCGCGAGATACGCCGTCCTGATTTTGGCGTTGGCGCTGGTCGGGATGGTATACGCCGCCTTCGTGCAGGCGAGCAAGCCCGCCGACGCGGCCCTCGCGTCCGGCAAGGTCGACGACGTCGCGGCCGGTAAGAGCCTGTTCCAGGTTCACTGCGCCAGCTGCCACGGCCTGAACGCGGAGGGCACCTCGACCGGTCCCACGCTGATCGGCGTGGGCGCGGCCGCGGTCGACTTCCAGGTGAGCACGGGCCGCATGCCCGCCGCCAACCCGGGCGCCCAGATGCCGCGCAAGCCGATGGCCGCCTGGGTCACCCCGGAGAAGATCAAGCAGCTCTCGGCCTACGTGCAGTCGCTCGGCGGTGGCCCGACGGTGCCCACCAAGGACCAGGTCGACCCCGCCAAGGGTGACGCCGGCAAGGGTGGCCAGCTGTTCCGCGCCAACTGCATCCAGTGCCACAACTGGGCGGGCGCCGGTGGCGCGCTCACGCGGGGCAAGTACGCCCCCAACCTCAACGACGCCACGCCCGAGCAGATCTACGAGGCGATGGTGACCGGCCCGCAGGCCATGCCGGTCTTCAACGACACGACGATCACCCCCGAAGAGAAGCGCGACATGATCGCCTACATCACCGAGGTCCGCGCGCAGAAGGACCCGGGAGGCTTCGGGCTGGGCCGCATCGGCCCCGTGACCGAGGGTCTCGTAGCGTTCGTCGTGGGCATCGCCGCGCTTGCACTGGCCGCCATCTGGATCACCGCGAAGAAGCGACAGAAGTCATGACAGACAACGAGCACGAGAACGAGCAGGTCGACGAGCGCGTTCCCAAGCGCGTCATCGGCACCCCAGCGGCGGGCACCTCGCTGCTCGGCCACGGGGAGTCAGCGGAGCCGCGCGAGGCCGAGACCTCCGAGATCTCCGGCGTGACGTTCCAGGACGAGCAGAAGGCGCGCAAGGCCGAGAGGATCGTGGCGCTCTGCTTCACGGTGACGTTCCTCGCGGCCATCGCCTTCATCATCTCCTACGTGGTGTTCCAGGTCGGCAGCCTCGACGCGACCGGGACCTCCAACTTCGCGCTCGGCGGGACGCTCACCCTCGCGCTGCTGGGGCTGGCGATCGGCATCGTGGTCTGGGTCCGCCAGATCATGCCGAAGTACTCGCTCATCCAGGAGCGCCACACGATGGCCTCCGACGACGACACCCGTGAGGTCGTCGCCGACACCTTCGTCGAGGGCGCCAACGAGAGCGGGTTCGTCAAGCGGCCGCTGCTGCGCCGCACGATGCTGCTGGCCGCGGCGCCGCTCGGGCTGCTGCCGCTCGTGCTGCTGCGCGACCTCGACAACTCCAAGATGCCGGCGTCCAAGTTCAACGAGACGCTGCGCCACACCGTCTGGGGCGAGAAGAACAAGGAGGGCAAGCCGCTGCGCCTCGTCGTCGAGGGCACCGGCCAGCCGATCCGCGCCGCCGACTTCAACTCGCCGGGCGGCATCCTGTCGGTCGTGCCCGAGGGCTACGAGCACGACCTCAACGCCCTCGCCAAGGCCACGCTGATCCTGATCAAGTTCCGTCCCGAAGAGATCAAGTCGGGCACGAACAAGAACTGGACGCACGACGGCATCGTGGCCTACTCCAAGATCTGCACGCACGTGGGCTGCCCGGCCGCCCTGTACGAGCAGACCACCCACCACATCCTCTGCCCCTGCCACCAGTCGACGTTCGACGCGGCCGACGGTGCCAAGGTCATCTTCGGCCCGGCCGCCCGGCCGCTGCCGCAGTTGCCGATCACGGTCGACGACCAGGGCTACCTGATCGCGCAGGGCGACTTCGACGTGCCCGTCGGTCCCAGCTACTGGGAGCGCGGCGACGCCGAGGCCGAGGCCAGGTCCAAGGGAGGCCAGGCATGAGCGAGCTGACAACCGTTCCCAAGGCCATCGCAGGTCCGTCGTCCTACCTCGACGACCGCATCGGCGCGGGCAACTTCCTCAAGCGCAACCTGCGCAAGGTCTTCCCCGACCACTGGTCGTTCCTGCTCGGTGAGATCGCCCTCTACTCGTTCGTCATCCTGCTGCTGACGGGCACGTTCCTGACGCTGTGGTACAAGCCCAGCATGCTGGAAGTGCCCTACGACGGCCCGTACGCGCCGCTCAAGGGCGTCATGATGTCCGAGGCGTACGCCTCGTCGCTGGAGATCAGCTTCGAGGTGCGCGGCGGCCTGCTCATGCGGCAGATGCACCACTGGGCGGCCCTGCTGTTCGTGGCCGGCATGGTCGTGCACATGCTGCGGGTGTTCTTCACCGGCGCCTACCGCAAGCCGCGCGAGCTCAACTGGATCATCGGTGTGCTGCTGCTGACGCTGGCGCTCGCCGAGGGCCTGACCGGCTACTCGCTGCCCGACGACCTGCTGTCCGGCGCCGGCCTGCGGATCACCGAGGGCGTGGCGATCTCGCTGCCGCTGGTCGGCACGTACATCACGTTCTTCCTGTTCGGCGGGGAGTTCCCGGGGCACGATGTCATGTCGCGGTTCTACGCGCTGCACATCCTGCTCATCCCGGGCATCCTGCTGGCGCTGATCTCGGCCCACATGGTGCTCATGTGGGTGCAGAAGCACACCCAGATGCCCGGCAAGGGACGCAACGACAAGAACGTGGTGGGCGCGCCGTTCTACCCGGCCTTCATGGCCAAGGCGGGCGCGTACTTCCTGTTCACGTTCGCGGTCGTCGCGGGCCTGGCGACCTTCACCCAGATCAACCCGATCTGGATCTTCGGCCCCTACACGCCCGCCGACGTGTCGGCCGGATCGCAGCCCGACTGGTACATGGGCTTCCTCGAAGGCTCGCTGCGGCTCATGCCGGCCTGGGAGATCAACATGTTCGGCACGGCCCACGCGGGCACGCTGCCGCTGAGCGTGATCATCCCGGCGCTGGTGCCGATGGGCATCATCATGACGGGCCTGGCGCTCTACCCGTTCCTCGAACAGTGGGTGACGGGCGACCGTCGCGAGCACCACGTCGTGGACCGTCCGCGCAACAACCCGCACCGCACCTCGATCGGCATGGCGGCCATCACGTTCTACGGCGTGCTGTGGCTGCTCGGCGCCAACGACGAGCTGTCGGCGTTCTTCCAGATCAACCTCAACTGGACGACCTACGCCGGCCGGGTCCTCGTCTTCGCCGGCCCGGCGATCGCCTACATGATCACCTACCGCATCTGCCTCGGCCTGCAGCGTTCCGACGCGGCGGTCATCTCGCACGGTGTCGAGTCGGGTGTCATCAAGCGGCTGCCGCACGGTGAGTTCATCGAGGTCCACACCGCTCCGGCGGACGACATCGAGGCGCACGTGCGCGGCAAGAAGGCGGTGCCCATGCTGCCGGTCGAGGAGGACCGCTCCGGCATCCCGCCGAAGGGCATGCGCGGTCCGATCGGCAAGCTGCGCGCCCGCATGTCAAAGGCGTACGGCGGCGAGAAGATTCCGCTTGAGGAGGCGCACGGCGACGGCCACGGCCACGAGGAGCACGCCGCCGTCGGCTCGGGCTCGGGCTCAGGTTCGGACGACGACGGCCGGTCGTTGACGCACTGACGCCACCAGGCCGAAGCCGTGGCCCGGACGGAACTCTCCGTCCGGGCCACGGCCTTCCTCGCGGGAGGCCCGGAGCCGTGCCCCAGGCGGGCGCGGGGGCTTCAGTCGGACTCGGTGAAGCCGATCGAGAACGCCGCGTCGAGGTCGTGGCGGGAGTAGGCGCGGAAGGCGATGTGGGTCTCGGTGTGCAGCACGCCGGCGACCTTGTTGATGCGGCCGGGGACGACCTCGGCGATCTCCTCGTAGGCGGCGACCCGGACCATGGCCAGCAGGTCGTACTCGCCGGTGATGGAGTAGACCTCGCTGACCCCGTCGATCTCGGCGATCGTCTGGGCGACCTCCGGAATCCGGTCCACCTCGGCGTTGATGTGAACGATAGCCGTGACCATGGCCCAACTCTAGCGGGTGACGTCCCCGGCCCGCCGCCCGCCGGACGCCGCGACGCGGCCCGGGAATGTCCGGGAGAGCGGGGAGATCAGGTCAGGGGGCGGCCTTCGCGGCGGTTGGGCGGGGTGAGCGGGCGGTAGGCCAGGTCGATGCGGGCCTTGTGCCGGGCCGCACCGTGGGCGGGCAGGCTCCACTCGCCGTCGACCTCCACCAGCCGCACCCCGGGCGACTCCAGCCACCGCAGGATGCACTCGGTCTCCGCGGCGCTGGCCGCGTGGACGGGCCCCGGGCCGGGGATGACCGCCTCCGCCGTGGCGACCAGCGACTCGACGAACGGCGTGGGATGGGCGCCGCGCGGCATGACCCCCGCCGCGGCCAGCCGGCCGTACCGGACGACGTGGATGTCCCAGCCGCCGTCGAACGCCGGGCTGGCCGCGACGAGCTGGGGGATGCGGGTGATGGCGGACAGGCGCTGCATGCGGGCGGCCGCGCGGACGAACGCGGCCAGCCGATCACGGTCGACGCTCGCCTCCTCGTAGCGCTGCTCCAGGGACAGCCGCTCCATGCGGGCCGTCACCGCGGCGAACACCAGGGAGGCGTCGTCGGTCATGGCGCGGCGGGCGTTGGCGGCGTGCAGGGCGTAGTCGGCGGGGCTCTCCCTGCCCTCGCAGGGGGCGCCGCAGCGGCCCATCTCGTGCAGCACGCAGGCCGAGCGGCGGGTGCGCAGGCTGATCGGCTGGGTGCACTGGCGCAGCGGCACCGCCTCGTGCAGCGCGGTGCGGGCCTCCTCGGCGGCGCGGCTGCTGCCGAACGGGCCGAGGTAGGCGGCGCCGTCGTCCTTCAGCTCGCGCACGATGGACAGGCGGGGGAACGGCTCCTGGGTGAGCTTGAGCCAGACGACCTTCTCGGGGAAGCGGGAGCGGCGGTTGTAGCGGGGTTTGGCGCCGCCGATGAGGCGCAGCTCGCGTACCTCGGCCTCCAGGGCGGTCGCGCAGACGATGTGGCGGACCCGCTCGGCGATGCCGATCATCTCGCGGATGCGCGGCCGGGTCTCGCCGGCGGTGAAGTAGGAGCGGACGCGGTTGCGCAGGTTGGTGGACTTGCCGATGTAGAGGACCTCGCCCCGCTCGTCCTCGAAGAGGTAGACGCCGGGGGCGTGCGGCACCGACTCGGCCAGGTGGCGCTTGCGCTGCTGCTCGGGCGTGGGGGCGCGGACGAACGACTTGAGCTCCTCCAGCGTGTGCACCTGGAACGAACCGGCCCGCTCGATCAGCCCGTGGAGCACGTGGACGGTCGCCCTGGCGTCCTGCAGGGCGCGGTGGCACGGCTCGGCCGGGCTGCGGAAGAACCTCGCCAGCGTGCCCAGCTTGGCGTTGGGGATCTCGTCGCGGGTCAGCACCCGGCGGGCCAGGTCGACGGTGTCGACGACCGGGTTGGCCGGCGGCGGATAGCCGTGGGCGGCGCAGGCCGCCTTGACGAACCGGGTGTCGAACCCCGCGTTGTGCGCCACCAGCGCGGTGCCGTGGATGAACTCCAGGAAGCTCGGCAGCACCGTCTCGATGCGCGGCGCGGCCACCACCATCGCGTCGGTGATGCCGGTCAGCACGGAGATGAACGGCGGGATCGGCCCGCCGGGATCGACCAGCGTGGAGAACTCGCCCAGCACCTCGCCGGCCCGCACCTTGACCGCGCCGATCTCGGTGATCGCGTGCTCGGCCGGTGAGCCGCCGGTCGTCTCGAGGTCGAACACGACGAACGTGACGTCACTCAGCGGGGTGCCGAGCTCGTCGAGAGTGCCTTGAACCGCGTCCACGACCAAGACCATAGAGAGGCCGACCGACAGTCGGGCGTCGCGGACCGATATCCGTCGCCTTGGATACTTCGTTACTCTTCCGGTTATGTCCGGGGGAGGAAGACTCGCCGACCGCTATGTCCTGGTGCGGCCGCTCGGCAGCGGCGGCATGGGGCGGGTGTGGCTGGCCAGGGACGAGATGCTCGACCGCGAGGTGGCGGTCAAGGAGCTCACCCTGCCCGAGGGCCTGCCGCCCGCGGAGCGGGCCGAGCTCGTCACCCGCGCCGTGCGCGAGGCGCAGGCCACCGCGCGGCTGCGCCACCCCGGCATCGTGGCGCTGCACGACGTGATCGTCGAGCACGACCGGCCCTGGCTCGTCATGGAGCTGCTGCGCGGCAGCACGCTGGGCGAGGTCGTCCAGCGGCACGGGCCGATGCCGCAGGAGCACGCCGCGCGCATCGGCGCCGACGTGCTGGAGGCGCTGTCCGCCGCCCACGCGCAGGGGCTGCAGCACCGCGACGTCAAGCCGGGCAACGTGTTCCTCACCGACGGCGGCCGCGTGGTGCTCACCGACTTCGGCATCGCCCGCCAGGAGGGCCAGGCCGCGCTCACCGAGCAGGGCGTCATGATCGGCTCGCCGGGATTCATCGCGCCGGAGCGGCTGGAGGGCGACCCCGGCGGGCCGGCCAGCGACGTGTGGTCGCTCGGGGCGACGCTGTACGTCGCGGTCGAGGGCCGGCCGATGTACGACGGGGCGCCGGGCGAGCGGATCACCGCCACGCTCACCGTGCCGCCGCCGCGCGCCTCCGGGCCGGTCGGCGAGGTCGTGGCCGCCATGACGGCGCGCCACCCGGTCGCCCGGCCCGACGCCTGGAGCGCCCGCAACGCGCTCAGGCAGGTCGCCGCGGGCCAGGCGCCCCAGCTTCCGCACCACGACGCCACGGCGCCGCGCCGGGTCAGGAGACGCGGGCGGGCCGCCTGGCTGTGGGCGGCGGCCGCGGTGACGCTCGCCGCCGTCGCGGTGGCGGTCACGTTCGTCGTGGTACGCGGTCAGGACGACGGGGTGCCCGAGGCGTTCGTCGTGCCGATGGACGTGTGCTCCTTGCTGACGCAGGAGGAGGTCGGCCGCATCCTGCGCATGCAGAGTCCGCCCAAGGGGCGGCCGGGCTCCAACGACGAGGGACCCAGCTGCGAATGGCCGGCCAAGGAGCAGCAGCAGGGGCTGGGCCTCCAGGTGCAACGTGACTCCGACACCCCCGACCCGTGGTCGATGACGCCGGCCACGGCGCGCACGCTGTTCGGGAACCAGCGTCGCGCGTGGGCCAAGTACGGCGGCGGGCAGATCGACTGGACCTGGCCGGAGATCGGGGCCGACCGCCGCCTCAAGGCGACGATCACGCCGGTCCGCCCCCTCGGCGGCCTGGGCGAGGAGGCGTTCGTCCACGAGCTGAAGGGGCCGACGCAGCGGACGCACTCCGCCTACGTGTACTACCGGCTCGCCAACCTCGTCGTCCGGGCGCACTACACGACGCTGGGGAACCGGCTGGGCGACGAGGACATCCAGCGGAACGCGCTCACGGCGGCGCGGGCGGTCGAGGGGACGCTGCGCCGTGCGGGCTGAGCCGTACCTGCTCGCCGGCCGCTACCTGCTCGTCGAGCGGCTCGGCGAAGGCGGCGCAGGCACCGTGTGGCGGGCCGTCGACCAGGTGCTCGACCGGCAGGTGGCGGTCAAGCAGGTGCGCGTGCCGGCCGGCCTCACCCCGCAGGAGAGGTCGGCGTTCACCGGCCGGGCCATCCACGAGGCCCGCTCGGCCGGGCGGCTGCGCGACCCCGCGATCGTCCTGGTGCACGACGTGGTGCTCGACGGCGACCAGCCGTGGATCATCATGGACCTGGTCACCGGCCGCTCGCTGGACAAGGTCATCAAGGAGGGCGGGCCGCTGCCGCCGCACGAGGTGGCCCGCATCGGGCTGCGGGTGCTGTCGGCGCTGGAGACGGCGCACCTGCACGGCATGCTGCACCACGACGTCAAACCGGCCAACATCCTGCTCGACGCCGACGGCTCGGCCATGCTCACCGACTTCGGGATCGCGGTGCCCCTGCACGGTCAGGACGGAGGCGGGCCGGGCGGGGGCTCGCTCGGCTACATGGCTCCCGAACGCCTCAACCAGCAGGCCGCCGGCCCGGCCTCCGACCTGTGGTCGCTGGGCGCCGCTCTGTACGCGGCGGCCGAGGGGCGGGCGCCGTTCGAGCGGCCCGTGCCCGCCGCCGTGGCGGCCGCCGTGCTGCTGCACACCCCGCCGTACCCCGGCAGGGCCGGCCGGGTGCTCGGTGACCTGATCATGGCGATGCTCGCCAAGGACCCGGCCGTGCGGCCCCCGGCCGCCCACGTGCGCGAGCGGCTGGCCGCGGTCGCCGAGCCGGGCCGCGGTCGCCGCCGCTGGTGGCTCGCCCCCGTGGCGGCCGTCGCCGCCGTGCTGGTGGGTGTCGGCGGCTGGTACGGCGTCGCCGCGCTGCGGGGCGGGCCCGACACGGGCAGGTTCGCCACGGCGCCCGACCCGTGCCGGCTGCTCGGCGACGCGCAGGCGGCCGAACTGCTTGAGGGGCAGGTCCGCCGGGCGGTGCCCATGCCGGGCGCGTGCGAGTGGAAGGTGGAGCAGGGCTCCCACCGCAGCCGTCGGATCGTGGTGCGGGTCTGGGCCGAGCGGCCGAACGGCGACCTCGGCGGGGCGGCCATGGCCGAGCTGAGGTTCGCCGGTGAGCGCGTCGCCAGGGCGGGGGCGCGGGGCACGGTGTTCGGCAAGGTCACCGGCCCGGTGTCCGACGTGACCGGCGTCGGCGAGAAGGCGTTCGCGCAGGTCGTCTTCCAGTTCAGCTCCGGCGACGTCGGGCGCTCGGACAGCGTGGTGCTCTTCCGCCGGAGCAACCTCATGGGAGAGGTGCTGGTCCGCCGCGCGGACGTGCCGGTGGACGATCCCGGCGCGGGCCGGGCCACGGCCGTCGCCGCCGCCCGGCTCGTGTCAGCGGCGCTCGGGCAGTGAGGGGCCGTCCTGCCTCCGCTGGAACGCCGATCGGTAAGTGGCCTTCAAGTGCGTTTACTAGCATATGGACTCGCACGTCATGGCGAACATCAGGAGTCCCCCGTGAATCCCGGTAGCGAGTACGAGCCGCCGAACCCGCCCGGGCCGGAGCCCGGCAGGCAGTACCCGCCCGCGCCCGCCTGGCCGGCCACGCCTCCACCGGCGCCCGGCCCCCACCAGCCTCCCGGCCCCGACCCTCGGCATCCGCCGAGCGGCCCTCACCAGCATCCGGGCCCCGGCCCGCATCCCCACCCGCACCAGCCTTCCGCGCCCGGCCCGCACCACCCGCATGGCTCCGGTCCGCAGCAGCCCTCGTCGCCCTGGCCGTCGCATCCCCCGGGCCCCGCTCCGCAGTACCCGCCGGGCCCCCACCACCCGGGCCCCCACCACCCGGGCCCCCACCACCCGGGCCCCCACCACCCGGGCCCCTACGCCCGGCAGCCCCCCGCGCCTCCCGGCGTGCCCCCGCAGGGCCCGCCGCCCACCCCACTGCCCACACCGCCGTCCCTCCTGCCGCCCACCCTGCCGTCGGCGCTCCCTGGCACACCGTCCGGCCCGCGCAAGCGGCGTGGCTGGGTGCTGCCCGTGGCGGCGGCGGCCGTCGTCCTCGCGATCGCGGGCGCCGCCGGCGCCTACCTCGTGTCCGGCAGGACCCCCGCGGGGACGGGCACCGTGGCGAAGCCGCCCGCCTCCGTGCCCGCGACCCCGGTCCAGGGGCCCGACGTCTGCGCGATGCTCTCCGACGCGACGACGGACCGGCTGGTGCCCGGCGCGACGGTGTCCGGCACGTCCCGCGACACCGAGTACACCGTCAACTTCGACTGCAACTGGACGAACCGCCGGATCTCGTTCGGGGACTACTGGCGCAGCCGCGAGGTGGACGTGAAGGTGCGCCAGCACAAGGGTCAGGGCGCGAAGACCGGCCGGTCCATGGCGCAGAACTCCTACGAGGTCGGCTACAGCGGCGCCAAGTTCCGTGCCACGGCCAAGCCCAGCGCCAAGTCCAGCGCCGAACCCGGCGACAAGGACTACACCTCGCCCGTCACGGACATCCCGGGGGTCGGCGACGGCGCCTTCGCCCAGTACGTCTGGCGGCGCTCCGGCACCGTCCTGTGGTACTCCTACGGCGAGGCGCACGCCCGGGTCGGCGACATGACGATCGAGGTCAAGTACCAGGCGTCGCAGCAGCGCAAGGACGCGGCCGTCCTGACGAACAAGACCACCCAGTCCGTCAGCGAGGAGAACGCCGTCCGCGAGGTGACCGCCCTGGTCGGGGAGGCCGCCAAGGGCGTCACCGCCTGGAAGGCCCGGCACCCGGGCGTGCTCGCCGTGCCCCGTGGGCAGGTCTCCAGCTCGCCCACCGCCCAGCCGACGTCCTCACCCCGGGTCGTCGCCTTCCCGCCCGCGTGCAAGGCCGTCGAGCCGGTGGCGAGCCGCCTGGTGCCGAACCCCACGCCGCGGGCGCGTGCCGGCGGGGCGGGCGGCGACGCGCAGACGGAGTGCCGGTGGCTCAACCTGGACGCCCCCGCCGGTGACGACGTCACGCGGATCCGCAGCGTGTTGATCACCACGCACCGGTTCACCAACCGGGCAGGAGCGCCCGACGTGGGCGCCGCCCGGGGGTACTTCGCCAAGGAGCGGGGGGGCGACACGGGGATGGAGGGCGGCGCGCTCGGCGGCATCACCTGGGGCAAGGTGATCGACCTGAAGGATCTGGGCGAGGCCGCGTACGGCCACTACATCAAGTACCGGCGCATGGACGTGCACAGCGGCAGCGCCTCCGTGGTCATGCGGCGGGGCGCCGTGGTGGTCAGCGTCGACTACTCGGGCGCCGAACGGCCGAAGGGCGAGCCGGCCAACTCGCCCAAGGTGCGGCTCATGCCCGAGAAGGAGGCGCGCGCCGGCGCGCTCACCGTGGCCCGCGCGTACCTCGCCGAGCTGGCCAAGGAGCCCACCGGCGGCTGAGCGTCCCGCCGGGGGCTGAGCGTCCCGCCGGCGGGCAGCGTCCCGCCGGCGGATCAGCGGGCGGCGTCCACGAGCGGCCGGTCGCCGCCGACCACGGGGACGAGGAACGGGTCGAGCAGCCCCGGCACGGCATGGGCCGCGAGACGCAGCCCGTCGTCGTGGCCCACGTCCAGCACGTCGTAGTGCCCGGCGCCCGCGGCCGTCGTCGCGGAGACGGTCAGCAGCCCGGAGCGGCGCTGCCCGTACGACTGCCTGATCGTCCAGCCGACGATGCCGGCCCGGTCGAGTGCGACCGTGCGGCGCGCCACCGAGCCGTGCCTGCTGACCAGGTGGCGGGCGCCCAGCGCGTGCCCGAGGCTCCGGTAGGAGTCCACGGCCAGCCAGAGGGCGGCGGGCAGCGCGAGCGCCGGGACGAGCCAGACCCAGCCGCCCGCCCACGCCTCCCACCCCTGGCGTTCCGCCCACGACACCCATGCCAGGCAGGCCGCGGTGAGCACCGCCACCCCGGCCAGCGCCCGGACCAGCCGCCTGCGCCGCGCCGCCCGAGGGTGGCCGACCGGCTCGGGCACCTCACGCGCGGCGGCCCCGGCGCGGCCGGTGGGGGCCAGGGCGGCGACGCGGGCGGCGAGCCGGGCCGCCTCAGCGCGGGGGAGCGCCGGGGTGAGGGCCGCGACGTCCTCGGTCTCACCCTCCTCGGCCTTGCCGAGCCCGGTCGCCACCGCGGTGACCCGCGCGCCGCCGCCGAGCCGCAGCAGCAGCGGTTCGCGGAGCTCCACGCCGCGCAGCCGGCGTACTTCCAGCGTCAGCGAGCGACTGGTCAGCAGCCCCCTGCTCAGCCGCAGCCGGCCGGGCTCGCGCTCCAGCCGGTAGCGGGCCCACGACTCGGCGAACAGCAGCCCGGAGCCGAGCACGCCGAGCGCCACGTTGCCCGCCACGAGGAGCGGCACCGTCACCCACGGCCGCCCGCTCACCCACTGCCACGCCGCGCGCAGCGTCTCCTCGGAGAACGCCTCCACCCCGAGCGCGTCCAGCGGCTTGTACAGGGCGCCGAGCACCAGGGCGCCGCCGGTGAACGCCCACACCGACAGCGGCGCGTACCTGATCCACGACCAGCGCAGCTCGGCCAGCACGCCGTCGCCGTGCTCCGCCCCGGCGGCGCTCGCGTCCGGCGGCAGCAGGGCGCGGCGCAGCGCCTCGCCGTCGCGCCGGGTGAGCGGGTCGAGGGTCAGCTCGGCCTGCTCGCCCGCGTGCTCGCCGGTGCCGACCTTGACGACGGTCAGACCCAGCACCCGCCGGAGGGGATCGGCGCGCAGGTCCACACTGCGCACCCGGTCGCGCGGCACCGAACGGTGCTGCCGTACGGCGATGCCGCTGCGCAGTTCGAGCCGGTCCCCGGTGAGCCGCCAGCGGGTGGCGCGCAGGCGCAGCGCGTCGTAGACCAGGACGGCGGCCACCGTGAGCAGCGCGACGCCCGCGCCAGTCCACACGATCGCCGCCGTCGCCCAGCCGAGCCCGGACAGCACGCGCGCGACGACGACCACGACGGGCACCACGACGGCCAGCGACTGGACCGACGACGCCCACAGGCTCCGCGCCGACAACGATCGCCAGGTCATGTGGCGTCACCGGGCGTGGCCTGGGTGAGCGTGGTCAGCCGGGCGGCCAGTTCGGCGGCCAGCTCGTGGTCCAGCCCTTCGATCGTGACGGCGCCCGAGGCGGAGGCCGTGGTGACGGTCACGTCGGCCAGGCCGAACATCCGCTGCACGGGCCCGCGTGCCGTGTCCACGGTCTGGATGCGCGACATCGGCGCCACCCGCCAGGTGTGGGTCAGCCAGCCCGTGCGCGTGTAGACGGCCTCGTCGGTGACCTCCCAGCGCTCCACCCGGTAGGCGGCGTGCGGGCCGGCCAGCGCCAACAGCAGCAGGCCCGCCCCGAGCACGGCCACCAGCACGCCGAGCCAGCCGGGCCGGTCGGTGAACGTCCAGTACGCCGCCGCCGCGGCCCCCGTGAGCGGCACGGCGAGGAGCAGTCCCTGGACGGTCCACCAGGCCACGGCCCGCCGGTCGGCCTGGTGGCGCGGCGGGCGCAGCGCGATCGTGCCCTGCCGGTGCGCCCGGCCGGATGTGCGTCTATCCCCTTGCATACCTGCAGCCTCGCGCCCGCGCCGGTCCGCGCGCCTCGGCCGTCGGTCTCGCGGCGCATCGACTTTGGTCTGCTGTCCGCGGGTTCCGGGACGCCGTACGCTCGTGCTCTGTGAGCGAGCGGCGCGAGCACGTCCCCGAGTACCGCTGGGCCCTGCCCTCGGTGCTCCTGGGCGACGGCGACGGCGGGCGGCCGGTGCGGCGCTCGACCCGCGACTGGATCGTCGACATCCTCATGTTCCTCACGGCATGCCTGCTGGCCCTGCTCACCGCGACCGAGCTGTACGACGAGCCGCGCGGGCTGGTGCTGACCGAGCAGGTCACCGGGGTGGTGTCGTGCGCGGCGGTGTGGCTGCGCCGCCGGTGGCCGGTGGCGCTGGCGCTCGTCAGCACGGTGCTGGCGTCCTACCTGGAGATGGCGGGCGGGACGTCGGTCGTGGGCCTGTTCACGGTGGCGGTCCACCGGCCGTTCAAGATCTCCGGGCCGGTCGCGGCGGTCAATCTCGTCACCCTCGTGCCGTACGGCATGCTCAGGCCGGATCCGAGCCTCGGCGCCGGCGGCATGTTCGTGCTGGGGACGGCGATCGTGGCGACGGTGTTCGCCTGGGGCGTCGTGGTGCGGGCCAGGCGGCAGCTCGTCTGGTCGCTCAGGCAGCGCGCGGTCATCGCCGCCGAGGACGCCAAACGGCTCGAACGGGAGCGGATCGCCCGTGAGATGCACGACGTGCTGGCCCATCGCATCTCCATGCTGAGCCTGCACGCGGGCGCGCTGGAGTTCCGGCCGGACGCCCCCGCCGAGGACATCGCCAGGGCCGCGAGCGCCATCCGCGACAACGCCCACCTGGCGCTCCAGGACCTGCGCGAGGTGATCGGGGTGCTGCGCCACGCGTCCTCCGCCGGCGACGACGGGCCGGTGCCCGACCCGCCCCAGCCGACGCTGGCCGACCTGCGCCCGCTGGTCGAGGAGTGCCGTCAGGCCGGCATGAAGGTGTCGTACACGACCAAGCTCGCCGGCCCGCCCGGCTCGGCCGGGCCGCGAGAGGACGACGTGCCGCGGGGGCTCGGCCGGACCGTCTACCGCGTCGTGCAGGAGGCGCTCACCAACGCGCGCAAGCACGCGCCGGAGGCGCCCGTCACGGTGACGGTGTGGGGCGGGCCGGGCGAGGGGCTGACGGCCGAGGTGCGCAACCCGCGCTGGGCACACCACGGCCGGCGCATCCCCGGAGCCGGCGCCGGGCTGATCGGGCTGACCGAGCGGGTGGAGCTGGCGGGCGGCACGCTGGAGCACGGGCCCCGGCCCGATGGCGACTTCCGGTTACGGGCCTGGCTACCGTGGTCGCCATGACGATCAGGGTACTCATCGTGGACGACGACGCGCTCGTCCGGGCCGGGCTGTCGATGATCCTCGGCGGGACGGGCGACATCGAGATCGTCGGGGAGGCGGGTGACGGGTCGCAGGTCCCGGGCATGGTCGCCGGGCACCGGCCCGACGTGGTGCTGATGGACATCCGCATGCCCGACGTCGACGGCCTGACCGCCACCGAGGCGCTGCGCGCCGGCAAGGAGCCGCCCGAGGTCGTCGTGCTGACCACGTTCCACGCCGACGCGCAGGTGCTGCGGGCGCTGCGGGCCGGCGCGGCGGGCTTCCTGCTGAAGGACATCCCGCCGCGCGAGCTGGTTGAGGCGATCAGGAAGGTGGCGGCCGGCGAGCCGATCCTGTCGCCCGCCGTGACGCGGCAGCTCATCTCGCACGTCTCCGGCGCCGTCCGCGACCGCGCCGACCGGGCCCGCGAGCTGCTCGGCGGGCTCAGCGAACGCGAGCGGGAGGTGGCCCTCGCCATCGGCCAGGGCCGCAGCAACGCCGAGATCGGCCGCGAGCTGTACATGAGCGTGGCCACGGTCAAGGCGCACGTCTCGCGTATCCTCACCAAGCTGGCGCTCAACAACCGGGTGCAGATCGCGCTGCTGGTCCACGACGCCGCCGGGTGATCCGGACGGCCGGGGCCTCCGCGTCCGCGCGGAGCCGCCGCTCTTTCGAACTGACGCTTGTTCATGAGATCGTCCGGTTACGGTCAGGTACGCGGCAGCCGTACCCTTGTCTGAAAGGGCATGTCACGAAGGGACAGTGGGATGAGCTCAGCGGGTGAAGGCCTGTCTCGCCCGCTTCCCGAGCAGGTGCGGCTCAACGTGGTCGACCTGGCGGCCCAGGTTCTCGGTTCGATGCCCGCTGTCGCGGTGCCCCCGCCGCTGCGCGGCATCGCCAAGTTCGACCCGCGCAAACGCGCCAAGCTGGGCGGGACGCCCATCGCCGCGCAGCTCGAGAACGACAAGAAGTTCCGCGAGGTGGTCGCCGAGTCGGTCGCCGACGGCTGGCCGGAGCTGGTCGCCTCGCTCGCCGACGGTCACGTGCCGCCCGCGGCCGACCCGGTGCTGGTGGCGGCCGCCGCCTACCTCATCCGTCCGCCCGGCTGGGCCGAGATGGTCGAGACCGCCCGCGCCGACCTCCAGCAGTCCGCCGCCGCGGCGGAGGGGTCGGAGCGCGAGGAGGTCGTCTCCCGGCTGCGCGAGCAGCTCGCCGCGCAGAAGAGCGCGGCCAAGGAGGAGGCCGACCGGCTGCGCGAGCAGCTCAAGGCCGCCCGCGCCGAGAACTCCGACCTGCGCCGCAGGCTGCACGAGGCCCGCGAGCGGGCCAAGGCGGCCGTGCGGCGGGCCGAGGAGATGGAGACGGCGGCCGAGGAGGCCCGCACGGCCGCCTCGGCCGCGGGCAGCGCGGGCGAGGCGGAGCTGCGCCGCCTGCGCGAGCGCCTGGCCGACGTCGAGAAGCAACTGGAGGCCTCGCGCCGGGCCGCCCGCGAGGGCCGCAGCATCGAGGACGCCCGCGTCAGGGTGCTGCTCGACGCCCTCCAGGACGCCTCCGCCGGCCTGCGCAGGGAGCTGGCCCTGCCCACCATGATCAGCAGGCCGGCCGACTCCGTCGCGGCCGTCACCGGCGAACGGCCGGGGGTGCGCGGCATGCCCGCCCGCGCGCTGGCCGACGACGACCCCCAGCTCCTCGACCAGCTCCTCGCGCTGCCGCAGGTGCACCTCATCATCGACGGCTACAACGTCACCAAGTCGGGCTACGGCACGCTCACCCTGGCCGACCAGCGCAACCGCCTGATGACCGGCCTCGGCGGGCTGGTGGCGCAGACCCGGGTCGAGGTGACCGTGGTCTTCGACGGCGCGGAGCTCAACGCGCCCGTCCAGGTGGTGGCGCCGCGCGGCGTGCGGGTGCTGTTCAGCGCGCCCGGCGAGATCGCCGACGACCTGATCCGCCAGCTCGTCCGCGCCGAGCCGCCGGGCCGGGCCATCGCCGTGGTCTCCTCCGACCGGGAGGTGGCCGAGTCGGTGCGCCGGATGGGAGCCAGACCCGTTCCGTCTGGACTGCTGCTGCGCCGGCTCGGCCGCGCATAGATTACGAATCTGACGTTTAGGTGAGATCTCACCTGTCACTTCAGTACTATTCGCCCCAGAACTGATCCCTGGGAGGCGACACTGTGAGGTTAGGCCGGGTACCGGTGGCCGCGGGAATCACCGTCGGACTGCTGCTGACCCCGACGGGCGGGGCCCAAGCCGAGCCGAAACCCACGATCCCCCAGGCGAAGGCCAGACTGGCCAAGCTCAACGACAAGGCCGACAAGGTCGTCGACCGCTACAACACGGCGACGGAGAAGCTCAAGCAGGCCCAGTCCGCCTACACCAAGCTCGACGGGACCTACAAGCGCAAGCTGGCCACCGTGGCCGAGCTGCGCGAGGACCTGGTGAACATGGCGGTCGACACCTACCAGGCGGGCGCCGACGTCACCTCCCTGCCGGTGCTGATGAGCAACGGCGACCCGACCAACCTGCTCGGCAACATCGCCATGGCCGGGCAGCTCGCGCAGGAGCGCACCGCGAAGCTGGCCGCCTTCGACCGCGAGAACCGCGGCCTGAAGGACCAGCGCGAGAAGGCCGAGAAGGCCCTGGAGGCGGCCGACGAGGAGCGCGACGCCGTCCAGAGGGAACGCGCCGAGGTGCTCAAGCTCGTCGCCCAGCAGAAGAAGCTGCTGGACCGGCTGGGCGCCTACCGGGTCGGCAACCCCAACAGCACGGGCGTCAGGTACACGGGCGCCGCCTCCGGCAACGCCGCCTCGGTGCTCAGGTTCGCCTTCGCGCAGATCGGCAAGCCGTACGTGTTCGGCGGGACCGGGCCGGGCGGCTGGGACTGCTCGGGCCTCACCCAGGCCGCCTGGCGGGCGGCCGGCGTGTCGTTGCCGCGCACCACCTGGCAGCAGTGGGCCTGGGGCTCGGGCCGCAAGGTGAACTACCCGCGGGACCTGCAGCCGGGCGACCTCATCTTCAGCGAGGGCCTGGGGCACGTGAGCATCTACGCGGGCAACGGGCAGATCGTGCACGCGCCGCAGACGGGCGACGTGGTCAAGGTCGTGAAGCTCTCCTCGTACGGCCGCAGCATCGTGGGCGCCATCCGCCCGTGAGAGCGGCGTTCGGGCCCTGACAGACCGGGGTTCGGTCAATTGTGACCACTGTCACATTTCGGTAACGGATCATCGTGTCGAGCAGCGACGGACGACCTTACTGACGGCCTTATCCCGGCTTTACAACTTGACCGGGCCTTTGCCGGATCGTGACCCAGCGCGTAACTTCTGGCGACGCGACGCCACGCCATGGCGGCGCAGCAGAGAGACATCCAGCGGTCACCGCCGCCCGATCAACCCCTTTCCCGGCGGTGGCCTGCCGAATCCGTGCAGCCAGGAGGCACGGAACCGGGGACCCAGCGATCCCTTCCCCAAGGGATCAGGGGTGAATCGGCGCACCAGCGCCGTAGGGCTACTTCCAGGCCCGAACCCGTCAGCTAACCCGGTAGGCGTTCGTGGAAGAGCCAAGGAGAAATCCTGTCTACCTCCTCGCACAACCCCCGTCTGTCCCGCATCGCGCTGAGTGGCGCCGCGCTCACCATGACCGTGACGGCCGGAGGTCTGGCCGTCCACGCCCCGGCGGCGCAGGCGGCGACGACAAGCACCACCACGGCCCGCACGGCCGCCGGCACAGCGGCCGGTACAGCGGCCGGCACGACCGCCGGCACAGCGGCCGGTACAGCGGCCGGCACGACCGCCGGTACAGCGGCCGGCACAGCCGCCACGGCTTCGACGGCGACCGCGGTCAGGTCCGCCACGTCGGCGAAGAAGACCACCGCCAAGCAGTCCCGAGCCGCCCGCCAGGCGGCCAAGGCCCGCACGGCCGTCGACGTGGCCAAGGACCAGGTCGGTGACCCCTACCGCTTCGGCGGCACCGGCCCCGGTGCGTTCGACTGCTCCGGCCTCGTCCAGTACGCCTGGAAGAAGGCCGGGGTGCGCATCCCCCGGGTGACGAACGCGCAGTACGCCGGCATCAGGAAGAAGGTCTCGTTCAACCACCTCAAGCCCGGTGACCTGCTGTTCTTCCGCGGATTCGGGCACGTCGGCATGTACGTCGGCAAGGGCAGGATGATCCACTCGCCGCGCACCGGGCTGACCGTGCGCGTCGAGAAGCTCAGCGGATGGCGCAAGGCGTCGTTCGTGGGCGCGGTGCGTCCCGGCGCGTGAGCCGGCACGAAGACCCCGTTCGCGCCTCCACCCGGAGGCTGGGACGGGGTCTTCGTGCGTCCGGCGGCGGCTACGATCGGAAAACGTGTCCGTGCCGGTGAACCGTCGCACCGCGCTGGCGTGCCTGCTGCCGCTCGCGCTGGCCCGCGGCGACGCTCCGCCCGGCGCCGCGGAGCCGTGGCCCGGCCGGACCCGCCTCGTGCGCGGCGCCCGCTCGCTCATTTTCGCCCACGGGGCGCCCGGCACCGGCCCGGCGGCGCTGCGGGAGCCGGCCCTGCGGGAGCTGGCGCTGCGGGCTGACGTCGCCGCCGCGCGGGTCGGCGCGGTCCTCGGCCGTACGGTGCGCCCCGTGGTCCTTGTGCCCGCCTCCGCGGCCGAGGCGGCCCGGCTGGCCGGGACGGGCCCGCTCGACGGCCTGGCGGCCGTGGCCGACGGCGGGCGGGTGATCGTGGTGCCCGGCGGGTTCGACCGGCTCACCCCCACCGGGCGCGACGTGGTGCTCGCCCACGAGCTCACCCATGTCGCCGCCGGCACCGGCGGGCTGCCGGTCTGGCTGTCCGAGGGTTTCGCCGACTACGTCGCCTACCGTGACGCCGGCCTGGCCGTCCCTGCGGCCGCCGCCGAGCTGGCCGCGGAGGTGCGGTCCGGCCGGGCGCCCCGCGAGCTGCCCGGCCCCGCCGCGTTCGCGCCGGGCGCCGACCGGCTCGCCGCCGCCTACCAGGAGGCGTGGCTCGCGTGTCGGTTCATCGCCGCGCGAACGGGAGAGGCGAGGCTGGTGAGGCTCTACCGTGAGGCTCGCGCCGTGGGCGCCGACCGGGCGCTGACCGCGCTGGGACTCCCGGTCGCGACGTTGACGGCACTGTGGCGCACGTACGTGCGCGACGAGCTGGGGTAGGGGAACACGATGGACGACCGCCGGCAGGCGGGCCCGGGCGGCCCGCGGGAGCGGGCCGAGCCGAGCCCTGACGTCGGCGCCCCGGCGTCGGCCGGGGCGCGGGAGCGGGCCGAGACGAGCCCTGACGTCGGCCCCCCGGCGCCGGCCGGAGGACGGGAGCGGCGGGCGGCCGGGGTGGCGCTGGCCGTGCTCGGCGCGGCGGTCCTCGCCGTGGTCGCGTTCACCACCCCCTGGCGGCAGCCGCCCTCGGCCGCCGACCCGGCGCGGGACTTCACCGCCGCCCAGCTCGCCAGGGCCGCCGCGTTCGACGCCGCGATCGACCCGCCCGGCTACCTGTCCTACGCGCTGGGCCTGCTGTTCGCCGGGCTGCTCGTGCTCACCCCGCTCGGCGCCCGGCTGCTCGGCCGGCTCCGCGGCCCGTGGTGGCTGCGGGTCGTGGCGGGCGTGCTGTTGCTGACCGCGATCCTGCAGGCCCTGCGCTGGCCGCTCGGCGTCTGGTACGAGATCCGGCTGCGCGAGTGGGGCCTGTCCACCCAGGACTGGGCGGCGTGGACGGGCGACCGGCTCAAGAGCATCGGCGTGGGAGTCGTCCTGACGTCCATCATGGTGCTCGCGGTCGTGGCGCTGGCCCGCAAGGTCCGGCGGTGGTGGATCCCGGCCGCCGCCGGGGCGTTCGCGCTGACCGTGGCCGCCTCGTTCGTCTACCCGGTGCTGTTCGAGCCGCTGTTCAACGACTTCCGGCCGATGCCGGACGGCCCGCTGCGGTCCAGCCTGCTGGCGATGGCCGACCGCGACGGGGTGCCGGTCGAGGACGTGCTGGTCGCCGACGCCTCCCGCCGCACCACCGCGCTCAACGCCTACGTCTCCGGCTTCGGCGCGACCCGCCGGATCGTCGTCTACGACACCCTGCTCGCGGCGCCGCGGCCGGAGGTGGAGCTGGTCGTGGCCCACGAGCTCGGGCATGCCGCCCACGACGACGTCCTCAGCGGCACGCTCGTCGGCGCGCTGGGCGCGGCGGCCGGCGCCGTCCTGCTGTTCGCGCTGTCCGGCCTCGCGCGCCGGCGCGCCGGAGTCGCCTCCCTGGCCGACCCGAGGGCGGCAGGGGTGCTCCTGGGCCTCGTCAGCCTGGCGGGCGTGCTGTCCGGACCGGCCCAGAACCTCGTCAGCCGCCACGTCGAGGCCCGCGCCGACGTGCACGCCCTCGACCTCACCCGGGCGCCCGCCACGTTCGTCGCCATGCAGAAACGCCTGGCCACCGCCAACCTCTCCGACCTGTCGCCGGACGTCGTGGAGTATGTCCTGTATGCGTCCCACCCGACCGCGCCCGAACGTATCGCCCTGGCCCGCGCCTGGGCGCGCCTGAACGGCGTGCCGGAGCCGTGACCCCACCGGCAACGGGTCCCGCGGGCGAGATCCGGACGCTCGTCGTGACCAACGACTTCCCGCCCCGGCCGGGCGGCATCCAGTCGTTCGTGCACGGCCTGGCGCTGCGCACGCCCGGCGTGGCCGTCTACGCGCCGGCCTGGAAGGGGTGCGCCGAGTTCGACCGCCGGCAGCCGTACCCGGTCGTGCGTCACCCCACCTCGCTCATGCTGCCCACGCCCGCGGTCGCCCGGGCGGCGGCCGGACTGGTGGCCGCGCACGGCGCGCGGACCGTCGTGTTCGGCGCGGCGGCCCCGCTCGGGCTGCTCGCCCCCGCGGTGCGCGCGGCCGGCGCCCGGCGCGTCGTCATGCTCACCCACGGCCACGAGGCGGCCTGGGCGGGCACACCCGGGTTCCGCCGGGTGCTGCGCCGCATCGGCGAGCACGCCGACGTGGTCACCTACCTCGGCGAGTACACGCGGGCCCGGCTGGCCGCCGTCGTCGATCCGGGCAAGCTGGTGCGGCTCGCCCCGGGTGTCGACACGGGGCTGTTCCACCCGCCGGCCGACCCCGACGCCGCCAAGGCCCGGCTCGGCCTGGCGGGCCGGCCCGTGGTGGTGTGCGTGTCGAGGCTCGTGCCGCGCAAGGGGCAGGACCAGCTCATCAGGGCCTGGCCCGAGGTGCTGCGCACGGTGCCCGACGCGGTGCTGCTGCTGGTCGGCGGCGGCCCGTACCGCCGCGCCCTGCGGCGGCTCGCGCGCGGCCGGGAGCCGGTCCGCTTCACCGGCACCGTCCCCGCGGCCGACCTGCCCGGCTACTACGCGGCCGGCGACGTGTTCGCCATGCCGTGCCGCACCCGGCTGCGCGGGATCGACGTCGAAGGGCTCGGCATCGTCTTCCTGGAGGCCTCGGCCACCGGCCTGCCCGTGGTCGCCGGGGCTTCCGGCGGGGCGCCCGACGCCGTACGGCAGGGCGAGACCGGCCTCGTCGTCGACGGGACCGACCCGGCGGAGGTGGCCGCCGCACTGGTGGAGCTGCTCGCGAACCCCGACCGCGCGCGCAAGCTCGGCGCGGGCGGCCGAGACTGGATCACCCGCGAGTGGACCTGGGACCAGGTCGCCGCCCGCTTCCACACCCTGCTCGCCTGACGGCCTCCCGGCCGGCCCGGGTCAGGAGTACAGCGCCTCGACGTCGGCGGCGAAGTCGCGCATCACGACATTGCGCTTGATCTTCAGCGTGGGGGTCAGGTGGCCGCTGTCCTCGGTGATGTCGGCGTCCAGGATCGCGAACTTCTTGATCTGCTCGGCCTGCGACACCAGGCCGTTCGCGCGGTCCACCGCCGCCTGCACCTCGGCCAGGACGCGCGGGTCGGCGCGCAGCTCCGCCGCGCCCGCCCCCGGCCGGCCGGCCGCCGCCGCCCACGGCTCCAGCGCCTCCGGGTCCAGGGTGACCAGCGCGCCGACGAACGGCTTGCCGTCGCCCACCACCACCGCCTGGGAGACCAGCGGATGGGCGCGCAGGGAGTCCTCCAGCGGCCCCGGCGCGACGTTCTTGCCGGCCGCCGTGACCAGGATCTCCTTCTTGCGTCCGGTGATGCTCAGGTAGCCGTCGGCGTCGAGCGTCCCGATGTCGCCCGTGTGGTACCAGCCGTCGGCGTCGATCGCCTCGGCCGTGGCCTCGTCGTTGTTCCAGTAGCCGGCGAACACGTGGCGGCCCTTGACCAGGATCTCCCCGTCGTCGGCGATGGCCAGCGTCGCGCCGGGCAGCGGCTTGCCGACCGTGCCGATCTTGTTGGCGCCGGGCATGTTGACCGCGGACGGGGCCGAGGTCTCGGTCAGGCCGTACCCCTCGAACACCTCGATCCCGACGCCCCGGAAGAAGTGGCCGAGCCGCTCGCCCAGCGCGGAGCCGCCGCAGACGGCCGCCGACAGGCGGCCGCCGGTGGCCGCTCGCAGCTTGCCGTACACCAGCCGGTCGAACAGCGCCCGGCGCAGCCGCAGCCCCAGGCCGGCGCCGCCCGAGCTCTCGGCCCGGCTCCACGCCACCGCCACCTCGACCGCGCGGGCGAAGATCGCGCCCTTGCCGCCGGCGATCGCCTTCTGCTCGGCGCCGTTGTAGACCTTCTCGAAGACCCGCGGCACCCCCAGCAGGAACGTCGGCCGGAACTCGACCAGGTCGGGGGCCACGTTCTTCATGTTCGGCGTGTGGGCCAGCACGGCGCCCGCCTCGACGAGCACCACCTGGATCATGCGGGCGAGGATGTGCGCCAGCGGCAGGAACAGCAGCGCCGCCGGGTCCTTCGTGGTGAACAGCGGCTCCAGCGGCCCCGCCAGCACGTTGCGGGCGGTGTAGAGCAGGTTGTCGTGGGTGATGCGGCAGCCCTTGGGCCGGCCGGTGGTGCCCGAGGTGTAGACGATCGTCGCCAGGTCGGCCCCGACCACCCCGTCCCGGCGCTCGCGCAGCGCCTCGTCCGGCACCCCGGAGCCGTCGATCGTCCCGTCGAGCGCCGCCTCGACCCGCCACACGTCCTTCAGGTCCGGCACGGCCTCGCGCACCGTCTCCTCGTGCCGGTCCAGCTCGACGAAGGCCGCCTTGGCGCCGCTGTCGGTCAGGATCCAGCGCACCTGCTCGGCGGAGGACGTCTCGTAGATCGGCACGGTCACCGCGCCCACCGACCAGACGGCGTAGTCGATCAGCGTCCACTCGTAGCGGGTGCGTGACATGAGCGCCACCCGGTCGCCGTGCTCCACCCCCGCCGCGATCAGCCCCCGGGCCAGCGCGGCCACCTGGTCGCGCAGCTCGGCGGCGGTCACGGCGGCCCAGGCGGCGCCGTCCTTGCGGCGCATGACCACGGTGCCCGGCTCCCGCTCGCCCCGCGCGAAGATCGTGTCGGGCAGGCTCGCGGTGGCAGGCACATCCACCAGCACGGGAACGCTGTACTCGCGCACGGACCAACTCCTCCGGGTGCACGCTTCGGGGACGGCCTGGACGTTACCGCGATAAGTTACGCACCGGTAGCCCCGACATCCAGGCGTTATCAAGGGCATTCCTCACGCTAGCAGCCGCCGTGCGTAGGATTCCCCGCATGAGGCTTCACGTCGTCAGCGATGTGCACGGCCGGGCCGACGCGCTGGCACGGGCGGCTGACGGGGCCGACGCGCTCGTGTGCCTGGGCGATCTGATCCTGTTCGTCGACTACCACGACCACGCTCAGGGGATCTTCGCCGACCTGTTCGGCGCGGAGCGGGCGGCGGAGTTCGTCGCGTTGCGCACCGCCAAGCGGTTCGACGAGGCCCGAGCCATGTCGGCCCGCCTGTGGGCCACCCTCGACGGTGACCCGCGCGAGCACATCGAACGCAGCGTGCGGACCCAGTACGACCAACTGTTCACGGCGATGCCCGAACCCGCCTACCTCACCTACGGCAACGTGGACATCCCGCGCCTGTGGCCCGACTACCTGCGTCCCGGGCACCAGGTGCTCGACGGGGAGGTCGTCGAGATCGGCGGCTGGCGCTTCGGGTTCGTCGGCGGTGGGCTGCGGACCGACTACCGCACGCCGTACGAGATCGACGACGAGGAGTACGCCGCCAAGGTGGAGGCGCTGGGCGAGGTGGACGTGCTGTGCACGCACATCCCGCCCGCGGTGCCGGAGCTGCTCTACGACGTGGTCGCCCGGCGTCTGGAGCGGGGGAGCGAGGCGACGCTGGCGGCGATCAGGCGGACCCAGCCGCGCTACGCCCTGTTCGGCCACGTGCACCAGCCCCTGTGCCGGCGCACCCGCATCGGCCGCACCGAGTGCGTCAACGTCGGCCACTTCCGCGGCCGGGGCGTCCCCCACGTCCTCGAATGGTGAGCCGTCCCGCCGGGGGTCGTGCACCACGGCGGGCCGCGTTCAGCGGTCCGCCGCACGTAGCGGTTTGTGCACTACGGCGGGCCGCGTTCAGCGGTCCGCCGCAGGTAGCGGTTTGTGCACTACGGTGGTCGCATGGCTGATCGCACCAGTTCGAGCATCACCATCGACGCCGATCGTGCGCGCGTGATGACGGTCATCGCGGACTTCCCCGCCTACCCCGAGTGGGCCGGCCAGGTCAGGAGCGCCGAGGTCCTCGGCACGGGCGCCGACGGCCGGCCCGAGACGGTGCGGTTCGTCCTCGACGCGGGCGTGATCAACGACACCTACACCCTCGGCTACACCTGGCACGGCGACGAGAGCGTCACCTGGCACGTGGTCGAGCAGGGCAAGATGGTCGCCGAACTCGACGGCAGCTACCGGCTCGCCGAGGCGGGCGGCGGCACCGAGGTGACCTACGAGCTGGCGGTCGACGTCAAGGTGCCGATGATCGGCATGCTCAGGCGCAAGGCCGAGAAGGTCATCGTGGACACCGCGCTCAAGGGTCTCAAGAAGCGCGTCGAAGGCCGCTGAGGTGAGCCCGCGGGTCCTGCTCTTCACCGGCAAGGGCGGCGTCGGCAAGACGACCGCCGCGGCGGCGACCGCGACCCTCGCCGCGCGCCGGGGCCTGAAGACGCTGGTCGTCTCCACCGACACCGCCCACTCGCTGGCCGACGCGCTGGCCGCCGAGCCGGGGGAGATCGCCCCCGGCCTGCACCTGCACCAGGTCGACACGCAGCGGTCGATGGAGCGCCACTGGGGCGAGCTGCGCGACTACGCCCGCGGCCTGCTCGCCGAGCTGGGCCTGGACGAGGTCACCTCCGAGGAGATCACCGTCCTGCCCGGCGCCGAGGAGATCATCGCCCTGCTGGAGCTGCGTGAGCACGCCCGCGCCGGCACGTGGGACGTCATCGTGGTCGACTGCGCGCCCACGGCCGAGACGCTCCGGCTGCTGGCGCTGCCCGAGGCGCTCGACTGGCACATGAGCAGGCTCATGCCGGTCGGCCGCAGGATCATGCGGCTCGCGTCGCCGTTCGTGCGGAGCGTCGCCCGGGTGAGCGCGCCCGGCGAGGAGGTCATGAGCGCCGGCGAGCGGCTGCACCGCGGCCTGATGGAGGTGCGCGCGCTGCTCACCGGTGACCGGGCGTCCGTGCGGCTCGTGCTCACGCCCGAGTCCGTGGTGCTCGCCGAGGCCAGGCGTACGCTCACCTCGCTCAACCTGTACGGCTACCGGGTCGACGCGGTCGTCGCCAACCGGGTCTTCCCGCCCGGCGGCGCCGACGAGTGGCGCGCCCAGTGGGTGGCCGCCCAGTCCCGGCTGCTGACGGAGGCCGAGGAGTCGTTCGCGCCGCTGCCCGTGCACGTCGTCCCCTACCTGCCCGCCGAACCGGTCGGCGAGGCCGCGCTGGTCGCGGTCGGCGAGGAGCTGTACCGCGCGGCCGACCCGTTCGCGCCGCCGACGGTACGGCCGCCGCTGCGGCTGTCGGCCGACGAACTGGCCCTCGATCTGCCCGGCGCCGACCGGGCCGACGTCGATCTGGCCCGCAAGGGCGACGAGCTGATCGTCACCGCGGGGCCGTACCGCCGGATCCTGGCGCTGCCGGTGGCGCTGGCCCGCCGGCGGATCGGCGGGGCCGTGCTCCGTGACGGCGTGCTCCGGGTACGGTTCACCTCGGGGGACGAACCCGGCACGACGCCCAACCCGGACGACCGAGGCACGAGGTCGGCGGCGACGTGACCACAGCGGGCGTCCCAGAGGCAGGGAGGGCCACATGAGCGAGACCAACGACCGAGGACCCGCCGACCCGATCGGCACCGTCGCCGACGAGGCGCGCAAACTGTTCGACGCCATCCAGGGGCGTGCCACGCGCCACGTCGGCCGCACCGTGCTCAACTCCTTCACCGGCGGCGGTGGCGGCGGGCGCCGCGAGCGCGACGTGTGGGGCGAGGCGGTCGCCGAGCCCGAGGAGGAGTACATCTGCCGTGCCTGCCCGGTGTGCCGTGCCATCGCGGCGCAGCGCGAGCCGGGCAACGACGTGACCTCCCATCTGGTCGCGGCGGGCGGCGAGCTGTTCGCCGCGTTCCGCCAGACCCTCGACGTGCTGAGCAGGCCCGCGCCCCACGGGCCGCGCACCGCCGGCGGGCAGGGCGCCCGTGAGCAGGACGGTCGTGAGCAGGGCTCCCGTGAGCAGGGCGTCCGTGAGCAGGGCGCCCGTGAGCAGGACGGTCGTGAGCAGGGCTCCCGTGAGCAGGGCGTCCGTGAGCAGGGCGTTCGTGAGCAGGGCAGCGGGCACGGCGCCCCCCGCCGTGATGACGGCCCCGCGACCGGGCATGATCAGCACGGGCGCGACAGCGTGCAACACATCGACCTGGGATAGGGGACAAGGGCAATGCTCACGATCGGCGTGGACATCGGCGGCACCAAAGTCGGCGCGGGCGTGGTGGACGACGACGGCACCGTCGTCGCCCACCTGCTGAGGCCCACCCCGGCCGACCGGCCCGACCTGGTCGCCGAGACGGTCGCGGACGTGGTCCGCGAGCTCGCCGAGGGCAGGGAGATCGAGGCCGTCGGCGTCGGCGCGGCCGGGTTCGTCGACGAGACCCGTTCGATCGTGCGGTTCGCACCCAACCTCGCCTGGCGCGAGGAGCCCCTGCAGAAGAAGATCAGCGATCTGGTCGGCCTGCCCGTCGTCGTCGAGAACGACGCCAACGCCATGGCCTGGGGCGAGACCAGGTTCGGCGCCGGCCGTGGGCAGTCCCACGTCGTGTGCATCACGATCGGCACCGGCATCGGCGGCGGGCTCGTCTTCGACGGCCGGCTGTTCCGCGGCCACTGGGGGATGGGCGCCGAGCTCGGCCACATGCAGGTCGTGCCCGGCGGCCGGCTGTGCGGGTGCGGCCAGCACGGCTGCTGGGAGCAGTACGCCAGCGGCAACGCGCTCGTCCTCGAAGCCCGGGAGATCGCCGCGGCCCACCCCGAACGTGCCGAGATCCTGCTCGGCCTGGCCGGCGGCACCATCGAGGGCGAGGAGGTCACCGAGGCGGCGCGGCGCGGCGACCAGGCCGCCCTGCAGGCGTTCGACACCCTCGCCGACTGGCTCGGCCAGGGCCTGGCCGACCTGGCCGCGATCCTCGACCCGGGGTGCTTCATCCTCGGCGGCGGCGTGTCCCGGGCCGCCGACCTCTTCGTCGACCGGGTCCGTGAGACGTTCGAGCAGCGGCTGACCGGCCGGGGGCACCGGCCCGTGGCCGAGATCCGGCTGGCCGAGCTGGGCGCCTCCGCCGGCGTCGTGGGCGCCGCCGACCTCGCCAGGCACCGCTGACGGGGACGGTCCGTCCGTGACGGTGCGGGTCGCCACCTACAACGTGCGGGGCATGAGGGACAGCGTGCCGGCGCTGGTGCGCGTCATCGCCGCGCTGCGCGCCGACGTGCTCTGCCTGCAGGAGGCGCCCGGCCCGCTCCACCCGCGGGGCGGGCGCACGGCGCTGGCCCGGGCGTGCGGGATGCGGGTCGCCGCCGCCTCGCCGCTGGCGGGGGTGGCCGTCCTCGCCGGGCCGCGCTGCCGGGTGCTGCACGCCGAGGGCCGCGTGCTGCGGTTCTTCGCCGGCCTGCAGGTGCGGGCCCTGGCGGTCGCCGTCGTGGAGGTGGACGGGACGCGGCTCGCCGTCGGGTCCGTCCACCTCGACCTGCACGGGGGTGCCCGGTTGCGGCACGCGGCCGAGATCATGTCCGTGATGCGGCGGGTGTCGGCTGACCACGGCGCGGCGGTGGTGCTCGGCGGCGACATCAACGAGCAGGCGCACCAGCCTGCCTGGCGCTACCTCGCCGCGCAGCTCGTCGACTGCCACCCCGCATCCGGGGCCGGCGACGGCTTCACGTTCAGCGCCCGACGGCCCCGGATGCGGATCGACGCGTTGTTCGTCGCGTCCGGCACGCGCGTTCTGTCGTGCGCCGGCGCGGGTGCCGGTGAGGGTGCCGGTGAGGGTGCCCGTGAGGGTGACGCGGCAGGTCGCGGCGGCGGGTCCGGCGCCGACCCGGCCGCCGCTTCCGACCACCTGCCGGTGGTCGCCGAGCTGGAGACCGGGGGCTGAGGTCGGGGAGACCGGACGTGACGCCGTAGCATTTGCTCATGACCCGTCGCTTTCAGCGGCGTGCGCTCTCCTTGATCCTGGCGACGTCCGTGGCCTGGTCGCAGGTCACGCCCGCCGCGCATGCCGAACCGCGCCCCGCCTCCGTGGAGGCGTGGGAGAAGTCGACGAGCGCGCGGCTCGTCGCCGACGGCTCGCTCTCCGACGTGCTCGCGCTCTCCGCGACCGACGTGTGGGCGGTGGGCCAGCAGCAGATCTGGGACGTGTGGAAGAACCGCGGCACGATCCGCCACTGGGACGGCACGCGCTGGGCCGAGGTCGCCATCCGCGACGCCACCGGCGCGGTCAACCTGCGTGGCGTGGCCGCCGCCTCCGCCTCCGAGGTGTGGGCCATCGGCGACGGCGTGGACGGCCTGCCCTACCTGGCCCGCGGCGACACCGGCGGGTTCTCCCGGGTGCGGGTGGACGGCCTGTGGGCGGGCGACTGGCTCGGCGGCGTCGACGCCCGTTCCGGCAGAGTGGTGGCCGTCGGCAGCGGCAAGAGCCGCGACCAGCGCAGCACCGAGATGGCCGGCCTCATCGTCACCGGCGAGGACGGCCGGTGGACGGTCCGCGAGACCGACTCGGCGGGCGCCCTCTACGCCGTGGACGGCGGGTTCGCCGTCGGCGACACCGGCACCCAGCCGCTGATCGTGCACGAGTCGGGCGGCACCTGGAAGGCCATGCCGGTGCCCGACATCCCCGGCGGCTATCTGCGTGACGTGCAGGCCGACAGCTCCAAGCGGGCCATGGCCGTCGGCGGCGTCTACCACGGGCCGGGCAACGTGGAGCCGCTCGTGCTGACCTGGAACGGCAAGCGCTGGAAGCGGGAGACGCTGCCCGCCACCGGCTCCCGCCTGTACGGGGTGACCGGCGACGGCAAGGGCCGCTACTGGGCCGCCGGCTACGACCCGGCGCAGCCCACGGAGCCGTTCATGCTGCGCCAGGAGAAGGGCGACTGGGAGATCATCCGGGGCGGCACGGTCCGTGGCCGCGACAGCGTGCGATTGCAGGCCGTCACCTACGTGACGGGCAAGGGCGCGGTGTGGGCCGTCGGGCACGCCGTCGACACCGCCGACCGCTACACCGACGTGGTCGAGTCCTTCGGGACGGGCAGCCCGCCGCCGAAGGACTCCTAGCGGCTCGGAGCGCGGCGCTGTCGTCGCGGCTCAGAGCACGGCGCCGTCGTCCCAGCCCGAGTCGCTCGGCGGGCCGTCGCCCATGCGCACCACCAGCGCCACGAAGCCGCCGATGAACGCCGCCACCGCGGTGAACAGCGCCCAGCCCTCCATCTGCCAGTCGGCCATCGCCGCCAGGAGAAGGTAGGCGGGGCCGCCGAACAGCGCCACCCACGCGACCTTGGTCACCAGGTCGAGCTTGGGCAGCGGGGGCGGGGGCGGGGGCTCGAAGTGGCCCTCGTCCTCGTCCTCGTCGTCGAGCTCCGCCTCGGACCGCTCGTCGTCGTCACGCTCCGCGTCGGCCGGCCTGACCACCCGCCGAGCCTGCTCGGCCGGTACGTTCTCGCTGTCCGGCCACGGCTGATCGGCCGAGTCGCGCTCGGCCGTGTCGTTGAAGGACGCGACGATCTGCCGCCAGACCTCGTCCTCGTCACTCTGGGGCGTCACCTAGATCGGCCTCTCCGCAGCGATCGCGACTTCCCCCTGGGTGCGATCAGTCCCTCTGCAAGGGTACCGAGGCATGTGTCCGGATGAAGTCGAGGCTTCCGGCAAAGATCCTGTCGGCATCGTTGTCCAGCGTCGCAACATGGTAGCTATCGGTAAGCTCCTCGATCGTGGCCTGCGGCACCCTCTGGCGAATGATCGCCACGCTTGTCGGTTTCACGACATGGTCGTCGGCGCTGTGGAAGACCAGCACCGGCTGCACCACCTTTGCCAAGTCGGCCTGCACCAGCGACCACAGCCCCGGCAGCGTGGCAGCGGCCTTCACCGGGGTGCGCCGGTAGGCCAGCTCGGCCACCCCGGGCTTCTTCACGTCGTTCGCCACCCCTGGCACCGACGGCACGAACCACTTGATCAGCGGCGCGAGCTTCAGCAGCGGCACGTCGTTCGCGATCGACGGGTTGACCAGCACCAGGCCCCTGATCGCGGCCCCGTGCACCTCGGCCAGCCGCAGCGCCAGGCAGCCGCCGAGCGACAGCCCCGCCACGAACACCTCGGCGCACCGGCCGCGGAGATCCTCGAACGCCTTCTCCAGCTCGGCGTACCAGTCCTCCCAGCGGGTGCGGTTCATCTCCTGCCACGTGGTGCCGTGACCCGGCTGCCGGGGCAGCGAGACGCTCAGCCCGTGGGCGGCGAGATGCTCGCCCCACGGGCGCAGCGACTGGGGCGTGCCGGTGAACCCGTGACACAGCAGCACGCCGATCTGGCCTGCTTCGTGGTGGTAGGGCTCCGCGCCTGGCATGAGCGGCATAACAGCGCCTCCTAGGAATTTCATCCCGGAATTGCCCGATCGTCGCACGATCAAAGGGCTTTGTGCGAGAGCTGGTGTAGGAGCATCGGGTCTGAGATGCGAAGATGACGTACGCTTGCCGACATAGGTCTGAGAAGAGGTGGCCGGGTGTTCTACTGGGTCGTCAAGGCCATCTTGGGGCCGTTCCTCCACATCATCTTCCGGCCGTGGGCCGAAGGCGTGGACAACGTGCCCAAGCAGGGTCCCGCGATCCTCGCCGGCAACCACCTGTCCTTCGCCGACCACTTCTTCGGGCCGCTGCACCTGCGCCGCAAGGTCATCTCCCTCGGCAAGTCCGACTACTTCACCGGCCGCGGGATCAAGGGCTTCTTCACGCGGCTGTTCTTCAGCGGCGTCGGCACCGTGCCGATCGACCGCTCCGGCGGCAAGGCCAGCGAGGCGGCCCTGCGCACCGGCCTGCGGATCCTGCGCGAGGGCCACGTGCTCGGCATCTACCCGGAGGGCACCCGCTCGCCCGACGGCCGCCTCTACAAGGGCAAGACCGGCGTCGCCCGGCTGGCGCTGGAGTCGCGCGTGCCCGTCATCCCGTGGGCGATGATCAACACGTTCGAGATGATGCCGCCCGGCCGTCCCGTGCCCAAGGTCGGGATCAGGCCGGGCATCCGGTTCGGCAAGCCGCTCGACTTCTCGCGCTACTACGGCATGGAGGACGACCGGCTCGTGCTGCGCGCCGTCACGGACGAGATCATGTACGCGCTGATGGAGCTGTCGGAGCAGGAGTACGTCGACAAGTACGCCACCAGCGCCAAGGTCGAGATGGAGCGCGCGGCCCGCGCCGCCAGGGGTTGACGCTGTGGCGGCCGGCGCCGCCAAGGGTTGACGCTGTGGCGGCCCGTCAGGCGCGCAGCGCCTCCTCGGTCCTGCGCATGGCGGCTGTCACGACCTCCAGCTCGTCCCGGGTCAGCCGGTCGATCAGGTAGCGGCGCACGACCTCCAGATGGCCCGGCGCGATCCGTTCCAGGCAGCGCATCCCTCCCTCGGTGAGGACCGCCAGTACGCCCCTGTCGTCCGACGGGCAGGTGGTGCGCTCCACCAGGCCGGCCTTCTCCAACTGGGTGATCTGGTACGTCAGTGCGCTCTTGGACGCCACCACGCCCCTGGCCAGCTCCGTCATGCGCATCTGCCGGCCGGGGGCGCCGGACAGCCGCACGAGGATCTCGTACTGCGCGTGGGTCAGGCCGGCGGCCGCCTTGAGCTGCTCCTCGATGCGTCGTTCGAGGAGGTGGGAGGTGGACAGGAAGGCGCGCCAGGCCGCCATCTCCGTCTTGTCGAGCCACCGCGTGTCCGTCACGGGGCTCAGTGTACTTGTTGTTCAGATTTGAACGGCCAGCTACAGTGAGGATCGTTAAAAACTGAACGACCCGCAGGAGGCTCCATGATCGTCCAGGCTCGCCCCGTCGCGCTGCTGATCGCCCGCGTGGCCATCGGCGTGATCTTCCTCGTGCACGGCTACCAGAAGTTCGCCACCATGGGCATCTCGGGCACGACCAAGTTCTTCGAGTCGGTCGGCATCCCCCTCGCCGGCGTGGCCGCCCCGGCCGTCGCGCTGCTCGAAGTCGTCGGCGGGCTGGCGCTGATCGTGGGCGCCGCGCTGCCGATCGTCGGCACGCTCCTGGCGCTCAACATGGTGGGCGCGATCGTCTTCGTGCACCTGGCCAACGGGTTCGCCGTGGACAAGGGCGGCTACGAGTTCGTGCTGGCGCTCGCCGCCGGCGCCCTGGCCGTGGGCTTCACCGGTGGCGGCGCCCTGTCCGTCGACGGCGCCTTGCAGCGCCGCAGGACCCCGACCAACGCGTCCGCCTGACGCCGCGTCCCGCCCGAGACGGCGGGACGACCAAGTCTCAGGCAGGCATGTCGATGGTCAGTCCGGCTGTCTGGGCGGCATCGGCCAGTCGTTTGTCGTACGTGACGAATGAAGTGAGCCGGGAACGGATGCGGAGGGCGGTTGCGAGGTGGATGGCGTCCAGGCTCCGTACGGTCACCGGTGTCACGGTCTGGGCCAGGATGCGAATGCCGGCGTCCAGTTCCACCAGCTCGATCAGGTCGAGGACCAGGTGCAGTCGGGCGACGGCTTCTGGGGCGTAGCGTGTGAGGACCCGTGCTGACTCGATCTCCAGCAGAACCGAACTCGTCCATCCGGTCTCCGCCCTTTCATCGAGCCAGCCGCGCAATGCCTGCGACTCGGCCTCGGCGTGGACGAGTTTCACAACGGCGGCCGAGTCGAGATAGATCATCAGCGCTCGTCCTCGCGGCTGCGGGCGATCTCCGCGGCGATGTCGATGCCGTCCGGTTCGCCGAGCGGCATGCGCAGGACAGCGCGCCGCATGGCGGCAGCGCGCTCCTTACGGAGGGCGGCTTCCAACACGGCTTGGCGGATGGCCGCCGAGCGTGAGCTGCCGTCCTGGGTGAGGACATCCAGTGCGTGCTCGGTCTCCGCGTCGCTGCGGATGGTGATGGTGTCAGCCATGCGGCCAATGTAAGACGTTTCGTCTTACATCGGCAAGCCGAGCCCGCCCTCACCCGGCCACCGGCGCGGCCGGGGACGGTGTCAGGCCAGGTGGGCGCGGATCTGCTTGATGTGCTCGGGAGTGGTGCGGCAGCAGCCGCCGATCAGGGAGGCGCCCGCCCGCTCCCACTCCTTGGCCGCCTGCCCGTACTCGGCCGGATCGGCCAGCCCCAGCCACCGGCGCCGCTCGGCGTCCCACGTCTCGCCCGAGTTGGGGTAGACGACCACGGGCAGCCCGCCCGACAGGACGCCGATCAGGGACGGGAGGTGGCGGGGCGCGGTGCAGTTGACCCCCACCGCCACCACCTGCGCGTCGCTGGCGAACAACGCGGCGGCCTCGCGGATCGGGGTGCCGTCGTTGAGCTGCTCCCCGTCGCGGCAGGAGAAGCTCACCCACGCCTTGACCGAAGGCGTCTCGCGCAGCAGCCGGGCCAGCGCCCGCGCCTCGGCATGGGAGGGGATGGTCTCGCAGGCCAGCAGGTCGGGCCCGGCGGAGGCGAGGATCTCCCAGCGGGGCCGGTGCCAGGCCAGCAGGCCCTCCTCGTCCAGGTCGTAGTCGCCGGTGTACTCGGCTCCGTTGGCCAGGTAGGCGCCGTACGGGCCGACCGAGGCGGCCACCAGCCCGCCCCCCGCCTCGTCCCGCGCCTGCCCGGCCAGCTCGACGGAGCGCCTGATGAGTCGTTCGGCCTGCGCCACGTCCAGCCCGTGCCGGACGAACCCGGGGATGGACGCCTGGTAACTCGCGGTCGTGGCCACCTGCGCCCCTGCCGCGAAGTAGTCGGCGTGGACGCGGCGGATCAGGTCGGGATCCTCCAGCAGGAGGCGGGCCGACCACAGGTCGTCGCTCAGGTCGGCGCCGAGCGCTTCGAGGTGTGTGGCCAGGCCGCCGTCCAGGACAAGAGTGCTCACCGCCCCAGACTATGGTCCCCACCGCACAGCTGGAGCCCGCCACGGCCACACCCGCCCAGGTCCCGTCCGCCCAGGTCCCGTCCAGCCCGGGTCCGCGCCCGCGGAGGGGCCCGTCCCCGCCGGAGGGCAGGGACGGGGACCGGGGCTCAGCCGCGCTTCCAGAAGGGACGGCGCTGCTCGGTGGCCGGTCCGCCGCCGGTCAGCGCGGTCAGGACCGCGACGGCCCGCTCGCGCAGCGCCTCCAGGTCCGTGCCCGGCCGCTCGGCCGCCTCCAGGTCGCGGGCCAGCTCGGCGAGCTCGGCGTGACCGCCCAGGTACGCCGACAGCGCCGCCAGCCGGGAGCCCAGGTCGGCGAGGTAGAGGGCGTCGGCCGTCCGCAACGCCCTGAGCCGGTCGAGCTCCGCCAGGAGCTGGGGTTTGACGGTGTCCAGGCCGTGCGGCGACCGGCGGGCGGGAGCCGGCGCGGGCCTGCCGAACGTCCGCCCCCGCCGCGTCCAGCCCTCCGCGCCGCCGGCGTCCGCGGCACCGCCAGGGCCCGCTGCCCCGGCGTCCCCGGAACCACCTGAACCGCCTGCACCGCCGAAGCCGCCGGGCGTGCCCACGGGGCCGCCCGCGAAGGGAGCGTCGTCCAGGGTGGACTCGAACGCGGGCGCGGCCGAGGCGCGGAACGCGCGCGGCGCCGACATCACCGCCGCCTGCGCCATGAAGCCCGGCATCGCCGGCGACTGCGACGGCGTCTCCCACCCGCTCGGCGGCTCGACCGGCTGGATGACCCGGTGCTCCGGCCCGCCCTCGGCCACCTTGCCGGTGTCCACCGCCACGTACGCCGTGAACCGGCACAGCACCCCGTACTCCAGCGAGACGCGGACGATCTCCGCCTCCAGCTCCCGCTCGCCCATCGCGTAACGGTCCTCCAGCTCGCGCAGGTGCGCGCGCGCCCATACGGCGCGCAGCGCCGGACTGTCCACGACCGTCCCGGCCACCTGCCGCTCCCAGGGGGCCCCCGCCGCCAGGCCGCGCACCGTGACCGCCGCGGCGCCCCTCGCTCCGTCACCCTCGCCGTCCCGGCGGCGGCCGTACACCCGCAGCGGCACCCCCGGGAAGATCGAACCCAGGTGGGTGAGCGTGCCCGGCTCCACGTCGAGGCCCTTGAGCGACAGGTCCGTGACCACAGGCGCGCCGATGCGGCGGTGGATCTGGTCCATGGCGGCGTCGAGCCGGTCCTCCGACTCCACCAGCTCGCACCGCCCGGCGCCCAGACCGGCCAGTCGCCCGAGGAACCCGGCGTTCACCGCCCGGTCGATGCCGACCGCGTGCACCCGCATGGCCGACAGCGCGCCGCCGGCCTGTTCCAGGATCTGGTCCTCGTTGCCCACCTGGCCGTCGGTGACGAGCACCACGACCCGCTCGCGGCCGTCCGTCCGCCCGCCGCCGAGCAGGGACACCGCCTGGCGCAGCGGCTCCAGCAGCTCCGTGCCGCCGCGGGAGTCCACCCGGGCCAGGTGCTCGACCGCCCGGTAGCGGTTGCGGTCGGACGCCGCCACCAGCCCCTCGAACGCCTGCTCCACCACCGAGTCGAAGGTCAGCACCGCGAACCTGTCGTCGGCGGTGAGCGTGTCGACGATCCGGGCGGCGGCACGGCGCGCGGCGACCATCTTCCAGCCGCCCATGCTGCCCGACCGGTCCAGCAGGAGCACCAGGTCGCGTGGCGTGCGCGTCTCGTCCACCGGAGGCGGCATGACGGTCAGCGCAAACGTGCCCGTCCCGTCGAGCTGCAACGCCGTGGAGGCCTCGAACGCCAGCCTCAGGACGAAGTCGCGGTCGAGCCGCTCGCCGGGGCGCAGCCGTACGGTGTCGCCGTCCTCCTCGACCACGTGCAGGCTGGACGACAGCTCCCGCAGGTCCAGCCCGGCCGCGTCGATGCGCACCGACAGCGACAGGCGCACCGGGTCGGGGAAGCCGGGCAGCAGGACCGGCGGCGTGATCCGCGACGCGTCGGGCACGGCGTCGGTGTCGGGGGCGGTGCCGTCGCCCGCCGGCGGCCCGTCGAGGGGGACCCCCGGCACGTAGCGGGGGGCGACGACCAGCGGGAAGCGGAACGTCGCCGCGCCGTCCTCGTACGGCAGCGGCTGGCTCAGCGTCAGCCGGACCGTGACGTGCTCGCCGGGCAGGATGTTGCCCACCCTGATCGTGAACACGTCGGGCCGGTCCTCCTCGGCGATCGCCGCCCGCCGGCCCTCGCGCAGCGCCCGGTCGTAGTCGGCCCTGGCCTGGCCGCGCTCCTTCAGCACGCCCTCGATGACCCGGCCGTCCGCCTCCATCCGGAACGCCGTGACCGCCGCCCGGTCGGGCAGCGGGAAGACGTACGTGGCCTCCAGCGTGACGTCGAACGGGTTGCGGAAGCCCTGCGTGACCTCCACCCCGGCGACGAGCCCGCTGATGGAGGCGGCGACGTCGACGCTTTCGAGCGGCAGGTTGCCCCGCTCGGTCCGCAGCGCGCCGAACCCGGCGTCGGGAACCGGCGCGCACCGGGCCGGCTCGAGCGAAGTGATCCTCATGCGAGTTTCCTCTCTTCGAGCACCGCCAGCAGCGGCGCCGCCGCGGCCAGCACCGCATGGACGTCGTCCGGGGTGGGGGAGCGGCCCGCCCGGTCGAGCACGAGCGTCACGCCGGGCGCGATCCGCACGCCCGCGACGAGCCCGGGCGACCCGTCGCCGACGGGCCCGGGCGACCCGTCGTCCCCGGCGCCGTCCGCCGCTGGGACGGCGCCGTCGGGCCGGGCGTCGCCTGGCTCGGGGTGCAGCGGGGCGCGTGCCCAGAAACGGGCCAGTCCCCGCGCCGGCTCCCCGTCCTGCTCCACCAGTCCCGGACCGCCCGGCCCGGCACCGGTCGCGTCACCGGTCGCGTCACCGGTCGCGTCACCGGTCGCGTCACCGGTCGCGTCACCGGTCGCGTCGCCGCTCGCGGCAGCGGACTCGGCGTAGGTCTCCAGCATCGCGTCCGTGGCGCCGGCGAGGGCGGCCTGGATGTCCGCGATCGAGTGGCCCGCCGCCTGCAGCCGCTTGACCGCCACGAGCTGGAGCAGGTGCCGCCTGCCGTACCGGGCGATCCTGCCGCGCCTGGACAGCGGGGGGTCGACGAGACCGATCGTGGTGTACCACCGGATCAGCCGCTCGCCCGGCACCTCGCGCACCCGGCCGTTGCCGCGCTGGGCTTCGGCGCGCAGCAGGGCGGCCGCGCGCTCCGCCAGCTCGCCGATGGTCCAGGTCTCGCTCATACCCTCACAATGACACTGTCATCTTTGCAGTGTCAACTGAGGATTAAAGCGCACGATTTCGCTCATAAGAGATGAGATGCCGTACAACGGGGAGGAAACACCATGGCTACGATCACCGGTCCGCTCTCGGGCGACGCGAAGAACACGGTCGCCGAGGCCCTGCAGGGCGCCCTGGTCGATCTCATCGATCTGTCGCTGGTCGCGAAGCAGATGCACTGGAACATCGTCGGCCACAACTTCCGGCCGATCCACCTCCAGCTGGACGAGCTCGTCGCGCTCGCCCGGGAGCACGCCGACACCATCGCCGAACGGGCGGCCGCGCTCGGCATCAACCCCGACGGCCGTTCGGCCACGCTGGGCCGCTCCACCAAGATCTCCCAGCCGGAGAGCGGGTGGATCGAGGACGGCAAGGTCGTCGCGACGATGACCGACATCCTGGAGGGCGTCGGCCGGCGGATGCGCGAACGGATCGAGGCCACGGATGAACCGGACAAGTCCACGCAGGACCTGTTCATCCGGATCGCCCAGGACATCGACAAGGAGCGCTGGATGTTCCAGGCCCAGCGCTGAGCCCGCCCGAGCCCGGGAGCCCGCGACGGCCCCGGGCTCTCGCGTGCCCGGGCCCGGAGAGGAGTGCCCGGCCGGCCGGGGGGAAATGGCGCGTGATGGGGGATCACGGGGGACTGGTGGGCCCGGGTTCGCGCGGTGTTCTCCCTATCCGGTCCCTCCTATTCACGTCGGTGCTGTCGACTAGCGTGGCACCAGAGGGAGGCGCCTGACATGTCCCACAAGACTCTCCTCCGCGCGGGCCCGCTGCGGCAGCAGACGGTGGGTCCGTACGGCCCGCTCCAGCCCGCCGGCCTCGCCGGGCCGGCCCTGCCCGAGGGATTCACCGGCCGGGTGGTGGCGCGCTCGGGCCACAGAGTGGCGGGGCTGACCTGGCACGCCGCGCCCGACGGGGGCGCCTGCTTCCCCGACGGGGCGGGCTGGATCTACGTCTCCAACTCCGAACTGCCGCTGCTCGGCGGCGCGTCCGCGATCCGGTTCGGCGCCGACGGGTCCGTGGCCGACGCCTACCGCATCCTGTCCGGCACCGACCTCAACCGTGCGGGCGGGGCGACGCCGTGGCACACCTGGCTGTCATGCGAGCTGGGGCATCGCGGGGTCGTCTTTGAGTGCGACCCGTACGGGCAGCGGGCCGCCCGGCCCCGGCTGGCCATGGGCCGCTTCCGGCACGAGGCGGCCGCCTGCGACCCCGACCGGCAGGTGGTCTACCTGACCGAGGGCGAGCCCGACGGCTGCTTCTACCGCTTCAGGCCCGGTGACTGGGGCGACCTGACCGAGGGCGTCCTGGAGGTGCTGTGCGAGTCCGGCGGCTGGCGCCCGGTGCCCTCGCCCGCCGCGCTGTCGCACCCCACCCGCCACCAGGTCGAGGACGCCCGCCATTTCGACGGCGGCGAGGGCTGCCACTACGCCGGCGGCGTCTGCTACTTCACCACCAAGGGCGACGGCGGCCTGTGGGCCTACGACGCTCAGACCTCCGCCGTCGAGCGGGTCTGCGACGGGGTGCGCGCGGTCACCGCGAGCCCGTCCGGTGACCTGTACGTGGCCAGGGACGCGATGCGGATCGACGTCATCACGCCCGATCGTGTGATCGCGCCCTTCCTGGCCCTCGGCGGCCACGACGGGTCGGCGCTGAAGGGTCCGGCGTTCTCGCCCGACGGAGGCCGGCTCTACTTCTCCTCGCAGCTCGGCACGGCCGGCGACCCCTCCGACGGCCACACCTTCGAGATCACCGGCCCCTTCCGCCCATGAGCCGCCCCCGACCCCGCTGATCCCCCGAGTCCGCTGAGGCGTGCCGCCGCGCGGTGTCACAGGTCGAGCGTCCACATCTCGTCGACCAGTTCGATGCCGTTCTCCGTCCCCTGCTCGCCGGACTCCAGCACGAACCCGGCGGCCGCGTAGATGCGCCGGGCGCTCACCAGGCAGTCGCGGGTCCACAGCGTGATCCGCTGGTGTCCGGCGTCCTTCGCGTGCCGCACGCACTCCTCGACGAGCCGCCGTCCCAGACCCAGTCCTCGGGCGGACGGCTCGACCAGCAGCAGCCGCAGTTTCGCCGTGACGCCGTCGCCGTGTTCGCAGAAGACGCTGCCGACCCGTTCGCCGCCCGCCTCGGCGATCCAGCCCCGGTCGCGCGACAGGTCCAGCCCGCCGACGATCCTGGACACGAGTTGCTCGAACTCCGTGCCCCAGCCGTAGTCGCGGTGATAGAGCTCGGCATGCCGGTAGGCGACCCAGGACAGGTCGCCGGTGCGCGGCGCCCTGATCATGTACGGCTCCGGCCGTCCGGGCTCGCCCAAGGCCTGCCTGACGGCGGCCATGCCGGCCACCAGCCGCTCCTGCGCGGTCTCGCCCAGCCCGGCGAGCAGCCGCTCCACCTGCTCGGCCGAGCGGGCGTCCAGCGCGCGGAACACGGTCAGGCCCGCCTCGCTCAGCCGTATCACCTGCTTGCGCGCGTCGGCGGCCGAGCGCTCGCGGACGATGAGGCCGTCCGCCTCGAACCGGGTGAGGATCCTGCTCAGGTAGCCCGCGTCCACGTCGAGCAGGCCGCGCAGCGCGCCCGTCTCCATCGGCTCGGCCTGCGCCAGCTCGAACAGCGCCCGCGCCTCGGTCAGCGAGTAGGGCGAGTCGTGCATGCCTGCCTGGAGAACCCCGATGACCTTCGTATAGAACCGGTTGAACGCTCTGATCTCAGAGACCCTTGCTTTGGTCAACGAATTCATTGCTCAAGTCAACCATGAGAGGACCATGCTGTGAACCTCTACGTCGGCGGGTACGGCCCGGGCATCGTCACGCCCGGCGGCGAGCTGACCCGTCTCGCCTCCCCGTCGTTCCTGGCCGCCCACCCCACGCTCCCGGTGCTGTACGCCGTGGGGGAACTGGCCCGCGGCTGGCTCACGGCGCTGTCCGCGGCCGACGACGGCCTGCGGCCGCTGGCCGAGCGGCCCAGCGAAGGCCACAGCCCCTGCCATGTCGCCGTGCATCCCTCGGGAGAACTGCTCGCCGTGGCCAACTACGGCGACGGCACGGCGAGCATCCACCGCCTCGACCCGCGGGGCGCCTTCGCCGGCGAGCCGATCGTCCTGCGCCACGAGGGGACGGGGCCGGTCGCCGACCGCCAGGAGTGCTCGCACGCCCACCAGGCCGTCTTCCACGAGGACGTGCTGCACGTCACCGACCTCGGCACCGACGAGATCCGCCGCTACGCGCTCGACGGCACGCCGCTCGAACCGATCACGCTCCCGCCGGGCACCGGGCCGCGCCACATGGTCATCGACGGCTCGCGGCTGTACGTGGTGGGCGAACTGGACGGTGCCGTACACGTCCTGGAGGGCGACGGCCGCACCGCCTCGGCCCCCGCGTCGCGGGCCGAGGGGCCCAACCAGCCCTCCCACCTCGACCTGGCCGGTGGCCTGCTGTACGTCGGCAACCGGGGGCCCGACACCGTCTCGGTGCTGCGGGCCGACGACCTCACGCACGTGGCCGAGGTGTCCTCGGGCGGCCGGTGGCCGCGCCACTTCGCGATCGGCGGCCAACGCATGTACGTGGCCAACCAGCACTCGGGGACGGTCGCGGTGTTCGCGCTGGAGGGCGGGGTCCCGGCGCCGACCGGGCAGGCGTACGAGGTGGAGAGCCCGGCCTGCGTCCTCCTCCGCTGAGACCGGTGGGGGGCAGGGCTCCAGCCCGGTAAGGGCGGGTAAGAAGGGCGTCAGATGTCGGCCAAGCCCGCATGCCAGGCAGGCGGAGTGGTCTTCGATGGGCCCGTGCGCAAGCCCATCGCCGCCCTTGCCCTGCTCGCCCTCGGCTGCGGCGCCGCCGCACCCCATGCCGCCGCCGCCCCTGGAACGGCCGCAGCACCCCGAGCCGCCGCCTCCGCAACGGCAAGCCCCGCGGCCGCGGGCCCCGCAGTGGCAGGCCCCGCGGCCGCGGGCCCCGTCACGGCGGCTGAGGCTCGTACGGACGGGGAACGGGACCGGGCGTCGTGGCGCATCGCCCGCCAGGGCGCCGAGCGCGAGATCGAAGGCTATGCCGACCGGGTCAGCGTGCTGCCGGGGGAACGGTTCCGGCTGCTGGTCTCCACGACCGCGCCCGCGTTCACCGCACGCGCGTTCCGCATGGGCGCGCGGGCGACGCAGGTGTGGCGCTCCGGCCCGCTGGACGGTGTGCGGCAGCCGCCCGCGCTGATGGTCGAGGACATGGTGACCGCGGCCCACTGGAAGCCCTCGGTCACGGTGGACACCACCGGCTGGCCGGAGGGCGCCTACCTGGTGCGGCTGGACGCCTCGACGGGAGCACAGCGGTACGTGCCCGTCACCGTCCGCTCGGCCTCGACCCGGGGCCGGGTGGTGCTGGTCAACGCCGTCACCACCTGGCAGGCGTACAACGGGTGGGGCGGGCGGAGCCTCTACGAGGGACCCGGCGGGTTCGCCGGCCGATCACGGAAGGTCACCTTCGACCGGCCGTACGACGGGACCGGCGCCCGGCACTTCCTGGCCTTCGAGCGCGACGCCATCGCGGTGGCCGAGCGCAGCGGCGTGCCGCTGGCGTACCTGACGAGCCTCGACCTGCGGCCCGGCGCCCTGGACGGAGCCCGCGCCGTCGTGTCGCTGGGACACGACGAGTACTACTCGCCCGGCATGCGCGCGGCGCTCACCCGCGCGCGCGACCGGGGGGTGAACCTGGCCTTCCTCGGGGCCGGCGCCGTGTTCTGGCGGATCGCCCTGCACGGCCGGATGATCATGTGTGACAAGGAGAGCGAGTGCCTGCCCTGGCAGGTGTCGGAGCCGGACAACGCGCTGGTCGGGCAGGGATTCGACTGCTATCCGGCCGAGGCCGCCTACGTCGTGAGCAGGCCCGGCCACTGGATCTTCAAGGGCACGCGGGGCAGACGCTTCCCGGGGCTGGCGGGCGTCGAGACCGACCGGGTGTCGCCGCGGTCGCCGGCGGGCGTCCAGGTGCTGGCCCGCTCGCCGGTGGACTGCGGGGGCCGGGCGACCGAGGGCACCACCACGTACTACACCGCGCCCGGCGGGGCGGGGGTGTTCGCCGCGGGGACGACGCGCTGGGTGTGCGGGATGCGCGGCCGGCGGTGCGGCCACGGCGTGACCGGAGCCGCCGCCGCCTTCACCCGCCGGGCCACCCGCAACCTGCTGACCCGCTTCGCCCGAGGCCCCGCCGCGGATCCCGCCGCCCACCCCGCCGCCCACCCCGCCGCGGATCCTGCCGCCCGCGCTGCCGCCCGTCCCGGCCGGTAGGGACGGGCACCCCGCGGGCTGCGACGGGACGCGGGGAGCGCGGCGTCGGGCGGGCGACAGCGGAGGGTGGCGATTCGACTGCCGTGCGGGTTTGCGATCGCTACGCTCACCTTTTGGTCTAGACCACTCGCCTTTCGGGCGGGCACAATGCGATTCTGGTCCTGAAGCTCATCGGGAGGAACCCGTCATGCGTATTGGAGTGCTGACCGGGGGCGGCGACTGCCCCGGTCTCAACGCCGTGATCAGGGCTGTCGTACGGAAGGGAGTCGGCGTCTACGGCCACGAGTTCGTCGGTTTCCGCGACGGCTGGCGTGGACCGCTCGAAGGCGACACCATGCCGCTGGACATCCAGGCCGTGCGGGGCATCCTCCCGCGCGGAGGGACCATCCTCGGTTCGTCGCGCACCAACCCCATGAAGATCGACGGTGGCGTCGACAGGATCAAGGAGAACCTCGCCGCCACCGGCGTCGACGCCCTGATCGCCATCGGCGGCGAGGACACCCTGGGCGTCGCCAAGCAGCTCTACGACCGCGGCGTCCACGTGGTGGGCGTGCCCAAGACCATCGACAACGACCTGTCCGGCACCGACTACACCTTCGGCTTCGACACGGCCGTCAACATCGCCGTGGAGGCCATCGACCGGCTCCACACCACCGCCGAGTCCCACCACCGGGCGCTGATCTGCGAGGTCATGGGCCGGCACGCGGGATGGATCGCGCTGCACGCCGGCATGGCGGGCGGGGCCAACGTCATCCTCATCCCGGAGAAGCCGTTCGACATCGACCGCGTCTGCGAGTACGTCGAGTCGCGCTTCCGCACCCGCTACTCGCCGATCATCGTGGTCGCCGAAGGCGCCCATCCCATCGAGGGCCAGATGGCGCTCCAGGCGGGCGAGCTCGACGCGTTCGGCCACGTACGGCTCGGCGGCATCGGCGAGGTGCTGGCCAAGGAGATCGAGAAGCGTACCGGCAAGGAGGCCCGCACCACCGTGCTCGGCCACATCCAGCGCGGTGGCACGCCGACCGCCTACGACCGGGTGCTGGCCACCAGGTTCGGCCTGCAGGCGATCGACGCCGCGCACGAGGGCGACTTCGGCACGATGGTGGCGCTGCGCGGCACCGACATCGTCCGGGTCGGCCTCGACGAGGCGACCGCTGAGCTCAAGACCGTGCCCGCCTCCCGCTACGCCGAAGCCGAGGTCTTCTTCGGCTGAGTGAAAGCGGCCTGCAAGCGGCGGGCCGTACGTTCTGTCCTGCGGGGTCACCGCTACGACCTCGTCCGACGGGTACGGCCCGCGCGCGCAGAGTCGGCGGCCCACCAGGCGCCGCGAGCCGCACCCGGGACTTGGTCCGAGCAGCGCGGGGCGTGCCGGAGAACCCCATCTCCGACACGCCCCGCGTCGCGTTCCGGCGCGGCTATCGGCCGCGCCGTGACCTGCCGCCACGTGACCGGCCCGGCTCCCTGTCCTGCGCCGCCTCCGGCGGGTAGGGCGGCTGCCCGCCGGGCGCGCCCGGGTACGGTGCCTGACCGCCTGTGGGCTGCACGTCAGGGACCGGAGCGGCGAAGAGCGGCTGGCCGCCCCGGCGCTCCGCGGGCGCGGCGAACGACGACTGCGCCACCGGCGTCGCGGTGATCGGCGCAGAGGCCAGGCGTCGCTGCTCCAGCCGGGCCGCCAACTCGGCGTCCTCGTGCAGTTCCTCCTCCGACGGCGACAGGATGACCATGAGCAGCATGGTGAGCGTGATCAGGCTGATCACGGTCATCAGCGGCACCAGGAAGTCGAGGGCGTCGGCGCCCTCCACGACCCCCGCCTCGTGGTCGACCGTGACCTCCATCGCGAGCATGCCCGTGTAGTGCATGCCGGAGACGGCCACGCCCATGACGAGGGCGGCGAGGGTGATCCAGATCGGGCGCTTGACCCGCAGGGTGAACCAGAGCGCGGTCGTGGCGGCGATCACCGCGATCGCCACCGAGGCGGCCACGGTAGCGCGGTCGTAGGAGACGTGGGCGGACATGTTCATGGCGTACATGCCGAGGTAGTGCATGCTCGCCACGCCGAGGCCGGTGAGCAGGCCGCCGCCGAGCAGGGCGAGCACGCGGCCGCCGCCGTACGAGACGAGGAACAGGCCGGTGCCGACCACCACGATCGCGACCACGGCCGACACGGCCGTCAGCGGCACGTCGTAGCGGATCTGGGTGCCGTCGACCTGGAAGCCCATCATGGCGATGAAGTGCATGACCCAGATACCGGTGCCGCCGATGGAGATGGCCGCGCCGAGCAGCCATCGCACCCGCGCGCCGCCCCGGGAGGCGTGAGCCTGAGCGGTCAGCCGCAGTCCGAGCATCGACCCTATGCACGACATCACGTACGCCAGCAGCGGCGTGATGAAGCCATGGGCGAAATGGGTAACAGCGGAGGACATGATTCAAGTTCCTTGCATTAGGGGTCTCCGGATTGTCGCAGTTGCCCTGTCCCATTTGCATGGATAACTGGACTATCTGTCAATCGGGCGTGTCGGAAACATGAGAGCTGCTCAGGGCTGCCGGTTGACTGCCCGGCGCGGACTAAACTCGATGGGTCGCGGCGTTGGTCACAGCGCCGTCCCGTCTTCCCTCGGAGGTTCCGCCATGACGATGTCCGCCCTGGGCGAGCCATGCGTTCTGCTCAAGCTGGGCGAGATCGTCCTCAAGGGCAAGAACCGTGAACTGTTCGAGCGTCGCCTCATCGCCAACATCCGGGCCGCACTCAAGGAGCTCGACCTCAAGATCGACGTGCGCCGCCGGCACGGCGTCATCGCGGTCTTCCTGCCCATGGGCGCCACCGCCGAGCAGGCCCAGACCGTAGCCGAGCGGGTGGCCGACGTGCCCGGCCTGGTGTGGATCCACCCCGCCTGGCGCGTCGCCAAGGACCCCGACACGGTGCTCAAGGCCGGGCTGGAGCTGCTGCGCGACCGCGAGGAGGTCAAGCGGGGCGCGCCGTTCGCGGTCCGCTCCCGCCGCCGCGACAAGCGCTTCCCGCTGCGCTCCAACGAGCTCGACCGGCTGGTCGGCGGCGCGATCAACGACGAGTACGGCCTGCCCGTCAACCTGCGCAAGCCCGAGTTGACCCTGTTCATCGAGGTCGACCGCGACGAGGTGTTCGTCTTCACCGGCGGCCTGCCCGGGCAGGGCGGCCTCCCGGTCGGCAGCAGCGGCCGGGCGCTGGTCCTCATGTCGGGCGGCATCGACTCGCCCGTTGCGGCCTACCGCATGATGCGGCGCGGCCTGCGCGTCGACTTCCTGCACTTCTCGGGCATCCCGTTCACCACGTCCGAGTCCATCTACAAGGCATACGCGCTGGTCCGGAAGCTCGACCGGTTCCAGGGCGGGTCGCGGCTGTGGGTGGTGCCGTTCGGCAAGGCCCAGCAGTCGATCCGCACGTCGGGAGAGGACCGCCTGGCCGTCATCGCGCAGCGGCGGCTCATGCTCAAGACGGCCGAGGAAGTCGCCCACCGCATCCGCGCCGCCGCGCTGGTCACCGGCGACGCGCTCGGCCAGGTCTCCTCCCAGACCCTGGCGAACATCACCGCTCAGGACCACGCGGTGGACCTGCCCATCCTGCGCCCGCTGGTGGGCTGGGACAAGACGGAGATCATGGCCGAGGCGCGCCGCATCGGCACGCTGGAGATCTCCGAGCTGCCCGACGAGGACTGCTGCAGCCTGCTGGCCCCCAAGCGCGCCGAGACCCGCGCCAAGATCGAGGACCTGAAGCAGATCGAGAAGCGGCTGGACGCCGAGGAGCTCGCCGTCCAGCTCGCCGACTCGATCCAGGAATACACCCTGGAGTCGTGATCGTGACCGGCTGCCGCACGGCGGGGGTCTGAGTCGGTGACCGCCGACGGAGGCCGGCCCCGCGATCCCCGGCCCGACGAGATCCCGTCCGACGATGGCCGGGCCGGTGTGCCCGTGGCGAGCACGTCCGTCATCGCGCTGGCGCTGGCCCGGCGGGTCGAGGCCGAGCTCAACGCCGCCCTGGCCCCCCTCGACCTGACGGTGCGCAGGCTGGGACTGCTCGGCCACATCGCCGGCGTGCCGGGGGTGTCGTTCAGCGACCTGGCGAGGATGTCCGGCACCACCGTGCAGACCGCGCACGCCGCGGTGAAGGCGCTGGTCGCGGCCGGGCTGGTGCGTGACCACACCGCCCGGGCCGGGTCCGCCTCGACGATCGAGCTGACCCCGGAGGGCGCCCGCCTGCTCCAGGCGGCGCGGCGGGCGGTGGCCGAGGTGGACGACCGGATGTTCGGCCCGGGCGCGGAGCCGGCCCAGCGGCAGATCGGCGACGCCGTCCGCGCCGCGTTCAGCGGCGACCTCGCGCCCTGAGCCCCCTGGCGGTCCGGGTCACGGTTCACACCACGGTTTCGGTCACGGTTGTGGTCACGGTTGTGGTCACGGTCCGGGCCGAGGTTCAGGTCACTTCGGCCGGAACAGCGCGGCGGCGATGCTCCCCCCGGGCTTGACGCCCGGCGGGACGGCGAAGACCGCGCTGCCCGTGTGCCGGACGAAGGCGTTCATCCGGTCGGCGGCGGCCAGCTTGCGCTGTGCGCGGACGAACTCGCCGGGATCGCGCAGGTAGGCGCAGAACAGCACGCCGCTGTCGTAGCTGTCGTGCCCGCTGCCGGAGTGGTCGTGCGTGTGACCGTCGTCATGGTGGGCGTCGTCATGGTCGGCGTTGTCATGGTCGGCGTCGTCATGGTCGGCGTCGCCGTGCGCGTGCTTCCCGGCGTCCGGGATCGGTTCGGTGATCGCCTGCACGGCGTAGTCGTAGTTGTACGACCGGCGCAGCATCGGGATGCCGTGCACCAGGGCCACGTGGGAGTCGGGTGGGATGAGGCGCTCACCGTCCGCTCCGGTCCTGGTGAGGTCGGGGGCGGTGAACTCGTGCCCGCCGCTCAGCGGCGCGCCGTCGGTCCGGCGGCGGCCCATGGTCAGATCCTGCTCGCGCGCCGTCGTGGTGTCCCATTTCGGCAGGTCCATCCGGATCTTGCGGAAGACGAGGTAGGTGCCTCCGGCGAACCAGTCCGGCTCGTCGGGGCCGGCCCAGACTCCCTTGTCGAACGATGCGGTGCCGGGCCGGGGATTGGCGGTGCCGTCCCTGTGCCCGAACAGGTTGCGCGGGGTGGCGTCGCCGAACAACCCCAGGAACCCCTGCTGGCTCCAGCGCAGCCGGGCCAGCCCGGGGGCGCGGCTCCGCACGGCGCGGAAGGCGCGGCTGATCACCTGCGCGTCGTCGCCGCAGATCTGGACGAGCAGTTCGCCGCCGGACCAGGCGCGCTGGAGCCGGTCGGTGCCGAACCGGGGCAGCGGGGCGAGCCGGTGGGGCCGCCGTTCGCGCTGCCCGATCCGCTCGAACAGCTCGGGCCCGAGGCCGAACGTCACCGTGAGCCGGGCCGGGTCGAGACCGTCGGCGATGCCGGAGTCGCCCGGCACCCCGGGGCGGACGATCGGGTTCGGGCCGGGCGGCAGGCCGCGCGTCAGGCGCTCGGCGACGGCCGTCCACCGCTCCATGAGGTGCTGGAAGTTGGCGGCGACGTGGGCGGTGGTCAGGCGCTTGCGGCTCCGGGGATCCACGCGTTCCAGATCGAAGGCCGCGAAGAACCCGTACTGCTGCTGGCGTGTGGCGATGCCCGCCTGGTGCGGCCCGTGGAACGGCTCCGTGCCTCTCGGCGCCGCGGCGTGGGTGAGCTGGACGGCGGGCTCCGTCCCGCGGTCGCCCGCCCCCGAGGCGGCGACCGCGCCGCCCACGCCCGCGGTCGCGGCGATCGAGGTGATCAGGGAACGGCGGGAGAAGCGGGTCGGCTGATCCGGCATGGGTCACGCCTCCCCGGTCTCGGCGAGTGGCTGGTCGTGGAGCCGCCGCAGCGCGAGCAGGCCCCCGATCCCCGGGATGAGGGCGCGCCGGCGGACGGCCGCGGGGAAGGGGCTCGTCAGGGTGGTCAGGATGACGATGAGGTACGCGGTGCCGTGCGTCGGGCCGAGCAGTGACGTGACCGGCTTCAGGTGCACGGTGACCAGGTTGGTCAGCAGGATCGCCAGCGAGGCGGCCTCCACCGCCGCTGCGATGCGCAGCGTCAGCGGGCCTTTCACGCTCCCTCCCCGGGAGGGCGGCGGACCGGCGACGTCAGGGCTTCCATTCGGGCCTCCTCAAACCTTCAGGACAACTGAAGCCTAGCAGTCGACCTTCAGGCCCCCTGAAACGGGCTCGGGCGCCGGCCCGAGCCCCTGAAGCGGACTCGGGCCGGTACCGCCGCACCGGCCCGAGCCCCTTCACCCGGATCAGATGGTCAGCGCCGCCGCGGCCGTCTTGCCGAGCAGCGCCGGCAGGTCGCGCAGCACGCCCGCCAGCTCGTCCAGGTCGCCGTCGACCAGCGCCTGCGGCCCGTCGCACAGCGCCAGCTCCGGCTGGGGGTGCACGTCGATGATCACGCCGTCGGCGCCGACCGCGATGGCCGCCCGGGTCAGCGGCAGCACCAGGTCGCGCCGGCCGCCGGAGTGCGACGGGTCCACGATGACCGGCAGGTGCGACAGCCGCTGCGCCACCGGCACCGCCGAGACGTCCAGCGTGTTGCGGGTCGCCGTCTCGAACGTCCGGATGCCGCGCTCGCACAGCACGATGTCGAGGTTGCCGCGCTGCGCGATGTACTCGGCCGCCATCAGCCACTCCTCGATCGTGGCGTTCATGCCGCGCTTGAGCATCACCGGCTTCCCGGCCGCGCCGACGGCCTGCAGCAGCGCGAAGTTCTGCGCGTTGCGCGTGCCCACCTGCAGCATGTCGGCGTACGACGCGACCAGATCCACGTCCTGCGCGTCGACCACCTCGGTCACCACCGGCAGGCCCGTCTCCTCACGCACGCCGGCCAGGATGCGCAGCCCCTCCTCGCCGAGCCCCTGGAACGCGTACGGCGACGTGCGCGGCTTGAACGCGCCGCCCCGCAGCAGGGTCGCACCCGCCGCCTTGGCCATCAGGGCCGCCTCCAGCGTCTGCCGCGGCGTCTCCACCGCGCACGGACCCGCGATCAGCGTCACCGTTCCGGGGCCGATCGGCACCCCGCCCACCCGCACCGTCGAGCGGTCCGGGTGGTTGTCGCGGCTCACCAGCTTGTACGGGGCCGACACCCGCATGACGTCGGCGACCCCGCGCATGCCGCGCAGCGCCGCCGCGTCGAGCTGGGTGACGTCGCCGACCAGCCCGACGATCGTGCGCTGCACGCCCTTGCTGACGAACGCCTCGACGCCGGCCGACTGAACGACCGTGACGATCGACGCGAGATCCTCACCGGTGGCCTGCGGGCCCATCACGATGACCATGTGCTGTCTCCTTACGAAAAGCGCAGGTGGGAAAAGGTGCCAGGGAACGCGAAAGGCCCCGGGTCCGCAACGGACCCGGGGCCTTTCGTTCGCCTGTCTGCTAGCGCAGCCTCAGATGGCGAACGGACTCGGGTCCGTCGCCATACCAAAACAGCCACGCGGTGCGCATAACGCGTAATGGTAGCGCACCCCACCCGATCGCCAACCACTTCCGGCCCGATGGGAGGATGACTCACGACCGCGAGACCGTGCGAGGGGAGTGATCGTGGAGCAGTCGCGCCTGCCCCCGGGACAGTACGTCCCGCGCGGCCGGCCCGTGATCCACTACGGCAGGGTGCCCTCGTTCCGGCCGGACAGCTGGGACCTGCGCGTCTTCGGGGCGACCGCCTCGGGGGAGGAGCACCGGTTCACCTGGCCGGAGTTCGAGAGCCTGCCCCGGACGAGCGTGCTCGCCGACTTCCACTGCGTCACCAAGTTCTCGCTCATGGGCAACGAGTGGCGTGGCGTGAGCCCGGCCACCCTCCTGCGGGCCGCGCCGCCCGACCCGGGCGTCCGGCACGTGATGATCTGGGCCGAGTACGGCTACAGCGCCAACGTGCGGATGTCGGACCTCACCGCGCCGGGAACGGTGTTCGCCCTCGAACTCGACGACAAGCCGCTCAGCGCCGACCGCGGGTTCCCGGTGCGGGCCGTCGTCCCTCACCTGTACGCGTGGAAGAGCGTGAAGTGGGTGCGCGCCGTGGAATATCTTCTTGAGGATCGCCGCGGCTTCTGGGAGGAGCGCGGCTACCACAACGTGGCCGACCCGTGGCGCGAGCAACGCTACTCCTACCAGGAGGAGCCCGGCGAGGGGCCGCCCTAGGGTGCGGCGCCTCTTCCCGCGCCTACATGTGGCTCATCGTGGCCGAATCTTTACCCAGGGTTTGCGTATCGCTTGTGACCTTGGCGTTCTTGCGTCAGCGTAGATGGCATGCTGCGTCTCCTGGCCGTCGACGACGAACAGCCCGCACTGGAGGAGCTGGCATATCTGCTCCGCCAGGACTCCCGGGTCGAGCACGTGACCACCGCCTGCGACGGTGTCACGGCCTTGCAGGACATGGTGCAGATGATCGGCACCGGTGAGCGCCTCGACGGCGTGTTCCTCGACATCCAGATGCCGGGCCTGAGCGGGCTCGACCTGGCCCGGCTCGTCGGCGGCTTCCCCAGCCCGCCCAAGCTCGTCTTCGTCACGGCGCACGAGGAGTGCGCCGTTCAGGCGTTCGAGCTGGAGGCCGTCGACTACCTCCTCAAGCCCGTCCGGGCCGCGCGCCTGGCCGAGGCCGTCCGCAGGCTGCAGGCGGCCGCCTCGCCCGCCGCCGCCGAACCCGGCCAGGACGACGTCATTCCGGTCGAGCTGGGCGGCCGCACCAGGTTCGTGCCGCAGCAGTCGGTGTGGTTCGCCGTGGCCAAGGGCGACTACGTGCGGTTGCACACGGTCGACGGCAGCTATCTCGTACGCATGTCGCTGGCCGCCCTGGAACGCCGCTGGGCCGAGGCGGGCTTCATCCGGGTGCACCGGAGCACGCTGGTGTCCAGCCGGCACGTCAGCGAGCTGCGGTTCGAGGGTGGCCGGGTGACGCTGACGGTCGGCACCGAGACCCTTCAGGTCAGCCGCCGCCACACCCGCCAGGTCCGCGAACAGCTCGTCCACCAGCACCGCACCGCCCTGTCCTGACGTACGCGTCCTGACGTACGCGGCCCTCTCGGGCGGCCCGCGGCGGCCCTCACCGGTGCCCCGGCCTGGCCTGCGCGCGCCGCACCGCGTCACCGATGTCGAGGACGCGCCGGCGCGCCTGACCGGGCTCACTTCTCCAGTGCTTCGCGTTGTGCCGGGCTCAGGCGGTCCGGTCTCGTGGTGAGCGTGTAGGTCTCGGGCCCGGCGGTCCGCAGGACGAAGGGGTCGGTGAGGGCCGGTCGACGGTGGATCGCGTCCAAGGCGGTGGCGGCGCGGTCCCGTGGCCAGTCGAGCGCGCCGGCCAGCGTGCCCAGGGTGAGCGGCCGGCCGGCGTGCACGAGGGCGGCGACCACGGTCAGCGCGTCGTGCACGGCGGTCTCGGCGAGGGTGGTGCCGCTCATCTGTTCGCTGAGCCGGGCGAAGAAGCGGCCCATCGTGCCGAGCCGGGCGCCGGTGGTCGTGTCGGCCCCGAAGATCTCGATGCCCCGCTGTGCGGCGGTGGCGATCTCGCCATGTGCGTCCGTGTCGGCCCGCCACGCCCGGAGCCAGACGTCGTCGTCGATGACGTATCGCTCGCGCCGCCCGCCGGGGTCCGGTCGGCGCGCCACCAGCTCCATGGATTCGAGGGAGCCGATGGACTTGGAGACCGACGCCGGGCTGACCTGCAGCCGGCGCACCAGGTCCGCCGCCGTCAGGCCGCCGGCGTCCGCGGTGAGCAGGCAGACGAACACCCGGGCGGGCATGCGGGGCAGGCCGGTCGCGGCCAGCAGGGCCGCGAACCGGTCGACGAAGCCGCGCTCCACCTCGGTCGGCTGTCCGTCGGTCGCCGCCTCGGCGGGGCGGGCCCGCTTGCGTCGGCGGGCACGGTGGCCGGCGACCCGCTGGGCATGGTCGGCCAGGTAGTCACCGGGTGCGCCGTTGCGGGCGACCTCACGACTGATCGTGGACGTCGGCCGGCCGAGCCGGCGGCCGATCTCGGCGTACCCGAGCCCGTCGCGCAGCCATGCCGCGATCTTGCGGCGGTCCTCGTGGGTCAGCCTGCCTCCTGGCACGGGCACAGCTCCTCTCCTTGCGTTCATCAACAGTACATCGCAACGGGCAGGTGGAGTGGGTTGCATTTACTCGCAGTCTTGTTGCAACGATTCGCTTCTACCTAGGGTTTTGCCAAGAGATCTTGTTGACAAGATTCAAAACGCAACGTAGCTTTTCCGCACCTGGAAAGGAAGGAACACCTTGATGCACGTGATGGCAGTGTCGACCGTCTCCGACGACGGCAAGTTCTGGGACGGCCTGAAGAGGGCGCACGCCGCGCTCCCCAAGGGCGCCAAGTGGAAGGTGGCGGTCGCGAGCAGGGACGGCGCCAAAGCGGTGAACATCATCACCCACGAGTCCGTCGAGGCTGTCCGCGACTTCTTCGAGACACACACCGGCGCCTACGCCACGACGGAGTACTTCGAGGCGGACGCCGCGAACGCGGTCGGTCTCCCGCGATGACGCTCGACGTGCCGCGGCTTCAGGCCCGGGTCGCCGCACTCCTTTCGGAGTACGGAATCCCGGGCGCCGCGATCGGCGTGCTCCGCGACGGAGCCGTCACCGAGTTCGCGGTCGGCGTGAAGAACGTGGAGACGCGGGAACCCGCGACGACGGACACCGTCTACCAGTGCGGCTCGATGACCAAGACGTGGACCGCGCTGGCCTTCATGCAGCTCGTCGACGAGGGGAAAGTCGAGCTGGACGAACCGGTGCGAAGCTACCTGCCCGGTTTCGCGGTGGCCGATCTCGAGGCGAGCGCCAGGACCACCCCGCGTCACCTGCTGAACCACACCAACGGCATCGAGGAAGCCTACGGCGATCCCGGCGAGGGCGACGACGTCTACGAGCGAATGGTCGGCAACATCGCCGACGCGCCGCAGGTCTTCCCGCTGGGGCGCACCCACGGTTACAGCGCGGCGCTGGGTTATGCCGTTCTCGCCCGGATCATGGAGGTGGTCGACGGCAAACGCTGGGATGACGTCATGCGGGATCGCCTGTTCGACCCCATGGGCCTGACCAGCACGAGCAGCGGGCGCGAGCAGGTGGACGAAACCCGGGCCGCCACCGGGCACCTGATCCGCTCCCTGGACGAGGGCCCCGTCGTCACGCCGGTGGACTACCTGCCGCGTGCGTTCGGCCCCGGCGGCGCCGTCACCTCGACGACCGGAGAAGTGCTCGCGATGGCCCACGTCCTCCTCGCCGCCGGCACGGCGCCGAACGGGAAGCGCGTCGTCTCGCCCGGAAGCATCCGGGAGATGATGCGTTCGCGGGTGCCCGTGCCGGATCCGTACCTGTTCGGGCCGGCATGGGCGCTCGGGCTCATCGTGTGTGACTGGCACGGCGAAACCGTCTACGCCACGGACGGCAGCACGATCGGCCAGAACGCCCGGCTCCGGCTCCTGCCGGACTCGGACACCGCCATCGCGATGCTGACGAACGGCGGACCACGAGAAGAGTTCTACCGCAGGGTGTTCAACGACATCCTGGCCGACCTCGGCACGGTCGCCATCCCGGACCTGCCCGCGCCGGACACGACCCTGCACCTCGACCCGTCCAGGTACGCAGGCGTCTACGAGCGCCCCGGCGCGCGGTACGAGGTGTCGGCCGAAGGCGGCCGGCTGCACCTGACCCTGGTCCTCGACCCGGTGCAGGCAGGGTTGATCGAAAGACCGGAGCGCATCGGATACGACCTGCTCCCGGTGAGCGAGACACAGTTCCTGATGCCACCGGCGGACCCGCTGGAGGACACCCAGACGGTGGCGATCTACGATTTCACCGACGGCCCTGCCCGATACCTCCACACCAACTGCCGGGTGCATCCACGGTCGGGGTGACCGGGTGCACGACCGGCCGGGCAGCGGCGGTCGGGAAGCCCCTGGACGGCGACGGGCGGGCGTGAGGGGGGGAGGGGGCCGCGCACGCATGGCGGCGCCGGGAGCCGGGCGGCAGCGGGAGGCACTCGCCGCGCGCAGGGGCGATTGCGCTGGTCACGCCTGACCGCTGCCCGTGGATCCCGGGGCCCGGCCACCACACGCCCGCCCTCCGAAGGCGCGTAAGGCGCGTACGAGCCCCTTGAAAGACCGTTCGTCGCGCCGCACCGACCGCTCGACCCTCCAACACGCTCCGTATGGCGCTGACTACAGACCGTTCGCCGCGCTGTGCGGGAACGGGGTGTCAGCCACAAGATCGCACTCGTAGTGTTTCCGCATCGGACAAGCCACTCCGGCGCATCGGGTGGACGAGCCGGGGGGCTCACTGTCGCACTGATGCGCCGGACTCACCGGTGACCGCGTGGTCACCACGGCTGTCGGGCCCTTGACCGGGGGTAGGGGCCCGCCCGCCGGGTCCGTGAAGGGGCGCCCGCTCCGCAGAGCGGGCAGAGCGCGAGCCGGCCGTACGGGGGCGCCGGATCGCGGGCGGGCGCCCCGACACGAACCGCGATCACCACCCGGCCACGTCCCGCGCTCACCAACCGCTCACGTCCCGCGAACACCACCCGCTCACGTCCCGCGAACACCACCCGCTCACGTCCCGCGCCCACGACGCGGCACCCGCGGACGGCGCGGACGGCGTCAGCCGTCGCGCAGGCGCTTGAGCAGCTCGATGTCGGCGCGGTGCTTGTCGGCCTTGCCCGGGGTCTCGATGCAGATCGGCACGCCGGCCACCGCCGGGTGACGCATCAGGTCGGCGAACGCCTGGCTGCCGATGCGGCCGGCCCCGATGTTCTCGTGGCGGTCCTTCTTGGAACCGCAGTCGTCCTTGGAGTCGTTGGCGTGGATCAGCTTCAGCCGCCCCGGGGCGATCTTGTGCAGGGCGTCGAACGTCTCCCGCACCCCCTCGGCGGTCGTCAGGTCATGACCGGCGGCGAAGGCGTGGCAGGTGTCGAGGCAGACGCCGGCCCGCGGATGCCAGTCGAGCGCCGCGAGATAGGGCTCCAGGTCCTGGACGGTGGCGCACAGCATCGCACCCTGGCCGGCCATCGGCTCCAGCAGCAGGTCGGGCCCGCCGTCGGGGATCTCGTCGAGCAGCGGCAGCAGGTGCTCGTGGAGCTGGCGCATCGCCGCGTCGCGCGGCTGGGTCACCGCCGAACCCGTGTGGACGATCACGCCCTTGGCCCCCGTGGCGACACCGCGCCGCAGCGTGTGGCGGACCAGCGCGACGGAGTTGGCGAGCGTCTCGGGGCTGGGCGAGCCGAAGTTGGCGAGATAGGGCACGTGGACGAACGCGTCGACGCCCGACTCGGCCAGCTTGGCGTCCTGGTCAGGCTTGCCTTCGGCCAGCGCCCAACCGCGCGGGTTGGTGACGAACACCTGGATCATCTCGGCGCCGATCTCGGCCATGTACTTCAGGCCGCCCGTGGCCAGGCCGCCGGTCACGGACACGTGTCCGCCGATGAGAGAGCGTGGGGTCATGATGGGACCCAGTTTATGGGCCCCCACCGCCACCCGGGTCCGCCGCCGACGCTTGGAGCATGCGACGAAAAGTCCTGGCCAACCGGTTGGACAGTTGAGAGTTCTTACGGATGGACCGGGCACGACGGACATGTGTGTACTGCTGGCATGCCCCACACGGTGGCCGGCCTCGACCGGTTCAACGCGCTGGCTCCCGCGGAAGCGGAGCGGGACCTGCTGGCCTGCTGCGCCTCCCGCGTCTTCGCCGCGACCGTCGCCGCGGGCCGCCCGTACGCCGACCCCGAGGCGCTGGCCGACGCCGCGGGGGCGGCCGTGCGCGCCCTGGACTGGCCGGACGTGCTCGAAGCACTGGCGGCCCACCCCCGCATCGGCGCCCTCGCCGACGGCCAGAGCAGGGAGGCGGCCTGGTCGCGGCAGGAGCAGGCCGGCGTGGCGGACGAACTGCGGCAGGCCCTCGCCGACGGCAACCGCGCCTACGAGGACCGCTTCGGTCACGTCTACCTCGTCTGCGCCACCGGCCTGACCGGCGCCGAGATGCTGGCCGGGCTGCGCGAGCGCCTCGGCAACGACGACAGCGCCGAACGCGGCGTCGTACGCGACCACCTGGCCCGCATCACCGGGCTGCGGATCGCCAGACTCCTCGGGGAGGCCCCGTGAGCTTCTCGACGCACGTGCTGGACGCGGTCACCGGCCGCCCCGCCGCCGGGCTGCTCGTACGGCTGGAGCACGACGGCCGGGTCGTGGCCGAGGGCCGCACCGACGGCGACGGCCGGATCAAGGGCTGGACCGCCGGCCCCGGCGTCAACCGCGTCGTCTTCGACACCGGCGGCTACCTCGGCGACACCTTCTACCCGGAGGTCGTCATCGCCTTCACCGTCCGCGACCCCTCGGCCCACCACCACGTGCCGCTGCTGCTCAGCCCGTACGCCTACTCCACCTACCGAGGGAGCTAGATGCCGATCACCCTGGGGCCCAACCGCTACGGCAAGGCGGAGACCAGGCTCGTCCGCGTCACCCGGGACGGCGCCACGCACCACCTCAAGGACCTGAACGTCAGCACCTCCCTGTCCGGCGCGATGGAGCCCGCCCACCTGACCGGCGACAACTCCGCCGTGCTGCCCACCGACACGCAGAAGAACACCGTCTACGCCTTCGCCCGCAAGCACGGCGTGGACCAGATCGAGGACTTCGCGCTGCTGCTGGCCCGCCACTTCGTCGACTCCCAGCCGGCGATCCACCACGCCCGGGTCGAGATCGAGGAGTACGCCTGGAGCCGCGTCCCCGTCACGCCGCACTCGTTCGTGCGCGACGGCGGCGAGGTGCGCACCTGCGTCGTGCACCACGACCGCGACGGCCGCAGCACCGTCGTGTCCGGGCTGACGGACCTCGTCCTGCTGAACACGACCGGCTCGGAGTTCCACGGCTTCGTCGTGGACGAGTACACCACCCTCGCCCCCGCCGCCGACCGCGTCCTCGCCACCGCCGTCACGGCCCGCTGGCGGCACGCCGGCGACACCCCTTCCTACGCCTCCTCCTACGCGCGGGTGCGGCGGAGCCTGCTGGAGGCGTTCGCCGGGACGCACAGCCTGTCGCTGCAGCAGACGCTGTACGCGATGGGGGAGCGGGCGCTGCGCGCTTGCGAGGAGATCTGCGAGGTGCGGCTGGCCCTGCCCAACAGGCACCACTTCCTCGTCGACCTGAGGCCGTTCGGCCTCGACAACGACGGCGAGGTGTACCACGCCGCCGACCGCCCGTACGGGCTGATCGAGGGCGCCGTCCTCCGCGACGACGCCCCCGACGCCGCTTTCGCCTGGGAGTAGCGATGGACTTCTTGCGCCCCACCACGTGGGAGGAGGCGCTGGCCGCCAAGGCGGACCGGCCCGACGCGCTGCCCCTGCAGGGCGGCACCGACGTCATGGTCGAGATCAACTTCGGGGTGCGCAGGCCCCCCGCCCTGCTCGACCTCACCCGGGTGGCCGAGCTGCGCGCCTGGAGCGTCACGGGCGGCGTCTACCGGGTGGGCGCCGGCGTGCCGTACGCGACCGTCATCGAGGAGCTGGGCGGCGCGCTGCCCGGCCTGGCGCAGGCGTCGCGGACGGTCGGCTCGCCGCAGATCCGCAACCGCGGCACCGTCGGCGGCAACCTCGGCGCCGCCTCCCCCGCGGGCGACAGCCACCCGCCGCTGCTCGCGGCCGGCGCCGTCGTCGAGGTGGAGTCGCGCGAGCGGGGCGTCAGGCTGATCCCGGCCGAGGAGTTCTACCTGGGCGTCAAACGCTCGGCGCTGCTGCCCGACGAGCTGATCAGAGCCGTCAGGGTCCCGGGCGCCGCGGGACCGCAGTACTTCTCCAAGGTCGGCACCCGCAACGCCATGGTGATCGCGGTGTGCTCGTTCGCCGTCGCGCTGCACCCGCGCGAGGGCCGGGTCGGCACCGGCATCGGCTCGGCCGCGCCGACCCCGCTGCGGGCGCCGGAGGCGGAGGAGTTCCTGCGCGCCGAGCTCGACTGGGCCGCGCCGCTCGACCCGGCGCTGCTGCGCCGGTTCGGCGAGCTGTGCGCGGCCGCCGCCACGCCCATCGACGACGTGCGCGGCACCGCCGCCTACCGCAGGCACGCCGTCGGCGTGCTCGCCCGCCGCACGCTCACCTGGGCGTGGGACGACCACCTGGGAAGGAGGGCCGCCTGATGCGCGTCACGTTCACCGTCAACGGCCGCGAGGAGACCGTGGACGACGTGTGGGAGGGCGAGAGCCTGCTGTACGTGCTGCGCGAGCGGGTCGGCCTGCCCGGCTCGAAGAACGCCTGCGAGCAGGGCGAGTGCGGCTCGTGCACCGTGTACCTGGACGACACCACCGTCTGCGCCTGCCTGGTCGCCGCCGGGCAGGCCGACGGCCGCCGGGTGCGCACCGTCGAGGGCCTCGCCGACGGCGACCGGCTCGACCCGGTCCAGGAGGCGTTCGTCGAGTGCGGGGCCGTCCAGTGCGGCTTCTGCACGCCCGGCCTCGTCGTGCAGGCGCACGACCTGATCGAACGCGTCGAACGGCCCTGCGACGCGGAGATCCGCGAGGCGCTGGCGGGCAACCTGTGCCGGTGCACCGGCTACGAGAAGATCCTCGACGCCGTACGGCTCGCGGCGGCGCGCAAGGCGTGCCCGTGACCTCCACGCTGATCGAGAACGCCCACATCGCGCCGGTCGCCGGTCCCGAACTGGCCCACGGGTACATCCTGGTCACCGGCGACCGGATCGCCGCCCTCGGCCCCATGACGCAGGCGCCCGAAGCGCCCGGCGCCGCCCGGATCGACGCGTCCGGCTGCCTGGCCACCCCCGGCCTGGTCAACACCCACCACCACCTGTACCAGTGGGCCTCGCAGGGACTCGCCCAGGACGCGACGCTGTTCGAGTGGTTGGTGGCGCTCTACCGCGTGTGGGCCGCCATGGACGCCGAGGTCGTCGCCGGCGCCGCCACCGCAGGCCTGGCCCACCTGGCGCTGTCCGGCTGCACCACCTCCAGCGACCACCACTACCTCTTCCCCTCGGGCCGCGGCGACCTGTTCGCCGCCGAGATCGACGCGGCCCGCGCGGTGGGCCTGCGCTTCCACCCGGCGCGCGGGTCGATGGACCGCGGCCGGTCGCAGGGCGGGCTGCCGCCCGACGAGGTGGTCGAACGGCTCGACGACATCCTCGACGCCACCGCCGAGGCGGTGGACGCCCACCACGACCCGACGTTCTCCTCCAGGCTGCGCGTCGCCGTCGCCCCCTGCTCGCCGTTCTCCGTCAGCGCCGAGCTGATGACCCGTTCGGCCGAGCTGGCCAGGGACAGGGGCGTCCGCCTGCACACCCACCTCGCCGAGACGATCGAGGAGGAGGAGCTCTGCCTGCGGCAGACGGGGCTGCGGCCCGTCCCGTACATGGAGAAGCTGGGCTGGCTCGGCCCCGACGTGTGGGTGGCGCACGCGGTGCACCTGAGCGACGCCGACATCGGCGCGTTCGCCGCGACCGGCACCGGCTCGGCGCACTGCCCCTCCTCCAACGGCCGGCTCGGCGCCGGCATCGCCCGCGTCTCCGAGATGCTGCGGCGCGGCGCGAACGTCGGCCTCGGCGTGGACGGCAGCGCCTCCGCCGAGCTGACCCGGCTGTCCGGCGAGATGCGGCAGGCGCTGCTGTTCCAGCGCGCCAGGTACGGGCCCGCCGCGCTGACCGCCAGGCAGGCGCTGGAGCTGGCCACGCTCGGCGGGGCGCGCAACCTCGGCCGCGAACGGGAGCTGGGGACGCTGGAGCCGGGCAAGCTCGCCGACATCGCGCTGTGGCGGACGGACGGCGCCTTCGCCGCCGCGGTGGCCGACCCGGTGTGCGCGCTGGTCTTCGCCACCGCGCAGCCGCCGCTGGTGCGGCTGCTGGTCGGAGGGGAGACGGTGGTCGAGGACGACGAGCTGCGCACGGTCCCGCACGACACGGCGGGCGCGGCCGGGGCGCGGGCGCACCGCCGGCTGGTCCGGCTCGCCGAGGAGCAGGGAGTCGCCGTCTCGGCCGGGGTCCACCCGTGACGCCGCCGCCGCGAGGCAGGTGTGATGATGGGGCCACGCCGGCACGCCCCGCCGCCCCGGGCGGGAGGAGGGCGTGCGGCCACCGTCGTCGTCGTGTGGGAGTTCGTAGTGGTTGAGCACGTGCTTGTCGCCCCCGACAAGTTCAAGGGGTCGCTGACGGCTGCCGAGGTCGCCGACCGGGTGTCGGCCGGTCTCGGGGTGCCGGCGGTCCGCCTGCCGGTCGCCGACGGAGGTGACGGCACGGTGGACGCCGTGGTCGCCGGCGGCTTCACCCGGGTCGCCGTCGAGGTGACGGGCCCGACCGGGCAGCCCGTTCAGGCGTCGTACGCCTGGCATCCCACCGGCACCCCTGCGGGCGACGGCTCGCCCGGACGGCCGACGGCCGTGATCGAGCTGGCGGAGGCGTCCGGGCTGCGCCGCCTGCCCGCCGGTCCGCAGCCCCTGACCGCCACCAGCCGCGGCACCGGCGAGCTGATCGCGCACGCCCTCGGCAGGGGCGCCCGGCGCGTCGTCCTCGGGCTGGGCGGCAGCGCGTGCACCGACGGAGGAGCGGGCATGGCGCAGGCCCTCGGCGCGCGCCTGCTCGACGCCGACGGCGACGAGCTGGGCCCCGGCGGTGCCGCGCTCACCGCCCTCGACCGCATCGACCTCACCCACTTCACCGACATCTCGGGCGTGGAGTTCGTCGTGGCCGGCGACGTCGACAACCCCCTCCTCGGCCCGCACGGCGCCGCCGCCGTCTACGGCCCGCAGAAGGGCGCCACCCCCGACGACGTCCGCACCCTCGACGCCGCCCTCGGCAGGCTGGCCGCCGTGGCGGCCTGGACCCACGGGCTGACCGGCGCGGTGGAGCACGACGACCGGCCCCGCCCCATGGGTGTCGCGGGCGCACCGGGAGCCGGCGCCGCCGGCGGCGTCGGGTTCGCGGCGCTGGCCTTCCTGCACGCCGAGATCCGGCCGGGCATCGACTACCTGCTCGACCTGCTCCGCTTCGACGACCTCGTGCGCGGCGCCCGGCTGGTGATCACCGGCGAGGGGTCGCTGGACGAGCAGTCGCTGCGCGGCAAGGCCCCCGTCGGCGTAGCCCAGGCCGCCGCCGAGGCGGGCGTCCCCGTGGTCGCCGTGTGCGGGCGGCGCACCCTCACCGACGCGGAGCTCAAGGCCGCGGGCATCGAGGCCGCCTACGCCCTGACCGACCTCGAACCCGACCCGGCCCGCTGCATGACCGAGGCCGGACCGCTCCTCGAACGGCTCGCCGCCCGCCTGGCCGCCGACCGCGGGCTCACATGACGGCCCGCGCGCCCGCCGGGTCCGGGCCGACGCGCTACGACCTCGTCGTACGCTCCCGGCGCACCGTCACGCCCGACGGCGAGCGCGCCGCCGCCGTCGCCGTGCGCGACGGGAGGATCGCCGCGCTGCACGCCTACGCCGACCCCCTGGCCGCGGCCGAGGACGTCGACCTGCGCGACCTGGCCCTCCTGCCGGGCCTGGTCGACACGCACGTGCACGTGAACGAGCCGGGCCGGGCCCACTGGGAGGGGTTCGCCACGGCCACCCGGGCGGCGGCGGCCGGCGGCGTCACCGTGATCGTGGACATGCCGCTCAACGCGCTGCCGCCCACCGTCGACGTGCCGGCCCTGGACGCCAAGCTGCGGGCCGCCGCCGGACGATGCCACGTGGACGTCGGCTTCTGGGGCGGCGCGGTGCCGGGCAACGCCGAGGACCTGCGGCCGCTGCACGATCGCGGCGTCCTCGGCTTCAAGTGCTTCCTGTCGCCGTCCGGGGTGGCGGAGTTCCCGCCGCTGCGGCCGCACGAGGTGCGGCGCGCGATGGAGGAGATCGCCGCCTTCGACGGGCTCCTCCTCGTGCACGCCGAGGACCCGGCGCTGCTCGGCGAGCCGGGCGGCCCCACGTACCGGCACTTCCTCGACTCGCGGCCCGGCGCGGCCGAGCGGAGCGCGGTCGAGCAGGTGATCGGGCTGGCCCGCGAGACCGGCGCGCGCACGCACGTCCTGCACGTCTCCAGCGCCGACTGCCTGGAGCCGCTGGCCGCCGCCCAGGCCGACGGGGTGCGGGTCACCGCCGAGACGTGCCCGCACTACCTGACCCTGACCGCCGAGGAGGTGCCCGAGCGCGACACCCGTTACAAGTGCTGCCCGCCGATCCGCTCGGCGGCCAACCGCGACCGGCTCTGGGACGGGCTCGCCGGCGGTGTGCTGAGCTGCGTCGTCTCCGACCACTCGCCCTCGACCGCGGACCTGAAGCTGCCCGACTTCGCCGCCGCCTGGGGCGGCGTCGCCTCCCTCCAGCTCGGGCCGGCCGCCGTGTGGACCGAGGCGTCCCGCCGCGGCCACGGCCTGGCCGACGTGGTCCGCTGGATGGCGGCCGGCCCGGCCGCCCTGGCCCGCATCCCCGGCAAGGGGGCCATCGTGCCGGGCGCCGACGCCGACCTGGTCGCCTTCGATCCCGGCGCCGAGGTACCCGTGGACGCGCGCAGGCTCCACCACCGCAACCCCGTCACGCCCTACCACGGCCGCACTCTCAACGGCGCGGTCCTCACCACCTGGCTGCGCGGCAGGCCCGTCGAGGGCGAGCCGCACGGCGTGTTCCTGTTCGGAGGGCAACAGTGACGGCCGCCTTCACCTCCCTGCCCGACCTGGCCCTGCGCACCCTCGGCGGGTCGGTCGTCGCCGCCAGCGACGAGTCGTTCGCCGGCAGGGAGAACCTCATCCGCCCCGGCCGGCCCGCCTTCCAGGCCGGCACGTTCGGCGGCAAGGGCCAGGTGTACGACGGGTGGGAGACGCGGCGCCGCCGCGAACCCGGCCACGACTGGGCGATCGTCCGGCTCGGCGTGCCCGGCGTCGTCCACGGCGTGGTCATCGACACCGCCTGGTTCACCGGCAACTACCCGCCGCACGCCTCGGTGGACGCCACGGCCGCCGACGGCCACCCGTCGCCCGCCGAGCTGGAACGGGCCGCCTGGACCGAGATCGTGCCCCGCACCGCCCTGCGCGGCGACGCCGAGCACCACGTCCCCGTGACCGACCGCCGCCGCTACACGCACGTGCGGCTGAACGCCTACCCCGACGGCGGCATCGCCCGCCTGCGCGTCCACGGCGAGGCCCGCCCCGACCTGTCCGCGTACGACGGCCTCGGGCTGGACCTGGCCGCGCTGCAGAACGGCGGCCTGGTCACGGCCTGCTCCGACGAGTTCTACTCCGCCCCGAACAACGTCATCGCCCCCGGCCTGGCCCGCCACCAGGCGGACGGCTGGGAGACCGCCCGCCGCCGCGGCGGCGGCAACGACTGGCTCGTCATCCGGCTGGCCGGGCCCGGCGTCGTCCGGCTGGCCGAGATCGACACCACCCACCTCATCCACAACGCCCCCGCCGCCGTGGCGCTCACCGGCCTGACCGACGGCCGGCAGATCGAGCTGCTGCCCCGGACGCGGCTGCAGCCCGACACCCTCCACCGCTTCCGCCTGCCGCCCGCCGAGCCCGTCACGCACGTACGGGTCGACATCTACCCGGACGGCGGGCTGGCCAGGGTGCGGCTGCACGGCCACCTCGCCTGACCGGCCCGCCGTCGGCGGGTCAGTGCCAGAGCATGACCACGGCGCCCGGCGGACGCTCGCTGTTGGGCAGCGGCCGCTGGAACCGCACCACGCCGCCGTTGCCGAGCCGGCGCACCTTGACCTTGAAGCCGAGCTGCTCCAGCTCCTGCCTGGCGTCGTTGACGTTCTTGCCCATCACCTGCGGCACCAGCGCGAACTGCTGGTCGTCACGCGCCTCGTCGTCGTCGCCGTCGCCCCGGTTGAACCAGCCCCAGAAGTCGTCGCTGCACCGGGCCACCGTGACCATCGCCATCGAGCCCTTGTCGACCTCGGCCTTGGCCTTCGGCGCCTGCGCGATGACCGTGCACGGCTCGGCGTCGTCGTCGACCTCGTTGACCTGCACCTGGAAGCCCTGCTCCTGCAGGTAGGCGGCCGCCTCGTTCTTCGTCATGCCGGACACGTCGGGCATCACCAGACCGGCGCTGACGAAGACGCCGACCTTCGAGCCCTCCCTGACCTTCTCGCCCACCTGCGGCGAGGTGCGGATCACCGCGCCCCGCTCGACCAGCTGGCTGGGCAGCCGCCTGACCGTGCCCACGCTCAGGCCGGCCTTGGCGATCTCCAACCGGGCGTCGCTCTCGCTCAGCCCCTGCACCTTGGGCACCAGCACCCGCTTGGGGCCCAGCGACGGCACCAGCGTGATCGTGGCGCCGCTCTCGACCTCCTTGCCGGAGACCGGGTCGTGGCTGAGCACGAGGCCCTCGGCCACGTTCTCGTCGTGCCGGCCGGGCGCCTGGCGCACCTTGAAGCCGCGGGAGGTCAGGTTCTGCTCGGCCACCACGACGTTCTTGCCGATCAGCCCGCCGGGCACGGCCACGTAGCGGGTCTGCGAGAAGTACACGCCCGTCGCCGCGATCGCCACCGCCATCACGGCGGCCAGCGTGACCAGGAACCAGGTCGAGCGGAGAGCGCGACGCCGCCCCGGCGGCGCGGGGGCCGCCCCCTCGGCGCGCGGCTGGATGAGCGTCGGGTTGGGCCCGCCGGCCGCCGGGCCGGTGAGCCCCGCCTGCGGCAGCGCCTGCGTCGGCTGGGGCTGCGGCGGCAGCGCGTGCGGGGCGGAGTGCGGCTGGGACGGGTGCTGCGGCGCCGAGTGCGGCTGCGGCCCGTAGGGCTGCGACGCGCCGGTCTGGAACCCGTAGGGCCGCGACGCGCCGCCCTGGGAGCCGTAGGGCTGTGATGAACCGTAGGGCTGCGAACCGTAGGCCTGCGAACCGCCGGTCTGGGTCCCGTACGGCTGCGACCCCGACGGTTGCGACGGCTGCGGGTGCGGCTGCGAGTGCTGGGTGCGGGACGCGGCGGGATCGGTCAGCCGGGGCAGCAGGCGGTGCGTCTCGACGGCCGCCACCAGCATCGCGGTCGCATCGGCCGGACGGTCGCCCGGCTCGCGCGCGGTGGCCTGCGCGACCAGCGCGTCGACCTGCGGCGGCACGTCGGGCGTCAGCGACGACGGCGCCGGGACGGTGTCGTGGACGTGCCGGTAGGCCACCGACATCGGGGTCTGGCCGTCGTAGGGCGGCTGCCCGGTCACCAGCTCGAACAGCATGATGCCCGTCGCGTAGACGTCGCTGCGCGCGTCGGCCGCGCCCGTCGTCACCTGCTCGGGCGACATGTAGCCGATCGTGCCGATCATCATGCCGGTGCGGGTCTGGCCGGACGCCTCGATCGCGCGGGCGAGCCCGAAGTCCACCACCTTGACCCGGCCGTCGGCGGTCAGCAGGACGTTCTCCGGCTTGACGTCGCGGTGCACCATCCCGGCCTGGTGGGCCGCGCCCAGCGCCGCGAGCACCGGGATCACCAGCTCCAGCGCCTCACGCGCCGGCAGCCTGCCCCGCTCGCGCAGGATGTCGCGCAGCGTCCTGCCCGGCACGTACTCCATCGACAGGTAGACCACGTCGCCGTCGGTGCCCTGGTCGAAGACGGCCACCACGTTGGGGTGGGACAGGCTGGCCACGGACTTGGCCTCGCCGATGAACCTGCGCACGAACGACGGGTCCTCGGCCAGCGAGCGGTGCATGACCTTCAGGGCCACCGTGCGGTCGAGCCGGACGTCGAGCGCGAGGTAGACGGTCGCCATGCCACCCCGCGCGATGCGGGACTCGATGCGGTAGCGCCCATCGAGGAGCCGCCCGACGAGGGCGTCCGCAGTCGTCGTGTCCACGAGGCCGAGTTTACGGGCGATCGCGGCCCGGCACGTCCTGACCATCCCAAACGATGCCGAGCCGTGCCCCGCACCCGGCCCCCACCTGGAACGGCCGCCGCGGCCCTGCCGAGGCGGCCTCCCGGCGGAGCTAGGGAGTCATCGGCGAGGACGCCTCCGCGTAGCGGCGGCGGGGGATGCGCCCGGCCAGGCGCGCGAGCCGGCCCGCCCGCACGGCTTCGCGCATCGCCGCCGCCATGAGGTCGGGCCGCCGTGCCCGGGTCACCGCGGTGGCCAGCAGCACCGCGTCGCAGCCCAGTTCCATGGCGAGGGCGGCGTCGCTCGCCGTGCCGATGCCCGCGTCGAGGATCACCGGCACGGAGGCCGCCTCGACGATCAGCTCGATGTTGTGCGGGTTGCGGATGCCGAGACCCGAGCCGATCGGCGCGCCGAGCGGCATGACCGCCGCACAGCCCGCCTGCTCCAGGCGGCGCGCCAGCGCCGGGTCGTCGCCGATGTACGGGAGCACGACGAACCCGTCGGCCACCAGCCGCTCCGCCGCGTCGAACGTCTCGATCGGGTCGGGCAGCAGGGTCCGCTCGTCGGCGATCACCTCCAGCTTGACCCAGTCGGTGCCGAGCGCCTCACGGGCCAGCCGGGCGGTCAGCACGGCGTCGCCGGCGGTGAAGCAGCCCGCCGTGTTGGGCAGCACCTTGATGTCGCGCCGCCGCAGCACGTCCAGCACCGATCCGCGCGCCGACGGGTCGAGCCGCCGCATCGCGACCGTGGTCAGCTCGGTGCCGGAGGCGTCCAGCGCCTGGTCCAGCACCTCCAGCGAAGGGGCGCCGCCCGTGCCCATGATGAGCCGCGAGGAGAACTTCTCGCCCGCGATGATCAGGTCATCCACCTTGCACCGCCGTCAGCACCTCGACGCGGTCGCTGTCGCGCAGCGGCGTGGTCTCCCACGTGCCGCGCGTCACCACCTCGTCGTTCACGGCCACCGCCACACCGGCGGTGAGGCCGGTCAGGATCCGTACGGCCTGCGCCACGGTGGTGCCGTCGGGCACCTCGCGGGCGTCGCCGTTGATCGTCACTTTCATCGCCAACTCCTCGAGGGTGGGGACCCGGGCCCGGGGCGCGGCCCAGCGCCGGATGCCGTGCCGGATGTCGCGCCGGATGTCGTGCCGGTTGTCGCGCCGGGTCCGGTGCCGGGTCCGGTACGCGGGCGGGACGGGGAGCACAGGGCGGCCAGCTCGGGCTCCTCGCCCAGCAGGACGGCCGCCGTGAGCGGGGCCAGCAGCACGCCGCCCCGGTGGTGCCCGGTGGCGAGCGTCAGCCCGGGGGTGCCGCTCGGGCCGATGTAGGGCACGTTGTCCGGCGTGCCTGGGCGCAGCCCGGCCACCACGTCGGCGACCTCCAGCTCGGTCACCCCGGGCACCAGCTCGCGGGCGTCGCGCAGCAGCTCGTACAGGCCGCCGGCCGTCACTCGCGTGTCGAACCCGAGCTCCTCCTGCGTGGCCCCCACCACCAGCTCGCCGTCGCCGCGGGGCACCAGGTAGACGTGCGCGCCGTGCACCGTGCCGCGCACGCACCGGCGCAGCAGCGGCTCGGGGGAGCGCAGCCGCATGATCTGCCCCTTGACCGGCCGGACCTCGACGTCGGCCAGCTCGGCGCTCCACGCCCCGGCCGCCAGCACGACGCCGTCGCCCCGCAGCTCGCCGGGCGCCCGGTCCAGCGACACCCCGCGGACCGCGCCGCCCTCGCGCAGCAGCCCGCTCACCCGGGCGCGCACCAGCGGGACGCCGCGCCGGTCCAGGGCGGCGAGCAGCGCCGCCGTGACCCGGCGCGGATCCACCCACGCGTCACCGGGGGCGAGCAGCCCGCCCCGCACGGACGGCGCGAGCATCGGCTCCAGCCGCCGGCACTCGCGGCCCGTCAGCCGCTCGACCGGGAGCCCCAGTTTCTCCATGAAGTCGGCCAGCTCGCCCAGCGCCGCCAGGTCGTCGGCCCCGAAGGCCACGTCGAGGGTGCCGTCGGCCCGCAGGTCCACACCGCCTCGGGCGGTGGAGGCGTCGAGTCCGGCGTCGGCGGCCAGCTCGGCGGCGAACGACGGCCACCTGCGCAGCGAGGCGACGCCCAGCCGCAGCAGCGGCTCCTCGGTGTAGGTGACCTCGCTGACCGGCGCCAGCATGCCCGCCGCCGCGTGCGACGCGCCCGTGCCGGGCGCCGGATCCACCACGGTCACCGCGCGTCCCGCCCGGGACAGCCGCCAGGCGATCGTCAGCCCGACGATCCCGCCGCCCACGACCAGGTCCATGCGCGCTCCCTTCGCCGGCATGATCCGGATCAGGTGGTTTGCGGTCGAAGGCCCGCGCAGCCTTCCTCTCAGCCCGGTGCGGCCGGACTCCCGCGCGTCGTACGGCTCCAGCCTATGCCCTCGCCATGACGTGCCCGGCACCGGCCCGTTATGGTCATGTCCGTGAACCATGTCGTGGTGGTCGGAGCGGGCCTGGCGGGCGTGCGGAGCATCGAGGCGTTGCGGGCGAGGGGGTTCGACGGCGCGATCACGCTCGTGGGGGCCGAACGCCACCGCCCCTACGACCGCCCGCCGCTGTCCAAGGCGGTCCTGCTGGGCGCCAGTGACTCCAGCTACGTCGACTTCGACCCGGTCGCGCTGCGGGTGGACTTCCGGCCGGGCGTCGGCGCCACGTCGCTGCGGGCCGGCGTCGTGGAGACCACCGAAGGCGAGCTGGCCTACGACGGTCTCGTCATCGCCACCGGGGCCGAGCCCGTCACGGTGCCCGGCGACGGGCCGCAGCACGTGCTGCGCACCCTCGACGACGCGCTGGAGCTGCGCGCCAGGCTCGTCCCCGGCGCCCGGGTGGTCGTCGTCGGGGCCGGCTGGATCGGCGCCGAGGTGGCCACCGCGGCCCGCCGGTCCGGCTGCGAGGTGACCGTGGTGGAGGTCGGGCCCGCGCCGCTCGCGCACGCCGTCGGCGCCGAGCTCGGCGCCCGCACCCTGAGCTGGTACGACGGCGTCGACCTGCGGCTGGAGACGATGGTGGGGTCCGTCGAGGAGGGCGGCGTCGAGCTGGTCGGCGGGGAGTTCGTGCCGGCGCACGTGGTGGTCACCGGCATCGGCGTCCGCCCGGCCGTCGAGTGGCTGGCCGGCGCCGACATCGACCTGCACAACGGCGTCGTCACCGACGAGCACCTGCGCACCTCCCTGCCGGGCGTGGTGGCGGTCGGCGACTGCGCCGCCTGGTGGTCGCGCCGCTACGGGACGCGGCTGCGGGTCGAGCACTGGGACACCGCCCTGGGCGCCCCGGAGGTGGCCGCCGCCTCCCTGCTCGGCGAGGACGCCGTCTACGACCCGGTGCCGTACTTCTGGTCCGAGCAGTTCGGCCACATGCTCCAGTACGCCGGCCACCGCGAGGCGGGGGAGCGGCTGCTGTACCGGGGCGAGCCCGAGGGCAAGTGGGCGGCCGTCTGGCTCACCGGCGACGACCGGCTCGCCGCCGTGCTGGCCGTCGACCGGCCGCGGGACCTGGTCCAGGGCCGCCGGCTCATCGAGGCCGGGCGGCGACTCGACGCGAACCGCCTGGTAGATCCCGATATTTCGCTACGAGATTGTGTTGTTTGAGCCAGCACGGCATGTGGTAGTTGTGGTTCCGTGACGCTTTCTGTTGCGCAGATCGACCGGGAGACCGACCAGCTCGTCGACGAGTGGCTCACTCTTCCCGAAGTGGCCGACCGCCTGGGGTTGTCCCTGGGCCGGGCCAAGCAACTCCTCAAGGACCACAAGCTGCTCGGCGTCCGCCGCGGCAGCGGTGGGCCGCAGGTGCCTGCGGTGTTCATCGACGGAAGGGACGTGATGAAGGGCCTGCCGGGCACCCTGACCGTGCTGCAGGACGCCGGCTACGACGACGTCGAGGCGCTGCGCTGGCTCTTCACCCCCGACGACTCGCTGCCGGGCTCGCCCGTCCAGGCGATCAAGGCCGGTCGTCACACCGAGGTCAAGCGGCGTGCCCAGGCCCTTGCTTTCTGACGCCCGGCTCTACCTCTGCACCGACGGCCGCCGCGCACGCGGTGACCTGGCCGAGTTCCTCGACGCCGTGCTCGCGGCCGGCGTGGACATCGTCCAGCTCCGGGAGAAGGGGCTGGAGGCGCGCGAGGAGCTCGCGCTGCTGGAGGTGTTCCGCGACGCGTGCGACCGGCACGGCCGGCTGCTGGCCGTCAACGACCGTGCCGACGTGGCCTTCGCCGCCCGGCCCGACGTGCTCCACCTGGGGCAGGACGACCTGCCCGTGAGGGTCGCGCGAGAGATACTCGGCGACGACGTCCTCATCGGCAGGTCCACCCACTCCACCGCCGAGGCGTCCGCCGCCGCGGTGGAGGAGGGCGTCGACTACTTCTGCTGCGGCCCCGTCTGGCCCACGCCCACCAAACCCGGCCGGTCCGCGCCCGGGCCCGCGCTGCTGCGGCACGCGGCCTCGCTCGGCACCGACCGGCCGTGGTTCGGCATCGGCGGCATCGACCTGGCCAACCTGGACGAGGTCATGTCCTACGGGGTCAGCCGGGTCGTGGTGGTCCGGGCCATCACCGACGCCGACGACCCGGGCGCGGCGGCGGCCGAGTTCGCCAAACGCCTGGCTCGCTGAACGGCCTGCCCTGCTGAACGGCCTGCCCCGCTGAACGGCCTGGCTCGCTGGACGCCTGGCTCGCTCGATGCGGCGTCAGGTCTTGCGCGAGGTGGCCGCCACGGCCAGCTCGGCCAGCGCGGCGCGGGCCTCCGGCGTGATCGGGGCCTTGTCGAGGCAGGCCAGCGCCTCGCCGAGGTAGCTCGTGATCAGGTCCTCGCACGCGCCCAGCGCGCCCGTGTCCTCGATGATCCCGCGCAGCGTGGCCACGCCCCCGTCGTCGAGGCCGGGGTCGCCCAGCAGGCGGCGCACGGTCGCGGCCTGCTCCGGTGCGGCGGCGGCCAGGGTGCGGGCCACGAGCATCGTCCGCTTGCCCTCGCGCAGGTCGTCACCCGCCGGCTTGCCGGTGCGCGCCGGATCGCCGAACACGCCCAGGATGTCGTCGCGAAGCTGGAAGGCGATGCCCACCCGGGTGCCGAACGTCGTGCACAGCTCGTCCATCCACGGCAGCCGCTCGCCGGCGGCGAGCACCAGGCCGAGCCGCAGCGGCTGCTCGACGGAGTACTTGCCGCTCTTGTACAGGGCGACGCGCAGCGCCGACTCGAACGTGTTCTCCCCGTGGGCCTGCTCCAGCAGGTCGAGGTACTGGCCGCACATCAGCTCGGTGCGCATGTGGTCGTGCACCGGCTGGGCGGCGGCCAGCGAGGCGGGCGGCAGGCCGCTGGTGCGCCACATCTCGCCCGACCAGATCAGCAGCAGGTTGCCCAGCAGGATCGCCGCGCCCACGCCGAACTGCTCCGGCGACCCCTGCCACCCGGACTCGGTGTGGATCGTCTCGAAGCGCCGGTGCGCGGCGGGCATGCCCCGGCGCAGGTCGCTCCTGTCCATCACGTCGTCGTGCACCAGGGCGCTGGCCTGCAACAGCTCCAGCGACGCCGCCGCCGTGAAGATCTCCGGCAGGTCGGCGCCGCCGGCGCCGCGCCAGCCCCAGTAGCAGAACGCCGGCCGCAGCCGCTTGCCGCCCGCCAGCAGCTCGGTGGCGGCGACGCGCAGCGGCTCCAGCTCCTCGGACCCCGTGGCGGGTAGCTGCCGGCCGACGAACGCCCGCAGGGAACGATCAACCTGTTCGCGCAGGGTGTCCAAGCCCGCGGCCTCAGTGCTCATGTGCATGAGACTAGTGGTCGCACGCCGGGGGCAGGATCTCCAGGTTCCCCTCGGCCCGCTGGTGCGGGGCGCGTCGGGGTACCCTGATCTCATGGCCCTTGGTCGACCCTCCGTCCTCCCCGATCGCGTCCCCACCGTCCGTGAGCTTCTCGCCGCCGGTGGCCGCTCGTTCTCGTTCGAGTTCTTCCCCCCGAAGACCGACGAGGGGGAGCGTCAGCTGTGGCGGGCGATCAGGGAGCTGGAGGCCCTGCGTCCGACGTTCGTCTCGGTGACCTACGGCGCCGGCGGCTCCACCCGTGACCGCACGGTCGACATCGTCGAACGGCTGGCCCACGACACCACGCTGACGCCGGTGGCGCACTTCACGGCCGTCAACCACTCCGTGCGCGAGCTGCGTCACCTGGTGGGCCGCTTCGCCGACGCGGGGGTGCGCAACATCCTGGCCGTGCGCGGTGACCCGCCGGGCGACCCGACCGGCGACTGGGTCAGGCACCCCGAGGGGGTCAGCTACGCCGAGGAGCTGGTGCGGCTGATCCGGCAGGCGGGCGACTTCTGCGTGGGCGTGGCCGCGTTCCCCTACAAGCATCCGCGCTCGCCGTCCGTCGAGTCCGACACCGAATACTTCGTGCGCAAGTGCCGGGCAGGGGCCGACTACGCGATCACGCAGATGTTCTTCCAGGCGGACGACTACCTCCGGCTGCGCGACCGGGTGGCGGCCATGGGCTGCGACACGCCGATCATCCCGTGTGTCATGCCGGTCACGCAGATGAGCACGATCGCCCGGTCGGAGCAGCTGTCGGGGGCGCCGTTCCCGCCCGGCCTGGCGGCCCGCTTCGAGGCCGTGGCCGACGACCCCGCGGCGGTGCGCGCCCTGGGCATCGACCACGGGGCCGAGCTGTGCCAGCGGCTGCTCGACGAGGGGGCGCCGGGCATCCACTTCATCACCTTCAACCGGTCGAGCGCCTCGCGTGAGGTCTTCCAGCGCCTGTCGCACGCCGAGGCCGTCACCGCCTGACCCCGCTGCCTGACCCCGCTGCCTGACCCCGCCGCGCGGAGGAGAGGCCGCCGGGGTCCCGCCACCCGCCCGCAGGGGGACCCGGCGGGTGGCGGGCTGGGGTGGGCAGACGCGGGGTAAAGCGTCCGTTACCTTACGTGTTCAGGTGTGCCCGTCCGTCATGAGGGCCAAACCAGCAGGTCAAGGCTTTACCATGGCCGTCCGTCAGCAGCTCAGCGGCAGCGGCCGGCCGACGATCGCGTACTCTTCGTAGCCGCCGGGGAAGACGTAGCGGCTCAGCAGGTCCGTGAAGCCCATGGCGGCGTAGAGGTGGCGGGCGGCGGTGGGCCGGTCGTGCGTGGACAGCACGGCCGAGCGCTCAGGCCGGCCCGCGCAGAGCGTCGTGATCATCGCCCGGCCGATGCCCTTGCCCTGGTGGTCGGGGTGCACGTGGATCTCGGCCAGCTCGAAGGCGTCGCCCAGCCAGGCGTCGGCCACCTCGCGCCCGGCCAGGTCCTCCAGCGCCCGGGACACCACGTCGTGCCACCACTGTCCGGGCGCGCCGTGGAAGCCGTAGGCGAAGCCCACGACGCGCGGCACCGGCCGCACTCCGCCCGAAATATCCCGCAGCTCGGCGAAATAGCATTGAAAACGGGGATATGTGGCGTGATTGCGCATGATGGTGGTGCGACCGGTGATCTGTTCGGGCGGTGGGCGCATGGCGGCGGTGTAGATGGCCATCACCGTGTCCAGCCGCGCGCCGAACTCGGCGGGCCCGCCGCCGCGGAACTCGACCACCGGGCGCACGCTACTCGACGTCCACGGGGGTGCCCGCGGTGATGCGGACCAGCTCGTCGAAGGTGGTCGGGAACACCGTGTGCGGATGCCCGCCCGCCGCCCAGACGACCTCGTGCTTGGCCAGCCAGTTGTCGACCAGCGTCCGGACCGGCGCCGGGTGGCCGACCGGGGCGACGCCGCCGATCGGCTGGCCCGTCGCCTGCCGGACGAACTCGGGGGTGGCCCGCCGTACCGTGCCGACGCCCGCCGTACGGGCGATCAGATCGACGTCGACACGGTGCGCCCCGCTCGTCAGCACGAGCAGCGCGGAGCCGTCGGCGTCGAAGACGAGGCTGTTGGCGATCGCCCCCACCTCGCAGCCGAGCTGGGCCGCGGCGGTGGCGGCGGTGGGGGCCTTCTCGGGCAGGACGACGATGTCGCCGCCGGCCCCCAGCTCGCGCAGCGCGGACTGGACGATGACGGCGTTCGAGGGCAGCGGCACCCCGCCGCCCCGGCTGAACTTCTCGGACATGCGGACACTCTAAAGCGATTGAGCGCGGCTTTACCGCGCATGGTGTTGGTATAGGGTCCTTTGACTTGATCGTTGAGGTGAGAGGTGATTCGGGTGGGCGCACCACGTCTGGCCGCACTGGCGACAGCGGGCGCCGTCGTGCTCGCCGGGGCGGGGGTCGGGACGGGCCTCACAGCCGCAGCCGCAGCCGGGGCCGCCCAGGCGGCGCCGGCCGCCGCACGGTCCGACGCCGCACGGTCCGCGACGGCCGCGGGCGTCACCCGGGGTGCCGAGGCGCGGCAGGGCGGCACGGCGGCCTGGTCCGCGCCGCTGGGCGCACCGAAGCGGCTCAAGCTCGGCGCCAAGGGCGAGGCCGTCGAAGCGCTCCAGCGACGCCTGGCCGAGCTGGGCTACCGGCCGGGCAAGGCCGACGGCCGGTACGGCGGGACGACCCTCATGGCCGTCTGGGCGTTCCAGAAGGTGAACGGCATCAGGCCGAGCAGCACGGTCGGCACGTCCACGTGGCGGGCCCTGGAGCGTCCACGGGCCCCCAAGGTGCTGGTCGGCAAGGGCAAGGCCACCCGCGCCGAGGTGAACCTGACCACGCAGATCATGGTCCTGTACGTGGCCGGGCAGCCGAAACTGATCAGCCACGTCTCCTCGGGCAGCGGCATCGCGTACTGCGAGACCAGCGTCTGGCAGGGCAGGCAGCAGCGCTTCTGCGGCTCGGCCCGCACGCCCACGGGCGACTACCGGACGACGTGGCGCAGGTCGGGCTGGCACAAGTCCTATCTCGGCGAGCTGTACAACCCGATCTTCTTCAACGGCGGCATCGCGTTCCACGGGGCGCTGTCAGTGCCGTTGTATCCCGCTTCGCACGGGTGCGTCCGGCTGCCGATGAACGTGGCCGAGGTGCTGCCCGGCATGCTGGGCAAGGGCGTGCCGGTGCACGTGCGCGGCGCGTTCAGGAGGGCGTGACGCCCGGCCTCCTCGGCCGCCGTGTCGATGGCGGCCGGCTCGTCGCGCAGCGCCCACGCCGGCGCGAGCAGGGCGACCGACTGGCCGCGCGCCTCGGCGACCGCGCCGAGCGCGCGGACTGCCGGGTCCGCCGCCCGGCACGGAGGTTACCGGTGGATCAGGCGGCGCCCGCGTCCGGGGCGGCGGGCCGCCGCGCGTCCACCTCGATCTCGATCTTCATGCGCGGATCGGCCAGCCCGCATTCGAGCATCGTCGCGGCGGGCCGCACCGCGCCGAAGACGCGGCGCAGGACCGGCCAGCACGGCTCGAAGTCGTCGCGGTCGGGCAGCAGGTAGCGGACCCGCACCACGTCGGCGAAGGTGCAGCCGGCCTCCTCCAAGGCCGCCCCGATGGTGCGCAGGCACTGCTCGGCCTGCTCGACCACGTCATCGGAGATGGTCATGGCCGCGTAGTCGAACCCGGTCGTCCCCGACACGTGGACGCGGTCGCCGTCCACGACCGCCCGGGCGTACCCGATCCGCTCCTCGTACAGGGAACCGCTCATGATCGCGCGTCGTTCTCTCACGCCTGGAAACGGTAGGCGACCAGCGATGATACGTCCAAGACGCATTGATGAACGGTGTGATATCTCTCGACGTATGGACCGGCCCGAGCTCGCCCTGCACCAGTTGCACGCCTTCGCCGTGCTCGCGGAGGAGCTCCACTTCGGACGCGCCGCCGAACGGCTGGGCATCGCCCAGCCGCCGCTGAGCCAGCAGATCGGCCGCCTGGAGCGCCGGGTCGGACACCCGCTGTTCGAGCGGGGCAGGCGCGGGCCCGCCGGCCGGGTCACACTCACCCCGGCCGGCCGGGAGCTGTTGCCCGCCGCCCGGCGGGCGCTGGACGAGGTGGCCGCCGGGCTCGACGCTGCCCGCCGCACCGGCAGCGGGCAGGCCGGCCTGCTGCGCATCGGCTTCGCGGCGTCGCTGGCGCTCACCGTCCTGCCCCGGATCGTGCGCGCCTACGGCGGCCGTCATCCGGGCGTCGAGCTGGAGATCCGCGAGATGACCAGCGCGCCGCAGGCGACGGCGCTGCGGGAGCACGTCCTCGACGTCGGGCTGCTGCGCGAGCCGCCGGACGGCGACGACCTCGTGGCCGAGCCGATCCTGTCGGAGCCGTTCGTCGTCGTGCTGCCCGCGGGCCACCCGCTCGCCGCCCGGCGCGTCGTCCCCGTCGCCGAACTGGCCGGCGAGCCGTTCGTGCTGCTGCCGCGGGCCGCCGCGCCGGCCTTCCACGACCGGATCGTCGCCGTGTGCCGGCAGGCGGGGTTCGAGCCGCGCGTCACGCAGCGGGCGGTGGAGTGGCAGACGGTCACGGCGCTGGTCGAGGCGGGCCTAGGGGTGTCCCTCGCGCCGGCGGGCATCCGGCGCGTCCGGCTGGCGGGCGTGGCCTACCGGCGGGTCACGCCCGCCGCTCGGACGACGGTCGCGCTGTGCCACCGCCGCGACGACGCCTCCCCGCTGGTGGCCGGCTTCCTGGAGACCGCGCGGGCCCTGCGCGGCTGACGCCGGCCCCAGCCGGCCACCCGGTCGCGGCAGGGCGCGGCCCGGGACGGCGCGGGCCGGTCTAACGTCCGGATAACCCTTCGCGGTGACGGGCGGGTTATGAACCTCCTGCTGGACTCCCATGCCCGAGGCCGGGGACGTCCCGGCCCGGAGCCCCGGGGGAGAACCATGCTGTCCACACCCGTCGCCCGACTGCGCCCACCGGCCGCCCGCCCCGCCTTACCGGACCGCCGGTGGTGGTGGGCCCTCGCCGGCGGGTGGGCCGCCCAGGTGCTGCTGCGGCTGTGGCTGTTCAGGTACCACGCGGGGCCCGTGGCCAACCCCGACGAGACCGGCTATCTCGTCGCCGCCCGCTGGCTGGCCGGCGGGCCGGGGGCGGACCTCACCGGGTCCACGTTCTACCAGGCGGGGTACGCGCTGCTGCTGGCGCCGATCCACTGGGTCACCTCCGACCCGGCCACCGTCTACCGGCTGGTGGTGGCCGTGGGGTCCACGGCGGCGGCCACGGCGTTCCCGCTGGCGTTCCTGGTTTTGCGGCGGCTGGGCGTCGGACGGGGCCCGGCACTGTTCCTGGCGTTCGTGGCGGCGGCCTCGCCGTCGCTGCTGCTGTTCTCCGGGCTGGCGCTGGCCGACGCGGTCCTGCCCACGCTGCTCCTCGGGTGGCTGCTGGGCCTCCACGACCTGGCCCGCGCGGGCTCCGGACGGCGCGGGCCCGGCCGTGGAGCAGGCGTGCGTGCGAGGGTGCGTCCGGGCGTGCGTCCGGGCGTGCGGGCGGGCGTGGCCGTCGGGGGGCTGGCGGGGTTCGCGGCGGCGGTGCACATGCGGGGCGTCGTCGTGCTGGCCGTGTCGGTCGTCGTGGTGGGTGCGCTGCTGGTCGCGCGACGGGTGCCGCGCGGAGCCGGGCTGGTGTCGCTGGCCGTGGCGGTGGTCCTGGCCGCGGCGGGCGCGGTGCTCAACCGGGCGCTGGCCGCCGCGGTCTATCCGGGCGGCGTGCGGGACCTGTCCGGCCTCCTGGTCTCGCGGCTGACCGGCCTCGACGGGCAGGCATGGGCGCTGTCGGGGGCGGCCGGCCAGCTCTGGTACCTGGTGGTGGGCACGTGGGGGCTGGCCGGCATCGGGCTGGCGGCCGCCGCGATCGCCGCGGTACGGGGAGTCGGCGTCCGCCGGGGCGCCGGGCGGCCGGAGCGCGCTCGGGACGCGGACGGTGCGCGGGCGGGCCGGGCCGCGATCACCTTCGCGCACCGGGTCACCGCCGTGGCGTTGCTCGCGGTCACCCTCGGCATCGCGTACGCGTCGTCCGCCGCGCTGCCCGACGAGCACCGGGTCGGCAACTACGCCTACGGCCGCTACCTGGCGTGCGTCGCCGTGGCGTGGACGCTGGTCGGCCTGGCCGCGCTGGTGCGCGTCCGGCGGGCGGCGGTCGCCGGGCTCGCGGCCGCCGCGGCGGCGCTGGGAGCGGCGGCCGGCGGCGTGGCCGCGTGGTACGCCGGTGACCGGCTCGACCGGTACGCCTTCATCGCCTTCGACTTCCCCGAAGTGATCTTTCTCAGCGGGGTGCCGGACCGGTTCGACATGGCCGCCGCCTCGCTGACGGCGCTGGCGCTGCTCTCCGGGCTCACCGCACTCGCCACGTGGTCACCCGTGCGGGCGTGGGCTCCCGTGCGGGCGTGGGCGCCGGCGGCGGGGCTGGCGGTGGTGACCGTCGCGTTCGTCGTGCACCTGGCGCCCAAGTCGGCTCCCGCACCGGGCCGCGACTGGCTGCCCGCCCCCGGCCCCGGCCGGGTCGCGGTGGACACCCGGGTGGCGTGGAACGTCTGGCTTCCGCTCATCCACCGCGTCTGGTGGACGCCGCTGGAGAAGTACGACGGCGCGCGTCAGGCGCCGCCCGCGGGCGCCTGCACGGTGATCGTGCCGCCTTCGGCCGGTCCGCCTCCGGCGGGGTGGACCGCGACGGGCGACGGCGACCCGTCGAAGGGCTGGGCCTCCTGGAAGGGCGCCCGCTGCCGCTGACATCCGCCCTTGGGATTCGCCCGCCCGATCGGCCGCTGCCCGATCGGCCGCTGTCCGGCGGGCGCGCTCGGTGGAAGGGGGGCCGGGTCGGACCCTGACTCAGGTGCCGCCGAGGCTGTCGAGGCCGCGCAGCGCCACCTCGGCGGCGCGGACGGCGGCCGCCACGGCCTGCTCCATGGAGTCGCCCCGGCCGATGGACACCATGACCGCGAGCTTGGCCGCGCCGGTCAAAGCCCCCACGGCCGCCGCCGCGTCGACCGGGTCGAGCAGGTCGGCGTAGGCGTCGTGCAGCGCCCGCGCCAGCCGTAGCTGGCTGTCGAACAGCAGGTGCAGCGCGCGCGCCTGCAGGGCGGGCACGTTCATGACGAGGTCCATGCGCAGCGGCGCGTCACGCAGCGGTGGGCCCTCGTCCTCGGCCGCCTGCGACAGGCTCTCACGGACGATGCGCAGCAGCAGTCCGGGCAGCGGTTCGTCGGGCTTCCTGGCCGCCACCAGGTCGAGAATGCGCTCCATCCGCACTTCGGAGTCGAAGAAGACCACGTCCTCCTTGCTGGCGAAGTAGCTGAAGAACGTGCGCGTCGACACGTCGGCCTCCGCCGCGATCTCGGCGAGAGTCGTCTCCTCGTAGCCCTTCTCGGCGAACAGCCGGAGCGCGGCCTCGATCAGCGCCCGGCGTGTGCGCTGCTTCTTGCGCTCCCGCATACCCACCATGACGGAACTGTACTGCACAGGCTTATACTTTTCACCAATTGAAAATTTGCATTCGGTGATGTTTTGTGGAGGTACCGACCCGGAAGGAGTCCCGGCATGTCCGACCTCACGCTGACCACCGAGCGCGACCGCCCCCTCGACCCGCCAGACCGGTTCACGGCGCTGGCCGAACGGGCGCCCCTGCACCGTATGACGTACGCCGACGGGCACCTCGGCTGGCTGGTCACCGGCTACGCGGCGGCCCGCGCGGTGCTCGCCGACCCGCGCTTCAGCAATCGGCCGGAGCTGACCCATCCGCCCGTCCCGGCCCGGCTCCAACTGCTGAAGGAGGTCCAGGAGCAGGGGTTCCAGGTGCCGCCGGGATTCTTCCTGCGGATGGACGCGCCCGAGCACACGCGCTACCGCAAGCTGCTGGCCGGCCAGTTCACCGTGCGCAGGATGAACCAGCTCGAGCCCCGCATCGGGGAGATCGCCGAGGCCTGCCTCGACCGGATGGAGGCGGGGGAGCGGCCGGCCGATCTGGTGGAGGCGTTCGCGCTGCCGGTGCCGTCGCTGGTCATCTGTGAGCTGCTCGGCGTCCCGTACGACGACCGCGAGCGGTTCCAGGCCGACTCCAAGGTGCTCTTCGGCCTCGACAGCGAGGGCGCGGACGTCATCGCCGCGATGACGCGGATCTCCGCCTTCCTGTACGGCCTCATCCAGCACAAGCGCGGCGAGCCCGGCGACGACCTGCTCAGTGGGCTCGTCGGGGGCGGCGAGCTGACCGACGAGGAGCTCACCGGGGTCGCGTTCCTGCTGCTCGTGGCCGGCCACGAGACCACCGCGAACATGCTCGGCCTCGGCACCTACGCGCTGCTGAGCGACCCCGGGCAGCTCGCCCTGCTGCGCGAGGACCCCTCGCTGATGGAGAACGCGGTCGAGGAGCTGCTGCGCCACCTCACGATCATCCACCTGGGGCCCGTCCGGGCGGCGCTGGAGGACGTCGAGCTGGAGGGGACCGTGATCGCCAAGGGTGAGGCGGTCACCCTCCACCTCCCGGTGGCCAACCGCGACCCCGCGCGCTTCCCCGGCGGCGACCACCTCGACGTCACCCGGGCCGCGACCGGACACCTGGCCTTCGGCCACGGCATCCACCAGTGCCTCGGCCAGCAGCTCGCCAGGATCGAGATGCGGGTCGGCTACGCGGCGCTGCTGCGCCGCCTGCCGGGCCTACGCTTGGCCGTACCACCGGAGGAGGTGCCGATGCGCACGGACATGAGCATCTACGGCGTGCACCGCCTCCCTGTCACCTGGTAGGGCGTGAGGATGAAGATCGAAGCGGATACGACGGTGTGCATCGGGGCGGGCATGTGCGCGCTGACGGTGCCGAAGGTGTTCGACCAGAGCGAGGAGGACGGCACCGTGGTGCTTCTCGACCCGTCGCCGCCGGAGGAGCTGGCGGACGCCGTCCGACGGGCCGTGACCCTCTGCCCGTCGGGCGCTCTGTCGGTGTCCTGAGAAACCGTCCGGGCCGCGCCGCTTTTCGGCGGTCCGCCGTCCCCCGCGTGGTTGTGCGGGTTTACTGCCGGGTTGCTTTTCGGGTCGGTGGCCGGTCAGACGGGCGCTTTTCCGTCCTATCGCCATATAGGGGATTTTACGGCCAGCAGGGCCCGGCCACCGGCCGGAAGGGAGGCCGGGCTCACTCGCCGGTCAGGAGCAGCAGCGTGTAGGCCGCCAGCGTGGCGGCGTCCGTGATGTCGCCCCGGCGGATCATGGCCTCCACCTCGGCCCGGGGGAACCACTGGTGCCGCAGGTCCTGCTCCTCCGGCTCCAGCTCGGGCTCCCCGTGCGTGAGGTCCCAGGCCAGGAACACGTCGAAACCCTGTGCCGACACGCCCTTGGCCGTGTCCAGCCGGCCCAGGTGGCGGATCCCGCCGGCCGTGAGCCCGGTCTCCTGGCGCAGTTCCTCGCGGGCCAGCGCCTCCGGGTCGCCGGTCGCCAGGTGCGGGAAGGTTCCCTGCGGGAACTCCCACGACCGGGCCCGGACCGGGTAGCGGTACTGCTCGACCAGATGGAACCCGCCGTCCTCGACGGCGATCACCAGCGCGAAGTCCGGCTTGTCGACGTAGGTGTAGACGCCGGGCGAGCCGTCGGGGCGGCGGATGCGGTCCTCGCGCAGGCGCAGGTACGCGTTCTCGTACACGATCTCGGTGGACACCTGCTCGATGACCTGTCCCTGCTCCTGCTGCGTCACTGGCTGCTCCCCTGGGCCGCGCGGTCGGATTCGGGCGACGCCGGGGGCCGCCCATAATGGCCGGTCCCCGGGGTGGCCACGTGCCCCCAGCCTTCCGCATGGCACGGCCGTCGCGCCACGCCGGCGGCGGGCGGGGCGGGATCGATCGAACCTGTGTTCTGGAACAGGTTGACACAGACCGTGATCGAAATTATGTTCGACGTAGTGACGTGAGACTCGCGGCTCACGTCGAGGACCTGATCGCGGGCCGCGCTTCCCCCAAGCGAGACCCGCGGTCGGGCTCCACGGGCGAAGGGCGCGTCCTCGTCGTCGGCGGAGACGAGCGGGCGCGTCCTGGCCGGACGGGGAGAGGGGAAGCTTCTCGTCCGGCCGGCCCGGCGGAAATGTCGGTGGCGTCTGCGATCGTTGGCTTCACCGGCGGCGACGCCGGGAGCCGCCACGACCCCAAGGAGGCGTGCACATGGCACCACGGTCTAGAGACCCGCAGGGTCCCGGGCTGTCGCCTGCTGTTCGGGCGCATCTGACGGATTCACGTTCCTGCCTGGCGGAGGCGACGACCGCCCGCACCCCGGCATCCCGCTATGTCGCCGCCCACCTGGCGGCGCTGCGCGCGGCCGCCGCGATCCTGGCCGCCCGCCCACGCCCCATGGAGGGCCGCAGGCGCCGCCTGCGCAGCGCGTGGGAGCTCCTGCCGGAGGCGGAGCCGCAGCTCGCCGATTGGGCCGCCTACTTCGCCGTGAGCGCCGCCAAGCGGGCCAGGGCGGAGGCGGGCATGGTCCGCGGCGTCTCGGCGGCCGACGCCGACGAGCTGCTGACCGAGGCCGGAAAGTTCGTCACCACGGTGGAGGGCATCCTCGGCGTCCCCACCCAGTCCCAGCTCCCGGTCGTCGTGCCCCTGGCCGGCTGACCGGCCGCCCCGAGACCCGGGTGCCGCCCTCCGGGCGGTCTCGCCGGGGCCCCGTGTCGGTTCCGCCCGCTCCGCGAAGGCCGGGTGAGCCTGCGCGCGTGAACTTCTTCCGGGCAACGCGCCGGGCGCGCGGCCGCCGTCCGTGACGGTCGTCCGGCCATCCCCGGCGCCGACGGAGGGGCGTACATGGGTGAGGGGCGCGCCCGTGCGGTGGCGCGCCCCCGAGAGTCGCGGTCAGCCCCTGAGGACCACGGTGTCCGTCAGAAGGACTCGACGGCGCGGCGGGCCTCGGCGTCGAGGACGCCCCAGCTGATGAGCTCCTCCGTCAGCTCGCTCGGCGACTTGTCGTAGATCACCGCCAGAGAGCGCAGGTCCTCCTGGCGGATCGACAGCACCTTGCCGTTGTAGTCGCCACGCTGGCTCTGGATGGTGGCGGCGTAGCGGGCCAGCGCGCCCGCCTTCTCCTTCGGCAGCGTGGCCAGCCGCTCCAGGTCGATCACAAGCTTCGGGGTGGGCCCGAGCGGGCTGGGCGCCGCGCCGCCGGGCAGCAGCTCGGACACGGGAACCCCGTAGAAGTCGGCAAGCTCGGCAAGCTTCTGCACCGTGACCGCTCGGTCGCCACGCTCGTACGAGCCCACGACCACGGCCTTCCACCTGCCACGCGACTTCTCCTCGACCCCGTGCAGGGACAGGCCCTGCTGGGTGCGGATGGCGCGCAGTCGTGCACCCAGCGACTTTGCGTACTCAGACGGCATCGTGTGGCCCCCCGGCTCTCTATGTGTTGCTCTCAGTAGATTGTGCTCCCTTGCGGCGAATGCCCGAGCCACCGGGGGGTCTGGTGCCGAGGTGGCTCCATCGGTGGCGGTGCCATGGGTTTACCCCAATTCGCCGCGCGGTGCTGGTTACGCACAGTGACGGTAAAGGGGAGGACGCTCAAGGTCAAGCTGATTGGAAAAAAGATGCCGAATCCGATCCGGGAGGCTACGCCGCAAAAGCCCCACATGTCCCATAAATAGCGGCAGTTCGTCATAGTTTGCCGGATGTTTCACTGCTGCCGAGTGAGGATCATCACGGGACGGGACGACGCGCGAACGATCTTCAGCGAGGTGTCCCCGAGGAAGACCCGCCGCAGCGGGCCACTGTCGCTCGACGCGCAGACCAGCAGATCTCCGGGCAGCCAGGAGGTCGCGGCGAGCGCCTGGGCGACGGTGCGACCCTCCAGCACCTCCACCGAGACGCGGCGCCGGTGCCCCTTGGCGGCCTCGGCCAGGTCGGCGGAGGCCAGCTCGCGCAGCCGGTCGAGCATGTCCTCCTCGATCTTGACCCGGCGGCCGCTGCTGACGAGCAGCGTCACGAGCCGCAGCGGCACGTCCAGCCGGACGGCGGCCCTGGCGGCCGAGGCGACGGCGCCGTCGGCGCACGGCCCGCGCCGGTAGGCGAGCGTGATCCGCTCGAACGCCTCGGGCTGGACTTCGGCGTAACCGCGGGGGGCCAGCAGCACGGGCACCGACGAGGCGTGCAGGAGCTGGTCGGCGGTGCTGCCGACCGAGATGCGGCCCTTGCCGCCGCCCGGAGCCGAGCCGATCACCACGACGTCGGCGCCGCGGCCGCGCGCCAGCTCCAGCAGGCCGCGCCCGCTGGCCTTGTGGTGGTGCACGACGTAGTCGACGTCATCGCCGGCCAGTTCGCCCACCGCCGCACGCGCCTTGTCCAGCGTCGCCTCGGCCTGCTCGTCGAGGTAGGCGCGCCAGGCGCTCTCCTCGGCCCGGGCCGGGCCGGGCGCCGACCGGGCGGGCGGCTGCACGGTCGCCACCGTCAGGCGGCCACCGGCCTGGCGGGCGAGCAGGGCTGCCAGCATGAGCCCGTCGCGGCCCCGCGGCTCGGCGATGAACCCGCTCAGCACGTTGTCGAGCCTCATGGTCAGACCACCTCGGTGTTCAGCCGCGAGTTGCGGTAGCCGTACAGGAAGTAGCAGACGAACCCCAGCAGCATCCACAGCCCGAACGCCAGCCACGTCACCCCGGCGAGCCCGGCCATCACCACGCCGCACATCACGGCACCGAGCACCGGCGTGACCGGGAACAGCGGAGTGCGGAAGCTGCGCGGCAGCTCGGGCCGGCGGCGGCGCAGCACCAGGACACCGACGTTGACGATGGCGAACGCGAACAGCGTGCCGATGCTGGTGGCCTCGGCGAGCTGCCCGAGCGGCACCAGTCCCGCCAGCACCGAGATGAACGCCGCCACGATCAGCGTGTTGGCGACCGGCACCTGGCGGCGCGGGTTCACCTTCTGGAACACGCGCGGGATCAGCCCGTCGCGGGACATGGCGAACAGGATGCGGGTCTGACCGTACATGACGGTCAGCACGACGCTGGCGATGGCGATGGACGCCCCGAAGGAGACGATGAGCCCGGCCCAGGTCGAGCCGGTGGCCAGGTCGGCGATCTGCGCCAGGCTGGCCTCGGTGCTCTCCGGGTCGAAGTCGGTCCACGGCATCGCGCCGACGGCGGCCATGGCGACCAGCACGTACAGGACGGTCACGATGGCCAGCGACAGGATGATCGCCAGCGGCAGGTCCCGCTTGGGGTTCTTCGCCTCCTCGCCGGCGGTGGAGGCGGCGTCGAAGCCGATGTAGGAGAAGAACACCTGCGAGGCCGCCGCGGTGATGCCCGCCACCCCCATCGGCGCGAACGGCGCGAAGTTCCCGGCCCGGAAGGCCGTGAAGGCCACCACGCAGAAGAACAGCAGCACGACCACCTTGATGAGCACGAACACGGCGTTGGCCCTGGCGCTCTCCGAGGCGCCGCGCAGCAGCAGCCAGGTGGCCAGCACGACGATGAGGATCGCCATGAGGTTGACCACGCCGCCGTCCTGGCCGGGCGAGCCGATGATCGCGGCGGGCAGCTCCCAGCCGAACAGGCTGCGCAGGAACGAGTTGAGGTACTGGCCCCAGCCGACGGCGACCGCGGCGACCGACACGGCGTACTCCAGCATGAGACACCACCCGGCGACCCAGGCGACCAGCTCGCCGAGCGTGGCGTAGGCGTAGGAGTAGGAGGAGCCGGACACCGGGATCGTCCCCGCCAGCTCGGCGTACGACAGGGCGGAGAACAGCGCGGTGACCGCGGCGAGCACGAACGCCACGATCACCGCGGGCCCCGCCTTGGGCACGGCCTGCCCGAGGATGACGAAGATGCCGGTGCCGAGCGTGGCGCCGACGCTGAACAGCGTGAGCTGCCACAGCGACATCGTGCGCCGCAGCTCACCGCCTTCGCCCCGGCCGCCCTCGGCCACGATCAGGTCGGCCGGCTTGGTCCGCATCAGCCGTTGAGCCAGTGTCACGAGGACCTCCCAGGTGGGCAGCGGGTGCTACAGCGTGCTCGGTGCTACAGCGTGCTCGTGAGGGGCCAGCGGGCGTTGGGGGTGACGATGGTGCCGGCGGAGCCGTCCAGGATGCTCTCGGCCTGGTCGAGCCGGCCGATGGCGGCCATGTCGCCGGTGGTCTCGACGAACCGGCACACCGCCTCGACCTTCGGCCCCATCGAGCCGGCCGGGAAGTCGAGGGCGCGCAGCTCGTGCGGGGTGGTGTGGCCGATCTCGCTCTGCCGCGCGGTGCCGAAGTCGCGCATGACCCGCGGCACGTCGGTGAGGATGAGGAAGGCGTCGCACTCCAGCGCCTCGGCCAGCACCGACGCCGTCAGATCCTTGTCGATCACCGCCTCGACGCCGGACAGCCGGCCGTGCTCGTCGCGGATGACGGGGATGCCTCCGCCGCCCGCGCAGACGACCACGACCCCCTCGCGCAGCAGCCGGCGGATCAGCCGGGTCTCCACCACGCGGCGCGGCACCGGGGAGGGGACCACGCGCCGCCAGTGGCCGCCGTCGGGCCGGATCGTCCAGCCGTACTCGCCGGCCAGCTTCTCGGCCTCCTCCCGGTCGTAGACCTGGCCGACGAACTTGGTCGGGTCGCCGAAGGCCGGGTCGACGGCGGAGACGAGCGTCTGGGTGACCATGGCGATCACCTGCCGGCCGGGCAGGGCGTTCTGCAGGGCCTGCTGCATCCAGTAGCCGATCATGCCCTGGGTCTGCGCGCCGAGCGTGTCGAACGGGTACGGCCTGCTCAGGCCGGGGTCGGCGGCGCTCTGCAGGGCCAGCAGGCCGATCTGTGGTCCGTTGCCGTGCGTGATGATCAGCTCGTGTCGCTCGGCCAGCCGGGCCAGCTCCCTGACGGAGGCGGCGACGTTGGCGGTCTGCTGCTCGGCGTCGGGCTGCTGCCCGCGCCGCAGGACGGCGTTGCCGCCCAGCGCGACGATGACGCGCATGGCGTCAGATGCCGTCGCGCTCGAGCGGGCAGCTCATGCAGCGGGGCCCGCCGCGCCCTCTGCCGAGCTCGCTGCCCCGGATGGTGATCACCTCGACGCCGTTGGCGCGCAGGAAGTTGTTGGTGGTGGTGTTGCGCTCGTAGGCGATCACCACGCCGGGCTCGACGGCCAGCGCGTTGCAGCCGTCGTCCCACTGCTCGCGCTCGGCCGCGTAGACGTCCTGGGTGGGCGTCAGGACCTTGATGTCGTCCAGGTCCAGCGCCCGCGCGATCGCCCGGTGCATGTCCTCGGGCGGGTGGTCGGTGACCTTGAGCTCCTTCTCGGTGTCTCCCGGCTCGATGGTGTACGAGGGCAGCATGCCGAGCCCGGCGTACTTGGTGAACACGCCCACGTCGACCATGGTCATCACGGTGTCGAGGTGCATGAAGGCCCGCGCCTTCGGCATGTCCAGGGCCACGATGCGCCGTACCGAGCCCGACTGGAACAGGTGCTGCGCCAGCATCTCGACGGCCTGCGGCTGGGTGCGCTCGCTCATCCCGACGAGCACCGCGCCGCGGCCGATGACGAGCACGTCACCGCCTTCGAGCGTGGCGGGGGCGATCGTGTGGCCGGGCAGCCAGACGTGGTAGCCGTCCTTCTGCGGCCGGTCGAAGCCCTCGGCGAAGGTCGGGTGGAACTGGTAGACGGCCTCCATGTTCACCGTCTCGCGCATGCGGGCCTTCTTGCGCATGGCGTTGACCGACACGCCGTCGTAGATCCAGCACGACGGGTCGCGCGTGAACAGGTGGTTGGGGAGCGGCGGCAGCACGAAGCCGTCGTCGTGCAGCGCGTGGAAGGCCACCGACTTGGGGGAGCAGTCGAGCGCGACGAGCTCGCGCTTGGTGACGCCGCCGGTCAGGTAGGTCTGCAGGGTCGCCGAGTCGAGGGTGTCGAGCGTGTTGCGGATGTCGTCGACGGCCAGCGGGCCGAGGAAGCGCTCGTCCACGATCGCGTCGAGGATGTGCTTGCGCGCCTCGGGGATCTCGACGGTCTCCCGCAGCAGGTCACCGAGGATGTGGACGGTGACGCCGCGCTCGCGCAGCACCCGCTGGAACTCCTCGTGCTCCTCCACGGCGCGCTGCACCCACAGCACGTCGTCGAAGAGGAACTCGTCCTTGTTGGTGGGGGTGAGCCGCTTGAGCGCGAGGTCCGGCCGGTGCAGGAGCACCTGGTGGAGCCGGCCCACCTCCGAATCGACATGGAAGGTCATTGGTCCTATATCCCCCCTGGGACCCGACCGTCACGTCCGGGGGGCGACGCCCTATCTGTCGCGGGGGGCGGGGGTGAAGAGCATGGCCACGGCGAGCACGACCAGGCCGGCCGCGACGAGCCCCATCGTCCTGCCGTAGTCGGGCCTGTCGTGCGCGGTCCTGTGGCGCGCGGCGGGCGGCTGCGCGGCGCGGCGGGAGCTCACGGGGGCGACCGGCGCGATGCGCTCGGCCGTCACCGGGCCGGTGCCGAGCCGCGACAGGCCATGGGCCAGTCCGGGGTCCTCGGCCTGGATCTGGCGGGCGATGTCCTTGAGGACCAGTCGCTGACGTGCGGACAGCGTCATGACGCTAAACCTTCCACAGGGATACTTTGAGGAGGCTTTATACCTTTTCATCCGCTTCTTGCCAAATCGGTGGCCGGCACCCCCGTACGCGTGGCCCCTCCCGTCGTGGCTGGTCGCCCCTGGTACTGTGGGGGCCGACCAACACCCTTTAAGCCCCGTCCCGTGAGGCGGGAAAGGTGGTGAGCTCCCCATGTCCGAAAGCAGGCCCGAATCCAGGGCCGTCCTCGAAGGCCCCGACATCCACCGGGCGCTGACGCGCATCGCGCACGAGATCCTCGAACGCACCAAGGGCGCCGACGAGGTCGTCCTCCTCGGCATCCCGACCCGCGGCGCCACGCTGGCCCGCCGGCTCGGTGAGCGCATCGAGCAGTTCGAGGGCGTCAAGATCCCCGTCGGGTCGATCGACATCACGATGTACCGCGACGACCTGCGGCTCAAGCCCGCCCGCCCACTCGGCCACACCGAGCTGCCGCCCGACGGCGTCGACGGCAAGATCGTCGTCCTCGTCGACGACGTCCTCTACTCCGGCCGCACCGTCCGCGCCGCGCTCGACGCGCTCAACGACCTCGGCCGCCCCACGGCCGTGCAGCTCGCCACCCTGGTCGACCGCGGCCACCGCGAGCTGCCCATCCGCGCCGACTACGTGGGCAAGAACCTGCCCACCGCCAAGAGCGAGAAGGTCAAGGTCTACCTCCAGGAGACCGACGGGCGCGAGGCCGTGCTGCTCATCAAGGAGGCCGCCGCGTGAACCGTCACCTCATCTCCGCCGGCGACCTCGCCAAGGACGACGCCCTGCTCATCCTCGACACCGCCGAGGAGCTGGCCAGGGTTTCGGAACGGTCCATCAAGAAGCTGCCCACGCTGCGCGGCCGCACGGTGGTCAACCTCTTCTTCGAGGACTCCACCCGCACCCGCATCTCCTTCGAGGCGGCGGCCAAGCGGCTGTCCGCCGACGTGATCAACTTCTCGGCCAAGGGCTCCAGCGTCTCCAAGGGCGAGTCGCTCAAGGACACCGCGCTGACCCTGGAGGCCATGGGCGCCGACGCGGTCGTCATCCGCCACGGCGCCTCAGGCGCGCCGCACCGCCTGGCCACCTGGGTGCGCGGCAGCGTCGTCAACGCCGGCGACGGCACCCACGAGCACCCCACGCAGGCCCTGCTCGACGCCTTCTCCATGCGCCGCCGGCTGGGCGGCCTCGACGGCCGCCGCATCACGATCGTCGGCGACGTGCTGCACAGCCGGGTCGCCCGCTCCAACGTGCTGCTGCTCGCCACGCTCGGCGCCGAGGTGACCCTGGTGGCCCCGCCCACGCTGCTGCCCGTCGCCGTCGGCACCTGGCCGTGCGAGGTGTCCTACGACCTCGACGCGGTGCTGCCCAAGTCCGACGCGGTGATGATGCTGCGGGTGCAGAAGGAGCGGATGAACGCCGCCTACTTCCCCAGCGAACGCGAGTACTCCCGCCGCTACGGCCTCGACCGCGACCGCTTCGCCAAGATGCCCGGCGACGCCATCGTCATGCACCCGGGCCCGATGAACCGCGGCATGGAGATCGCCGCCGAGGTGGCCGACTCGCCCCGCTCGACCATCGTCGAGCAGGTCGCCAACGGCGTGACCATCCGCATGGCCGTCCTGTACCTGCTGCTCGGGGGAGAGACCCTAGCATGATCATTAAGAACGTGAGGGTCCTCGGCGGCCGGTCCGTGGACCTCCGCCTCCACGACGGCCTCATCGCCGAGATCGGGCCCGGCCTGACCGGCGACGACGAGACGGTCGACGGCGGCGGCGCCGTCGCCCTGCCCGGCCTGGTCGACCTGCACACCCACCTGCGCGAGCCCGGCCGCGAGGACGCCGAGACCGTGCAGACCGGCACCCAGTCGGCCGCCCGGGGCGGCTACACCGCCGTGCACGCCATGGCCAACACCTCGCCCGTCGCCGACACCGCCGGCGTCGTCGAGCAGGTCTGGCGGCTCGGCCGCGAGTACGGCCACTGCGACGTGCAGCCCGTCGGCGCCGTCACCGTCGGCCTGGAGGGCAGGCAACTTGCCGAGCTGGGCGCGATGGCCGACTCCGCGGCGCGGGTCCGGGTCTTCTCCGACGACGGCAAGTGCGTCAGCGACGCCGTGCTGATGCGCCGCGCCCTGGAGTACGTCAAGGCGTTCGACGGCGTCGTCGCCCAGCACGCCCAGGAGCCCCGGCTCACCGAGGGCGCGCAGATGAACGAGGGCGTCGTCTCCGGCCGGCTCGGCCTGACCGGCTGGCCCGCGGTCGCCGAGGAGGCGGTCATCGCCCGCGACTGCCTGCTCGCCGCGCACGTCGGCTCCCGGCTGCACGTCTGCCACGTCTCCACCGCCGGCTCCGTCGAGATCATCCGCTGGGCCAAGTCCAAGGGCTGGAACGTCACGGCCGAGGTCACCCCGCACCACCTGCTGCTCACCGACGAGCTGGTCGAGGAGTCCCCGGTCGGCGCCTACAACCCCATCTACAAGGTCAACCCGCCGCTGCGCACCCGCGCCGACGTCGAGGCGCTGCGCGCCGCCCTGGCCGACGGCACGATCGACGTCGTCGCGACCGACCACGCCCCCCACCCGGTCGAGGACAAGGAGACCGAGTGGTCGGCCGCGGCCATGGGCATGGTCGGCCTGGAGACCGCGCTCAGCGTGGTGCAGGAGGCGATGGTCGACACCGGCCTGCTCGACTGGGCGGGCGTCGCCGACCGCATGTCGGCCGCCCCCGCCCGCATCGGCCGGCTGCCCGGCCACGGGCAGCCCCTCGAGGTGGGCGCCCCGGCCAACCTCACCCTCTACGACCCCTCCGGCCGCACTCCGGTCGACCCCGCCGCCTTCGCCTCCAAGAGCCGCAACACCCCGTACGAGGGCATGACGCTGCCCGGCCGGGTGGTCGCGACCTACCTGCGCGGCAGGGCCACCGTTCTCGAAGGGAAGCTCACGTGACCGACGCGCTGCTCGTGCTCGAAGACGGGCGGGTCTTCCGCGGCACCCCGTACGGGGCCGTGGGCGAGACGTTCGGCGAGATGGTCTTCAACACCGGCATGACCGGCTACCAGGAGACCCTCACCGACCCGTCCTACCACCGCCAGATCGTCGCCATGACGGCCCCGCACATCGGCAACACCGGCGTCAACGACGAGGACCCCGAGTCCGGCCGCGTCTGGGTCGCCGGCTACGTCGTGCGCGAGCCGTCCCGGATCGTCTCCAACTGGCGGGCCGACCGCTCGCTCGACGACTACCTCAAGGAGCAGGGCGTCGTCGGCATCGCCATGCCCGGCACCCGCGCGCTGACCCGCCACCTGCGCGAGCGCGGCGCCATGCGCGCCGGCATCTTCAGCGCGCCCGCCGAGCCGGTCGAGGCCCTCGTCGAGCGCGTCCGCCAGGCGCCCCCGATGACGGGCGCCGACCTGGCCGCCGAGGTCGCCACCACCGAGCCCTACGTCGTGCCCGCCATCGGCGCCAAACGGTTCACGGTCGCGGCCGTCGACCTCGGCATCAAGGGCATGACCCCGCACCGGATGGCCGAGCGCGGCTGCGAGGTGCACGTGCTGCCCGCCACCGCCACCGCCGCCGACATCCTCGCCGTGGAGCCCGACGGGGTGTTCTTCTCCAACGGCCCCGGCGACCCGGCCACCGCCGACGTCGGGCCGCTGCGCGAGGTGCTGGCCGGCGGCACGCCGTTCTTCGGCATCTGCTTCGGCAACCAGCTCTTCGGCCGCGCCCTCGGCCTGTCCACCTACAAGCTGCGCTACGGCCACCGCGGCGTCAACCAGCCCGTCCAGGACCTGCGCACCGGCAAGGTCGAGATCTCCGCCCACAACCACGGGTTCGCCGTCGAGGCGCCGCTCGACGGGCCGTTCGAGACCCCGTTCGGCCCCGCCGAGGTCAGCCACGTCAACCTCAACGACCGATGCGTCGAGGGGCTGCGGCTGCTCGACGGACGGGCCTTCAGCGTCCAGTACCATCCCGAGGCCGCGGCCGGCCCGCACGACGCCGCCTACCTGTTCGACGAGTTCTGTGAGGTCATGAGCCGTGCCCAAGCGTGAGGACATCAGGTCGGTCCTGGTCATCGGTTCCGGCCCGATCGTGATCGGCCAGGCGTGCGAGTTCGACTACTCCGGCACCCAGGCCTGCCGCGTGCTGCGGGCCGAGGGCTTCCGGGTCATCCTGGTCAACAGCAACCCGGCGACGATCATGACGGACCCGGAGTTCGCCGACGCCACCTACGTCGAGCCCATCACCCCCGAGTACGTCGAGAAGATCATCGCCAAGGAGCGGCCCGACGCGCTGCTGCCCACCCTGGGCGGGCAGACCGCGCTCAACACCGCGGTCGCCCTGCACGAGTCGGGCGTCCTGGAGCGCTACGAGGTCGAGCTGATCGGCGCCGACTTCGACGCGATCCAGGCGGGCGAGAACCGCGAGCGGTTCAAGGAGATCGTCGCCAAGGTCGCCCGCGAGCACGGGCTCAACGCCGAGTCGGCCCGCTCGGTCATCTGCCACTCCATGGACGAGGTCCTCGCCGGGGCCGGCGAGCTGGGCTACCCCCTCGTCGTGCGGCCGTCGTTCACCATGGGCGGTGTCGGCTCCGGGTTCGCCTACGACGAGACCGACCTGCGACGCATCGCCGGGGCCGGGCTCGACGCCTCGCCGACCACCGAGGTGCTCCTGGAGGAGTCGATCCTCGGCTGGAAGGAGTACGAGCTGGAGGTCATGCGCGACAAGGCCGACAACGTCGTCATCGTCTGCTCCATCGAGAACATCGACCCGATGGGCGTGCACACCGGCGACAGCGTCACCGTGGCCCCCGCGCTCACCCTGACCGACCGCGAATACCAGAACATGCGCGACGTCGCCATCGCCGTCATCCGCGAGGTCGGCGTCGACACCGGCGGCTGCAACATCCAGTTCGCCGTCGACCCGCGCACCGGCCGCATGATCGTCATCGAGATGAACCCGCGCGTGTCGCGCTCGTCGGCCCTGGCGTCGAAGGCCACCGGCTTCCCGATCGCCAAGATCGCCGCCAAGCTGGCCATCGGCTACACCCTCGACGAGATCCCCAACGACATCACCAAGGAGACCCCGGCCTCCTTCGAGCCGACCCTCGACTACATCGTCGTCAAGGTGCCGCGCTTCGCGTTCGAGAAGTTCCACGGCGCCGACCGCACGCTCACCACCCACATGAAGTCGGTCGGCGAGGCGATGGCCATCGGCCGGTCCTTCCCCGAGGCGCTGCAGAAGGCGCTGCGGTCGCTGGAGAAGTCCGGCTCGTCGTTCTCCTGGGCGCCGGGCGAACAGCTCGACAAGGACGAGCTGCTCGCCGCCTGCCGCACCCCGCACGACGGGCGGCTGCGCACCATGCAGCAGGCCATCCGGGCGGGCGCCACCGCCGAGGAGCTGTTCGAGGCGACCAGCGTCGACCCGTGGTTCATCGACCAGCTCCTCCTCCTGCACGAGGAGGCCGGCGCCCTCGGCGAGGCCGCCGAGCTGACCCCCGAGACGCTGGAGCGGGCCAAGCGGCACGGGTTCAGCGACGCGCAGATCGCCGAGATCCGCGGCGTCGACGAGGCCCGGGTGCGCGACCTGCGCCACGCGCTCGGCGTGCGGCCCGTCTACAACACGGTCGACACCTGCGCCGCCGAGTTCGCCGCCCGCACCCCCTACCTCTACTCCACCTACGACGAGGAGACCGAGGTCCCCCACGGGGAGCGGCCCAAGGTCGTCATCCTCGGCTCCGGGCCCAACCGCATCGGCCAGGGCATCGAGTTCGACTACGCCTGCGTGCACGCCTCCTTCGAGCTGTCGCGGGCCGGGTTCGAGACCGTCATGGTCAACTGCAACCCCGAGACCGTCTCGACCGACTACGACACCTCCGACCGGCTCTACTTCGAGCCGCTCACCCTGGAGGACGTGCTGGAGGTCGTGCACGCCGAGCAGCAGACCGGCCCCGTCGTCGGCGTCATCGTGCAGCTCGGCGGGCAGACGCCGCTCGGCCTGGCGCAGGCGCTCAAGGACGCGGGCGTGCCCGTCGTCGGCACCTCGCCCGAGTCGATCCACCTCGCCGAGGAGCGCGGCGCGTTCGGCCGGGTGCTGGCCGAGGCCGGGCTGCCCGCGCCCCGCCACGGCACCGCCACCACCGTCGCCGAGGCGCTGGGCGTCGCCCAGGACATCGGCTACCCCGTGCTCGTGCGGCCCTCCTACGTGCTGGGCGGCGCCGGCATGGCGATCGTCTACGACGACGAGACCCTCACCCGCTACATGGCGGGCCAGGAGGGCGGCCACCCGGTGCTGGTCGACAAGTTCCTCGACGAGGCCATCGAGATCGACGTCGACGCCCTCTACGACGGCACCGAGCTGTACCTCGGCGGCGTCATGGAGCACATCGAGGAGGCCGGCATCCACTCCGGCGACTCGGCGTGCGCCCTGCCGCCCATCACGCTCGGCAGCCACGACATCAAGCGCATCCGCGCCGCCACCGAGGGCATCGCCCGCGGCGTCGGCGTGCGCGGGCTGCTCAACGTCCAGTACGCGATGTCGGCCGGCGTCCTCTACGTCCTGGAGGCCAACCCGCGCGCCAGCCGTACCGTGCCGTTCGTGTCCAAGGCGACGGCGGTGCCGCTCGCCAAGGCGGCGGCCCGCGTGATGCTCGGCGCGTCGATCGCCTCGCTGCGCGAGGAGGGCATGCTGCCCGCCACCGGCGACGGCGGCACGCTGACGCTGGAGGCGTCCATCGCGGTCAAGGAGGCGGTGCTGCCGTTCAACCGGTTCCGCGGGGTGGACATCGTGCTCGGGCCCGAGATGCGCTCGACCGGCGAGGTCATGGGCATCGACGAGTTCTTCGGCATCGCCTACGCCAAGTCGCAGGCCGGCGCCTACGGCGAGCTGCCCACCAAGGGCCGCGCGTTCGTGTCCGTGGCCAACCGCGACAAGCGGGCCATGATCTTCCCCGTGCGGGCGCTGGCCGACCTCGGCTTCGAGATCCTGGCCACCGAGGGCACGGCCGAGGTGCTGCGCCGCAACGGCGTCCATGCCAAGATCGTGCGCAAGCACAGCGAAGGCCCTGGACCCGGAGGTGAGCCGACGGTCGTGCAGTGCATCCTGGACGGCGAGATCGACCTGATCGTCAACACGCCGTTCGGCAGCCCCGGCCAGTCGGGCCCCCGGCTCGACGGCTACGAGATCCGCACCGCCGCGGTGCTGCGCGGCATCCCGTGCATCACCACGGTCGCGGGACTCGCCGCGGCCGCCGCGGGCATGCAGGCCATCATGCGCGGCGACGTCGGCGTACGGTCGCTCCAGGAGCACGCACGGGCGCTTCGCGGATAGCTGCCGCGGGAGGTGAAGGAGACTGGCCGGCACACCGGTGCAGGTGACGGGCACGGTGCTGACGACGCGCCGGGTCGACGCCTACCATGCGCTGACCGTGGTGGCGCCCGGCATCGCCGAGCGCTACCGTCCCGGCCACTTCGTGTCCGTCGCGGTCGGGGGCGCGCAGACGTCGATGGTCACCCGGCGCGCCCTCACCGTCCACGACGTCAAGCCCGACTACGGCGGCACGGTGGAGCTGGTCTTCACCGTGCGCGGCCCCGGCACCGCCTGGCTGGCCGAACGCCGCGCCCGCGACACGCTCGACCTCGTCGGGCCGCTCGGGCGGCCGTTCCCGCTGCCGCGCGACCCCGTGCACTGCGTGCTCGTGGGCGCCGAGTACGGCTCGGCCGTGCTGTTCCCGGTGGCCGACGCGCTCATGGAACGCGGCTGCCGGGTCGACTTCCTGCTGGGCGGGGCCGGCGCCGACCGGGTGTTCGGGGCGATGCGGGCCCGGCGGATGGCCGAGACCACCACGCTCACCACCGAGGACGGCTCGCTCGGCCTGCGCGGCAAGGTCACCGACGCGCTGCCGTCCGTCATCGCCGACACCCGGGCCGACGCCGTCTACGCCTGTGGGCCGATGGAGACGCTGCGCGCCGTCACCGCGGTGGCGATCGAGTTCGACATCCCGGTGCAGGTGGCGGTCGAGGAGTCGATGGCCTGCGGGATCGGGGTCTGCATGACGTGCGTCATCCCGGTCATCGGCGACGACGGGACGACCAGGATGGTGCGCGCCTGCGCCGAGGGGCCGGTGTTCCGGGGGGAGCGGGTGCGGTTCGAGGACGTCGGCACCATCCCGTTCGACGCCCTCGGCGCGCCCGGGGGCGGTGCTCGCCATGCGGGCTGAGCCGTACCGGCCGTCCGTGACGCGCACCGCCCGCCACCGGGCCGCCGTCCCGACCGGCGCCACGCCGGGTGCGGCGGTGGCCTGACATGCCGGTGGACATGCGGACGTTCCTCGCGCACGTGGAGCTCGCCAACCCCGTCACGACGGCCGCCGGCTGCGCCGCCTCCGGGCGCGAGCTGGCGCAGTTCTTCGACCTGCACCGGCTGGGCGCGCTCGCCACCCGGTCCATCACCATGGCCCCGCGCGCCGGCCGCCCCACGCCGCGCATGGCCGAGACGCCCTCCGGCATGCTCAACGCCGTCGGGCTGCAGGGCCCCGGCATCGACGCCTTCCTCGAACGCGAGCTGCCCTGGCTGGCCCAGCGCGGCATCCGCACCATCGTCTCGATCGGCGGCGGCACGGTCGCTGAATACTCCGAGCTGGCCCGCCGGCTCGCCGACGCCCCCGGCGTGACCGCGCTGGAGGTCAACCTGTCCTGCCCGAACATCGAGGACCGCGGCCGGGTCTTCGCCCGCGAGGGCAGCGCCGCCGCCGAGGTGATCGCCTCGGTGCGGTCCATCATGCGCTACGACGTGCCGGTCGTCGCCAAGCTCGCCCCCGACGTGGCCGACATCGTCGCGGTGGCCCGCGCCTGCGTCGACGCCGGGGCCGACGCCCTGTCGATGATCAACAATCCGCTGGGCATGGCCATCGACACCGAGGCGCTGCGGCCCTCGCTCGCCGCCGTGACCGGAGGGCTGTCCGGGCCGGCCGTCCTGCCCATCGCCGTACGGTGCGTGTGGCAGGTGCACGCCGCGCTGCCCGGGGTGCCGCTGATCGGCGTCGGCGGCGTCATGACGGGCGCCGACGCCTTCCAGCTCATCCTGGCCGGGGCCTGCGCGATCGGGGTCGGGACGGCGCTGTTCCACGACCCGTACGCGTGCCTGCGCATCGAGCGCGAGCTCGAGGACCTGTTGCAGGCGCGCGGCTTCCACCGGCTGGCCGACGCCGTCGGCCTGGCCCACCGCCCGCCGGGGAGCGCCCCCCGGCACCTGCTCGTCGACTCCGAGGAGAGCTCCCCGTGACGCCCGCACCCATCGCCGTCGCCCTCGACGCACCCGACCTGGAGACCGCCGCCCGGTGGGCCGGGCTGGTGACTCCGCACGTCAGCACGGTCAAGGTGGGCCTGGAGCTCTACCTGCGCTACGGCCCCGACGTGATCGCCTCCGTCCGGGGAGCCAGCGGCGTGCGCGTCTTCCTCGACCTGAAGCTGCACGACATACCCAACACCGTCGCGGGCGCCGCCCGGGCCGTCGCCCGGCTCCGGCCCGCAATCCTCACCGTGCACGCCACCGGAGGCCCGAGGATGATCCGGGCGGCGGTGGAGGCCGCGCCGCACACGCAGATCGCCTCCGTCACGGTCCTGACGTCGCTCACGGAGGCCGATCTCGGCCGCGTCGGCATCCGGGGACCCGCCGACGACGCCGTACGCCGGCTGGCCGCCATGTCGGTCGAGGCGGGCGCCACGGCGCTCGTCTGCAGCCCCAACGAGGTGGCGGCGGTACGCACCGAAGTGGGGCCGGGCATCACGCTGATCACACCGGGGGTACGGCCCGCGGGTGCCGACACGCAGGACCAGGCGCGGGTGGCCACGCCCGAACAGGCGCTCGCGGACGGCGCCGACCTGCTGGTCATCGGCCGTCCCATCACCGGCGCCCCGGACCCGGGCGCGGCCGCCGCCGCCGTCGCCGCTGCCCTGCGCCGCACCACCCCGTCCTGACGCCGCCGCCCGCCTGCGGGGCTCAGGACACGCCGCGCCGATGCCGTCGCGGCCCCGCCGCCTCCGCGTGCGCCCGCGAAGGGACGGCGCCGGTGCGCGGGGCCGGTGCGCGGTGCCGGTGCGGGTGCGGGTGCGCGGGGCCGGGCACGCCGCGCTCACCCCACACCAAGACGCGGCACGCCCGGACGGGCATGCGGCCGGACCCCACCCAAGGTCACCGCCGCCCGCGCGCGGCGGCCCGACGACAAGATCAACGGGCAGCACGCCGGACCCCCGCGTACAAGATCAAATCATGGCACAGACGACGCCGCGCCGCGACTTGGATCATGATGTCGCCGGGTTTGGGACGCAGGTGGGAGCGGGATTTCGGACAGGAGTGATCGACGGGAATGTGATCATCGTCCCATTCCGTCGAGCCGTCGCCCAGGTGGCCGGGAACGGGGAAGTGAGGGCGATTTGATCACCTGGCCGTAGTTTTACCGACACGGAACGTGATGAAGTTGATTTTGTCGTGGGAGAAACTGCCATTGACGTTGCTTAGGGGGCGATGACCAGCTAGTTTCCCTTCCCGTCCGAGTACATCGACAGAAATTCGAGGTGACCCGGCGTGGCTCTTCCTCCCCTGACCCCTGAGCAGCGCGCCGCAGCCCTGGAGAAGGCTGCAAAGGCCCGTAAAGAGCGTGCCGAGGTCAAGAACCGGCTCAAGCATGGCGCGGTTTCTCTGGCTGAGGTGCTCAAGGATGGGCAGACCGACGACGTCATCGGCAAGATGAAGGTGTCGGCTCTCCTGGAGTCGCTTCCCGGCGTGGGCAAGGTCCGCGCCAAGCAGTTGATGGAGCGGCTCGCCATCGCCGAGTCCCGCCGCGTGCGGGGCCTCGGCGCGAACCAGAGGGCCTCCCTCGAGCGCGAGTTCGGTGGCAACGAGAGCTAATCTCGTAGCCACACGAAGCGCTGGTTCAGCAGGGGGGTAGGAAGTGACCGACAGGTCCCGGTCCGGCGGTGCAAGGGTTCATGAGACGGTCCGCGCCGGGACGAAGGTCGGCGACTTCCTCCCCTCCGAGGGCAGGCGCCTGACGGTCCTGTCGGGACCGTCGGGCGTCGGCAAGTCCACGGTCGTCGCCGAGATCCGGCGGGCGCACCCTGAGGTGTGGCTGTCGGTCTCGGTGACCACCCGGCGACCCCGGCCCGGCGAGACCGACGGGGTCCACTACTTCTTCGTCGACGGCGAGGAGTTCGACCGGCTCGTGGCGGCCGGCGAGCTGCTCGAATGGGCGGAGTTCGCCGGCAACAGGTACGGCACGCCGCGCCGGGCCGTCATGGAGAAGCTCGACGCGGGCGTCCCCACCCTGCTGGAGATCGACCTGGAGGGCGCCAGGCAGGTGCGCGGCAGCATGCCCGAGGCCCTGCTGGTGTTCCTCGCCCCGCCCACGTGGGAGGAGCTGGAGAAGCGCCTGCGCGGCCGCGGCACCGAGCCCGACGACGTGATCGCCCGCCGCCTGGAGGCGGGGCGGATCGAGATGGCGGCCGAGCGGGAGTTCGACCTCACCCTGGTGAACACGAATGTCAAAGACGTGTGCCACCGGCTGATAGCCTTGATGACTGACCCTCTGGGGGTCACGACAACCACCAATCGAGAGGTCTGACAATCGTGGCAGGCATTGCCCCGGTCGCCGAGGGCATCACCAACCCTCCGATCGACGCGCTGCTCGACATCGTCGACAGCAAGTACTCCCTGGTGATCATGGGTGCCAAGCGCGCCCGACAGATCAACGCCTACTACTCCCAGCTCGGCGAGGGCCTGCTGGAGTACGTCGGGCCGCTGGTCGAGACGCACGCCCAGGAGAAGCCGCTGTCCATCGCGCTGCGCGAGGTCTCCGAGGGGCTGCTCAACGCCGAGCCCATCGAAGGCGCGGTCTGACCCCTTCGATGAAGGTCGTCCTTGGCGTCAGCGGGGGCATCGCGGCCTACAAGGCGTGCGAGCTCCTGCGCCTGTTCACCGAGTCCGGGCACGAGGTGCGGGTCGTGCCGACCCGTGACGCGCTGCGGTTCGTGGGCGAGCCCACCTGGGCCGCCCTGTCGGGCCGGCCGGTCACGACCGACGTGTGGGACGACGTGCACGAGGTGCCCCACGTGCGGATCGGCCAGGGCGCCGACCTCGTCGTGGTCGCGCCCGCCACCGCCGACGTGCTGGCCAAGGCCGCTCACGGCCTGGCCGGAGACCTGCTGACCAACACCCTGCTGACCGCCCGGTGCCCCGTGGTGTTCGCTCCCGCGATGCACACCGAGATGTGGCAGCACGCCGCCACCCGGGCCAACGTCGAGACGCTGCGCCGGCGCGGCTCGATCGTGCTCGACCCCGCCGTCGGCCGGCTCACCGGCGCCGACACCGGCCCCGGCCGGCTGCCCGACCCCGCCGAGATCTTCCAGGTCTGCCTGCGCGTGCTGAGCGGCCGCCCGCGCGACCTGGCCGGGCGCAAGGTCGTCGTGTCCGCCGGCGGCACCCGCGAGGCCATCGACCCGGTCCGCTACATCGGCAACCGCTCCTCCGGCCTGCAGGGCTACGCGCTGGCCCGCACCGCCGCCGCCCGCGGGGCCGAGGTGACCCTGGTCGCCGCCAACGTCACGCTGCCCGACCCCGCCGGGGCCACCGTCGTCCGGGTCGAGTCCACGGCCGAGCTGCGCGAGGCGGTGCTCGCGGCCGCCGGCGGCGCCGACGTGGTCGTGATGGCCGCGGCCGTCGCCGACTTCCGGCCCGCCGCCCGTTCCGGCTCCAAGATCAAGAAGTCGGACGGCGGCGAGCCCGAGCCCATCCGCCTGGTGACCAACCCCGACATCCTCGCCGAGCTGGGCGCGCGCCGCACGACCCCGTCCCAGGTGATCGTCGGGTTCGCGGCCGAGACCGACGACGTGCTCGCCAACGGTCGCGCCAAACTCGCCCGCAAGGGCTGCGACCTGCTCGTCGTCAACCAGGTCGGCCACGGACTGGCGTTCGGCACCCCCGACAACGCCGCCACCGTCCTCGTCGCCGACGGGGAGCCGGTCGAGGTGCCGCGCGGGCCCAAGGAGGACGTCGCCGACGCCGTCTGGGACCTCGTCGCCGCCCGCCTCGCCTGACCCTCGTCCGCCGTCCCGGCGGGACGCCGCCAATCCCCCTCCGGACCCGTGGACGAGGCTGTTGCGGCGCCCCTGATGCCTGCGGATACTGGGCAGGGAGGGGGATCGATGCCGGTGAGCTCCGCTGTCAGGGATCGCTGCAGGACGTTGCTGGGCGCGCGTGAGGAGATCCGTTACGTCTTCCCCGCCGTCTCCCTCGGGCCGCCGGGCGGGGCCGGGTTCCTCGTCGTGGTGACCGGCGCCGGCGTCTCGGTGCTGGGCACCCGGGTGCTGCGCAGTGACAGGCCCGTGTCGGTGCACGCGAGCTTCCCGCGGCGGACCAGGCTGGGCCCTATTCGCTGGAGGCCTGGACCGAGAATCGAGCTCGGCTCGATGACGCTGGAGTTCGATGAGGAGTACGCCGCGGTGGTCGCGGCGGCCGACGCGGAGGTCTTCGCGCCGGAGACGCTGCCCCCCGATCCGCTGCCCCATCTATGAGATGCACCTAAATGTCCGTAGGGTGTGGCGGTTTCGCGATGGAGCGCCGGGTAGGGCTAGACTTCGGCGAGGCCCTGGCCCGACCACCAGCCGGAGCCGCACATCCGTCAGCAGCCGCTGCATGAGGAGCCACTGAGTTGTCACGTCGCCTGTTCACCTCCGAGTCGGTCACCGAAGGCCACCCGGACAAGATCGCCGACCAGATCAGTGACGCGATTCTCGACACCATGCTCAAGGACGACCCCAAGAGCCGGGTCGCCGTCGAGACGCTGATCACTACCGGCCAGGTTCACGTCGCAGGCGAGGTGACCACCGAGACCTACGTCGACATCCCGGGCGTCATCCGCGAGAAGATCCTGGAGATCGGCTACGACGCCTCGCACAAGGGCTTCGACGGCGCCTCCTGCGGCGTTTCGGTGTCCATCGGCGCGCAGTCGCCCGACATCGCGCAGGGCGTCGACGACGCCTACGAGCACCGCGTCGGTGGCGACGTCGACGAGCTCGACCGGCAGGGCGCCGGCGACCAGGGCCTGATGTTCGGCTACGCCTGCCGTGACACGCCCGAGCTGATGCCGCTGCCGATCATGCTGGCCCACCGCCTGGCCCAGCGCCTGGCGGGCGTGCGCAAGTCCGGCACGGTGCCCTACCTCCGTCCCGACGGCAAGACCCAGGTCACGATCGAGTACGACGGCGACACGCCCGTCCGCCTCGACACCGTGGTGGTCTCCACCCAGCACGCCGCCGAGATCGACCTGCGCGAGATGCTGACGCCCGACATCAAGGAGCACGTGGTCGACCCGGTGCTCGCGGGCCTCGACCTCGACACCGAGGGCTACCGGCTGCTGGTCAACCCGACCGGCCGCTTCGAGATCGGCGGCCCGATGGGCGACGCCGGCCTCACCGGCCGCAAGATCATCATCGACACCTACGGCGGCATGGCCCGCCACGGTGGCGGCGCCTTCTCCGGCAAGGACCCGTCCAAGGTCGACCGTTCGGCCGCCTACGCCATGCGCTGGGTCGCCAAGAACGTCGTGGCCGCCGGGCTGGCCGACCGCTGCGAGGTCCAGGTCGCCTACGCCATCGGCAAGGCCCAGCCGGTCGGCCTGTTCGTCGAGTGCTTCGGCACCGAGCAGATGCCGGTGGAGAAGATCCAGGACGCGGTGCTGCAGGTGTTCGACCTCCGTCCGGCCGCGATCATCCGCGACCTCGACCTGCTGCGCCCGATCTACTCCGAGACGGCCGCCTACGGTCACTTCGGCCGCGAGGGCTTCTCCTGGGAGTCGACCGACCGCGCCGAGGCGCTGCGGACCGCCGCCGGCCTCTGACCCGCCGCACCGGATGCCGCGCCCCACCGGGGCGCGGCATCCGCGCGTTCGGGGCGCTTCCCACGCCCCGCCGGGGGTCAGCTCTCGACGTGCTTCCCGAGCGCCTCGTTCAGGTCCCCGAAGTCGTCCTCCGCCGCCGGCGAGCGGGCGCGACCTGCGCGAACGCCCACGTGCGGGCATGACGGGGTGACGGCTTCTGGTAGACCTAGGGCGTGACCCACCCCGACGACGCCCTCCTGCCGCTCGCCGCCGTGCAGCCGGCGGCACCGGCCAAGGGGGCGCCGGCCAAGGGGGCGCCCGAGCCCGCGCCGGAGCTGCCGGTGGCGCGGGTCGCGGTGGACAACCCGCTGCCGCACCTCGACCGGCCCTTCGACTACCTGGTGCCCGCCACGATGCACGCCGCCGCGCAGCCCGGCGTGCGGGTCCGGGTGCGCTTCGCGGGCAAGCTGGTCGACGGGTTCCTGCTCGAACGCGCCGAGTACAGCGACCATCCCGGCAAGCTCGCGACGCTGGAGCGGGTGGTCTCGCCCGAGCGGGTGCTGACGCCCGAGATCGCCGGGCTGGCCAGGGCGGTCGCCGACCGCTACGCGGGCACGCTGGCCGACGTCCTGCGCCTGGCCGTCCCCCCGCGCCACGCCAAGGCCGAGGCGGAGACCCCGGCGGCGGCGCGGACCGGCACGGCACCCGCCGCCCCGCCCGCCGCGGCGCCCGCTGTCCCGCCCGCCAGCCCGGCCACTGCCGCCGCGACGCCCGCGCAGCCGCCCGCGCAGCCGCCCACGGAGGCGGTCGCGGGGACGCCCGCGGAGGCGCCCGCGGACGCGTCCACGAAGCCTCCCGCCGCGGCGCCCGCGGAGGCGGTCGCGGGGACGCCTGCGGAGACGCCCGCGGGGACGCCTGCGGAGGGTTCTGCGGGGGTGGTCATGGGGATGCCTGCGGAGGCGGTCCGGGAGGGTGGCGCGGGGGCGTCCCCGGGGGCCGGCGTGGGGGAGTGGGACGCGTACCCGATGGGGGCCTCGTTCCTCGACGCGCTGAGGAACGGCAGGGCGCCGCGCGCGGTCTGGCAGGCGTTGCCCGGCGCGGGAGGATGGGCCGGGGCGGTGGCCGAGGCGGTGCTGGCCACCCTCGACGGCGGCAGGGGAGCCGTCGTCGTCGTCCCCGACGGCAAGGACGTCGCGCTGGCCGACGCGGCGCTGGCCCGGGTGCTCGGGCCGGGGACGCACGTGGCGCTCACCGCCGACCTCGGCCCCGCCGAACGCTACCGCCGCTGGCTGCGCCTGCTGCGCGGGCAGGTGAAGGCGGTCGTCGGCACCCGGGCCGCGATGTTCGCGCCGGTGGCGGACGTCGGGCTGGTGGCCATCTGGGACGACGGCGACGACCTGCACGCCGAACGGCTCGCCCCGTACCCGCACGCCCGCGAGGTGCTCGCGCTGCGGGCGCACCGGTCCGGCGCGGCCCTGCTCGTCGGCGGCTACACCCGCACCGCCGAGGCCACCCGGCTCGTCGCCACCGGCTGGGCGCGGCCCATCGTCGCCGCGCGGCAGACGATCAGGACCCGGGCGCCGCGCGTACGGCCCGCGGGGGAGGACGCCGAGCTGGCCAAGGACCAGGCGGCCAGGGCGGCGCGGCTGCCCAGCCTGGCCTGGCGGGCGCTGCGCCTGGGTCTGGACTCCGGGCCGGTGCTCGTCCAGGTGCCCAGACGCGGCTACCTGCCCGCCGTGGCCTGCCAGCACTGCCGCGCTCCGGCCCGGTGCGCGCTGCCGCCCACCCGCTCCGGAGGCCGGTACGCGGCCCACGGCCCTGCGTACGACGCCGCGGCCGTGCCTGAGGCGCTGCCCTTCTCGGGCCGGAGCGGCGTATCCCGGGAGGCGCTCGGCGTGCCGGAGACGGCCGTGGCGGTAGCGGCCGAGCCGGCGGGCCCGCTGGAGGCGCCGGCGCCGCCGGGAAGCTGCCACGGGCCGCTGGCGCTGCGGGCGGGGCACGCGGCGCCCTACTGCCGCTGGTGCGGCCGGGTGGACCCGGGCTGGCGCTGCGCCCGGTGCGGCGGCCCCCGACTGCGTGCCGTGGTCGTCGGCGCCCGCCGCACCGCCGAGGAGCTGGGCCGTGCCTTCCCGTCGGTGCCCGTGCGCACCTCGGGCCGCGACGGCGTGCTCGCCACCGTGCCCGGTGGCCGGGCGCTGGTCGTGGCCACGCCGGGCGCCGAGCCGGTGGCCGAGGGCGGATACGCGGCGGCCGTGCTGCTCGACGGGTGGGCCCTGCTCGGCCGGGCCGACCTGCGGGCGGGCGAGGAGGCGCTGCGCCGCTGGATGAACGCCGCGGCCCTGCTGCGGCCCGCCGCCGAGCTGGTGGTGCTCGCCGACGCCATGCTGCCGGCCGTTCAGGCGCTGCTGCGCTGGGACCCGATCACCCACGCCGAACGCGAGCTGGCCGACCGCGCCGAGCTGGGGTTCCCGCCCGCCGTCCGGATGGCGACGCTCACCGGCGTGCCCTCGGCGGTCCGGCAGATGCTCGACGAGACGCGGTTGCCGCCCGCCGCCCAGATTCTCGGACCGGTGCCCGTCGACGACGGCGGCCAGGAGCGCGCCATGATCCGCGTCCCGCGCGCCGACGGAGCCGCCCTGGCGGCGGCGCTCAAGGGCGCCGGCGGCGTTCGCGCGGCACGCAAGGCGCCCGATGTGGTGAAGGTGAGTGTTGACCCCCTCGACCTGATTTAGGCGAGATCCCCGATTCGCTCATCTGTAAGCCAGCCGTTAGCGTGCCCCTGTGTCGATCGAATGGGTGAACCAGGCCATCGACTCCCTGCGTGCTTGGGGCCGGGCGCGGGGCGTCGAGGTGGACGCGGACGAGGTACGACTGCTCTGCGACTACGCCAGCGACTACCTCAACGTCGACGAGCCGGGCGATTTCGCTCCCGAGACCTTCGACGAGCTGCTGCTGTCCATCTATCCCCGCAAGGTCATCGCCCCGCCCGAGAGCGCGCCGCAGACCGTGACGGCCGCCCGCACGCTGGTCGACTATCTGGAGGACACCGGGCAGGTCGCCGGCCCCACCGCGGCCGTCATGCGCGAGCGGCTCGCCGACATCGCGCCGCGGCTGCCGGAGGCGCTCGCCGACGAGGCCAACTTCGGCATGGCCAAGAGCCTGTTCAGCTCGATCGGGCCGGAGTCGCTGGAGCAGTCGGTTGCGATCCCGTCCGGTGAGGTGCCCGACCTGGGGGAGGCGCCCTGCGACTGCCCCGGCTGCTCGCCGCTGCCCGCCGTACGGACCGACCCGCCCGACGCGCTGCTGGCCGGTCTCGCGGACGTGCCGCTCTGGGCCGAGCTGCACGGCCCGGGCCCGCACGCCGAGCCGGTCGCCGGCCTGCGTCCCCTTCTCGACGCCGAGCCGCGCGACGAGCCGCTCGGCCGGTGGGCCCGGATCGTGGCCCACCTCGTCGAGCACGACACCGGCGGCGCAGTCACCGGCAGCGCCGACGCCGACCACGAGCTGTACGACCTGCTCGACATGCTCTACCGGGTGCGCGCCCGCGTGCCCGTCGCCGTGATCGGCGCATACCTGGAGGAGGCGTCCGACGGCGCCGAGATCGACGTCGGCGCCACGCTCGACCGGCTCGCCTGGTGCGGCCTGGTCGAGACGACCGGCGACGAGGCGGGGCTCACCCCGCTCGCCGTCTGGGCGTTGCGCGAGCACTACCTCACCCTCGGCCTCGACGCGCCGCAGGCGCCCGACCTGGCCGAGGCCGACGCCACCGGTCTCATCGAGGGGCTGCTCGACGGCGTGCCGGCCGACCTGGCCGAGGCCGACATCACCCGCTGGCTCGACCGCCGCGGCCCGGCCGAGGCCGCCGCCGAGCTGTTCGGCGCCGCCTCCGGCGCGCCCGCCGTGGCCCGCGGCATCGCGGTCACCATCGTCGACCGGCTGGGCGCCGAGGCCGAGACCGCGGTGCGCGCCGGCCTCGACGACCCCGAGCTTCGCCCGCACGCCATCCACTGGCTGGCGGCCCGCGGGCTGCCGGCCCCGTCGCTCACCCAGGACGAGCTGCTCTGGGTCAGCGTCGACATGCTGGCGCTCGCCCTGCCCGCCGCCGAGGAGGACCCCGACGTCTTCTCGGAGAACATGGCGGCCTCCGGCCCGCCCGCCCACCTCATCGAGGAGATGTGGCAGGTCGACCACCCCGACGTGATCGAGGTGCTGGAGCTGCTCGGACGCTCCCTCGCCGACGGCACCGTCGCCAAGGCCGCGCGCAAGGCCGCCTTCAAAGCCCGCTCCCGGGGCATCGGATGAGTACGCCCCTGTGACCGCTGTGCAGTAAGTTTCCTGGGTGGCCAACAACGTCTTCGACCTCGCCGAGCTGCGCAAGCTGATCGATGAGCAGGCAGCGGTCCCGCCGCGGCCGCCGCAGGAGACGCGCGCCGACCACGAGGCGCTGACGTTCCCGCCGGTCCAGCTCGCGCCGGACGCCGAGCTGGCCGCCCAGGTGCCCACCGTGCCGCTGGTGGCCGACGCCATCCGGCTGACCACCTGGACCGGCAGCCGCGCCGTGACGCCCGAGGGGCTGCTCACCGACACCGACACGGCCGCCGCTGCGGCCGAGCTCGGCCTCGACCCCGCGCGGCTGCGCCTGGTGTGGATCGTCGCCGTCAACACCGGCCTGCTGCGCATCATGCGCGGCCAGGCGTCGCGCGGCCCGCTGTCGCTGCGGCTCACGGTCGAGGCCACGCTGGAGTTCTGGGACGGCGTCGTCATGGACGTGCTCGACCGGGCCGACGAGGGGCTGACCGGCTCCGTCGTGGTCGACGAGCACCTCGCCGAGATGCTCGCCACCATCTACTCCGTGCGCTCCGGCGTCGCCGTCACCAACCTCGCCCGCGGCATCCTGCAGTCCCACGAGGTCGCCTGCGAGCCCGGGGCCGTGCCGATGCGCCGCCTGGCCGCCTCGCTCCCCGCCGAGCTGCTGGAGGCGCTGTCGCTGCTCGGCTACTGCGGGCTCGTCGAGCAGACCGGCTCGGGCCGCACCGCCCTCACCCCGCTCGGCGTCTGGGCCATCCGCCGCGACCTGCTGCGCGAGGGCCACGACGCGCCCACCACGGCCGAGGTCGAGGTCTTCGCCGACCTGTCGGCCGCCGAGCTGGTCGAGGCCCTGGTGAAGGGCGCCGCCAGCCAGAGCGCCGTGGCCGGCTGGCTCGAACGCCGCCCGCCCGAGCAGGCGGCCCGCGAGCTCGTCCGGATCGCCGCCGACGGCACCGCCGGCAGGCGCGGAGCGGTCGGCGCCATCCTGGAGGAGCTCGGCCCCGAGGCCGAGGCGCCCCTGCGTGAGGCGCTCGACCTGCCGCTGACCCGCCGCTACGCCGCGTCGTGGCTGCACATTCGCGACCTCGACGCCCCCGCGCTCAGCGGCGAGGACCACACCTGGCTCGCCGTCGACTCGCTCGCCGCCCTCATGCACCTGTCGGGCCAGGCGGCCGACCGGCTCGACACCCCGGAGCCCGGCGAGGACCTGATCCGGCTCATCGACGAGATGCCCGCCGTCGACCACCCCGACACGGTCGCCGTCCTCGACATGCTCGCCACCGCCCACGACGACCCGGCCGTCGTCAAGGCAGCCCGCAAAGCCGCGATGAAGGCGCGCTCCCTGGCGCACACTAAACTGGGCTGACCCCACCGACGAAACGGAGTGACCCTTTGGCGATCCAGTCGATCCGGCTGTTCGGAGACCCGGTGCTGACCACCCCGGCGGCGCCGGTCGTCGACTTCGACAAGGAGCTCCGCAAGCTGGTCAAAGACCTCACCGACACGATGATGGACGCGCCGGGCGCAGGCCTGGCGGCCCCGCAGATCGGCGTCGGGCTGCGGGTGTTCACCTACTACGTGGACGACCAGCTCGGCCATCTGATCAACCCCGACCTCGACCTGTCCGCCGAGATGGACGAGGAGGGCGAGGAAGGCTGCCTGTCCTTCCCCGGGCTGTCGTTCCCGACGCCGCGCGCCATCCGCGCCGTGGCCAAGGGCTTCACCATGCACGGCGAGCCCGTCGTGCTGGAGGGCACCGACCTGATGGCGCGCTGCTTCCAGCACGAGACCGACCACCTCGACGGCATCCTGTTCATCGACCGGATGGACCCCAAGCAGCGCAAGCTCGCCATGAAGGCGATCCGCGAGGCGGAGTGGAGCGGCCTGTCGGCCCCCACCATCCGCTTCTCGCCGCACGCCACCGGCGGAAAGGCGCTGTGACGATGCGCCTGGTCTTCGCGGGCACGCCCGAGACGGCGTTGCCGTCCCTGCGCACCCTGATCGACTCGCCCCGGCACGAGGTCGTCGCGGTCGTCACCCGGCCCGACGCCCAGTCCGGCCGCGGCCGCAAGGTCCACCCCTCGCCGGTGGCCGAGCTGGCCGAGGAGGCGGGGATCGAGGTGCTGCGCCCGGAGAAGGCCGGCGCTCCCGAGTTCCTCGACCGGCTGGCGGAGCTGAAGCCCGACTGCTGCCCCGTGGTCGCCTACGGCGCGCTGCTGCCGCAGGCCACGCTCGCCGTGCCGCGCCTCGGCTGGATCAACCTGCACTTCTCGATCCTGCCCGCCTGGCGCGGCGCCGCCCCTGTCCAGCACGCGATCCTGCACGGCGACGAGATCACCGGCGCCTCGACGTTCCAGATCGTCAAGGAGCTCGACGCCGGGCCCGTCTACGGCGTGGTCACCGAGCAGATCCGGGCCGACGACACCAGCGGCAGCCTCCTCGACCGGCTCGCCGTCTCCGGCGCCGGGTTGCTGGCCGCGACCCTCGACGGCGTCGAGGACGGCACCCTGCAGGCCCGCCGGCAGCCCCGCGACGGGGTCAGCGTCGCACCCAAGATCAACGTGGTCGACGCGCAGGTCGACTGGACGGCGCCCGCCATGCGCGTCGACCGGCTGGTGCGCGCCTGCACCCCCGGGCCGGGCGCGTGGAGCACCTTCCGCGGGCAGCGGGTCAAGCTGGGCCCCGTCCGCCCCGCGCCGTCCGCCGAGCCGCTCCCGGCCGGGGCGATCGCCGCCGGCAAGGACACCGTCCTGGTCGGCACGGCCACCCACCCCGTCGAGCTGGGCGAGGTCCAGCCACAGGGCAAGCGGGTGATGGCGGCCGGCGCCTGGGCGCGCGGCGCGCGGGTCGGCGGAGACGACCGGTTCGAGTGACCACCCAGGGCCGGCCCACCCGGGCCCCCGGACAGGGCGGCGCGAACGGGACAGACACGAGCGAGAGCCGGAGACGATGAAGACACGGGGAGGCCGGGGGCCCGCGGGCCGCGGTGGACAGCCGGGCAGGCCCCGCAGGCCGGCACGCGACCAGGCACGCAACGCCGCCTTCGACATCATGCGGGCCGTCGACGAGCGCGACGCGTACGCCAACCTGCTCGCGCCCCGCCTGCTGCGCGAGCGCGGCCTGAAGGGGCGCGACGCGGCGTTGGCGACCGAGCTGGCCTACGGCACCCTGCGCGGGCTCGGCACCTACGACGCCGTCATCGACCTGTGCAGCGACCGCCGCCCCGACCCCGACGTGCACGACGCCCTGCGTCTGGGCGCCCACCAGCTGCTCAGGATGCGCGTCCCGCCGCACGCCGCCGTCGGCACCACCGTCGACCTCGTACGCCTGCGGATCGGCGCGGGCGCCGCCAAGTTCGTCAACGCGGTCCTGCGCAAGATCGCCTCCAGGACGCTCGACGAGTGGATCCCCATCGTCGCCCCCGACCCGGCCGAAGACCCGTCGGGCCACCTGTCGATCGCTCACAGCCACCCCCGGTGGATCGTCAGCGCCTTCCGTGACGCCCTGGGCGGCATGGGCGGTGGCATGGGCGACGGCATGGCGGAGACCGCCGAGCTGCTCGCCGCCGACAACGAACGTCCTCTCGTCACGCTGGTCGCCCGGCCGGGCCGCGCCACGGTGGCGGAGCTGGGCGACGCCGGCGCCGAGCCGGGCCGCTTCTCCCCGTACGCCGCCTACCTGCCGGAGGGCGACCCCGGCCGCATCCCCGCGGTCGCCGAGACCCGTGCGGCCGTCCAGGACGAGGCCAGCCAGCTCGTGGCGCTCGCCCTGACCCGCGTGCCGCTCGACGGCCGCGACGAGCTGTGGCTCGACATGTGCGCCGGCCCGGGCGGCAAGGCGGGTCTCCTGGACGCCATCGCCGTCCACGGCGACCGCGCGGCCCTGCCGTCCCCGGGGGTTTCCGGCGACGTGGGGCCGGAGCCGTTCCGGGGCGGGGCCCGGCTGGTGGCGGCCGACGTGCAGCACCACCGGTCCCGGCTGGTCCGGCAGACCACGACCGACGCCGCCGTGATCACCGCCGACGGCACGGCGCCCGTGTGGCGGCCGGGCACGTTCGACCGCGTCATGCTCGACGCCCCCTGCACCGGCCTCGGCGCGCTGCGCCGCCGGCCGGAGGCCCGCTGGCGGCGCGACCCGGCCGGCATCGCGGAGCTCGGCCGGCTGCAGCGCCGCCTGCTCGGCGCCGCCCTGGACGCTGTACGGCCCGGCGGTGTCGTGGCGTACGTCACCTGCTCCCCGCACCTGGCCGAGACCAGGGTCGTGGTGGGCGACGTGACAGCCGGGCGGGACGACGTGGACCTGCTCGACGCCCGCCGCTACCTGCCCGGGATCGACGGGCTGGGCGACGGCCCGTACGCGCAGTTCTGGCCGCACCGCCACGGCACCGACGCCATGTTCCTGGCCCTGCTGCGCAGGCGCGCGTAGGGGCGGCGGGCGCGACGAGGGCGCTCGGGCCCGCGTCACGATCACGCGGGGTCAGGTCAGGCATGGCGTTCCGTCCGGGACGGCTACGGTGTGCGGGGTCATGTGGACGGCGACGTGGCTGACTAGACTCGCCTCATCATGGCTGTACAAATCTCGCCCAGCATCCTCGCCGCCGACTTCGCGCGCCTCGCCGACGAGGCCGCCGCGGTGCACAACGCCGACTGGCTGCACGTGGACGTCATGGACTACCACTTCGTGCCCAACCTCACGCTCGGGCTGCCCGTGGTCGAGTCCCTGCGCAAGGCCACGCCGCTGCCCCTCGACTGCCACCTCATGATCGACGACCCCGACCGCTGGGCGCCGGCGTACGCCGAGGCGGGCGCGGGCAGCGTCACCATCCACGCCGAGGCGACCCGGGCGCCGGTGCGCACGCTGCGCCAGATCCGCTCTCTCGGTGCCCGCGCGGCGCTGGCGCTCAATCCCGGCACGGCGGTCGAGCCGTACGAGGGGCTGCTCGGCGAGGTCGACATGCTGCTGCTGATGACGGTCGAGCCGGGGTTCGGCGGGCAGAAGTTCCTCGACATGGTGCTGCCCAAGATCCGCACTGCCCGGTCGCTCGTCCGGCGGCACGGCGGCCAGGTCTGGATCCAGGTGGATGGCGGTGTCGACACCACCACCATCGAGCGCTGCGCCGAGGCGGGGGCCGACGTGTTCGTGGCGGGCAGCGCCGTCTACGGCGCCGACGACCCCGCCGCGGCCGTGGACGCGCTGCGCGCGCAGGCCGCCGCCGCCACCGGCTGATCGGTCCCCGGGCGACATGAACCCCGGCCCGGCTGGGTAACCACTTACTTATGACGGACCACGGGATCTTCGGCCCCGGCTCGGTGACCTGGCGCGTCATGGGAGAGCCGATCCTCCTGGTCGGCGGCCTGCGCGCGCTCCTCATGCAGGGGCTGCATCCCCGGGCCATGCGCGGCGTCCTGCAGAACTCCGCCCTGATGGACTCCGGTGAGGCGTGGTCGCGGTTCGTGCGGACCACGGAGTTCGTCCGCGTCCGGACGTACGGCACCCGTGCCGAGGTGGAGCGCGCCGGGCGTCGCGTCCGCAAGATCCACGCCACGCTGACCGCGCACGACCCCGACACCGGGGAGGACTTCCACCTTGACGAGCCCGACGCGCTGCTGTGGGTGCACATCGGCGAGGTCGACTCCTACCTGTCGGTGGCCCGGCGCAGCGGCGTCCGGCTGACGGACGCCGAGGCCGACATGTTCGTCGCCGAGCAGCGGCGCGCGGCCGAGGTGGTCGGCCTGGACCCGGCCGGGGTGCCGGGCTCGGTGGGGGAGATGCGCGACTACATCGAGGCGCAGCGGCCCGTGCTGAGGTTCGTCCCCGAGGCCGCCCATCCGCTGCGCCAGTCACTGAACGCGCCGCTGCCACTGATCCTGACACCGCTCAGGCCGGCGGTGCCGGCGATCACGCTGCTCGCCTTCGCCACGCTGCCGCGCTGGGCCAGACGGCTGTACGGGCTGCCCGCCACTCCGGTCGGCGACCTGTGGGCGACCGCGACCCTGCGGACTCTGCACACCGGCATCGGGCTGGTCCCGGCCCAGGTCCGCTACTCCCCGGCGGCCCGTCAGGCCCGCCGCATCACGGCCGCCTGACCAGTTGACCAAGCGGCCGCTTGGGTGTCATGGTGGGGGTCGCTGACAGATGCCTCGACGGACATGGCAGACTGGTAGGCGAACAGAGCTAGCGTGCTCCGGGGTCGGTGAAAGTCCGAACCGGCGGTGACAGTCCGCGACCCGGCCGATGCCATCGGCCGGTTGACCCGGTGAAATTCCGGGACCGACGGTGAAAGTCCGGATGGGAGGAAGCGCGCGGGTGTCCGGCATACGCCGGGCGCCTCTGTGACGCGTTCGTACGCGTCGTAGCACCCCCGGGGCCCGTCATCGCTCGAAGCCGATGGCGACGAGGAGGCCCGGGTGGAGAGACCCGCCGCAGGACGACCTGGCGGCGTCGCGCCCGTGACGCGCGCCCGGCACGAGGACGTCCGGCATATGGCGCGGGCCGTCGTACTGGCTGCGCGCGGGCACGGCACCACCAGCCCCAACCCCGTCGTGGGTTGCGTCGTGCTCGACGCGACCGGGCGGGTGGCCGGGGAGGGGTTCCACGCCTACGCCGGCGGCCCGCACGCCGAGGTGGTCGCGCTGCGGCAGGCCGGAGAGCGGGCGCGCGGCGGCACCGCCTACGTGACGCTGGAGCCGTGCGACCACACCGGCCGCACCGGCCCGTGCAGCGAGGCGCTGCTCGACGCCGGAATCGCCTGCGTGGTGATCGCCGTGGCCGACCCGAACCCGAAGGCCGCCGGCGGCGCCGACCGGCTGCGCGCGCACGGGGTCGTCGTGGAGACGGGCGTTCTGGCGATCGAGGCCGAACGTGTCAACGCCGAATGGCTCACCTTCGCCCGGCTCGGCAGGCCGCATGTGACGTGGAAGTTCGCCGCCACCCTGGACGGCCGGTCGGCCGCCGCCGACGGCACCAGCCAGTGGATCACCTCCCCCGAAGCCCGTGCCGACGTACACCGGCTGCGGGCCCGCGCCGACGCCGTGATGGCGGGCATCGGTACGGTCCTCGCCGACGACCCCCGCCTGACCGCCCGTCCAGTCCAGTCCGGGCAGGCCGAGGAGACCGAGCAGACCGGGCAGGCCGAGGAGACCGAGCAGACCGGGCAGGCTGAGGAGACCGGGCAGGCCGGGCAGGCTGAGGAGACCGGGAAAGCCGAGCAGACCGAGGAGGCCCGGCGGGCCGCCGGAGCGGGCGCGGGCGGTGCGAAGGGAAGGCGGCGCGCCGTGCTGCGGGTCGTGGTCGACACCGAAGCCAGGACGCCGGCGACCGCCAGGGTCCTGGACGGCGAGGCCCCGACCCTGATCGCGGTCGCCCCCGATGTCCCAGCCCCCGATGTCCCAGCCCCCGATGTCCCCGTCCCCGCCCTCGACGCCGGCGTCGCGGGGAGCCCCGACGTGGAGCTGGTCCGTGTGCCCCGCCATCCCGGAGGCGGCCTGGACCTGCACGCCCTGCTGGGCGAGCTGGCCCGCCGTGGCGTCGTCAGCGTGTTCCTCGAAGGCGGCCCCACCCTGGCCGGAGCGTTCCTGGCGCAGGGCCTCGTCGACCGGGTCGTCGCCTACGTGGCCCCGGCGCTGCTCGGCTCCGGCGCCGCCGCGCTCGGCGACGCAGGCGTGGCCACCATCGCCGGCGTCCACCGGCTCGCCTTCGACGACGTCCGCCTCGTCGGCCCGGACCTCCGGCTGACCGCCCGCCCCCGGCCGTCCGGCAGCCCGCCCCCCGGTCACCCCCACCCCAGCCACTCCCACCTCAGTCAACCCCGTTCCAGTCACCCCCACCCCAGCCGGCCCCACCCCAGCGAGGAAGTGTGATGTTCACCGGAATCATCGAGGAAAGAGGCGAGGTCGTCGCGATCGCGGCGGCCGGTGACTCCGCGCGGTTGTCCGTGCGGGGCCCGCTCGTCACCTCCGACGCCGCCCACGGAGACTCGATCGCCGTCAACGGCGTCTGCCTGACCGTCGTGGCCGTCGACGACGACGTGTTCACGGTGGACGTGATCAAGGAGTCGCTCGACCGCAGCTCCCTGGGCGCGTTGCGGGCGGGCTCGCCCGTGAACCTGGAACGCGCCGTACGCGCCGACCAGCGGCTCGGCGGCCACATCGTGCAGGGACACGTCGACGGCACGGCCGTGCTGCTGTCCCGTGAGAGCGGCGAACGCTGGGACGACCTGCGCTTCTCGCTGCCGCCGGCGCTCGCCAGGTACGTGGCCGAGAAGGGCTCGATCGCCGTCGACGGAATCAGCCTGACCGTCACCACGGTTGACGACGACAGCTTCGGCGTGAGCCTCATCCCCACCACGCTGGAGCTGACCACGATGGGCACGCGCCGGGTCGGCGACGTGGTCAACATCGAGGTCGACGTGATCGCCAAGTATGTCGAAAGGCTGGTGGTCAGGCAGTGAACTGGGCCGATGCCGGATTCAACGCGTTCGGCTTCCACGTGCTCTGGACGGACCTGATCGGCAACATCGCCGCGCTGTCCACCGTCCTGCTGGCGATGCGCAGGTCCATCTGGACCTGGCCGGTGCAGTTCACCGGCTCCGTGCTGCTGTTCATCGCCTCCGTCAACGCCGGGATCACCGGCAACGCGCTCAAGCAGGCCATGTTCGGCGTGCTCGCCATCTACGGCTGGTGGGCCTGGCGGCGCGGCACCCAGGGCGGCGCCCAGCTCGCCGTGCGGCCGGCACGGACCTGGGAGCGGACCGCGCTGGTCGGCGCCATGCTGGCCGGGACGGTGCTGGTCGGCCTGCTGTTCTACGTGACGAAGTGGTCGTGGGGCGCCGAGGTGCCGCTGCCCCAGGGCGCCTTCCTGGTGGCCGCCGACGCCTACATCTTCGTCGGCAGCGCCGTCGCCACCTGGGCCCAGGGTCGAGCGCTGGTCGACTTCTGGATCGTGTGGGTGGCGGTCGACCTCGTGGGCGTGCCGCTGGCGTTCAGCTCGGGGCTGGTCGTCTCCGGAGCCGTGTACGGCGTGTTCTTCGTGCTCGTCGTCGTGGGGTTCGTCAAGTGGCTCAAGGAGTACCGCGCCCGGCGGGACATGCCCGGACCGCTGGTGGTGGCGTCGTGAACGACATCCGGTTCGACCCGATCGAGCGGGCCGTCGCCGACGTCGGCGCCGGCCGGCCGGTGGTCGTGGTGGACGACGCCGACCGTGAGAACGAGGGCGACATCATCTTCGCCGCCGCCAAGGCCACGCCCGAGCTGCTGACGTTCACGATCAGGCACACCAGCGGCGTCATCTGCGTCCCCATGACGGGCGAGGAGCTCGACCGGCTCGGCCTGCCGCTCATGGTCTTCGAGAACAAGGAGCGCATGCGCACGGCGTACACGATCAGCGTGGACGCCCGCGACGGCGTGACCACCGGCATCTCCGCGGCGGACCGCGCCCGGACGATCCGGGCGCTCGCCGACTCCGCCACCGAGCCGAACGAGCTGGTGCGGCCCGGCCACATCTTCCCGCTGCGCTACCGCGACGGCGGCGTGCTGGCCCGGCGCGGCCACACCGAGGCAGCCGTGGACCTGGCCCGGCTCGCCGGCCTGTCGCCCGCCGGCGTGCTGGCCGAGGTCGTCAACGACGACGGCACCATGGCCAGGCTGCCGGAGCTGCGCGCCTTCGCCGACGAGCACGACCTGGCGCTCGTCTCCATCGAACAGCTCGTCGAGCACCGCCGCCGCACCGAGAGCATGGTCACCCGGGTCGCCGAGACGACCGTGCCCACCGCGTACGGCACCTGGCGGGCCTACGGCTACGCCAGCGCGCTCGACGGCGGCGAGCACGTCGCCCTCGTCTACGGCGACCTCACCGGCGGCGAGAACGTCCTCGTCCGCGCCCACTCCGAATGCCTGACCGGCGACGTGTTCGGCTCGCTGCGCTGCGACTGCGGCCCCCAGCTCGACCACGCCATGGCCGCGATCGCCGAGGAGGGCCGCGGCGTCGTCGTGTACCTGCGCGGCCACGAGGGCCGCGGCATCGGCCTGCTCGCCAAGCTCAAGGCGTACAGCCTGCAGGACAGCGGCAGCGACACCGTCGAGGCCAACCTGGAGCTCGGGCTGCCCGTCGACGCGCGGGAGTTCTCCAACGCCGGGCAGATCCTGGCCGACCTCGGCGTCAAGTCGGTGCGGCTGCTCACCAACAACCCGGCCAAGCTCAAGGGCATGGACGGCTACGGCATCAAGGTCCTCGGCCGCGAGCCGATGCCGGTGGCCGTGAACCCCCACAACGAGCGGTACCTCAAGGCCAAGCGCGACCGGCTCGGCCACGACATCTCGGAGGCCTCATGAGTGCGGAAGGACGTCCCGCGGCGCAGCCGGTGCCCGAGGCGGCCGGCCTGACGGTCGGCGTCGTCGCGGCGAGCTGGCACCCCAAGATCACCGACCGGTTGGTGGCACGCGCGCTGCAGGCGTGCGACGACAGCGGCGCCACGGCCACCGTCGTGCGGGTGCCGGGCTCGCTGGAGATCCCGGTGGTCGCCCAGGCGCTGGCCCGCCGCTGCGACGCGGTCGTCGCCCTCGGCGCGGTCATCCGCGGCGAGACGGCGCACTTCGACTACGTGTGCGACTCGGTCACCGCCGGGCTCACCCGGATCTCGCTCGACGAGTCGACCCCGGTCGGCAACGGCGTGCTCACCTGCGAGACGCTCGACCAGGCGCTCGACCGGTCCGGACTGCCGGGCAGCAAGGAGGACAAGGGCTACGAGTCGGCGGTCGCCGCCCTGGAGACGGCACTCCTGTTGAGAGACCTCCGCTGACCTGCGATAAATTGCCGATCATGCCTGACCACGTGCCCACCCCCCCGCTGCCCGTCACCTGGCGTCCGCGCCGGGGGAGAATCGTCGCGTACGGCGTCGCCGTGCTCATCGTGGTGGGGGCGGTCGTGATGGCGATCTACATCGCGGAGCCGTTCATGCTGCCCGACCGGATCGCCATCGTGGCCTTCGGCTGCCTCGTCGCCTTCGTCCTGCACCTGCTGGGCAGGGTGCGGGTGGAGGCCGACGAGGAGGGCGTCACCCTCGTCAACGCCGTCCGCACCCACCGCTACACCTGGCCGGAGGTGCTCGACGTCACCTTCCTCGTCGGCGACCCCTGGCCCCGGATCGACTTCTCCGACGGCCGTACGATCGGCGCGATGGGCATCCAGGGGTCGGAGAAGGAGGCCGCCCGCCGCGCCACCGCCGAGCTGGCCGCCCTCATCCACGAGCGGGGCGAGGCGCGCGAGGACTGAAACCTGGTTGTCGGTGGAGCTTGATTTCGCGGCGGGCGGAGGGCGCGTAGCCTGAAGGCGTGCTGGTCGAATCGCCGCAGAAGCTGGTCGAACTGCTCGACCGGCATGCCTACCTGGCCGACGAGGGGCTGGCCACGGCCGCGTTCCTGGCGTTGCGGATGGGGCGGCCGCTGTTCCTGGAAGGGGAGGCGGGCGTCGGCAAGACCGAGCTGGCCAAGACCCTGGCCGGGCTGCTGGACGCGCCGCTGATCCGGCTGCAGTGCTACGAGGGGCTGGACGCCGCCCAGGCGCTCTACGACTGGGACTTCGCCCGGCAGCTCCTGCATCTCAAGGCGGCCGAGGCGGCCGGGGTGACCGACGTGGGCCGGCTGGAGGGCGAGATCTACGACCGGCGGTTCCTCATCGCCCGGCCGCTGCTGAAGGCGCTGGAGACGCAGCCCAGCGTGCTGCTGGTCGACGAGATCGACCGGGCCGACGACGAGTTCGAGGCGTTCCTGCTGGAGGTGCTGTCCGACTTCACCATCTCCATCCCCGAGCTCGGCACGGTCAGGGCCGAGACGCCGCCCGTGGTCGTGGTCACCTCCAACCGCACCCGCGAGGTGCACGACGCGCTCAAGCGCCGCTGCCTCTACCACTGGCTGGAGCATCCGAGCTTCGACCGGGAGGTCGCCATCCTGCTGCGCCGCCTGCCGGCCTGCACCGAGACGCTGGCCGCCCAGGTGGCCAGGGCGGCCGAGCGGCTGCGGCAGGCAGATCTGGTCAAGCCGCCCGGCGTGGCCGAGACGCTCGACTGGACGCAGGCGCTGCTCACCCTGGGCGTGCGCGAGCTGGACCCCGACCGGGCCGCGCTCACCCTGGGCGCGGCGCTGAAGTACCGCGAGGACGTCGAGAACGTGCTCGCCAAGGGGCTGCTGCGCGATGGATGAGCTGGCCGCCACCGTCACCGGTTTCGCCAGGACGCTGCGGGCCGCGGGCGTCGGCGCCGACCACGAGCGCACCGCCAACCTGCTCAGGGCCCTGGACCACCTCGACGTGTCCGACCCGCGCGAGGTCTACTGGGCCGGCCGCCTCACCCTGTGCGCCACGCCCGACGACCTGCCCCGCTACGACCGGTGCTTCGCCGCGTACTTCGGCGGGCGCCGGGCCGTCCCCGCTCCGCGCGCCGGCGCGACGGTCGTCACCCGCCACACCGCCGCCCCCGAGGAGGGCGGCGAGCCGGGGGAGGAGGGGGAGACGGCGCCCGCCACCGCCAGCCGCGCCGAGCTGCTCCGGCACCGCGACGTGGCCGGGCTCACCGCGGCCGAACGTGACGAGGTGCACCGCCTGCTGGCGATGCTGCGAGGCCGGCGCGCGCAGCGCCGCTCGCGGCGCTTCGCGCCCGCCGCCAGAGGCGGTCTCGACCGGGGGCGCACGATCCGCGAGGCGCTCAGGAAGGGCGAGGTAACCCGGCTGCGCCGCCGCGCCCACACCACCCGGCCGCGCCCGGTCGTGCTGTTCGTCGACGTCAGCGGCTCCATGGCGCCGTACGCGGAGACGCTGCTGAGGTTCGCCCACGCCCTGGTCCGGAGTGAGCCGCGGGCCACCCGCGTCTACTCGATCGGCACCCGGCTCACCTCGATCACCGCCGAGCTGCGCCACCGCGATCCCGGCACCGCGCTGGAGGCGGTGTCGCGGGCCATCCCCGACTGGAGCGGGGGCACCAGGCTCGGTGCGGAGCTGCGCGAGTACCTGGGCCGGCACAGCGCCCGCGGAGCCGTCGTGGTGATCGCCTCCGACGGGTGGGAACGCGGCGACCCCGGCCTGCTCGGCTCCCAGCTCGCCCGGCTGTCCCGGCAGGCGCACCGGATGATCTGGGTGAACCCGCACAAGGGGTACGCCGGCTACCAGCCGCTGACCGGTGGCATGCGCGCGGCCCTGCCCCATCTCGACGACCTGGTGGCCGGGCACAGCCTGGCCGCCTACCAGGAGCTCAGCGAAAGGCTCGCCCATGCGTGACGTGCTGCCGGAGATCGAGCGCTGGTGGAGGTCGGGCGACAGGTTCGGCCTGGCGACGGTGGTGAGCACGTTCAGCAGCGCGCCCCGGCCGCCGGGCGCGTCGATGGCGGTGCGCGGCGGCGAGGTGGTCGGCAGCGTGTCCGGCGGCTGTGTCGAGGGGGAGGTGTTCGAGCTGGCCACGGAGGTGGCCACGGTGACCGGCACGCCCGTCCTGCAGCGGTACGGCGTGACCGACGACGACGCGTTCGCCGTGGGCCTCACCTGCGGCGGCGTCCTCGACATCCTGGTCGAGCCGGTCTGCGCCGAGACGTTCCCGGAGCTGGGCGACGTCGCCCGGTCCGTCGAGGAGCACGAACCGGTCGCCGTCGCGACGATCGTGTCCGGACCCGGCCGGCTGGGCGCCCGCCGCGTCGTCTGGCCGGGCCGCTCGTCGGGCACGCTCGGCCTGGCCCGCCTCGACGAGGCGGTGGACGACGACGCCCGCGGCATGCTGGCGCAGGGCGTGACCGGCGTCAGGCGCTACGGCGCCGAGGGGGAGCGGCGGCTGGACGACCTGGCGGTGTTCGTCCACTCGTTCGCGCCGCCGCCGCGCATGCTGGTGTTCGGCGCGATCGACTTCGCCGCCGCGGTGGCGCGGCTCGGCAAGTTCCTCGGCTACCACGTGACCGTGTGCGACGCCCGCCCCGTCTTCGCCACCGCCAAGCGCTTCCCCGAGGCCGACGAGGTCGTCGTCAGGTGGCCGCACGACTACCTGGCGTCGGTCCGGGTGGACGAGCGGACGGTGATCTGCGTGCTGACCCACGACCCGAAGTTCGACGTGCCGCTGCTGGAGGTGGCGCTGCGCACCGGCGCCGGGTACGTGGGCGCGATGGGCTCGCGCCGTACCCACGACGACCGGCTGGCCCGGCTGCGCGAGGCCGGCCTGTCGGCGGACGAACTGGCGAGGCTGCGCTCGCCGATCGGCCTCGACCTGGGGGCCCGCACCCCGGAGGAGACCGCGGTGTCCATCGCGGCCGAGCTGATCCAACTGAGATGGGGCGGCTCCGGGCAGCCGCTGACGCGGACCAGCGGCCGCATCCACCACGAGGGGTAGCGGCGGCGATGAAGGGACCGCAGGTGGCCGGGCTGCTGCTGGCGGCCGGGCAGGGGTCGAGGCTGGGCACTCCGAAGGCGCTCGTCGAGTACGAGGGCGAGCGGCTGGTGGAGCGCGGGGTGCGGCTGCTGGAGGAGGGCGGCTGCCACCCCGTGGTGGTCGTGCTCGGCGCGGCCACCGTGCAGGTGCGCGGGGCGGTCGCGGTGCGCAACCCGGACTGGGCGTCCGGCATGGGCTCATCGCTGCGGGTGGGCCTGGCGGCGCTGCCGCCGGCGGCCGAGGCCGTGGTGATCGCCCTGGTGGACCAGCCGCTCATCAGGCCCGCGGCGGTGCGCGAGCTGATCGCCTCCGGGGCGCGGCTGGCCGTCGCCACCTACGGCGGCCGGCGACGCAACCCCGTCCTGGTGTCGCGCCGCGACTTCGCCGAGGTGGCCGAGCTGGCGGTCGGCGACGTGGGCGCCCGCGCGTTCATGCGGGCGCGTCCCGACCTGGTCACCGAGGTGCCGTGCGACGGGCTCGGCGACCCGGCCGACATCGACACCCCCGCCGACCTGGCGCTGCTCGACCCGGAAGGCGGCGCGCGGCCACCGGATCCGTCGGCGGTGTTCCGTTCCCCGGGCCGGGGGTGAAGGACCCACGCCGCCGCCCCGGCACGACGGCCTCCGCTCTCCACCGGGGTCGCCGTCCAGCCCCGGTTGCCCAGGTCGGAGCCCGCCTCACCCGTTCCGGGGACGCGGCGTCGGCACGCGCACCCGTTCGCGGGCGCGCGTGGCCGGCGCGGTGAGATCGGTGGCGAGCAGGCCGGCCACCGTGTACAGGTGCCAGACCAGTGGCGCCTTGGTGAGCCTGCCGCCGTCGAACAGCGCGGGCACCTTGTCCAGCCGGACGATCTCACCGAGCCCGGCCGACGACAGGATGGTGCGCCGCAGCTCCTCGGCGATCTCCCTGCCCGGCTCGACCCGCCAGTTCCACGGCTTGGCCTGCCTGGCCTGCTCGGCCTGCTTGGCCGCCGGCCGCTGCGCCTTGCTCCGCAGCCAGGCGAAGCGGCTCTGGGACGTGAACCGCCACGGCCCGCCCTCCAGCGGCACCCCGGCCAGCGCCGGCGCGAACGTCTTGATCAGCTTGTGGACCAGGCGCTCGGAGTGCCGGTAGGCGGGGTCGAGCCCGAGCGCGGCCGCGACCACCCGGTTGTCCAGGAACGGCTGGACGGGCGTCCCCCTGCGCAGCATGGCGGCGCGGGAGGCGGCGTGCCAGCGGCCCACCCGGAAGCGCACGTACAGGTGGTCGGGCACGTGCGGCGTGTCCGAGCGCCAGGCCAGCTCCTCCGCGTGGGCGTTGGCCGCGTCGGTGAACAGGGCGTGGTGGGCGAGGAACAGCGACCGGGTCCTGCGCCGCACCGCGGCGGGCGTGGCCTCCTCCATCCCGGACAGGAAGCCGCCGCGCAGGATCTCCCCGTTGTGCCCGCCGAGCGAGGGCCGCCTGCTGTAGGCGGCCTCGCCGGTGATGTTCTCGTAGGCCGACAGCATGCCCTCGCACACGCGCAGCACGTTCTGCACGCGGTCGGCGGGATGCGCCACCAGCAGCTCGCTGTCCGGCGTCCGGGGCGGAGCGTGCACCTCGTGCTCCACGCCGAGCGCCGCGGCCACCTGGCGGGCCACGACCACGTCGGGATGGTCGTCGAAGCCCGAGGTGACCGCGTGGAACGGGATGCCCGAGGCGTGCAGCAGCGCCGCCACCAGCCGGCTGTCCCTGCCGCCGGTGAGCGTCAGCCGTACCGGATCCGTGGTGTGGAGCAGCGGTTCCACCGCCGCCAGCATCCCTTCGCCGACCTGTTTCGCCCCGGTGCGGCTCTCGCCCTCGGGCAGCGGGTCGGTGGTGACGGTCAGCCGCTCACCCGCGACCAGCCGGGAGGAGGGCGGCAGCGACCGGACGTCAGCGTAGGGGGTCTCCTCCGACAGGAAATACCCCTGCCGGGCGATCGACTGCAGTGCCGCCACGTCGTGGCGGACGCCGCCGAAGGCCGCCAGCCGTACCAACAGGGCGCGGTTGCCGATCACGGAGAGCTCTCCCGTCTGCGCGTAGTAGACGGGGTCCGCGGGCGCGAGCGAGGTCGAGGCGCCGATGCCGTGCTCGTCGGCCTGGAAGGCGGCGAAGCACCCAGGCTCGCCGGCCGCCCGGCCGGACAGCGCGCGCGTCCGTCCCGGACGGTGCCCGGCTACGGCGGTGACGCCGCCGGGGGTGACGAACGGCTCCCAGTCCGGCTCGTTGGTCCAGGCCAGCAGGTGGACGCCGCCGTGTGAGGCCCGCCATTCCGCGGCGCGGATACGCTCGGGCGCGACGGGGAAGGCCGCCTCGATCGCGTCCCTGGCCCGCTGGACTGCCTGCCGTACGGCCTCACGCTGGTGCGGTTTGGCCGCCACGGCCAGAAGAACATTCATCGCCCCCCCGAGGTGCTGTCGCTCTCGTAGGTATCCGCCGTGGGGGCGATCTGCTTTCACGGGGCGCGTCAGAGGCGGCGCGTCAGAGGCGGCGCGTCAGAGGCGGAAGGAGGCGACGGCGGCGCGGTGGTCGCTGCCGGTGGCCGGCGCGACCCGCGCCTCGGTCGCCGTCATCCCCTTGTACAGGATGTGGTCGGGCCGGGTGATCGGGAACGACGACGGCCAGGTGAACCCGAACCCGTCGCCCGCCTCCCGCTGGGCGTCGGCCAGCGGCGGGACCAGGCCGTCCATGACCCGGTCGGTGCTGGCGGTGTTGAGGTCGCCGAGGAGCAGGATGCGCCGGCTGCGGTCGGCGTCGACGAGCCTGCGCGCGTGGGCGAAGGAGTCGTCGCGCGAGGCGGTGTGGCCGGGGCGGGCCGAGGCCAGGTGCATCACGTAGACGGTGACGTCGCCCTCCGGCGTGGCCGCCACCGCGCGCAGCGCGCGCGGCCAGCCCAGGCCGACGTCGATCGGCCGCGCGTCCTTCAGGGGGAACCGGCTCCACAGCCCCACGGTGCTGACCGTGTAGCGGTGCTTGAACATCTTGTTGAGCTGCTTGGCCGCCGGGCCGCCCGGGGTGAGCTCCTGCGCGGCCAGCAGGTCGAGTTTCTCGGCCACCACGCGTACGGCCTCGCCGGAGGCGTCGTTGGTGACGCCGACGTTCACCGTGCCGACAGACAGGTCGCTGCGCCCGCCGGGCGGCTCGGCCAGCGCCGTCGAGCCGAACATGGCGGCCCACACCAGCCCCGGCACCAGCGCCGCCACCGCCGCCGAACGCGACCGGGCCAGTGCCGCCAGCGCCAGCAGGAACGGCACCACGGCCCCCAGCCACGGCAGCAGGCTCTCCAGCACCGGGGTGAAGCCGCCTAAGGCGGGGATCAGCCGATGTCCGGCCAGGGCCGCGGACACCACCGCGGACAAGACGATCACAGTCCCCCTGAGCATCCCCACAGGCTAGCCGGTCGCGGGTCGGAGCGCCGACGCGCTAACCTGGTGCCGCCCACGAACGGAATAACATTCGGTTTCCCTACGCGGTCTCAGGAGCCCGGCATGCGCATCGGTATGGCACTCAACTACTCGGGCGGTTTCAAGGAGACGGTCGCCGAGCTGGCCGACTACGAGAAGGCCGGGCTGGACATCGTCTTCGTGGCCGAGGCCTACAGCTTCGACGCGGTCAGCCAGATGGGCTACATCGCGGCCAGGACCGAGCGGCTGGAGATCGCCTCCGGCATCCTGCCGATCTACTCGCGGACGCCGACCCTGCTCGCGATGACCGCCGCGGGCATGGACTACGTCTCCGACGGCCGCTTCACGCTCGGGCTCGGCGCCTCCGGCCCGCAGGTGATCGAGGGCTTCCACGGCGTGCCGTACACCGCCCCGCTGGGCCGTACGCGGGAGATCATCGAGATCTGCCGCACGGTGTGGCGGCGCGAGAAGGTGGAGCACCAGGGCCGGCACTACACACTGCCGCTGCCCGCCGACCAGGGGACCGGCCTCGGCAAGCCGCTCAAGCTCATCAACCACCCGGTGCGGCCGCGCATCCCCATCGTGGTGGCCGCCATCGGGCCGAAGAACGTCGAGCTGGCCGCCGAGCTGGCCGAGGGCTGGGAGCCGATCTTCTACATGCCCGAGAAGGCCGCCGACGTGTGGGGGGCCTCGCTGGCCGCCGGCAGGGCCATGCGCGATCCCGAGCTGGGGGAGCTGGACGTCATCGCGCAGGCGTCGCTGGCCGTCGGCGACGACGTGGCCGGTCTGCTGGAGCTGGGGCGCCCCATCGCGGCCCTCTACATCGGCGGCATGGGCGCCAAGGGCAGGAACTTCTACAACGACCTCGCCCGCCGCTACGGCTACGAGAAGGAGGCCGAGCGGATCCAGGAGCTCTACCTCGACGGCAAGAAGGACGAGGCGGCGGCGCTGGTGCCGCACGAGCTGCTGGAGAAGATGTCGCTCATCGGCAGCGAGGGCTTCGTCCGGGACCGGGTGCTGGCCATGAAGGAGTCGGGTGTGACGACCCTGAACGTCGCCCCGCTCGGCAGGACGCACGAGGAGCGGATCAGGCTCATCGAGCTGATCAAGGAGATCGCGTCCTGAGGCCTGGCTCCGCCGGGAGGTTGTGACGCTGATCACGTGAAATGCCGGAATGTTCCGGTACTGGCGGGCTGTTGGACCCACTCGTGAGGTTTTCCGTGGTCATCGTGCGGCTCGTGGAGCGGCTGCACATCGATCTCTGCCGCGTGCTGGGGTCTCTCTGTCGCTGATCGCGCCCTGACGCGCCGATCGCCCGACCCCGTCACCCGCACGCCCCGGCGTGCCGTACCTCACGAAGGTTTCCCTCTCCCGTGAAGAGATTCAGCTTCTCCCTGCAGTTGCTGCTGGGCCTCGCCGTCGGCGTGGCCCTCGGCTTCGCCGCCCGGATCTGGGACGTGGCCTGGCTCACCGAGACCCTGACCCGGGTCGGCCAGATCTTCGTCCAACTGCTCAAGCTCGCCGTGCCGCCCCTCGTCTTCACCGCCGTGCTGGTCAGCGTGGCCAACCTGCGCAACGTCAACGGCGCGGCCCGCCTGGCGACCAGGACGCTGCTGTGGTTCCTCGGCACCGCCGCCATCGCCGTGGCCATCGCCATCGGCATCGGCCTGCTCGTCGACCCCGGCAGGGGCGTCACGATCGACACCGGCGCGGCCAAGGCCGTCGACACCGAGGGCGCCGGCACCTGGCTCGACTTCGTCACCGGCATCCTGCCCACCAACGTCGTGACGGCGTTCACCGAGGTGAACGTCCTGCAGATCGTCTTCCTCGGCGCGGTCCTCGGCGCCGCGGCCCTCGCGGTCGGCGAGCCGGCCAAGCCGTTCCTCGACCTCGCCCGCTCCGTGCTGGAACTGGTGCAGAAGGCGCTGTGGTGGGTCATCCGCCTGGCACCCATCGGCACCGCCGGCCTCATCGGCAAGGCCGTGTCCAGCTACGGCTGGGACCTGCTGGCGCCGCTGGCCAAGTTCAGCGCGGCCGTCTACGTCGGCTGCTTCGTCGTGCTGCTGGCCGTCTACCCGGCGCTGCTCGCGTTCCGCGGCCGGGTCAGCCCGCTCACCTTCTACCGCAACGCCTGGCCGGCCATCGAGCTGGCGTTCGTCTCCCGCTCGTCCGTCGGCACGCTGCCGCTGACGCAGCGGGTCACGATCGAGCGCAACGGCGTGGACCGCGACTACGCCTCCTTCGCCGTGCCGTTCGGCGCCACCACCAAGATGGACGGCTGCGCGTCGATCTACCCGGCCCTGGCCGCGATCTTCGTCGCGCAGGTCTTCGGGGTGCCGCTCGGGGTGGGCGACTACCTGCTCATCGCCTTCGTCTCGGTCGTCGGCTCCGCCGCCACCGCCGGCCTGACGGGCGCGACAGTCATGCTCACGCTGACCCTGAGCACGCTCGGGCTGCCGCTGGAGGGTGTCGGCCTGCTGCTGGCCATCGACCCGATCCTCGACATGATCAGGACCGCGACGAACGTGGCCGGGCAGATGGTCGTGCCCGTGCTGGTGGCCCGCTCGGAGGGCCGCCTGGACGTGGCGACCTTCAACGCGCCGCCGCAGCCCCTCGACGACGAGCGGGCCGTGACCCCGCGGGCGCCGGAGCCGGTGGCGGTCTGACGCTCCGCGGCACGTGAGGACGGGAGCGCCCCGGCGCCCCGTCCTCACGCACGAGTGACCGCCTACGGGTTGTCGATGCCGATCCAGTTGACGTACCAGCCGTTGCTCTGCGCGTCGGCGGGCTCCAGGTGGGCGCCGTCGCTGCGTCGGACGTACAGGGTGAACCCGGTCGGGCTGGAGTTGTAGATGGCGTTGGTGCCCGACAGCAGCCAGTGGTGGGCGAGCCCGCCGATGGAGGCGGTGTAGACCGGCGTGCCGCCGAAGCGGGCCGAGCTGGTGTCCACCTCGATGCAGATCCCCGTGCCGTAGTAGTTCTGCCAGCCCTCGCCGGCCGGCGTGTGGCCCGAGGCGATCCGCTGGGTCACGTGGACCGTCGAGGGCGTCGGCGGCAGGGTGCTGTGCGGCTGGGGCTGCGGCCCGTCCATGGTCTCGTCCGGTCGTTGCTGAATGGACATGGTCCTCCTTCGGTCAGGCCCTCCATGATCATGACCTCGGAGTGACCGCCGTCGCGCGGGTGCGCCGGCGACCGCCATGGCGTGAGAGGACAGCGACGTTGCAGCACTGATCGTAATCGATTCGTGACTTTGAGTGTGGTAGTGCGGGGCGAGGCTCTCCGTGTCCTGCCGTTACGGCCGGGGTGGGCATGTGGCGTGGTTCTGGGGCCTATGGTTGATCGAAATGCCGTTTCTGAAGTAATTGGCGGAGATATGTCGGACCAGGCCCCGTCCATGATCGCTGGCCGCTACCGGCTCGATGAGCGCATCGGCAGCGGGCCGATGGGAGAAGTGTGGCGGGCCTACGACACGCGGGCCGACTGGACCGTGGCCGTGCGCGTGCTCGGCGCCGGGGCCGCCCGCGAGGTGCTCGAACGGCACGCCCAGGCCGTGGCCCGGGTCATCCACCCGAACGTCGCCATGGTGCTCGACGTGGGGGACGAGAACGGCACGCCGTACCTGGTGACCGAGTTCCTCACCGGCGAGAGCCTGGAGGAGGAGGCGGCCCGCGGCCCGCTGCCCGTCGTGGAGGCGTGCGACCTGGTCGGGCAGGCCGCCGCCGGCCTCGACGCGGCCCACCGGGCCGGCGTGGCGCACGGCGAGGTGGAGCCCGGCAGCTTCCGCCGCGCCGGCAGTGGCGTGCTGAAGGTCTCGGGGTTCGGGCCGGCCGGCCGGCCGCCCTCGCCCGGCCGGATCGCCTACACCGCCCCCGAGCGCCTCGACGGCCGCGCCGCCGAGGCGCCCGCCGACATGTACGCGCTCGGATGCGTCTGCTACGAGCTGCTGTGCGGCCGGCCGCCGTTCCAGGGCACCCCGGAGGAGATCGCCGCGGCGCACCGCGACGCCGAGCCCGAGCCGCCCAGCCGGCACCGCCGGGAGGTGCCCGCCGACCTGGACCGGCTGGTGCTCGCCCTGCTCGCCAAGGACCCCGCCACCCGGCCCTCCAACGGCGAGTCGGTACGCCGCACGCTGGCCGCCATCGCCCGGCCCCGGCCCGCGTCCCCCTCCCCGCAGGGACCGGTGGCGGCCGTTCCCGTGACGGGGGCGATGGCGGCGCAGGGCGGCCAGGCGGGCGCGGCCCCGCGGGCCGGCGACACCGCCGTCTTCGACCTGCCGCCCGACGGCCCCGACCCCGGCTCGAACCGGCGGCTGTTCCTCCAGCTCGGCGCCGCCCTGGCGGTGATCGCGGCCGTGACCGTCGGCCTGGTGCTGTGGGGCGGCTCGCGCGGCGAGCAGGCCGCCGCGCCCACCCCCTCCTCGACCCCGCCCTCGTTCACGCCCTCCTCGACGCCCGCCTCGTCGCCCTCGTCGCCCCCGTCGACACCCTCGTCGTCGCCCGAGCCCACCGCCCTGGCCGAGACCAGCGCGCCCCCGCCCAAGGCCACCCTCGGCGACTCGGTCCCGCGCGGCGGGTGGGAGACGTGGCTGCGCGCCTTCGACGACAACGTGACGACCGCCGAGACCATGGGCACCATCGAGCCGAGGACGGCGGCCAAGGCCCACGACAAGATCAGGGAGGCCGCCCGGAAGTTCCTCAAAGGGGAGGACGAAGCGGGCCGCGACCAGATCCGCCACGTCCTGCGCGACCTGGAGCGAGGCCAGCGCAAGGGCGAGGTGCCCACCACCGGCCCGCTGGCCGACTTCATGCGGGACTGGCGCCTTTAGGGCGTGTATCAAAAGTGGATCTTGAGGTGGGATGATCTTGGTTTGACAGACCGCGGGCTCGGGCGCTCGCGCGGTGGCCCGACCACCAAGCTGCACCTGGCCGTCGAGCAGGGCCACAAGCCCATGTCCATCGTGATCACGGTCGGGCGGCGGGGCGATTCCCCGCAGTTCGAGCCCGTCCTGAACAAGATCCGCGTCCTGCGTCCTGGGCCGGGCAGGCCCCGCACCCGGCCCGATCGCGTGCGCGCAGACAAGGCCGCCGAAGTTCGACCCCCAGGACCAGTTCGAAGCGAAGCCGTTCTGCTGTCAGCCAAGACTGTCGCGCCTCCGAAGGCATGAGCGACAGGATCGTCACATGCAGCCGATTTTCGTTCTCGTGCACAGCCCGTCCGTAGGCCCCTCGACCTGGCACCCTGTGGCCGAACACCTGGCGACGGCCGGATACCAGGTGCGGGTGCCGTCTCTGCTGCACATAGGCGCCGGCGCGCCCCCCTTCTGGCCCCGCGTCGTCGGCGCCGTCCGCGACGACCTCCGGCAGGTCCCGGCTGACAGCCCCGTCACGTTGGTGGCACACAGCAACGCGGGCCTGTTTCTCCCGGCGATTCGCTCGAGCCTCGACCATCCAGTGATCAGCTCCATCTTCGTCGATGCCGCGCTGCCGGCCCGGACCGGATCGACCCCTGTCGCCACACCCGACTTGCTGGAGTTCCTCCGCCCGATGGCGGTGAACGGCAGGCTGCCGCGCTGGACCGACTGGTGGGACGAGGCAGACGTCGCACCCATGTTCACCGATCCGACGATGCGGCAGACAGTCATCGAGGAGCAGCCCACTCTGCCGCTGTCCTACTACGAGCAGCACATCCCGGTCCCCGACGGCTGGGACGACCATCCCTGCTCCTACTTGCTGTTCGGCCCTCCGTATGACGACCTCGCCGACCAGGCGGGCGAACGCGGCTGGCGTGTTGCACACCTGCCTGGCGCACACCTCCATCAGATCATCGACCCTGCTGGCACCGCCCGTCACCTCGTCGAGCTCGCCCGTACAACTTGATCCGCATTCGATACACGTCCTAGCAGCCCAGCTTCGGTGGCGGTCCTGAACAGGCGCTCGGCGCGTGGGCGGGACAGTCGGCCGCCGGATCCCTGCGCTCAACCGCGTTCCGCGGTGACGGTGGCGCCGGGCGGGACGTCCCGGGTGATGTCGGGACCGCCGGGGAAACGGGCGGTCCACCGGTACGTCACCTGCTCGGACAGGTTGGTGAGCGTGGTGGCGTGCTCGCCGTCGTGCCGCACGGCCACGCTGCCCTCGCCGATCCGGATGCCGGAGACGGCAACCCAGCCGATCTCCGCCGGCAGCCTCGACACCGTGGTCAGCGCGTTCTCCGGCGCGTTCGGCCGGACCCCGAGCAGACCCTCCACCACCTGACTCACCAGGGTGAAGGAGACCTCCGGGTAGTCCCCGTTGAGCCCGCCGGCCACATGCCGGGCCGTCCGGGCGTGGAAGATCTCCCGCATCCACCGCCAGGCGGTCTGCGGCCTGCCGTGGCGGAAGAAGACGTCGGGCAGGTACGTCCACGCCTCGACGTTCTTCGGCCGCTCCGGACCGCTCGCTTGCGCGTCGATGTAGTCGAGGTGGGCCGGGTCGTCGCGCAGGCCCTTCAGGGGCGTGAACCAGCTGTTCTCCGCGCCCCACCCGGTGACGGGCCGGCCGTCGAAGGTGAAGCCTCGGGCGCCGTTCCACTCTTGCTCGTAATGGCGGCGCACCTTCGCGGCCAGCGCCTCGAACCTCTCGCCGTCATCGCCGCGGGCCCTGGCCAGCTCCGCCATCGCCAGGTGGGCGGCGTACTGTGCGGCGATGCCGTCACCGGCCACCGCGAGCGGCTCGCCGCTCAGCTCGTTGTAGCTCGCGGTGCCCTCGAAGATGCCCGTCCCCTGGGCGGTCGCGGGCAGCGCGATCGCGTTGGCGCAGTAGTCGCGCAGCACGGGGTCGTGGACATAGGCGTGGTCGCCGGTCCAGCGATAGAGCGCCGCCACGCACTCCACGAGCTCGAAGACCGCCGGCACCTCCCTGACGAACTCGTCAGGAGCGCGGTAGTCGATCGACAGGTAGGAGCCGTCGAAGTTGAACGCCCACACCGGGCGGTGGCCGTGCTCCTCCGTGGCGGAGGCGGCGAAGCAGCGCAGCATCGCCAGGTTGGCCTCGGCCAGGCCGAGCAGGTGCGCGCCTGCCGCCTGATGGACGAAGTCGCGGGCGTAGAAGCCGCTGCGGTGCGCGTACCCGGCCCAGTAGGAGGGCAGGTAGAGGCCCTCACCGCTGCCATGCGGGTGCCGCTCGTCGACATTCACCGGGCCGCGCGTCCCGCCGGGATGGGCCCAGCGCAGCGCGCGGTCGCGTGCCCATGCGAACATCGCCACGAGCTCGTCGTGGCCGGAGTCGAGATGCATTCACGGTCCTAGGCTTGAGCGGATCACCAGCTCGCCGGGGAGCATGAGCCCCGCCTGCGGGGTGACGCCGTCTTCGATGATCTGCAGGAGGCGGCCGATCAGCGCCTCGGCGATGCGGCGCAGCGGCAGCCGTACCGTGGTCAGCGCCGGTTGGAGGAAGGCGGTGATCGGCAGGTCGTCGAAGGCGGCCACGGCCAGGTCTCCGCCGATCTCCAGCCCTTGTGCGCGTGCCGCCGTGTAGACGCCGAGCGCGAGCCAGTCACCGCCGGCGATGATCGCGGTGGGCCGGTTGCGGCCGGCCAGTTGGTCGCGGGTGGCCGTGACGATCTCGCCCGGATCGTCGCCCGGCACCGAGTACACCTGTCCGGCCAGGCCATGGCGGCGCACGCCGGCCAGGAACCCGTCGCGCCGGTCGTCCATCCACGGCTGCCCGGAGGTGGAGGCCAGGAAGGCCACCCGCCGGTGCCCTCTGGCCGCGACCAGGCCGACCAGGTCGATCACCGCCTGCACGCTGTCGACGTCCACCCAGGACTGCGGCTGGTCGGGCAGGGTTCTGCCGAAGGCGGCGAACGGGAAGCCCGTGCTGGTCAGATGGGCCACGCGAGGGTCGTCGCGCAGTATGTCCGACAGCAGGAACCCGTCCACGCTCCGCGCGGCGATCAGCTCGTCGAGCGCCTGCTCCTGACTCTGGCCCGGTCGTGGGCGCACCAGCAGGATGCGGTAGCCCGCCTCGCCTGACGCCGCCACGACCGCTTCGAGGAAGCCGCCCATCAGGGGGTTGGGGTTGGCCGGGTCGTCCACCGGTGTCGGGTAGGCGATGATCCGACGGGTGCCCGACTTCAGGCTGCGTGCCGACTGGTCGGGCCGGTAGCCGAGCTTGTCGATGACGGCGGAGACGCGCTCCAGCGTCTCGGCCTTCAGCCGGTGCGGCGCGTTGAGGGCGTTGGAGATCGTCTGGCGGGACACGCCGGCCGCTCGCGCGACGTCCTCGATGGTGACCCCGCGCTCACGCGGCCGGCGTGCCGTCACTCAGTCCCTCCTCAGCGTGAGCAGGCCGCCCATGGGCACCTCGACGAGGCAGATCCCGGACTCCAGCGCGAGTGTGGCCGTTCGGACCAGGGCACCGCCGCAGTCGTGGACCTCGACGTGCGCCGAGCCGGTGCCGAGCAGGACGACCCGCGGGTCGGAGTCGGCGTTGGCGATGAGGAGTTCGCCGGAGTCGGGCACCTCGACGGGCAGGGGTGCGTAGCGGGCGACGATCGTGGTGCGCTCGTCGCGGGCCCGCACGAGCGGGTAGCCGTGCTCGGGCTGCTCCGGCTCCAGTGTCCCCAGTTGCAGCGTGCCCAGGTGCCGGCGGAAGATCCCCAGCCAGAACCGGATCGCGGCGAGCTGGTCGGGGCGTTGCGCCGCCAGGTCGACCGAGATCTGCGGAACCGAGAACAGCGCGTTGATCAGGTGCACGGCCACCTGTTCCGCCGGCTCGTCGGGATGCCAGAGGATCATGTCGGAGTGCACCGCCACAGGACCGGCGGTGAGCCGTAGGTCGACCGTCCGCTGCCGGTTCTCCTGTGAGCTGAGCGGGCAGTCAACCGCTCTGATCATGTTGGCGTACGGCCACAGCCCGGGACTGGTGTAAGGCTGGCGGTGCTCGATCAGCACCTCCGGCTTGGTGAGGCGGAGCCGGGCGTCCAGGTCGTGCAGCAGCCGCCTGACTCCTTCGTCCACATCCACGCAGTCAGCTCCCGCGCCGGGCGCCAGGTCGCCGCCCGGGGTCGCGAAGCGGTCCACGAAGTCGATCTTCAGGCCGTCCATGCCCCAGGTCTCGACGGCCTGGGCGAGCCGATCGATGAGGAATTCGCGGACCTCAGGATAACGCGGATCCAGGACGGCGGCGTCCATGTGGTCGAGGTAGCGCAGGAACCTGCCCGTGAAGCGTTCGAAGGCGGTGTTGTGTTTGCCGACGAACGGCAGCGCGTACCAGAGCAGGTAGGCCATGCCGAGCTCACGCACCCTAGCCACATGTCGCGAAATGTCGGGAAAGGTGGCCGGGTTCGGCTCCCAATCGCCGCAGAACGCGTACCCGCGCGCCCGGTCGGCGGTCTGCCAGCCGTCGTCCACGATGATCGTCTCGCAGCCCAGCTCCTTGGCCAGCTTCGCCTGGAACTCCACGGACTCGGCGGAGACGTTCTGGTGCATGCTGTACCACGTCGAGTAGGCCGGCAACCGGGCGCGGTCCGGCGTGGCAGGCAGGTCGCCCGCCTCGTCCCGCCACCAGGCCGCCACGCCGGTCACCGCCGCGGAGAACGGCCGCTCCGAAAGGTCCAGCCGGATCCGCAGCCCCTCGCCGTGCAGGGTGAAGACGAACTCGCCGGTCTCCTCCATCACCCCGCCGGTGAAGCTCACCCGGGACACCGGCTCGGCCAGGCCGACCGTGCAGACGTTGGCCCCGTTCGTGCCGATGAGGGAGACCACCGGCGAGCCCGCGGTCAGCCTCGACGTCAGCGGAGCGGTCCAGATCGGCGGCACCCAGCGGGTGCCGCCCACGGGCGTCCAGAACGCACTGACGTTCACGCACGGCACCCGCCACTGCGCGGCTGTGGCGCCTGGCGCGTCGATCAGCCAGATGCCGTCGGAGACCTGCGTCACCGCCGCATCGGCCGCCCCGGCCATGGCCAGTTCGACCGCGCCGGCCCGTACCAGGGTCGTCTCGCCGAGCGCGTACGGCTCCCAGACCTGCATGCTTATCCTTTCGTGGCACCGGCCAGCAGGCCGGAGATGAACTGTTTCTGGAGGATGAGGAAGAGCACCATCATGGGCAGCGAGGAGATGGCGGTGCCCACCATGACCTGGCCGAAGTCTGTCCTCGCCAGCCCCTGCAGAGTGGCCAGCGCGACGGGCAGGGTGTACATCTCCGGCGTGCGCAACGCGATCAGCGGCCACAGGAAGTCGTTCCACGCGCCGAGGAAGAGGAAGACGGCCAGCGCCGCCAGGACCGGGCGCATGACAGGGATCACCACCCGCCAGAGCACCCGCAGCTCGCCCGCTCCGTCGACCCGGGCGGCGTCGAGCAGCTCGTCCGGGACGGCCAGCAGCGACTGGCGCATCAGGAAGATGCCGAAGGGCACCGACAGGCTCGGCAGGATCAGGGCCGGGAAGCTGTCGATCAGCCCGATGTCGTTCATCATCTCGAAGATCGGGATGATGGTCACGCCGCCGGGGATGACCAGCGTCGACAGCAGCAGCACGAAGAAGAGGTCGCGCCCGGCGAACCGGAACTTGGCGAAGGCGTACCCGGCCAGCAGCGACACCACGATCGCGCCCGCCGTCTGCGCGACCGCGACGAAGAGCGTGTTGCCCAGCACGTTGACCAGCCCGATCGACTCCTCCAGCTTCGCCGTGTTGGCCGCGAGCTGGTCGCCGGGGTAGAACTTCGGGGGCCAGGAGAAGATGTCGGAGTTGGCGTGCGTGGCCGCCATGGCCAGCCAGTAGAACGGGCCGACGCACAGCCCGAACACCGCGGCGAGCACGAAGGTGAGTGTCCAGCCCTTCATCGTTTCTGCATCCTCATCTGCGCGATCCCGAATCCGGCCACGATCAGCGTGAGCGCGTAGGCGATCGCCGCGGCATAGCCGAAGTCGAAGTAGCGGAAGCCGTTCTGGTACAGGTACAGCGAGATCGTCAGGGTCGAGTTGTCCGGCCCGCCGCCGGTCAGCACGAACGGCTCGTCGAACAGTTGCAGGGTGCCGATCGTGGACAGCACCACGGTCAACAGCAGGATCGGCCGCAACTGGGGGACCGTGATCGACCAGAACCTGCGGGCCGAACCGGCGCCGTCCACCATGGCGGCCTCGTAGAGATCCTTGGGGATGCTCTGCAGGCCGGCCAGGTAGATCACCGCGTTGTAGCCGGTGTAGTGCCAGGTGAGCGCGATGACGATGGCGATGCGGGCCCAGAACGGGCTGCCCAGCCAGTCGATCGGGTCGACCCCGAAGAGGCTGAGCAGCCAGTTGAGCAGTCCCGCGTCCTTGCGCAGGATCACCGAGAACATCACGCCGTAGGCGACCAGACCGGTCAGCGACGGCATGAAGACGCCCAGCCGCCACAGGCCACGCAGCCGGACGAGCGGCGAGTTGAGCCCGAGCGCCAGCAGCAGCGCGAGCAGCAGCATGATCGGGACCTGGACGACCAGGATCAGCCCGGTGTTCCCCAGCGAGGTCCAGAACAGCGGGTCGTTCACCAGCCGCACGTAGTTGTCCAGCCCGACGAAGCTGCGCGCCGCGCCCGCGCCGGTGGTCAGGCTGATGTACATGGCGGCCAGGATCGGATAGGCCTTGAACACCATGAAGCCCACCAGCGCGGGAAGGACCAGCAGGTAGGGGACGTTCCGCTTGGTGACGAACGAGCGCCTGGGCACCGTCATCCGCCCGGGCCGCGGCAGGGTGAGCGTCATCCCGCGAGCTTCCTGTTCGTCTGCTGGGCCAGCAGCGTGGCGGCCTCGGTCAGCGCCGCGGCCGGGTCGGCGCCCTTGAGCAGGACCTTCGTCTGCGCGTCACTGGCGATCTTCAGCGCCCTGGCGTAGTCGCCCGAGTAGTAGGTGGCGTCGGCGCCCTCGGTGAGGGCGTCCACGAAGGTCTTGAGCGCGGGCTGGTCGCCGAAGTAGGGCTGCGGCGCGGCGAAGGCCGGATCAGAGTAGGCCTCGGTCAGCGCGGGGAAGACGCCGCCCTCCTTGAAGGCCTTGGTGACGACGCCGGGCTTGGTCAGCGCGTACTCGACGAACTTGAAGGCCTCCGACTGGTGCGGGCTGGTCCCGGAGATCGACAGATGGGTCGAGTTGACGATCGCGGTGCGCTTGCCACCCGCCGTTGCCGCGGGGGGCTGCATGACCCGCCACAGGCCCTTCTGCTCGGGCCGCATCTCGGGGATGTAGCTGACCGCCCAGGCCGCCCAGGGCAGCACGGCCAGCTTGCCGCCGCTGATGAGTTGCTTGGCGGTGTTCTCGCCGGAGGTGTCCGCGACGATGCCCGCGTCGTTCATCTTCTTGATGAGGGTCATCGCCTGGACGGCGGGTGAGGAGGAGAGCGTGACCTCGCCCTGCTGGTTGAAGTAGAAGGCGCCCTGCTGCTGGAGCAGCGACTGGAAGAAGTCCATGTCCGCGCCGCCGGCCGCGGGCTTGTTCAGCCCGATGAGGAAGGCCCCGGTCTTCTCCTTGAGCGTCTTGCCCGCCTCGATGGCGTCGTCCCAGGTCTGGATCTTCTCCGGATCGATGCCCGCCTTCCTGAACAGGTCCGCGCGGTAGAAGAAGCCGACCGGGTTGACCTCCCAGGGCATCGCGTAGACGCCGCCGTCCTTGCCGGTCACCGTGGGCCACAGACCCTCGGCGAAGGCGTCCTTGTAGCTGTCGGCGCCCAGCTTGCGCAGGTCGGCCAGGCCGCCGGGGAACTTGTCCATGTATCCGGGCAGGTAGTCGACGCCGATGTGCAGCACGTCGGCCAGACCTTTGCCGCCCGCGGCCATGGCGATGGTGATCTTGTCCCAGATGGCCGGGTTGCCGACCGCCTGGACGTCGACCTTGATGCCGGGATGGGTCTGCTCGAAGTCCTTGGCGACGGCGGCCAGGCCGTCGGAGGCGGGCTTCCAGCTCCAGACGGTGATCTTGACGGGCCCGCTGCCCTTCTCGGACGCCCCGCCGCCGCCACAGGCGGCGAGGGCGAGCGTGGCGGTGAGGGCGAGCGCCAGGGCTCCACGACGGTTGATCATGTGGGTGTTTCCCTTCAGGGGGTGAGTGCTTCGCGCAGCCGGTCGGCGGTGTCGACGGGGGTGGTGGCGTGCGGGGAGAGCCGGATCCAGCCACCGCGCAGCGTGGTGGTGAGCCCGGCGGCGCCGAGTGCCGCGTGGGTGCTCGCGGGGTCACGGCCAGGCAGTCGTACGCGCGCGATCCCGGCCGGCTCGGTGGGGACGAGGACCTCGGCGCCCGCGGTCCTGGCGGCGTCCAGCAGATGCGCCAGGGTTCGAGCGATCTGCCGGGCGATGTTGCCTTCTCCGGCGGAGAGCACCAGGTCGATGGCGGCTCCCAGTGCGGCGACGGCGGTCAGGTCGGGGTTGGTGGCCGTGTGCGCGACGGCTCCCGCCAGGGGCGGCGTGGGATGCCGGGCCCCGAACGGATCCCGCACGCCCGCCCAGCCGCCGAGGCCGGGCGTCAGGCGGTCGGCCACCCGGTCGCGGATGAGCAGCAGCGCCGCGCCCCAGCCCGCCCGCAGCCACTTCTGCCCGCCGCAGGCGAGCACGTCCGCCGCCGCCACCTCCAGCGGCACCGCGCCGAGGCCCTGGACGGCGTCCACCACCAGCAGCCGGTCCTCGCCCAGCACCTCCTTCAGCGCGCCCAGCGGGGCGCGGTGGCCGGTCGTGGCGTCCACCGCGCTGACGGCGAGCGCCCTGACGTCGTCGTCGAGGTGCTCACGCAGGACGTCGGGGGTGATCGCCGCGGAGTCGACCCAGCGTGGCCGAAGGCCGCCGCGTTCCTGGAACCGCAGCCATGGGTAGACGTTGGCGGGGAACTCTCCTCTGGGGACGAGCACCACGCCGCCGTCCAGCCCTGCCGCGGCGGCGAAGAGCGCGTGGCTGGTGGAGGAGACGAAGGCCACCTCATGCGGGGCGCAGCTCAGCAGGCGGGCCGCGGCGGCGCGTGCGCCGCTCGCCGCGAGCTCCAGTCCGGTGAGCGCTGCGGACGGATCACGCGCCAGCAACTCCGCGGCCCGGGCGACGGTCCGGGTGACAGCCAGCGAGGGTGGCCCGATCCGGGCGAAGTCAAGGTATCCGGCTGGTTCCTGGAACTGGCTTAAGTAGGTATTTTGAACGTTCAAACCAGCTCCGAACAGGTGAAATGGCGCACTGGGAGGAGGCGGTAGCGGGCATATCGCTGACCTACCGGGGCAAACACTATTTGAGCGTTCATATCGTGTGCAAGAGGCAGTTCGCCGCGAGGTGGCGCGGCGGACATCTCGACCCACTCGGCGTCCACGTGGCCGCGACCGCGGCCCGCGCCTCGGCCAGGCGCATGACGTAGCCGCCCTCAGGGCCGGCGCGCGTACATTGACGCCATGACCATCCACCCCGAACGCCACCCCGAACGCCACCCCGAACGGCGGGCCAGGCTCACGGCCATGCTGGCCGCTCACCAGGTCGAGGCGCTGCTCGTCACCTCCCGCGTCAACGTCCGCTACCTCACCGGGCTCGACAGCTCCAACGCCGCCGTCCTGGTCCGGGCCGACGGGTCGGCGCTGCTGGCCACCGACAACCGCTACATCGGCAAGACGCGCGCCCTCGACGTGGACGCCGTCGAGGCGGCCGACGTGGCCGCCCGGCTCGCCGTCCCGGGCGCCGGCATCGAGTCCGCGCACATGACCGTGGCGACGTTCCAGCGGCTGGGACAGGGGCTGGTGCCGCTGCCGCCGCTGGTCGAACTGCTGCGGACGGTCAAGGACGACGAGGAGCTGGACCACCTCCGCACGGCCTGCGCGATCGCCGACCAGGCGTTCGCCGACCTGACCGGCGGGGGCGGCATCAGGCCCGGCGTGACCGAACGCGAGGTCGCCCGGCTCCTCGAGACCCGCATGGCCGAACTGGGCGCCGACGCGCCCGCCTTCGACAGCATCGTCGCCGCCGGGGAGAACGGCGCCATCCCGCACCACGCCCCCACCGGCAGGCCGTTGCGCGCCGGCGACCTGGTCACGCTCGACTTCGGCGCCCGCCACCGGGGCTACCACTCCGACATGACCCGAACCGTCTGCCTGGGCGAGCCCGCGGCCTGGCAGCGCGAGCTCTACGACCTCGTCGCCACCGCCCAGCGCGCGGGCCGCGAGGCGCTCGCGCCGGGTGCCGAGGCCAAGGAGGTCGACGCCGCCGCCCGCTCCGTCATCGAGGCGGCGGGACACGGCGACCACTTCCGGCACGGCCTCGGACACGGCGTCGGCCTGGAGATCCACGAGGAGCCGTTCCTGGGCCCTTCGCGGACCGGTAAACTAGAGGATCGAGTTCCGATCACCGTCGAGCCGGGGGTCTATCTACCCGGGCAGGGCGGCGTTCGCATCGAGGACACCCTCGTGACACGTGAGGGCGAGCCGGAACTCCTCACGAAGACGACCAAGGAGCTGCTCGTCCTTTAGAGCGGCCGCACGCGGGAGATGACGAGTGGCGACGACCAACGACCTCAAGAACGGCATGGTGCTGAGGCTCGACGGCGGTGAGCTGTGGGCCGTTGTGGAGTTCCAGCACGTCAAGCCGGGCAAGGGCGGCGCGTTCGTCCGCACCAAGCTCAAGAATGTGCTGTCCGGAAAGGTCGTCGACAAGACCTTCAACGCCGGCGTGAAGGTCGACGTGGCCAACGTCGACAAGCGCGAGATGCAGTACTCCTACCGTGACGGCGACGACTTCGTCTTCATGGACACCGAGACCTACGACATGGTCAACGTGCCCGCCGGCACCGTGGGCGACGCCGCCAACTACATGCTGGAGAACACCCTGGCCACCGTCGCCTTCAACGAGGGCGCGGCGCTCTACGTCGACCTGCCCGCCGCCGTCGAGCTGACCATCGCCAACACCGAGCCGGGCCTGCAGGGCGACCGCTCCACCGGCGGCACCAAGCCCGCCACGCTGGAGACCGGCGCCGAGATCAAGGTGCCGCTGTTCATCACGACCGGTGAGCGGGTCAAGGTCGACACGCGCAGCGGCGAGTACCTCGGCCGGGCCTGAGTGTCGGCCCGGGGCAAAGCACGCAGGCGCGCGCTCGACATCCTCTTCGAGTCCGAACTCCGCGGCGAGGACCCCTTGCGGATCCTCGCCGAGCGCGTCGAGCGCAAGGAGCCGCCGGTCAACGAATACACCTCGGCCATCGTCGAGGGCGTCGCCCGGCACCAGGTCCGCATCGACGAGCTGATCACCACCTACTCCGAGGGCTGGAGCCTCGACCGCATGCCGGCCGTGGACCGCAACCTGCTGCGCGGCGGCACCTACGAGCTGCTGTGGATGCCCGACGTGCCCGAGGGCGTCGTCATCAGCGAGTGGGTGCACCTGGCCGGCGAGCTGTCCACGGACGAGTCGCCGCAGTTCGTCAACGGGCTGCTGGCCCGCTTCAAGCAGCTCAAGCCCAGCCTGACGCTCTGAGCCGGGGCGGGCGGCCGCAGCCGCCCGGTTGACCTTGACGCGACGTCAACGTGTCTCATGGGGACCGTCACCCCTACGGCCCCAAGGAGACACCGTGCTGCTCAGGACGGCCCGCGCCGCCCTCTACGTCGTGCCACCCCTCGAACTCCTGCTCCTCGTCATGCTCGCCGCCGGCGTGCCGCTGCCCACCCCGGTGCTCGTGGCGGCCGAGACGGGGGTGGCCGCCGTGCTCGCGCTCGAACTGCTCGTCGCCCGCCGGCTGTTCCGCGCCGAACGGCGAGGCGGCGCCGGACGGCGCGTCGCGCTGTCGGCGACCGTCGCCCACCTGGTGCCCCCGCTGGTGCGCCGGCTGCTGGAACTGGAGGTCCGGGGCCTGGCCGCCATCGCGCTGTTCGCGGTGCGCCGCCGGCCCGCCGTGCCGCCCGGCGCCGTCGCGGCGCCGTACGCCCGCGAACAGGCCCCGATGCTGCTGGTCATGCTGTTCCTCATGGTCGTGGAGACCGCGGGCATCGACCTGCTCCTCGTGTCGCTGGACGTGCCCGCCGTGGCACGCGTCACGGTGCTCGTGCTCGACGTGTACGGCATCGTCTTCGCCCTGGCCCTCGGCGCGTCCTGCGCGCTGCGGCCGCACGTCGTGTCGGCCGGGGAGCTGCGCGTCAGGTTCGGCGAGTATCTGGACGCGCGCGTGCCCCGCGCGCTGATCTCCTCGGTCCGGCAGGTGCGCAACTACAACGAGGGCGGCATGGTGTCCGTGGCGGACGACAGGCTCGTCGTCGCGGTGTCGTCGCAGACCAACGTGGTCGTCGAGCTGGCCGGGCCGGTCACCGTGGTGCGCCCCCTCGGCGGCCGCGCCGAGGTGCGCTCGATCCGCTTCTTCGCCGACGACCCCGCCGCCGTCGTACGCGCCCTGCGCGCGCCGGCCGTCACGGCCTGAGCAGCCTCCTGGGGGCGCGCAGCCGCCAGGCGTCCGTCAGCAGCTCTGCCAGCTCGTCGCGGTCCACCGCGGCGAACCGCACCAGCACCACCGCGTGCCCGTCGTAGTGCGGCGTGGTGAAGAACGCCTCGGGCTTGGCCGCCACCAGCTCCCGCTTGTGCTCCTCGCTGGGGCAGGGTACGGCCAGCACGTCGCCCTCCTCCCTGATCCGGGCGAACCATCTGCCACCCACGTAGAAGGCGGGCGTCCCGTACATGGGACGCTCAGCGGTGCCCGGCAGTGCCAGCGCCTCATGGCGCACGTCGTCCTCGCTGATCACCTCCTCATCCTCGCCCGCCGCATGGCCGCGCGGCAATGGGACGCGGACACCCCTCGGCCGGTGTGGGGCAGGCCCCGACGGCGTAGGCTGGGGCGGGTTCGAGGAGCAAGAAGGAGGCGAGCCCACGTTGCGTGCTGAAGGCGTCACGAGGACCCCGGCGGTGCGGACGGCCGTCGTCTGGGAGGCGCTGCTGGCCCAGCTGACCGAGCTGGCCGCGGCCACCGGGCGTGACCGGCTCGACATCGTCGACGCCGGCGGCGGCACCGGCGGGTTCGCCGTGCCGCTGGCCGAGCGGGGCCACACCGTCACCGTGGTCGATCCCAGCCCCGACTCGCTGGCCGCGCTGGAGCGCCGCGCCAAGGAGAAGGGCGTGGGCGTGCGCGCGCTCCAGGGCGACGCCGCCGACCTCGCCGAGCTGCTCGACGGCGGCTGCGCCGACCTGGTGCTCTGCCACAGCGTGCTGGAGTACGTCGAGGACCCGCTCGGCGCGATGACCGCCGTCGCCGGGTTGCTGCGCCCCGGCGGCGCGGTCAGCGTGCTCGCCGCCAACCCGGTCGCCAGCGCCATCCACCGCGCGCTCGCCGGCCACTTCGACGAGGCCAGGGCCGCCCTCGCCGATCCTCGGGGCTCCTGGGGCGACCGCGACCCCACCCCGCGCCGCTACACCGCCGAGACCCTCGCCGAGCTGCTGCGGGCGGCGGGCCTGACGGTGGGCGCCGTCCACGGCGTGCGCGTCTTCGCCGACCTGGTGCCCAGCCGCCTGGTCGACGGTGAGCCGGGCGCGGCCGAGGCGCTGGTGGCCTTGGAGAAGGCCGCCGCCACCCATCAGGTGCTGCGCGACCTCGCCACACAGCTGCACGTCTTCGGCCACCGGGGCTGACTTGTAGAACGCGTGTTCGGATAGGATCGCAGTCGTGTCCCGCAAGCAGATCACCGGCATCGGCCCCGCTCCGCGGACCGGGGGCGATGACAGCGGCTGCCCGATCCTCCACGTCGACATGGACGCCTTCTTCGCCAGCGTCGAGCTGCTCGACCGGCCGGAGCTGCGGGGCCGGCCGGTGATCGTGGGCTCGCCCGCGGGGCGCGGCGTGGTGCTCAGCGCCACCTACGAGGCCAGGGCCCACGGCGTGCACTCGGCGATGCCCATGTCCCGGGCGCGCCGGCTCTGCCCGCAGGCGACCGTCATCCCGCCCAGCCACGGCAAGTACTCCGAGGTCTCCCGCGGCGTCATGGAGATCTTCCACTCGATCACCCCGCTGGTCGAGCCGATCGCCTCCGACGAGGCGTTCCTCGACGTGGGAGGGGCGAGGCGGCGGCTGGGCCCGCCCGGCGCGATCGCCGCGATGATCAGGGCCCAGGTGTGGGAGCGCTACGGCATCACCTGCTCGGTGGGGGTGGCGAGCAGCAAGTTCGTGGCGAAGCTCGCCTCCAAGCAGTGCAAACCCGACGGGCTGCTGGTGGTGCCCGCCGGCGAGGTCGTGGCCTTCCTCCATCCGCTGCCCGTCTCCGCCCTCTGGGGAGTCGGCGAGCGCACCGAGCAGGCCCTGGTCCGCCTCGGCATCCGCACCGTGGGTGACCTGGCCCGCGTCCCGCCCGCGACCCTCCAGCGCGAGCTGGGGCAGGCGGTGGGCGGCCACCTGGCCGCGCTGGCCTGGGGGAGTGACGAGCGGCCGGTGACCGCGCACGTCCCCGACAAGAGCATCGGCAACGAGGAGACGTTCGCCGCCGACGTCGACGACCCCGAGGTGATCCGGCGCGAGCTGCTGCGCCTGTCGGAGAAGGTGGCCGCCCGGATGCGCAGCGGCGGCCACGTGGGCAGGACGGTGAGCGTGAAGCTCCGCCGGGCGGACTTCTCGACCATCACCAGGTCGCGCACCCTCAAGGAGCCGACCGACGTGGCCCAGGAGATCTACGTCACCGCCTGCGAGCTCTTCGAGGCGGCCGGGCTGCAACGGGTGCGGCTGCGCCTCGTCGGCGTCAGGATGGAAAACCTGCGGGCCGCCGACTCCGCGTCACATCAGCTCGCTCTGGGTGAGCGCGAGACCGGGTGGCGGGAGGCCGAGCGGGCCATGGACAAGGCGATCCGGAGATTCGGTCCGGATGCGGTGCTCCCGGCGTCGCTTGTACGCGCCAGACTTGATGAAATGGAGGCATGACGCGGATGTCGCGACTTGGGGGGAGTGGTGTGGTGATGCACCACAATGGAGCCATGACGTCACCTCCGGTTTGGTCTGCGTTGGACGTTTGCTTTCGCCTACGTCTACAGCCTCGTATTCTGGGGATAACCGACCGCGAGGTTCGGACACCCCGTGTCGTCCGTTGCCGTCTTCCCCGTCCTGGGGCCGTCCTTGGGAGGCGCCGTGCCGCTCTCTGAGCACGAGCAGCGCTTGCTCGACCAGATCGAGCAGGCCCTCTACGCCGAGGACCCGAAGTGGGCCAACACCGTAAGGATCAGTGACCCGCGCAGCCACTACAAGCGTCGCCTGATCAAGGCCTCCATCGGCTTTGCTCTCGGCGTCGTCCTGCTGATGGTCGGCGTGGTGATCAACCTGATTCCGCTCGGCGTCGGCGGTTTCGTGGTCATGCTCGCCGCGTGTCTGTGGGGTCTGTCGAGCTGGAAACGTATGAACGGGTTCGGTGACGCGTCGTCCCCGGCCCCCGGCGCGCCCGTGGCGGGCAAGCAGTCGCGCCGCCAGCGCGGCACCTTCATGGAACGGATGGAGGAGCGCTGGCGTCGTCGTCACGACGAGCGCTGACCTCGCCCTTCCGCACCCACGGCGACGGATCGGCCGGCATCCCTCGGACGCCGGCCGGACGGGCCTGACCCCTGCCCCCGCCCAGCGGCGCCCGCCGGGCGGCCGGCCGGGCGCCGCCCAGGCCACTCGCACGGCCGTCCTGCCCGCACGACAGCGTCCGGTGGCATGGACGGACACCCGGACGACCGAGGCCGAGAGACCGGCCCCCACGGACCCCGACCTCCAACGGACACCGGATCGCCCGACGACCCCAGCCTGGAACGACCGTGGGGGCGCCCCCCCCCCGGGGGCGGGCGCCCCGGGGGGGCCGGGCGCCGGCGCCCCCCGGGGGGGCCCCCCTGCCGCGCCCCCCCCCGGGTTCCGCCCCGGCGCAAACCGCCCCC
>NZ_JBIDCC010000011.1:0-100411 GCF_043204415.1 Nonomuraea sp. NPDC047897 | reverse complement strand
GGCTGGCAGCTCTACGTCTACCTCCGTCGCCTGCACCGCGACGGCACCCGCTGAAGGGGGGGGGCGCCCCCCCCCCCCCCCCCCCCCCCCCCCCCCCACCCCCGCCCCCCCCCCCCCCCCCCGCGGCCCCCCCCCACGTCGCGTCCGGGCCTCAGGAGCCCTTCGGGGTCGCACTCGTCCGGCTCAGCCGCAGGTTCTCCAGCCGGTCGAAACCGTCCAGCAGCCGCTCACCCACGAGCCGCATCCTGCGCAACGTCGACGGGGGCAGCAGCACCGCCCGCACCCGCCTCCCGCGCGACACCGTCGCGGCCAGGGCCTGCCGCACCGTGCGCAGGTCCTTCCGCATCGGCCCGATCTCACCCGGGTCCCTGGCGAACAGCGACCGCTCCACCGCCGAGGCGATCGCCGCCAGGGCCGCAGCCGCTTCGGGGCCGAGCTCGTACTGCTGGGTCAGCCGCCGCGCCAGGGCGCGCGGCGTCTCGCTGGCGTGCCGGGCCATCCCGTAGTCGAGCAGCGCGTCGTCCAGCTCCGCCCACGCCGCGCCGGGCCCGCCCGCGGGCATGCCCGGCGCGCCGCCACCCGCCCGGACGGACGTGTCGCCGCCGTCCCGGCCGAGAGCGCGGACGCGCCGGCCGCGGCTCACCAGCCGCAGCCCCGCCGGCAGGAGCAGGACCAGCAGGAGCGCGGCGGCCCCGATGCCGAGCTTGCCGGCCAGCGGCATCGAGTCGTCCGGCGGCAGCCCGCCGGTGGCCAGGCTCGCCTCGCGGTCCAGCTCGCGCGGGTTGACCCGGGCCTGCGGGTCCACCGGCTCGTCGGCGGAACTGCTCGTCGCCCCGGGCGTCGGGCTCGTGCTGTCGCCCTCCACCGGGTCGAGCGGCGGCACCGTGTACGCCGGCACCCGGGCGCTGCCCTGGCCGAGCGACCCGGTCGGGGTCGGCTCGAACGGCAGCCAGCCCACGCCCTCGAAGTACAGCTCGGGCCAGGAGTGGGAGTCGTTCGTCCCCACCATCCAGCGGTCCGCGATCTTCGTGCCGCCGGTGTAGCCGATCGCCACCCGCGACGGGATGCCCACCAACCTGGCCAGCACCGCCATCGAGGCCGCGAACTGCTCGCAGTAGCCCGCCCGGCTGCGCAGCAGGAAGTCCCGCAGCGCGTTGTTGTCGTGGCCCTGCGTCCTGAGGCTGTAGGTGAAGTTGCCGGTCTTGGTGAAGAACTCCTGCAACTTCACCGCCGCGTCGTACGTCGTGTCGGCGTCGCCCGTGATCCGGGAGGCCAGCTCCTCGATCTCCGGGGGCAGGTCGTCGGGCAGTCTGAGGAAGCGCGGGTCGGCCCCGCTCCTGTTCTGCGGCAGCGACTCCAGCAGCTCGCCGGTGGCGGCGGGCTCGCTCGTGGCCACCTGGTACTGCAGCCCGGCGGCCTCGTCGCGGGTGGAGAACACCATGAGCGTGTCCACGTCGGCACGCCAGTCGCCGTCGACGCGGATCTGCCGGGGCGGGTACGGCAGCGGCAGGAACGACAGATCGGCGATCTCCTCGCTGATCCGGATGTCGGTCACCACGTTGCCGACCTTGACCCCGCCGCCCAGCCCGGGCGGCGGCGGGAGCGGGCCGTTGTCCGTGCGGTTGTCCGCCGAGCCCTCCGGGCGGGTCATGCCGAACTGCTCGCCGTCGAAGGTGTCGAGCGCGTAGATCCGCAGGTAGCGCGGCTGGTCGTCGTTGTTGGTGTAGGTCAGCACGGTGCGCCGCTCGGGCAGCTCCAGCTGGCCCCGCAGGCCCGCGATGGGGCTGGGGATGCTGATCGAGTTTCCCGCCCCCGACCCCCGGCCGCCCACCCCGAACGTGAAGAACGACACCGGCTCCATGGCGGGCAGCGCGGCCGGCACCAGTACGGCCAGCGCGATCGCGGCGAACCCGATGCGCTTGCCCGACAGGCGCAGCCCCCGCGTGTCCATGGCCGGACGCGAGCCGCTGCGCCCCTCGGCGGTGGCCATCCGCGTGCGGCGCACCAGCACGGCCCGGCCCCAGTGGCCCAGCCGCTCCCGGCCGTCGGCGACGAGCAGGCCGGTGAAGCCGAACGCGGCGAGGATGAACGCGGGCCAGCTGATCGGCTCGGTCAGGATCGTGGCCGGCACCGTGGCCAGCGCCAGCATCGGCAGCCCGGCCAGCGCCGCCCGCCGCAGCCGTACGGCGAACAGGTCCACCAGGGTCGCGATGAGCCCCACCCCGCCCGCCGTCAGCAGCGAGATGCCCTCGTTGGCCGGCACCGGGGCGGCGAACCGCTGGATGTCGGTCCAGCCCGTGGCCAGCACCCGCGCCAGTTCCTCCACCGACCCCTTGGTCGGCACCACGTACAGCCACGCCTCCGGGGCGGCGTACGAGGCGGTCAGGTAGATCCACAGCGCGACGAGCGCGACCGGCGGCGCCGCCCAGGCGGGTAGCGACAGGCGGCCGGCCAGCAGGCTCGCGGCCAGCACCGCCAGCACCGCCCCCGCCGACGACCAGAGCCACGAGGCGGCGTCGAACAGCGGGTAGAGCAGGATCGCCGCGGACAGCGTGGCCGCCGCGGCGGCGACGGACAGTCTCATGCCGCCCCTCCCTGACCGAGTGCGAACCTGCCGCGCTGGGCGGCGTCCTGCCACACCGAGGCGATGGACGTGCCGGCGGGCAGGCGCACGATGCGCCAGCCGTAGCCGGCCAGCACGCCCTGCACCGCCCGGTGGTCGTCCGAGGTGTCCGGCTCGCCGCCGTCCCACGTCTCGACGTCGAGCAGCACGGCCACGCCGGTGACGCCGGTGTGCCGCACCCGGCCCAGTTCCCTGGCCTCCTCCAGGTCGAGCGATCCGAGGACCGCCACGACCAGCCCGTCACCGCCGCCCTGACGCAGCGCCGAGACGCCGATCTCCAGCGAGCGGGCGGGGCTGTGGCGGATGACGGCCAGCGTGTCGAGCAGCGAGTGGCTCACCGCCGTGTCCGTCAGGTGCTCGGAGCCCTGGTCGGTGACCAGGCGCAGCCCGAGGCCCTCGCGCGAGAGGTGCACGCCGATCGACGCCGCCGCCGAGACGGCCACCTCGAACGACGAGCGCGGGCCCTCGCCCCGGTGGGCGTGCCTGCGCGTGTCCAGCAGCAGGGCGCCGCGGCTCTGCCACTGCTGCTCCTCGCGCCGCACCATCAGCTCGCCGTGCCGGGCCGTCGAGCGCCAGTGCACCCGGCGCAGGTCGTCGCCCTGCCGGTACTCGCGCGGGGCCACGTCGTCGTCGCCCGCCGCGGCCACGCTCCGGGTGCGGCTGTCGCCGCCGCCCGTCCACTCGCCCGACAGCCGTACGTGGGGCAGCGCCACCACCTGCGGCGTCACCACGAGGGTGTCGCTGATCGTGAACGACCGGGTCAGCTCCACCAGCCCGAACGGGTCGGCGATGCGCACCGACAGCGGGCCGATCGAGTAGCGGCCGCGCAGGTCGGACCGGACCCGGTAGTCGATCTCGCGGATGCCCCGCGGCTCCACCCGGTCCAGGACGAACCGGGGCCGCACGCCCAGCGCGTACGGCACGGTGTCCTCGATGAGAAGCAGCCCGGTCGGCAGGCGGGTGACGTTCTCCAGGCGCAGGGTCACGGTGGCCTCCCCGCCCACCTCGCTCCTGGCCGGGTCGAGCCGCCGGGCACAGCTCAGCCGGTAGCGGGTCCGCGCCACGACCATCGCCGCGAGCAGCGGCAGCGCCGTCACCAGCACCCCGATCCTGAACAGGTCGTTCTCGCCCAGCAGCACCGCCATGAGCAGCGCCGCGATCCCGGAGGCGAGGAAGGACCTGCCCCTGGAGGTGAGCGCCCGAAGCCCGTCCCTCACGACGCCCGCGTCTCCGGTACGGGCACGCGCCTGAGCAGATCGGTCACCACCTGCTCGGGCAGGCGGCGCTGGCCCTGCGCCTCGACGCTGGGCAGCAGCCGGTGCGCGAGCACGGGCACGGCGAGGTCCTGCAGGTCGTCGGGGATGACGTAGTCGCGGCCGGACAGCGCCGCGTGCGCCCTGGCGGCCCGGACGAGCTGCAACGTCGAGCGCGGGGAGGCGCCCAGCCGCAGGTCGGGGGAGGTGCGGGTGGCGACCACCAGGTCGATGGCGTACTTCTTGACCGGCTGCGCGACGTAGACGCCGCGGACCGCCTCGATGAGCGCCCGCACCTCGGCCGTCGTCGCGACCGGCTCCAGCTTGTCCAGAGGGGAGGCGCCGCCGTGCACGTCGAGCATCTCCAGCTCGGCCGTGGGCGCCGGATAGCCCATCGCGACGCGGGCGGTGAAGCGGTCGCGCTGCGCCTCGGGCAGCGGGTAGGTGCCCTCCATCTCGATGGGGTTCTGGGTGGCGATCACCATGAAGGGCATGTCGAGCCGGTAGGTCACGCCGTCGACCGTGACCTGGTGCTCCTCCATGCACTCCAGCAGGGCCGACTGCGTCTTGGGTGAGGCGCGGTTGATCTCGTCGCCCACCACGATGTTCGCGAACACCGGCCCGGGCTTGAACTCGAACTCCCGCGTCTGCTGGTTGTAGGCGCTGACGCCGGTGATGTCGCTCGGCAGCAGGTCGGGGGTGAACTGCACCCGGCGGACCGGGCAGTCGATGGACCGGGCGAGCGCCTTGGCGAGCATGGTCTTGCCGACCCCGGGTACGTCCTCGATCAGCAGGTGGCCCTCGGCGAGCAGGACGGTGAGGGTGAGACGCACGGCGTCGCTCTTGCCCTCGACCACAGACTCGACCGCCTCGCGGATCCGGTGTGCGGTGGAGACCAGCTCGTCGAGCCGGTGAGGGACGTCATGGGTTACTGCCACCAGGCCTCCATGAGACGAAGTGCTACGGGTGTCCCGGCGGCGTGGACGCCATTGCGGGAGCCATGCCTTTCCTTTTCCATTGTCTGTACGACCCTACGACGCTGCGGGTTCTTGGGCGACTTTTGAGGATTTTCCACAGAAGCGAGTCAGTGTCCGGTTTCTGTGGCATACGCGTGCTGATCCGGTCACACGCCCCTCCGCCTCCGCCCCACCGTCCTCCACCCGCCGCCACCCGCCCGCCACCCGCCCGCCACCCGCCGCCGGTTCCGGTGACCTGCGCGTCTTCGACACGCCCAGGGCGGCCGCGCGGCCCCTCACCGCCCCCCACTCCGCTCCACCGCTCTGACCTGCGGAAACGTCCGGCGAACAGGCGGCGACGTGCTGTTGAATCAGTTGACGGTGGGGAGAAGTGGAGTATGGTGGTGCGCAGTGGAGGGCACGGTGCGTCAGCGCTGGGCGCTTCGCTAGGCACGGGAGGTGGGGCCGATGTTCCTCGGCACCCATCAGCCGCGCCTCGACGACAAGGGACGGCTGTTCCTGCCGGCTAAGTACCGTGAGGAGCTGGCGGAGGGTCTTGTGATCACCAAAGGCCAGGAGCGATGCCTCTACGTCTTTCCCGTGGAGGAGTTCCAGCGCATTACCGAGGCTCTCAGCACCGCCCCGGTCACCGCCAAGGCGGTGCGTGACTACAGCCGCGTCTTCTTCGCCAGCGCGTCCGACGAGACTCCCGACAAGCAGGGACGCATCACGATCCCGCAGAGCCTGCGCCACTACGCGGGCCTGCAGCGTGACTGCGTGGTCATCGGGGCCAACACCCGGCTGGAGATCTGGGACTCGCAGGCATGGGACACCTACCTCCAAGCGCAGGAGCAGGCGTTCGCCGACCTGTCGGAGGAGGTGCTGCCAGGGATCTTGTGAGAGCCACGGTCGATCCGTCGGACATGTCGTTCGGCGAGGTCTCCACCCGCAACCACTGCCCGCCGGCTGATGCACCTTCCCCGGTGTCAGATGGAGGGCGTTCACGAAGAGGGTGCGGATGGGGACCTGGCCGGGCGGCGCCGGGTGGGGACCCAGGAAGGTCCGATCGATCACCGGACGCGCGTCAACCGCGAGCACGGACGCGAGAGGGGGGTTGGAGATGCACGACACCGCAGGCACGGGCGGTCACGTTCCGGTCATGCTCGACCGCGTACTGGAGCTGCTGGCCCCGGCGTTGACGGGCGCGAGCCCGGTCGTCGTCGACGCCAACCTCGGCCTCGGCGGCCACTCGGAGGCCCTGCTCGCGGCCCACCCGTCGCTTCATCTCATCGGCATCGACCGCGACCCGTTCGCGATCGAGTTCTCCACCCGCAGGCTCGCGCCCTACGCCGGCCGGACCACGCTGGTGCACGCCACCTCCGACCGGCTGGCCGACGTGCTCGCCGAGGCGGGCCGCCCGTCGATCGACGGCGCGCTGTTCGACCTCGGCGTGTCCTCGCCGCAGCTCGACGAGGCCGAGCGTGGCTTCGCCTACTCCTACGACGCCCCCCTCGACATGCGGATGGACACCAGCCAGGAGCTGACCGCGGAGAAGGTCGTCAACACCTACTCCGCGGCGGACCTGACGCGCATCCTCCGCGACTACGGGGAGGAACGGTTCGCACCGCGTGTCGCGGGCTTCCTGGTCAGGGAACGGGCCAAGGAGGCCATAACGTCGACCAAGCGGCTCGCAGAGATCGTTCGTGACGCGATCCCGGCCGCGACCCGGCGCACCGGGGGCAACCCCGCCAAGAGGACTTTCCAGGCGCTGCGCATCGAGGTGAACGCGGAGCTCGCCGCCCTGGAGGCGGCGCTTCCCGCAGCTCTCGACGCGCTCGCGCTGGGTGGGCGAGTCGTCGTGCTCTCCTACCACTCCCTCGAGGACCGGCTGACCAAGCAGGTCCTCACGGCGCGAACCAGGGACACCAGCCCGCCCGGGCTGCCCGTCCCGCTGCCGGCTCACCAGCCGCGGTTCCGCCTGCTGACGAGGGGAGCCGAGCTCCCGAGCGAAGAGGAGGTGGCCCGTAACCCGCGGGCCGCCTCGGCCCGGCTACGGGCGGCAGAGAGGATCCGTGTTGACCACCACGACTGAGCAGGACACCGGGCGCGACACGCCCTCCCGCGGAGGGTCGCCCAAGACCGGCGTGAAGCCCGGGCCCGGCGCCACGCCACGGACCGGCCGCCGCCGGCCGCCCGCGCCGCACCAGTCCAAGCCCAACCCGGTCACCGGCCCCGCCCCGGACGCCGCACGCCCCGCCCCGGACACCGACGCCGCCTCCGGCACGCGCCGCGCCGGTGCCGCCCCGCCCGCCGCTTCGGGCTCACGGGCTGCTTCGGGCTCGCGCGCCGCGTCCGGTCCTGCCTCTCGTGCGGGTTCCGGCGCGCGTACCGCGTCGCCTTCCGGGACGCGTCCGGCGCAGAAGCCCGGCACGCGTCCCACGCAGGGGCCCGGCACCGGCACCGGCGCAGGATCGCGTCCCGTGCCGCCGCCGCGACCGGCCGCCGACACCGCCGCCCGCGCCGGTGCCGCGCGGCTGCGCGCGGCCCGTCCAGCGGCGCAGCGCCGGCCCGAGCGGCGGCGCCAGCGCGCGCCGTTCGTGCTGCTCGTCGTCGGCCTGCTGTGCGGCGGCCTGATGAGCCTGCTGCTGCTCAACACCGTCCTGGCGCGCGACTCGATCACCGCCGGCGAGCTGCGCGAGGACATCGCCAACGCGCGCCGGCACAACGAGTACCTGCGCCAGGAGAACGACCGGGCCACCCAGCCCGACGCCATCGCCGACCAGGCCGAGCAGCAGGGCCTGACCCGCGACACGGGCATCAACCCGCTGCCCCTCGACGACGAAGCGCCGCTGCCCGGCAGGGCCGCCGAGCCCGGCCCACAGCGGGGCGCGTCGCCCGACGGGCGATCCGGCACCGGGACGGGCACGGAGACCGGCGCGGAAGCGCCGGAGGCCGGTACGGAGTCCGGTTCGGTGGGCCGCGCGCGGTGAGGGAGACAGGCGGCAAGGGCCCGGGGCCCGGCCGCGGCGCTGGCGGCGCCGGCTCTCAGGGAGGGGCCGGCGCCGTTCGTCGTCGGCCGGGTGGTCCGGGGCGGCAGGGCGGCTCGGCGCGTTCGGAGGGCACGGGGCGGCCGGCTGACGAGCGGCGCGACCCCCGCACCGGCCGTAAGCAGCCCGACCCGTTCGACCTGCCCTTCGGCAGCGGCCCTGCGGCCGACGCCCAACGCCGCCGGCCGCCCCGCGAGGCCGCGGGTGGAGGTCCCGACGATGACGAGCCGCGCGGCTCCGGCGCCCGGCGGCCCCGCACCGGTGACGAACCGCCGGGGCCCTCCGGGCAGCGGCCCCGCGCGGGAGACGCCGCCGGCTCCTCCACCCGGCGCTCACGTACCGGCGACGAGCCGTCGGTCGGGCACGATCGCGGGCGCGAGCGTGCCCTGCGCGAGGACGCCGCCGCCCCCCGCTCCCGTGCGGGTCAGGACGACGCGAAGAGGCGTACCGGTGCGGGTCAGGACGACGCGCGTGGTCGTACCCGTGCGGGTCAGGACGACGCGAAGAGGCGTACCGGTGCGGGTCAGGACGACGCGCGTGGTCGTGCCCGTGCGGGTCAGGACGACGCGCGTGGTCGGACCCGCGTCGCGCACCCGGGCGACGCCCCGGACCGCGCCCGCGACGGAGCCGCCGGTCGTCCCCGCGACAGCCGCCACCGGCCGGACGCCGCCACCGGCCGGACCCGTTCCGACGACGCCCTCGGCCGGGCCCGGGAGGGGCGGGAGCCGCGCGACGGCGCGCGCCGCGGCTGGAACGCCTGGCGCCCGTGGCAGGACGGCGACGAGCGGCGGCCCGGGCGCGGCGGCGACGGCCCCCGGCCTCCCCGCAGGCCCCCGGCGCCCCCGCGCCCGCCCAAGCCGCCCCTCGTGCTGCGCCTGGGCAACCCCCGCCGGCGCATCAACATCGGCCTGATCGGCATGACCTTCATCCTGTCGATCTTCGCCGGGCGGCTCATCCAGATGCAGGGCCTCGACTCCAAGGTCTACGAGGCGGCGGCCGCCGGCCAGCGGCTGCACAAGGAGGTCATCCCGGCCAAGCGCGGCACGATCACCGACGTCAACGGCCACGCCCTGGCCGTGACCGTCGAGGCGCGCGAGGTCGCCATCGACCCGAGCAAGGTGCCCGCCGAGGTCCGTCCCAAGATCGCGGCGATCCTGGCCAGGCACCTCGGCAAGTCCGAGCAGGAGATGGCCGCCAAGCTGGCCAAGGACGACACCCGCTACCAGCTCCTGGCCAGGGACGTCGACCCGGTCGTGGCCGACCGGCTGCTCAGGGGGGGCGTGCCGGCGCTGACGGAGAAGCGGACCTACCGCCGCCTCTACCCGGGGGGCGATCTGGCCGGAAGCCTCATCGGGTTCGTCGGCGACGAGGGCAAGGGCCTCGGCGGCATCGAGGCGGCCAAGAACTCCCTGCTGGCCGGCCGCGACGGCGAGTTGCGCGCCGAGACCGGCCGCGACGGGCAGCGCATCCCGATGACCAGCAGCCAGCGGACCGCCCCCGTCGACGGCCGCGACGTACGGCTGACGATCGACCGCGACATCCAGTGGGCCGCCCAGCGCACGCTCGCGGAGCAGGTCGAGAAGTCGGGCGCGAGCAGCGGCACCGTCATCGTCATGGACGTGCGCACGGCCCAGATCCTCGCCATGGCCAACGCGCCCGAGCTGGACCTGGACAACTGGCGCAGCTCGTCCCCCGACCTGTACGTCAACCGCGCCGCCTCCGACGTGTTCGAGCCCGGCAGCACCAACAAGGTGATCACGGCGGCGGCCGCGCTGGAGGCGCGCGCCGTCACACCTGGCACGGTGTTCCAGGTCAAGGACAACATCAAGTGCGCCGACCGGACCCTGCGCGACGCCCACCCGCACCCGCCGCAGGCCATGACGTTCCAGGAGGCGATGGCCCAGTCCAGCAACGTCGCCACCATCATGGCCGCGCGCAAGATCGGCGACGCGAAGCTGTACGAGATGCTCCGGGCGTTCGGGTTCGGCAGCCGGTCGGGCGGCGGCGTGCCCGGCGCCGGGGCGGGCCTGCTGCCCGACCACAAGAACTGGTCGGGCAGCCAGAGCTGCACCGTAGCCTATGGTCAGGGCGTGTCGGTGACGGCGCTGCAGATGGCCAGCGTCTACCAGACCATCGCCAACGGCGGTGTCAAGGTGGAGCCGCAGATCGTGGCGGGCACCACCGACGCGGCGGGCAGGTTCGTCCCCGCTCCTGCCGGTAAGCAGACCAGGGTGGTGAGCGAGAAGACCGCCGACGAGATCACGACCATGCTGGAGGCCGCAGTGAGCGCGCAGGGCACCGGCGAGCTGGCCGCGATCCCCGGCTACCGGGTCGCGGGCAAGACCGGCACCGCCGACCGCTACGATCAGCAACTCGGCCGTTACGACGGCTACACGGCCTCCTTCGCGGGCTTCAGCCCCGCCGACGCGCCCCGCCTGGTGGTGCTCTCGGTGCTGCAGAACCCGAAGAACGGTCATTTCGGCGGGCAGGTCGCCGCGCCCGTGTTCAAGGATGTGATGACGTTCGCCATCAAGAGCAGGAAGATCCCGCCGACCGGCTCGGCCGCGCCTCCAGCGCGGACACGCGCGGGACAGTGACCGGGAAAGGTACGCTGCCGCCGTGCGTCCCCCGTCCATGCGTCCCACGACCACCGCGCCCCGTCCGCTGACGGGGCTCGCGACCATGCTCGACGCCGAGCCCGGCTCGCCCAGGTCGCCCCACGCCGCGCTGACCGGCGTCACCCTCGACTCCCGCCAGGTCATGCGCGGCGACCTCTATGTCGCCGTGCGCGGCGCACACGCGCACGGCGCGAGCTTCGCCGGCGAGGCGCTGGCGCGCGGCGCCGTCGCCGTGCTCACCGATCCCGCCGGCCGCGAGGCGGCGGCGGCGACCGGGCTGCCGGTGCTGGTCGTGCCCGACCCGCGCGCCCTGCTCGGGCAGATCGCCTCGTGGGTGTACGGCCAGCCGGCGCACGACATCCAGGTGCTGGGCGTCACCGGCACCAGCGGCAAGTCGACCACCACGTTCCTGCTGGAGGCGGGGCTGCGCGCGGCGGGGCACACGGCGGGGCTGGTCGGCGGCGTCGAGATCCGGGTGGGCGACGACCGTTTCCCGGCCCGGCTGACCACGCCGGAGGCGTCGGAGCTGCACGGCTTGTTCGGCCTCATGCGCGAGCGCGGGGTGACGGCCGCCGCGATGGAGGTCTCCAGCCACGCCCTGGCGCTCGGCCGGGTCGACGGCGTCTTCTACGACGTGGCCCTGTTCACCAACCTGTCGCAGGATCATCTCGACTTCCACAAGGACCTCGACGACTATTTCTCGACCAAGGCGCGGCTGTTCCAGCCGGAGCTGAGCCGCGCGGGCGTGACCAACCTCGACGACCCCCACGGCCGCGAGCTGCTGGCGCGGGCCAAGGTGCCGATGACGACCTTCTCCGCGCTGGGCGACCCGTCGGCCGACTGGCGGGCCCTCGACACCCGGCTGGGCGCCGACGGCAGCACGTTCCGCGTGGTCGGCCCGGGCGGGGTGGAGGCCGACGCGCAGATCGCGCTGCCCGGCCCGTTCAACGTGGCCAACGCGCTCGGCGCGGTCGTCACGCTGGTCGAGGCCGGGGTGACGCTGCAGACGGCCGTCCACGGGGTCGGCGCCGCGGCCGGGGTGCCCGGCCGGATGGAGCGGGTGACCGGGCCCGGCGAGGACTTCCAGGCCGTCGTCGACTACTCGCACAAGCCGGGTGCGGTCGAGTCGGTGCTGCACTCGTTGCGCGAGGTGACCGCGGGGCGCCTCACCGTGGTGCTGGGCTGCGGCGGCGACCGTGACGCCGGAAAACGCCCGCTGATGGGCGAGGCCGCGGCGCGGCTGGCCGATGTGGCGATTTTCACCAGCGACAATCCCCGCTCCGAGGACCCGCTGGCGATCCTGGCCGCGATGATGGAGGGAGCGCTCCGCGTTCCGCAGCACGACCGCGCTCATGTGATCATTGAGCCTGACCGCGCGGCCGCCATCGACCGGGCGATCGGCCGGGCCGAGCGCGGCGACGTGGTCGTCGTGGCAGGCAAGGGCCACGAGCAGGGCCAGTACATCTCAGGCGAAGTGATCCCCTTCGACGACCGCGAGGTCGTCGCCGAGGCGATCGCCGCACGCAAGGAAAGCAGGAAGCACGCATGATCCCGTTGCCCCTGGCCAGGATCGCCGAGATCACCTCGGGCGCCCTGTCGGGCAAGGCCGACCCCCGGGCGGTGGTCCGCGGTCCCGTCGTGATCGACTCGCGCGACGTCCGGCCGGGATCGCTGTTCGTCGCGTTCAAGGGCGCGCGCGTCGACGGCCACGACTACGCCGCCCAGGCGGTCCGGGCCGGAGCCGTCGCGGTGCTGGCGAGCAGGCCGGTCGAGGCGCCCGCGGTGATCGTGCCCGATCCGGCTCTCGCGCTGGCCGGGCTGGCCACGGCGCAGGCGGCGGCGCTGCCCGACGCCACCGTGATCGGCGTGACCGGGTCGGCCGGCAAGACGACCACCAAGGACCTGCTGGCCCGGCTCACCGCGCGGATCGGCCCGACCATCGCGCCGGTCGGCAGCTACAACAACGAGATCGGCCACCCGCTGACGGTGCTCAAGGCCGACCTCGACACCCGGTTCATGGTGCTGGAGCTCAGCGCGCGCAACATCGGCCACATCGAGGCGCTCACCCGCATCGCGCCGCCCCGCATCGGCGTCGTCCTCAACGTCGGCACCGCCCACCTCGGCGTGTTCGGCGGCAAGGAGGCGATCGCGCGGGCCAAGGGCGAGCTGGTCGAGGCGCTGCCCCGCGACGGGGTCGCGGTGCTCAACGCCGACGACCCGCTGGTGCGGGCGATGGCCGCGCGCACCGCCGCCCGGGTCACCCTGTACGGGCAGGGCGAGGACGCCGCGATCCGCGCCGAGGGCGTGACCGTGGACGAGCGCGGCCGGGCCTCCTTCACGCTGCACACGCCCTCCGGCGCCGCCCCGGTCAAGCTGAAGCTGTACGGCGCCCCGGCCGTCGAGAACTCCCTGGCCGCCGCGGCGGCCGCCTACGAGCTGGGACTGCCCGTCGCCACCATCGCCGAGGAGCTGTCGGAGGCCACGCCGCGCAGCCGGTGGCGCATGGAGGTCACCGACCGGCCCGACGGGGTCACGGTCGTCAACGACGCCTACAACGCCAATCCCGATTCGATGCGGGCCGCGTTCGAGGCGCTGGGCGCGCTCGGCAAGGGGCGGCGGCGGTTCGCCGTGATCGCGGCCCTGCGCGAGCTGGGCGAGGACGGCGCTGCGCTCAACGAGGAGCTGGGCCGCCTGGCGGGCGGCTCGGGCCTGGCCGGCCTCGTCGTCGCCGGCCCCGACGCGGAGCCGGTCCTGGAGGGGGCCGCGGCGGTCGCGGGGCCCCCGTCCGCCGTCTCGCCGGACATTTCCGGTATGTCGCCCAGCAACGGCCGGGCGCTCCCGATCGTGCACGTGCCCGACGCGCAGGCCGCCGCCGCCCAGGTGGACGCCTGGCTGCAGCCCGGTGACGTGGTGCTGGTCAAGGGCCCGCGGGCGATGGGTCTTGAGAGGACGGCCGAGCTGCTGCTCGGGGGTGCCCCCCAGTGACCAACATCATCATCGCCGGCGCGGTCGGCCTGATCCTGTCCATGCTCGGCACGCCCCTGGCCATCCGGCTGTTCTCCCGGCGCGGCTACGGCCAGGAGATCCGCGAGGAAGGCCCGTCCGGCCACTACGACAAGCGCGGCACCCCCACCATGGGCGGCACCGTCATCGTGCTGGCCTCCCTGCTCGCCTACGGCGGCTCGCACGCGGCCACGCTCACCCCGCCGACCGTGTCCGGGCTGCTCGTGCTGTTCCTGATGACCGGACTCGGCGCGGTCGGCTTCCTCGACGACTTCATCAAGATCTACAAGCAGCGCAGCCTGGGCCTGCGCAGCGGCGCCAAGGCCCTCGGCCAGCTCGTCGTCGGCGCGGTCTTCGCCGTCCTGGTCACCCAGCAGGCCAACGTCTACGGCATCACCCCCGCCGAGACCCGGCTGTCCTTCCTGCGCGACTTCGGACCGTCGATCGGCATCGTCGGGTTCACCGTCTGGGTCCTGATCATGATCGTCGGCTTCTCCAACGCGGTGAACCTCACCGACGGCCTTGACGGCCTGGCCAGCGGCGCCACCGGCGTCGTGCTCGCCGCGTACGTGCTGATCGGCAACTGGCAGCTGCGCAACAACTGCATCGACCAGCTCGGCCCCAACTGCTACTGGGTGCGCGACCCGCTCGACCTCGCCGTGGTGGCCGCGGCCGTGCTCGGCGCCCTGATCGGCTTCCTGTGGTGGAACGCCCCGCCCGCCCGGATCTTCATGGGCGACACCGGCTCGCTGGCGCTCGGCGGCGTCCTGGCGGGCCTGGCCATCGCCACCCGCACCCAGCTCCTGCTGATCATCCTCGCCGGCCTCTGCGTGATCATCACGCTGTCCGTCATCATCCAGGTCGGCTTCTTCAAGATGACCGGCAAACGCGTCTTCCGGATGGCGCCGCTGCAGCACCACTTCGAGCTCAAGGGCTGGGCCGAGACCACGATCGTGGTCCGCTTCTGGCTGATCGCCATGCTCTGCGCCGCCCTCGGCCTCGGCCTGTTCTACGTCGAGTGGATGCCGAGGTGACCCGATGAGCCGCACCTGCGTCGCCGGGCTCGGCGTCTCCGGCACCGCCGTCGCGCGGGCGCTCGCCGGGCGCGGCGAGCACGTCGTGGTCGTCGAGTCCACCGAGGGCGAACGGCAGCGCGCGGCGGCCGCCGAGCTGGCCGGACAGGGCGTCGAGGTGCGGTTCGGGCCGATGGAGCTGCCCGAGGGCGTCAGCCGGCTCGTCACCACCGGCTGGGCGCCGCACCACCCGCTCATCGCCGCCGCGTCCGCCGCCGGCGTGGAGATCGTCGGCGAGGTCGAGCTGGCCTGGCGGCTGCGACCCGCCCACGCCGCCCCCTGGCTGGCGCTGACCGGCACCAACGGCAAGACCACGGCCGTGCGCATGCTCACCTCCATCCTGCGGGCGGCCGGCCGCGACGCGCTCGCCGTCGGCAACGTGGGCGTCCCGGTCATCCAGGCCGTCACGGAACCGTACGACGTGCTCGCCGTCGAGCTGTCGAGCTTCCAGCTCCACTGGTCGAGCAGCCTCGCCCCGCACGCCGCCGCCATCCTCAACGTGGCGCCCGACCACCTCGACTGGCACGGCTCCATGGACGCCTACGCCGCGGCCAAGGGACGCATCTACGAGCGGGCCGGCACCGTCGTGCACAACGCCGACGACCCCGAGGCCGCCCGCCTGGCCGAGCCCTACGCCGGAGCCGTCGGCTTCACGCTCGGCGTCCCCCGGCCCGGCCAGCTCGGCGTGGTCGAGGACCTCCTCGTCGACCGGGCGTTCGTTGCCGACCCCGTCGAGGTGGCCGAGGAGCTGGCCACTCTGGCCGACGTGCGCCCCCTCGCCCCGCACAACGTGGCCAACGCCCTGGCCGCCGCCGCGCTGGCCCGCTCCGTGGGCGTGCCCGCCGCCGCCGTGCGGCAGGGCCTGCGCGACTTCACGCCCGACCCGCACCGGCTGGCCCACGTCGAGCGGATCGGCGAGGTCGACTACGTCGACGACTCCAAGGCCACCAACCCGCACGCGGCCGCAGCCGCCCTGTCGGCCTACCGCTCGATCGTGTGGATCGCGGGCGGCCAGCTCAAGGGCGCCGACGTGGACGACCTGGTACGCCGGGCCGCCCCCCGGCTGCGCGGCGCGGTGCTGCTCGGCGCCGACCGCGCCACGATCGCCGAGGCACTCGCGCGACACGCGCCGAATGTCCCCGTCGTGGACATCCCCGGCCAAGACACTGGAACGATGAACCGAGTCGTCTCCGAAGCCGCCCGCCTGGCCTCGCCGGGGGACACCGTGCTGCTCTCCCCGGCCGGCGCGTCGCTCGACATGTTCACCGGCTACCCGGCCCGGGGGGAGGCCTTCGCGCGAGCCGTACGCGAGTTGAAGGCGGCCACGTGAGCGCCACCACCGACGACCGGCCGCGGCGCACCGCCGTCGAGGGCCCGGCCGGGTGGGCCCGCGAGCAGCTCGGCGCGCTCAAGGAGCTGCTGGGCAAGCCGCTCACCACCTACTACCTGGTCATCGGGTGCAGCGGGCTGCTGCTGGCGCTCGGGCTGATGATGGTGCTGTCCGCCTCCAGCATCGAGTCGATGCAGAAGACCGGCAGCCCCTACTCGTGGTTCATCAAGCAGTCGCTGTCGGCCGCGGTCGGCGTGGTCGTCATGTGGGTGTGCGCGCGGCTGCCGCACAAGTTCTTCCGCTGGGCCGGCTACCCGCTGATGGCGCTGTCCATCATCGCGCTGGTCATGGTGCTGTTCATCGGCTCCGCCGAGCTGGGCGCCCAGCGGTGGATCTACCTGCCGGGCGGGCTGACCATCCAGCCGTCCGAGCCGGCCAAGCTCGGCCTGGCCCTGTGGGGCGCCGACCTGCTCGCCCGCCGGGCCCGCCAGGGCCGCATCGAGTGGCGGCACATGCTCATCCCGCTCATGCCCGGCACGGCCATCCTGGCCGTCATGGTCATGCTCGGCCGCGACCTGGGCACCACCCTCGTGCTGTTCATGATCTTCCTGGCGCTGCTGTGGGTGGTGGGGGCGCCGATCCGGCTGTTCGGCGGCATCCTGGCGCTCGCCGTGCTCGCCGCCGTCATCATGATCAGGGTGGAGCCCTACCGGATGGCCCGGGTCAACTCGATGCTCAACCCGTGGGCCGACGCGCAGGGCGCCGGCTACCAGGCCGTGCAGGGGCAGATCGCGATGGGCTCCGGCGGATGGTTCGGCCTCGGCCTCGGCAGCAGCCGGGCCAAGTGGAACTGGCTGCCGCACGGCGAGAGCGACTTCATCTTCGCCATCCTCGGCGAGGAGCTGGGCCTCATGGGCACCCTCGTCGTGGTGGCGCTGTTCGGCCTGCTCGGCTACGCGGGGCTGCGCGTCGCCACCCGGGTCAACGACCCCTTCGTCCGCCTGGCCGCCGCCGCCGTGGTCGCCTGGATCGCCGGGCAGGCCATCGTCAACATGGGCGCCGTGCTCGGCGTGCTGCCGATCACCGGCATTCCGCTGCCCCTGGTGTCGTACGGCGGCTCGGCGCTGCTGCCGACGCTGGCCGCGCTCGGGATGCTCCTGTCGTTCGCCAAGAGGGAACCGGGTGCGCGCGAAGCTCTGGCCGCACGCGGCCCCGGGCCGGCCGTACGGGCCCTAAGCTGGCTTGGCCTGGGCGGAATGACCAGACGCGGAGCGAGACGTTAGGGAGTGGACATGAGGGTGGTCCTCGCCGGGGGAGGGACGGCCGGCCACATCGAGCCGGCCCTCGCCCTTGCCGACGCGCTGCGCCATCTCGACCCGAGCGTCGGCATCACCTGCGTCGGCACCGAGCGGGGCCTGGAGACCAGCCTCGTCCCGGCCAGGGGCTACGACCTGGAGCTGGTGCCCGCCGTGCCGCTGCCCCGCGCCCTCACCACGCAGCTGCTCACCATGCCCGGCCGGCTGGCCGTGGCGGTCAACGCCGTGGCCGGCGTTCTCGACCGGGTCGGCGCCGACGTCCTCGTCGGGTTCGGCGGCTACGTGGCCACCCCGGCCTACCTCGCGGCCAAGCGCCGCGGCCTGCCGATCGTCGTCCACGAGGCCAACCCGCGGCCCGGCCTGGCCAACCGGCTCGGCGCCAAGCTCACCGACCACGTCTTCGCCGGCTGCCCCGACGCCTCGTTCAAGGGCGACTACATCGGCACCCCGCTGCGCCGCGAGATCGTCACCCTCGACCGGCTGTCCACCGGCGACAAGGCCCGCTCCTGGTTCGGGCTGGAGAACGACCGGCCGACCCTGCTCGTCTTCGGCGGCTCCCGCGGCGCCCGGTCGATCAACCAGGCCGCCCTGGCCGCCGCCCCCGCCCTGCGCGCGGCCGGCGTGCAGGTGCTCCACGTGCTCGGCCCGGGCAACACCGCCGAGCGCGAGCCGCCGCCCGGCGACCCCCAGTACGTCCTGCTGCCGTACGTCGACCGCATGGACCTCGCCTACGCGGCGGCCGACGTGGCGCTGTGCCGCAGCGGCGCCTCCACCTGCGCCGAGATGACCGCCGTCGGCCTGCCCGGCGCGTACGTGCCGCTCCCGCACGGCAACGGCGAGCAGCGGATCAACGCCGAGCGCGTCGTCTCGGGCGGCGGCGGGCTGGTCGTCGACGACGCCGAGCTGTCACCCGATTGGATCATCCGTAACGTGCTGCCCATCCTGCGCGACCCCGAGCGGGTCGCCGTCATGTCCGAGGCCGCCTCCCGGCTGGGGCGCAAGGACGCCGATATCATGCTCGCGAGGAAAGTCTTGGAGATAGCCCGATGAGTCTGGTCAAGCTGGTCGACCCCGTCTCCGCCGAGGACCTGGGGCGGGTGCACTTCATCGGCATCGGCGGCGCCGGCATGTCGGGCATCGCGCGCATCCTGCTCAAACGGGGCGTCCACGTCTCCGGCAGCGACGCCCGCGGCGGCGACCTGCTCGACGAGCTGCGCCGGCTGGGCGCCGCCGTGCACGTCGGCCACGCCGCCTCCCACGTCAAGAACGTCGACACCGTGGTCGTCTCCACCGCGATCCGCGACTCCAACCCCGAGCTGGGCGAGGCGCTCAGGCAGGGGCTGCGGGTCATCCCGCGGGCCGCCGCTCTCGCCTCCGTGATGGCCGGCCGCACCGCCGTCGCCATCGCGGGCACCCACGGCAAGACCACCACCACCTCCATGCTCGCCGTGGCGCTGCAGAAGTGCGGCGCCGACCCGTCCTACTGCGTGGGCGGGCAGCTCGTCACCACCGGGCTCGGCGCCGACGAGGGCTCCGGACAGGTGTTCGTGGCCGAGGCCGACGAGAGCGACGGGTCGTTCCTCATGCTCGCGCCCGACATCGCCGTGGTGACCAACGTCGAGGCCGACCACCTCGACAACTACGGTGACCCGCGGGCCGTCCACGACAGCTTCGCCCGCTTCGCCGACCGCGTCGGCTCGGTGCTCATCGCCTGCGCCGACGACCCCGGCGCCGTCGAGCTGGCCGAGGTCGCGCGCTCGCGCGGCATCCGGGTGCGCACCTACGGCGCCGCGGGCGAGCTCCGCGTCACCGACGTGCGGCCCGACGGGTTCGGCACCACGTTCACCGTCGAGGGCCGCGGCGACGTCAGGCTGGCCGTTCCCGGGGCCCACAACGCCCTCAACGCCACGGCGGTCATCGCCGTGGCCGAGGAGCTGGGGCTGCCCTTCGAGGAGATCAGGGACGGCCTGGCGGCCTTCACCGGGGCCAAGCGGCGCTTCGAGGCCAAGGGCGAGGCCGGCGGGGTCGCCGTCTTCGACAGCTACGCCCACCACCCGACGGAGCTGGCCGCCGACCTGAGGGCCGCGCGCGACGTGGTGGCCTCCTTCTCCGGCACCGGCCGGGTCGTCGCGATCTTCCAGCCGCACCTCTACTCGCGCACCAGGTTCTTCGCCGACGAGTTCGGCGCCGCGCTGGCTCTCGCCGACGAGGTCGTCGTGCTCGACGTCTACGGCGCCCGGGAGGACCCCGAGCCGGGGGTGTCCGGGGCGATGGTCGCCGAGCGGGTCCCGCTGCCCGCCGAGCGGGTGGCGTACGCGCCCGACCGCGCCGCGGTGCCGGCGCTGGCGGCGGCGCGGGCGCGGCCCGGTGACATCGTGCTCACGATGGGCGCCGGCGACGTCACCGAGCTGGGCGCGCTGATCCTCGCCGAGCTCTCCGCCCGCTGACCGGCCCGCCGGTGCCGCCGACCCGCCCGCGCGTCCCGTGCTCCGGCCCGTGCTCCGGCCCGCCGGTGCCGGGCGCGTCCCGGGCGGCGAGAGGCTCCGCGCGGCGTAGGGTCGGTGTCACGATCATGTCCCGGCGCCCGGCGGCGCCGCGACGGAGGACCCGGGGGGAGTGATGAAGGCGCGCACGGCACTGCTGGTGCTGCTCACCGCCGGCGTGGTCGGCACGGCCGCGTGGCTGGTGTTCTTCTCGCCCGTGCTCGGCGTCCGTTCGATCGACATCGTGGGAAATATCACAGTTCCCACCGATCGTGTCAGGCAACAGGCGGCGGTGCCCGCGCTGCACCCGCTCGCCACGGTTGACCTGGCCGGCGTCGAGGCGCGGGTGCTGGGCATCCGCCGGCTCGCCACGGCCAGGGCCGAACGGGTGTGGCCGGGCACGCTCAGGATCGAGGTGGTCGAGCGCGAGCCCGTCGCCGCCCTCCAGGTGGGCGGCAAGGCGGCGGTGGTCGACAAGCATGGCGTGGTCATCGAGGTCAAGGACACCGTCCCGCCGTTGCTGCCCGTGCTGGTCGTGGACCGGCCCGCCGCGGGCGACCCGGCGACCACGGCCGCGCTCCAGGTGATCCAGCACCTGCCCGGCGAGCTCGTGGGCCGGGTCAGGCAGGTGCGGGCCACCACCGCCGAGGGGGTGTCGCTCACGCTCTCCGACGGCCGCAGCGTCGTCTGGGGCGGCACCGACCGGGGCGAGGAGAAGGGCCGCATCCTCACGAGGCTGCTGCGGCGCAAGGCCGACGTCTACGACGTCAGCTCCCCGGACGTGGTGACCCTGCGCTGAGCCGGCGCTGAGCCGGCGCCGCACACCGGCACGCGGGCGTGGCGGCCTGGCGAGGGCCCGTCGCGGTCGCCGCGCCACAGGTCTCGCGCGCCTGTGCGTGGTCGGGGCCGCGGCGTGAGAGCCTGTACGAGGGCGTACGGCGGAGGAGTGCCCCGACCAGGCGTGACCACAGAGCGAAACGGACAGCCCGCGACACGCCGGACGTGCTTGCGGCGCGGTTAGTTGACCCGCCCGGAGCGTAACTCCTACTGTCCGTATCAATCCTCAGGTTGACATAAATCTGAATCTCAACTTGAGGTTGAGAGTTACCGAAGTGAGAAACGCGGAGTGATCCGCACCGAAATGGCAAGTACACGAGCGGAAAGGCCCCTCGTCGTGGCAGCACCGCAGAACTACCTCGCGGTCATCAAGGTCGTCGGCATCGGCGGCGGCGGAGTCAACGCCGTCAACCGGATGATCGAGGAGGGACTCAAGGGCGTCGAGTTCATCGCGATAAACACCGACGCCCAGGCGCTGCTGATGAGTGACGCCGACGTCAAACTCGACGTGGGCCGCGAGCTCACGCGCGGACTGGGTGCCGGCGCCAACCCCGACGTGGGGCGCAAGGCGGCCGAGGACCATCGCGAGGAGATCGAGGAGGTCCTCAAGGGGGCCGACATGGTCTTCGTCACAGCCGGCGAGGGCGGCGGCACCGGCACGGGCGGCGCGCCTGTCGTGGCCAACATCGCGCGCTCCCTCGGCGCCCTGACCATCGGCGTGGTCACCCGGCCCTTCAGCTTCGAGGGCCGCCGCCGGGCCATGCAGGCCGAGGCGGGCATCGAGACGCTGCGCGACGAGGTCGACACCCTCATCGTGATCCCCAACGACCGGCTGCTGTCGATCTCCGACCGGCAGGTGAGCGTGCTCGACGCGTTCAAGGCGGCCGACCAGGTGCTGCTGTCCGGTGTGCAGGGCATCACCGACCTCATCACCACGCCCGGCCTGATCAACCTCGACTTCGCCGACGTCAAGTCGGTCATGTCCGGCGCGGGGTCGGCCCTCATGGGCATCGGCCACGCCCGGGGCGACGACCGCTCCGTCGCGGCGGCCGAGATGGCCGTCTCCAGCCCGCTGCTGGAGGCCAGCATCGACGGCGCCCACGGCGTGCTGCTGTCGATCGCGGGCGGCTCCGACCTCGGCCTGTTCGAGATCAACGAGGCGGCTCAGCTCGTCTCCATGGCGGCGGCGCCCGACGCCAACATCATCTTCGGCACGGTCATCGACGACGCGCTCGGCGACGAGGTGCGCGTCACCGTCATCGCCGCGGGCTTCGACGACCTGCCGCCGGTCGAGAAGCAGATGCCGCGCCCGCAGAGCCGGCCCGCCGCCTCCCCGGTGTCCTCACCCGCCAGGCCCAGCGTGGCCCCGCCCACGGTGAAGACCGAGCCGGCGCCGCGCGTCGAGCACCGGCCCGAGCCGCGGACGGACCTCAGGCCCGAGCCGCGGCCCGAGTTCCGGTCCGAGGCGCGTCCGGAGCAGCTTCCCGAACCCCGCCCCGAGCCGCAGCTGGAGTCGCGCGCGGAGTTCCGGCCCGAGCCGGTCCGCCCGGTGGAGAGCGTCCCCGAGCCCGCCCCGGCCCCCGAGCCGGTCGCCGAGGAGCCGCCGAGCCCGGTCTCGATCCCCCGGCCGACGCCCGAGCCGGCCAACCCGCCCACGCCCATCACCTCCCGCCTGTCCGAGCCCGCCAAGCGCCGCCCGGTGGTCTTCGAGGAGCAGGAGGAGGAGCTCGACGTCCCCGACTTCCTCAAGTGAGCGCCTCGCCCGCGCCGCTCCGTCCGGGTACGGCGGGGCGGCGTCGCCGTGTCCGGCTGCTTGCCGGGGTGACGATGTTCACACCGCACGAGGTCGCGGCGGTCGCGGCGGTCGCGGCGAGCCGAGGGCCCGTCCCCCGAGCCCTCGGCGGGCCGGGGGAGCGGCAGAATGAGGGCGGCGCGGACGAGAGGGGAGAGACGCGATGAGGCGGGATGAGATCGCGGCCGGGCTGGCCGAGGTCGAGGAGCGGATCGCGAAGGCGTGCCGGGCGGCGGGACGCGACCGCGGCGAGATCACACTGATCGCCGTGACCAAGACCCGCCCCGCCGAGGACGTGCGGATCCTGGCCGAGCTGGGCGTGCGCGACGTCGGCGAGAACCGCGACCAGGAGGCGGCCGCCAAGGCGGCCGAGCTCGCCGGGCTCCCGCTCACCTGGCACTTCGTCGGCCAGTTGCAGACCAACAAGGTGCGGTCGGTGGCCGGCTACGCCGACGTCGTCCATTCGGTGGACCGGCTCAGGCTGGCCGCCGCCATCAGCAAGGAGGCCGGGCGGCTCGGCCGTGAGATCGGCTGCCTCGTGCAGGTCGCGCTGGACGACGACCCCGGCCGGGGTGGAGCGGTCCCGGCCGACGTGCCGGAGCTCGCGGACGAGATCGCCGCGCTCGGCGACGTCCGGCTGGCCGGCGTCATGGCCGTCGCGCCGCTGGGCGAGGACCCCGGCAAGGCGTTCGCGCGGCTGCACGAGGTGGCCCTGGCCGTACGGGAGCGCCACCCCGGCGCCACGATGATCTCGGCCGGGATGAGCGACGATCTGGCCGAGGCCATCGCGCACGGCGCGACACACGTGCGGGTCGGTACGGCGTTGCTCGGCCGCCGCAAGCCCTTCGTCAGGTAATGTCCCCTCAAGTGGGCCTTCAGGCCCACGCCAACGGTAGAGGTCGATCTGCGGTGAGCTTCAAGGGGGGGTGCGGCTGCCGCCTCGGGCCCTCGCGACAGGCCCGAGCGAGTGCGACCATGAGCGGGAGGACGACGTAGCGATGGCCGGCGCGATGCGCAAGATGGCGGTCTACCTCGGTCTCGTGGAGGACGACCGCTACGAGAGGTACGAGACCTACCCCGACGACTACGCCTACGAGGACGAGCCGGCGCGCACCGGCGAGGAGCGTCCCGTGGCCGTCCAGGAGCGCGAGGAGGAGCCCGAGGCGGGCGTGCCCGCCCCCAGGCCCGCCACGACCGTCCTGGAGCGCCGCACGACCGATCTGGCCCGCATCACCACGCTGCACCCCCGCACGTACAACGAGGCCCGCACGATCGGCGAGCACTTCCGCGACGGCACCCCGGTGATCATGAACCTGACCGAGATGGTTGACAGCGACGCCAAGCGCCTTGTGGATTTCGCGGCAGGTCTGGTCTTTGGCCTACACGGCAGCATCGAACGTGTTACCAACAAGGTGTTCCTGTTGTCCCCAGCCAATGTCGAGGTGACCGCCGAGGACAAGGCACGAATCGCGGAACGCGGGTTCTTCAACCAGAGTTAGAGTCTCTGTATGTCTATCGCACCCCACCAGGCCTCAGCGAGGCCCGGAGGGCACACCGGAAGTGGAGGCGCGGCCAGACCGTGGGGATCGTAAGTCAGATCTTGGTCGTAGTCCTGTCGCTCTATCTGGTGCTGCTCATCGGCAGGATGATCTTCGAGACGGTGCAGGCGTTCGCCCGGCAGTGGCGTCCCTCCGGGGTCGTGCTGGTGCTGGCGGAGGCCACATACACCGCAACAGACCCACCCCTCAAGTTCCTCCGCCGTTTCATTCCTCCGCTCCGGTTGGGTACGGTGGCCTTTGACCTAAGCTTCACCGTCCTCTTCATCGTCGTCCTCCTCCTCATCCAGATCGTTGGATGGCTGGGCCGGTGACGGGGGCTGCGGGGCACCGGTCGAGAGCCAACTCGTGTCCGCGCTGAAGTGAATCGGGTCCACAGTCCCTCCGGACAGACTCCACGCGCGCCAAGGAGACCAAAAGATGCCGCTGACGCCCGCTGACGTGCGGAACAAGCAGTTCAGTACCACCCGGTTGCGCCCGGGCTATGACGAGGAAGAGGTCGACGCGTTCCTCGACGAGGTCGAGGCCGAGCTTGACCGCCTGATCCAGGAGAACGAGGAGCTGCGGGCCAAGCTGGCCGAGTGCCTGCGCGGGAAAGTGCCGGGCGGCATGAACATGCCGATGGCCTCCGCCCCCGTGCAGGAGCAGCCCAAGCCCGAGATGATGATGCCGCCGCAGCCGGAGCCGATGAAGGCGCCCGAGCCGCAGCCGCAGCAGCAGCCGGTCCCCGTGGCGATGAACATGCCGCCCGCCGAGGACAACATGGACACCGCGGCCCGCGTCCTCGCCCTGGCTCAGCAGACCGCCGACCAGGCGATCGCCGACGCCCGCCGCGAGGCCGACGAGACCGTCACCCGTGCCCGCCGCGAGGCCGACGAGATCCTGACCAAGGCACGCCGTCAGGCCGAGCAGGTCATCGGCGACGCCCGCGCCCGCGCCGAGACGCTCGAGCGCGACGCGCAGGAGCGCCACCGCCAGGCCATGGGCTCCCTCGTGCAGACGCGCGACGAGCTCGAGCGCAAGGTCGAGGAGCTGCGCAGCTTCGAGCGCGAATACCGCAGCCGTCTCAAGCTCTACCTGGAGAACCAGCTCGCCGAGCTCAACGTCTCCGCCGAGGGCAGCGGTGCCTTCCCGGTGATGTCGGGCGGCCCCTCCGCTCCGGCCATGTCGCACGCCGTCCCCCAGGGCGGCCAGCAGCCCCTGCCCGGCGGCCCCAGCCCCTTCGGCGGCGAGCCTCCCCAGGGCGCTTTCCCCGGCGGTGACGGTCCTCACAACGACCGCCGGTAAAGTAGCGGGTCAACAAGGACCCGTCACTCGAAAGAGCCCTCTGTGATCCTAATCAGTGCTGGTCTGGTGCTCGCGGCGGTCATTCTGCTGATCGCGGGCTTCGTACTGGCCAAGGTTTACCTGATCATGTGGTCCATCGTGGCCAGCGTGCTGTCCGCGCTGTTCCTGGTGATCGGGGCCTTCTTGCGGCGTCACGAGCTGTTCCCCGGTGGTGGGCAGGCGGCAGGGCCGGCCACCCCACCGGCAGGGCTCGTGCCACCCGGCGTCGCGCACGGTCAGACCGCACCGCACGCCCCGACCGGTCCGCATGCCACGACCGGTCCGCAGGGCCGGCCGCCCGGCCAGACCGGTCCGGCGGGAGCGCCGCAGTCCCGGCACCCGCGCGCCCCGCAGCCGACGGTGACGATGCCGCAGACGGCGCCCGCGACGGCCCCGCGCCGTCCGGCGGCGAGGGGGATCTCCCCGGACGCGATCGTCCTGGTGATCCCCGGACGCAAGCGCTACCACGTCCCGGGGTGCCGCCAGCTGATCGGCCGGGATCACGAGGAGCTGACGTACGAGGAGGCACGCGAGGAGGGCTTCACCCCCTGCACGGCGTGCCTGCCCGATGCCGCGCTCGGCGGACGGCAACTGCCTCCCGGAGCCGACCCCGAGCCCGCCACCGACCCCGAGCTCGCCGGCGCGGAGCCGGCGAAGACTCCGGCCTCGGGACCCGCCAAGGGCCCGGCCGCCTCCGGCACCGGACCGGCCGCCTCCGGCACCGGCCCGGTCGGCGATTCGGCCACCGAGCCCGCCGCCAAGCCGAAGCCCGGTTCCCCCGCTCCCGCCTCCGGACCTGAGCCCGATCCCGCCACTTCCGGAGAGGACGGGTCGAAGGGGTGGTTCGCCCGCCCCGCGTCCCTGGACACGCCCTCCGGCGACGCTGCCGGCAGCACCTCGCCCGGCTCCTCCACGTCCCCCCGCTCCCTCGCCGCCGACGACGAGACGGACCCCAAACTCTCGCCTCCGCCCGCCCCGGGCGCCAGGCCCGCACCGGCCAGGGGCGGCAGGCCCGACCGGCCCCAGGCCCGCCCAGGCGACCCGGCCGGCGAGCGTCCCGAGGGCTCCGGCAAGCGCCCCACCCCCAGTAAGCCCGCCAGGGAGGGCGATGGGGATGAGACGATCCTGAACATCACGCCGCCTGCCGCGGCCTCCACCGGCCGGCCCTCCGGCAAGCACCCCGAGGCCGGCTCGCCCGCCGGGGAGGGCGACGGGGATGAGACGATCCTGAACATCACGCCGCCTGCCGCAGCCTCCGCCGCCCGACCTTCCGGCAAGCGCCCCGAGGCCGGTGCTGCCGGATCCCCCGGCAGGCGCCCGGAGAGCGGACCCACCGGATCCTCCGGTGAGCGGCCCGGCGGTTCGTCCGCCAAGGGGGCGGCGCGTCCCGCAGCGTCCCGGACCGAAACTCCCGATGACGACGATTCCGGCCCCGCGACCCGGCCCCAGCGTGCCGTCTCCGCGTCGGGCGAGCCGGTCGAGCCCCCGGTCAAGCCCGCTCGGCCCGCCGACGGCAAGCCGGGATCGGAGTCCGCGCCTCGGCCTGCAGGTGCCCGGCCGGCGTCCGCGCAGGCGGGGCCCCGGGGCGACCGCCCGGCGGACGGGCCCACGGCACCGGAGCGGCCGGCGTCGGCGGCCGAGTCTCCGGCGAAGGCCCGGGGCCCCCTGCCCGGCGGTGCCGCGGCGGCCGGTAAGCCCGTGACGGGCAAGCCTGGCAGCAAGGACGACATGGCCGGTAAGGACGTACCGGGTAAGCCCGGCGGCGGCGACGAGACGGCCGGTAAGTCCGTGACCGGCAAGGACGAGACGGTCGGCGAGGGCGAGGCCGGGAGCGGCCGGAAAGGCGGCGCGGTCGGTGAGGAACGCGGCGGCACCGTCAAGGTGATCGTCGGGACCCGGCGCTACCACGGTACCGACTGCCCGCTGATCCAGGGCGCGGGAGACGACGGTGTGGAGACCATGACCCTGGCCGAGGCGGAGGACGCCGGCCTGACAAGCTGCTCGGTCTGCCAGAGCGACCGCGAGACCGTCGCCTAGCGAAGCTCCACCGACCAGCCCAGCAGCTCCCGGCACGCACCCGCGCCGGGAGCTGCTGCCTTTCGGGCGGCCGGAAACCAGGACCCAGCCGAGGCGTTCCATGAGCGTGGGCCCCGCACTGCGTGGCGCGGGCCGTGCCTGTCGCGGGTGTGGAGATCGCGACCTCGTCGCCGTACGATGTACGGTACTGCGTATGACGGACTGCATCGTGATCCGGGGCGCCCGTGTCAACAACCTCCGTAACGTCGACCTGGACATCCCCAAGAACCGCCTGGTGGTCTTCACCGGAGTGTCGGGTTCGGGCAAGTCGTCGCTGGTGTTCGACACCGTGGCCGTGGAGTCGCAGCGGCAGCTCAACGAGACCTTCAGCTGGTTCGTCCGCAACCGCCTGCCGGCCTATGAGAAGCCTGAGGTGGACGACCTGGCCAACCTCGGCGCGGCCATCGTCGTCGATCAGAAGCCCGTCGGGGTCAACGCCCGCTCGACCGTCGGCACCATGACCGACGTCTTCCCCGTCATCCGGGTGCTGTTCTCCCGGTACGGCACGCCGAGCGCCGGCTACTCGTTCGCGTACTCCTTCAACGACCCGGCCGGGATGTGCCCCGCGTGCGACGGCCTGGGCAGGGCGGTCCGGCTGGACCTCGACAGGTTCCTCGACGAGGACAGGTCCCTGGACGAGGGCGCGATCAGGTTCCCGCTGTTCGGGGTGGGCACCTGGCAGTGGCAGATCTACGCCAGGTCCGGCACGTTCGACCCGGCCAAGCCCGTCAGGGACTACACCCCCGACGAGCGCGAGCTGCTCCTGCACGGCGCCGGGTTCACGGTGGACGTCCGCGGCAAGAACGGCACTCTCAACAAGGTCGACTACGAGGGCGTGGCCGACCGGTTCACCCGCCTCTACCTCAAGCGGGACCTGTCGGGGCTGGCCGGCAGGACCCGCGAGGCGGTCCGGGCCTTCGTCACCGAGGGTGTCTGCGCGACCTGCGCGGGCGCCAGGCTGAACGAGGCGGCCCTGCGCACCACGATCGGGCCGCACACCATCGCGGACTACGGCCGGATGGAGGTCACCGACCTCATCGCCGTCCTCGACGGTCTGGACAACCCGGTCGCCGCGACCGCCCGCGCCGCGCTGAGCCGGGTGGAGCGGATCGGCCTGGGCTACCTGACGCTGGAACGGGAGACGTCCACCCTGTCGGGCGGGGAGGCGCAGCGGCTGAAGATGGTCCGTCACCTGGGCTCGGCCCTGACCGGCATGACGTACGTCTTCGACGAGCCCAGCGCCGGGCTGCACCCGAGCGACGTCGGCCGGCTGAACGACCTCCTGCTGGCGTTGCGGGACAAGGGCAACACCGTGCTCGTCGTCGAGCACGACCTCGACGTGGTGGCGGTCGCCGACCACGTCGTGGACCTGGGCCCCGGAGCGGGGACGCACGGCGGCCGGGTCGTCTACCAGGGCCCTGTCGCCGGGCTCGCGCGGGCGGACACCCTCACGGGCCGCCATCTCGGCCACCGGGCCCCGGTGAAGACCGTGGTCCGCGAGCCGGTGGGGACGTTGCGCATCGACGGGGCGAGCCTGCACAACCTCGACGACGTCACCGTCGAGCTGCCCGCGGGCGTGCTCACCTGCGTCACCGGCGTGGCCGGTTCGGGCAAGTCCACGCTCGTCGGCGAGGTGTTCGCCGCCCGCTACCCCGAGGCCGTCGTGGTGGACCAGGGCGCCATCGGCGTCTCGGCCCGCTCCAGCCCCGCGTCGTTCCTGGGCGTGCTGGACCCGATCCGGAAGCTGTTCGCCCGGGCCGGCGGCGCGGACCCCGGCCTGTTCAGCCACAACTCCGCCGGGGCCTGCCCGGTGTGCGAGGGGCGCGGCGAGATCCACACCGACCTGGCGTTCATGGACCCGGTCACGAGGGTGTGCGAGGCGTGCGGCGGCGGCAGGTTCGGCCCGGAGGCGCTGCGGTACGAGCTGCGCGGCAGGACCATCGTGGACGTGCTCGCGTTGACGGCGGAGCAGGCCGTGGAGTTCTTCCCGGAGAAGGCGGTCAACGCGCGGCTGCGCACGCTGGTGGAGGTGGGGCTCGGCTACCTGACGCTCGGCCAGCCCACCAGCTCCCTGTCCGGTGGGGAGCGCCAGCGGCTCAAGCTGGCGGGTGAGCTGCACCGGACGGGCAGCGTGTACGTCCTGGACGAACCCACCACCGGGCTGCACCCGGCCGACGTCGGCGCCCTGCTGGACCTTCTCGACCGCCTCGTCGACCGGGGCAACACCGTCATCGTCGTCGAGCACAACCTGGAGGTCGTCAAGCGCGCCGACTGGGTGATCGACCTCGGGCCCGGCGGTGGCAGGCACGGCGGCCGGGTGATCTTCGAGGGCACCCCGGCGAGGCTGCTCACCGCACAGGGCTCTGCGACCGCCGAGCACCTGCGGCGGGCCGTCGCCTGCCCGAGCCCTGCCTGAGCCGTGTCTGAGCCGTGTCTGAGCTGTGCCTGAGCCTGGCTGAACTGAGGCCGGCCGGCCCTCAGGAGACTGTCCGAGGGGCGGGGCGTCGCGGAGACGCCCCGCCCCGGACGGGTCAGGCGCGGCGGAGCTGGAAGGTCAGGCCCAGGTCCGCGTCCGTGTGCGCGGGCAGGTCCGGCCGGCTGCCCTCGGTGACGGACGTGGCCAGCACATCCTCGGCCACCAGGCCGCCGTCCGCGGCCAGCGCCTGCGCCAGGTCGGCGTTGGTGGCGGTCCACCACAGGTCGATCCGGTCGGTGATGGACAGGCCGGTGGCCTTACGGGCCTCCTGCACCAGCCGGATGACCTCGCGCAGGAGCCCGGCGCGGCGCAGCTCGTCGGTCAGCTCCAGGTCGAGCGCGACCGTCTCGCCGGTGCCCGTGTCGACGGCGCCCGTCTCCACGGCCCAGCCGGACCGCGGGTGCTCGGTGACGATCACGTCGTCGGCGCCGAGCGTGACCGGCCCGAGGTCGGCCGCCTCGACGGTCACCGTGCCGCCGGAGCGCAGGGTCGGAGCCAGCGAGGCCGGGTCGGCGGCCGACACCGCGGCGGCCACCAGCTTCGTCTGAGAGCCGAACCGCTTGCCGAGCGCCCGGAAGTTCGGCTTGACCGTGTAGGACACCAGGTCGGCGCTGAAGCCGGACATGTCTTCCAGGACCTGCACGTTCAGCTCGTCGGCGATGAGATCACGCAGCTCGGCCGGCAGCGACGGCCAGCCGTGCGCGCCGACGAGCGCCCGGCGCAGCGGCTGGCGGGTCTTGACGCCGGACGAGGCGCGGGCCGAGCGGCCCAGCTCCACCAGGCGGCGGACCAGCGCCATCTGCTCCGACAGCGCCGGGTCGATCAGCTCCGCGCGGGCCTGCGGCCACGACGTCAGGTGCACCGACGGCGGCGCCTCGGGGGAGCGCAGCACGTCCCACAGGTAGTCGGTGACGAACGGCGCGATCGGCGCCATCAGCCGGGTCACCGTCTCCAGGCACTCGTACAGCGTGGCGAACGCCTCGCGGGAGCCCTGCCAGAAGCGGCGGCGGGAGCGGCGCACGTACCAGTTGGACAGGTCGTCGAGGAACTCGGCGAGCCGGCGGCCGGCCCGCTGCGTGTCGTACTCGTCCAGCGACGCGGTCACCTCGGCCACCGTGCGGTGCAGCTCGGCCAGCGCCCACCGGTCGAGCAGCGGCCGCTCGGCCGCGGGCGGCGCGTCGGCGAGCATCGCCGGCGACCACGACTCGGCGCCGGCGTAGAGGGTGAAGAACGACGCGGTGTTCCAGTAGGTCAGCAGGACCTTGCGGACGATCTCCTCCAGCGCGTGGTGACCGACCCGCCGGGCCGACCACGGCGAGCCGGAACAGGCCATGAACCAGCGCAGCGCGTCGGCGCCGTGCTCGTCCATCAGCGGGATGGGCTCCAGCACGTTGCCGAGGTGCTTGCTCATCTTGCGGCCGTCCTCGGCCAGGATGAGGCCGAGGCAGAGCACGTTCTCGTAGGAGGACTGGCCGAACACCAGCGTGCCGACCGCCATCAGCGAGTAGAACCAGCCGCGGGTCTGGTCGGTCGCCTCGCAGATGAACTGCGCCGGGTAGACCCCCTCCGGCTTGCCGCGCGCCCCCCACTGGGCGAACGGCATGGACCCCGAGTCGTACCAGGCGTCGATCACGTCGGGCACTCGCACGGCCGTCTCGCCGCACTCCGGGCAGCCGAAGGTGACGTCGTCCACGTACGGGCGGTGCGGGTCGAGCGCCGACACGTCGCGGCCGGCCAGGCGGCCCAGCTCCTCCAGGGAGCCGACGCACGTCACGTGGCCCTCGTCGGCCGAGCACACCCACAGCGGCAGCGGCGTGCCCCAGTAGCGCGAGCGCGACAGCGACCAGTCGACGTTGTTGCGCAGCCACTCGCCGAACCGGCCCCACTTGATCGTGTCGGGGAACCAGTTGGTCTTCGCGTTCTCCGCCAGCATCGCGTCCTTGACCGCGGTGGTGCGGATGTACCAGGACGGCAGCGCGTAGTAGAGCAGCGGCGTGTGGCAGCGCCAGCAGTGCGGGTAGCTGTGCTCGAAGTGGCCGCCGCGGAACAGCAGCCCGCGCGCCCGCAGGTCGCCGGTCAGCGTCTCGTCGGCGTCCTTGAAGAACATGCCGCCGACCATCGGCACCTCGTCGAGGAAGCGCCCGTCGGGGCCGATCGGGTTGACGACCGGCAGGCCGTACCGCTTGATCACCGCCAGGTCGTCGGCGCCGAACGCCGGAGCCTGGTGCACCAGGCCGGTGCCGTCCTCGACCGTCACGTAGTCGCCGAGCACCACATGGTGGGCGTCGGGGATGTCGACCAGTTCGAACGGCCGGGCGTAGGTGGTGTGCTCCAGCTCCCGCCCGGTGAGACGGGCCACCTCGGTGGCGCCCTCGCCCAGCACGTGCAGCAGCGGCTCGGCCACCACCAGCACCTCGCCGTCGGCGGTGCGCGCCGCCACGTAGGTCACGTCGGGGTGCACGGCCACCGCCGTGTTGGACACGAGCGTCCACGGCGTCGTCGTCCAGATCAGCAGGGACGCGCCCAGCTCGGCCAGCGGGCCGGAGGTGGCGGGCATGCGGACGTACACCGACGGGCTGGAGACGGTCTCGTAGCCGCCCGGCTGGCCCAGCTCGTGGTCGGACAGGCCGGTGCCGCAGCGCGGGCAGTACGGCGTGATGCGGAAGTCGCGGAACAGCAGCCCCTTGTCGAAGATGACCTTCAGCGACCACCACACCGACTCGACGTAGGAGGGGTCCATGGTGCGGTAGGCGGTGGACAGGTCGATCCAGTAGCCCATCCGCTCGGTCATCTGCTCGAACGCGTCGACGTGCCGCAGCACCGACTCACGGCACCGGGCGTTGAACTCGGCGATCCCGTACGCCTCGATGTCGCGCTTGCCGGAGAGGCCGAGCTCCTTCTCGACGCCGACCTCGACCGGCAGGCCGTGACAGTCCCAGCCGGCCTTGCGCGGCACGCTGAAGCCCCGCATCGACTTGTAGCGGGGGAAGATGTCCTTGAAGACGCGGGCCTCGACGTGGTGGACGCCGGGCAGCCCGTTGGCGGTGGGCGGGCCCTCGTAGAAGACCCAGGCGGGGTTGCCGTCGTTCTGCTCGACGGAACGCTCGAAGATCTTCCCGTCCCGCCACCGGTCGAGGACCTCGCGCTCGAGCGCGGGCAGGTCGACCTGCGCGGGAAGAGAGCGGAAAGTAGGGGACGACATCTCGGGCGAGCCTCCACGCGGTCACTGAACGACAGATCGGCGTGAAGGGACGAAGCCGGACACGGCCCCGCGGTACCACCCTTCTTGGCCTCGGGAGACCGAGGCCCACTTCATTGGCCTGCTGCCGGGTCTAGTGAGCTCCGGGGAGCCGTTCTTCCGGCGGCTCCGGGGTGATATCCCTCACAGCCGAGGGCCCCATCAACGCCTTGCAGTGCTTCACACCATAACGCAGAGCGGGGCGTATGGCTTCCGGGTTTCGCTGGTGAGAGCCCTGGCTCCGGTCGGCAACTCGCAAACGGCGACAAAGTTGGGGAATGGACTTGGGCTCGGCAGGAGTTGAACGGGCGCGACTGGATAGTACGGGAGAGGTAAATCGGCCGGAGGGTCGTTTGCCGCTCTGTTACAGGGGCACCTAAGCTGCCCGCACCATTCAGGCCTTGATCAGCGGCCTTGTCACCAGGGAGGCGCCATGACGGCAGTCACGCAGACCGCTACACCCGCGATGTGGTCCGACGATGAGCTGGCCGAGGTACGCGGCGTCCTGCAGCGGGAGATCGACGAGCTGAACGCCGACATCCTGCGGCACGAGATGGAGATCGCCTCCGGTGACGTCACCCAGGGAGCGGGTGACGACCAGGCGGACGCCGGCGCGAAGACGTACGAGCGCGAACGCGAGATCGCCCTTACCCTGAATGCGCGCGACCTGCTCGCGCAGAGCGAACGTGCGATCGCCAGGATCGACGCAGGGACCTATGGAGTGTGCGAATCGTGCCACAAGCCGATCGGCAAGGAACGCCTTCAGGCGTTCCCGAGGGCGACGCTGTGCGTGACCTGCAAGCAGAGGGAGGAACGCCGGTAGCGCCGCAGGGCGCGTCCCGGCGCGACCGCCGCCTGCTGCTCACCGTTCTCGGCGCGCTGGCGGCGGTCATCTACGTGAGTGACCTCGCGACGAAGACGTGGGCGCTGGGCGCCCTGGAGGATCGCCAGGGTCCCCTCGTGGTCCTGCCGGGCGTCCTGCAGTTCAGGCTGATCTTCAACTCGGGCGCCGCGTTCAGCATCGGCACCGGGATGACGATCGTCTTCACCTTCATCGCGGCCGGTGTGGTGATCGCCATCCTGCGCACGGCGCGCACCCTCGGCAGCCGGCCGTGGGCCTTCACCCTGGGCCTGCTCCTCGGCGGGGCGTTCGGCAACCTGACCGACCGGTTGCTGCGCTATCCTTCGGGCTTCGGCAGGAGCACGCAGTTCCAGGGTCACGTGGTCGACTTCATCGAGGTCCTGCCCGGCAACTTCCCCGTGATCGACTACTTCCCCATCTTCAACATCGCCGACTCGGCGATCGTCTGCGGCGGGATCCTGGCGGTGGTCCTGGCCTGGCGGGGTTACCAGATCGACGGAACGAGGGAGGGCAAGGGTTGAGCGAGCAGCGGAGCCTGCCCGTGCCCGACGGGCTGGAGGGCGAGCGGCTCGACGCCGCCCTGTCGCGGCTGTTCGGCTTCTCCCGCACCCGGGCGGCCGAGCTGATCACGGCCGGCGAGGTGCTGGTCGACGGCCGGCAGCCCGCCAAGTCCGACCGGGTGCACGCCGGAGCCTGGCTCGACGTGACGCTCCCGCCCCCGGTGAGCGCTCCGGCGCCGGTGGCCGAGCCGGTGCCCGGCATGCGCGTCGTCCACGAGGACGACGACATCGTCGTGGTCGACAAGCCCATCGGCGTGGCCGCCCATCCGACCGTCGGCTGGACCGGCCCCACCGTCCTCGGCGGCCTGCTCGGCGCCGGGCACACCATCGCCACCAGCGGCGCGGCCGAACGCCAGGGCATCGTGCACCGGCTCGACGCCAACACGACCGGCGTGATGGTGGTGGCCAAGAGCGAGCACGCCTACTCCTGGCTGAAGCGCGCCTTCAAGGAGCGCACGGTCGACAAGCGTTACCACGCGCTGGTGCAGGGCCATCCCGACCCGTTCCGCGGCACGGTGGACGCGCCCATCGACCGGCACCCGTCCGGCGACGGCCGCTTCGCGGTGGTGGCGGGCGGCAAGCCGTCGGTCACCCACTACGACACGATCGAGGCGTTCCGGGCGGCGTCGCTGCTCGACATCAAGCTGGAGACGGGCCGCACCCACCAGATCCGGGTGCACATGTCGGCGCTGCGCCACCCCTGCGTGGGCGACCTCATGTACGGCGCCGACCCGACGATCGCGGCCCGGCTGGGCGTGGGCCGGCAGTGGCTGCACGCCGTGTCGCTCGCGTTCGAGCACCCGGGCACGGGGGAGTGGGTGTCGTTCGGCACCGACTACCCCGAGGACCTGCAGAAGGCCCTCGACCTGGTGCGCGCCGAGTCCTGACCGCCCCGCCCTGCCCGCCCGCCCTGCCCGTCCGTCCGTCCGCCCCGCCCGCCCGTCAGGGCGTCTCGGGGCCCTTCGCGGCGACCTCCTGCGGCTGGTCGCCGTCACCCCGCTGGGCGTTCCCGCCGTTCTCCCCGCTCTTGCCGGCGTCTGCGTCGCCGCCGTCCGAGGACGGCTCGACCTGGCCCGGGTCGCGTGAGGCGGGCCGGTCGCCCGACTCCTCGCGGGACGGCTCCTCGGTGGGCTTCTTCGTCGGCTGCCGTGTCGGCTGCCGCGTGGGCTCGCGGTTCGGCTCACGGTTCGGTTCGTCCGAACGGGGCTGGGCGGTCGGCTGCGACCGGGGCTCGTCCGGCGGCTGTTCGCTCTGCAGTACGCGCGGCTCGGCGGGCCCGGTCGCGGTCTGGGTGGTGGGTCCGGTGGCGGGCTCGGTGGCGCGCGGGTCGGCGGAGGGGCGCGATTCCCCGGCGGACGGCTTCGGCGAGTTCACGACGGCCGGTACGGTCGCCGGCGGCCGGTCGGCCCCGTCCCGTTGCGACCACCAGGCGGTGCCGCCCGTGGCCAGCCCGACGGCGACCACCCCGGCCGCCAGGGCCAGCAGCGAGGTGCGCCGGCGGGGCGACGGCGGGGCCTGCGCGTCCGGCGGAGCCTGCGCCTGCTGCGGGGCCGGCGGTCCGGACGCGCCCGGCGGGACGGGCGGGGTCGCCCCGGGCGGAGGCGCCTGGCGGGGGATCGGCGGGACGGCCACCGGCGCTGTCGGCTCGGGGGCGCTGCCCGCGACGATGGCGTGCAGCCGCATCCGCGCCTCGTCCAGCGTCATCCGCTCGGCCGGGTCCTTGCGCAGCAATCCGAGCAGGACCGGCCCCAGCGCGCCCGCGCGGGACAGCGGCGCCGGCTCGTCGTGCATGACCGCGCCGAGCGTGGCCAGGGCATGCGGGCGCTGGAACGGCGAGTGGCCCTCGACGGCCACGTACAGCGTCACCCCCAGCGACCACAGGTCCGAGGCCTGGGTGGCCTGGCCGCCCGCGGCCCGCTCGGGGGAGATGAACGCGGGCGTACCGAGCAGGATGCCGGTCCGGGTGACCGGAGCCTCGTCCTCGGTGGTGGCGATGCCGAAATCGGTCAGCACCGCCCTGCCGTCGTCGGTCAGCAGCACGTTGTCCGGCTTGACGTCCCGGTGCAGCACGCCCGCCGCGTGCGCCGCGTGCAGCGCCTCCAGCAGCTGCAGCCCGACCGCCGCCGCCTGGGAGGGCGGGAGGGGACCGTCGTCACGGACGAGCTGGCCCAGCGTGCGCGACCGGACGAACTGCATGACGATCCATGGATGGCCGCGCTCCTCCAGCACGTCGTAGACCGCGGCGACCCCCGGGTGCGCCACCCGCCCGGCCGCCCGCGCCTCGCGGAAGGTGCGGACGCTGAACACGTCGCGTTCGGCGCCCGTCAGATCCGGGGGCGGATGCACCTCCTTCACCGCGACGTCGCGGCCCAGCACCTCGTCGTGCGCCTGCCACACCGTTCCCATGCCGCCCTGGCCAATGGTCCTGAGCAGCCGGTATCGTCCACCGACCATCCCCGCTGATTCGGACATGGAGGGCGACTACCCGCTAAAAACCCGGACAAGCGCAGTAATAGCCAGGGCAATGAGCAGGACGGCAGAAAGGGCGCCTCACAGCCAGCCGCGCTCGTTGGCCAGGGCGCCTGCCTGGAAACGGGTGTCGGCGCCCAGGCGAGTCATGAGGGCGGCGACGTGGGTACGGAACTTGCGGACCGATACGTTGATCGACCGGGCGGCGGCCTCGTCGGTGCCGTGGACGGTCAGCGCCCGCAGCACCCGCTGCTCGATCGGCGACAGCGGCAGGTCGTCCAGGTCCCGCGCCCGCGCCCACATGCCTTCGAACACGTCCACGAGCATCGCGACCGCCCCCGGCTGGCGGATCTCCAGCGCACCGGCCTTCGGCCCGGTCGGGTCGGCCTGGACGAAGGCGACGGACCGGTTGACGATGGCCATGTGCCGGATCGGCTCGGCGGTGACGCGGTGCAGATCTCCGAGGGCGTGCAACTGCTTGGCGTGGGACTCCTGCCGTGGATCTTCCAGGGCGCGGACGGAGAAGAGAGTCCGGCTGGTCAACCCTCCGGCCAGCGCGCGCTTGAAGGGGGCGGCATCGTAGCGTGGGTCGCCGATCAGGGCGTGTGACTTCATGTGCATGTAGTCATCGGCGTCAGCGCTCAGCAGGGCGCGGGTACGGCTGGTGACGCTCTGTCCGTCCGGAAGGTGTTCCACGAGCTGGACCGGACGGCCCCGGCGTTGTTCCTCGGCCAGTTCCCTGACGACGTCCCAGGCTGAGGTGAGCTCGGTGAGCTGGCGCCGGGTCTGCTCGATGCGCCGCTGTACCAGCAGGTCCACCGCGGCGGTGGGAGATATCGCGATCAGAGACGCGTCCAGCAGGCCGAGCGTCTGCAGCTCAACGATCGACCGATCCACCTCGGGCATGACGAGGTCCAGGGCGGCGCTCTGCCGATCGGCGCGCGGGTTGCGCAGGAAGTAGCGGTAGGCGCGTTCTTGCTCGGGGGTCAGTCCGAGGTCGGCCAGGCTCATCATCACCTCACGTCTACGTGCAGGAGTATGCAAGCACATGTGCAGCCTTTTCGGGTGTTCAGTCCACCATGTGGGTCGCCATGCTGTCCGCATGAATCCCCCAGGCGCCCGCTCGTGACCCGAGGGGCTTCCCGCCATGCAGCGTCAACCCAAGGCCGCTTCGACCTACACCTGAGGATCGCCATGAACAAGATCGAGGCCATCGAGCGCTTCTTCGCCGCCTATGCCGCACACGACCTCGACGGCATGCGGTCGGTGCTGGCAGACGACATCGAGTGGATCATCCCCGGCCGCCATCCGTTGTCGGGTGTCAAGCGCGGTGTGCCGGAGGTGGCCGCCTTCCTGGAGCAACTCGGAAAGGCCGGTTTCCAGGCCGAACCGGTGTTTCTGGAGGCCAACCAGGACCACGTCGTGGACATCCACCGCGGCTGGACGACTCAGGGCATCGGCGAGGTGGACACCCTGTGGGCACTGGTGTGGCATTTCGACGCCGACGGCAAGGTCGACCGGGTGGTCAATCTCTCCGGTGACCAGCACCAGATGGACGCCTTCGTATGGGCCAACTACGCTCTGGCGCCGATCCCGGAGCGGCTCGCATGAGACCCGCACGGCTCCCCTCCGCGGTGCGCAGCCCCGCCACCGCCACGGTGAGCAGGCAGACGGTGACGACGTGACCGCCGCGCGTGCGCCGATCTCAGGGGCCGACTACCCGCCGAGAACCCGGACAAGGGCAGTAACAAGGGCGGCAATGGCCAGGACGATCAGAAAGGGCGCGCGGAGCAGCAGCGCGACCACCGCCGCGGCGAGGCCGGCCGTCCGGGCCGGGTCGACGTACAGCCGTCCCTGCTCGCTGAACATCTGCACCGCGACCAGCGCCGCGAGCAGCGCGACCGGCACCAGCTCGGCGAACCGGCTCACCACCGGATGCTCCAGAACCCAGCGCGGAGCCGCCAGCCCCGCCAGTTTGAGCGCGTAGCAGCCGGCGCAGACCACGGCGACCGCCCACCACAGCGTCATCGCACCATCACCCCCAGCACCGCCACGGCCGACAGCAGCACGGGCACGCCCGGCGGCAGGAACGGCGTGGCGGCCAGCGCGATCGCCGCGCCGCCCGCCGCCAGCCACCGCAGCTCGGCGCTGCGGGTCAGCCGCGGCCACAGCAGCGCCAGGAACGTGGCCGGGCCCACCGCGTCCAGCCCCAGCATGCGCGGGTCGCCCAGGAACGACGTGCCGACGGCCCCGCCGAGGGTGGTGAGGTTCCAGGTGACGTACACGGCGGCGAACGTGGCGGTGAAGCCCGCCCGGGCCGCGGCCGGGTTCGGCTGGGCCAGCGCCACCGCGGTGGTCTCGTCGATCACGCCCTGCGCGACGACGAGCCTGCGCGGACCACTCGCCCGCAGCAGTCCGGCCAGGCGCAGGCCGTACAGGGTGTTGCGGCCGCCCAGCAGCAGCGCCCCGGCGGCCGACGCGGCGAGGTCGCCGCCCGCCCCGACGGCGCCGGCCAGCGCGAACTGCGAGGCCCCGGTGAACGCCAGCAGGCTCAGCACGCACGCCTGGGCGATGCTCATGCCCGCGGTGACGGCAGCGGCGCCGAAGGCGAGCCCGGCCAGCCCCACGGCCACGCCCACGCCCAGACCGTCCCGTATCGCGGCGGCGCGGTGTGATGTCTCTTCCATACCACCCGAGGCTATGACCTGGGACGATGTCAGGTCTTGTACGTTCCTGCGGCCCGCTGGTACGCCGCCGGCGGCACGCCGACGATCCGCTTGAAGTGCCGGCTCAGGTGGGCCTGGTCGGTGAAGCCCACCTCGGCCGCCACCTCGGCGGGCGGCCGGCCCGACTTCAGCAGCCGGCGCGCCCGCCGGACCCGCAGGGAGGTGAGGTAGGCGTGCGGCGGCAGCCCCGTCTCGGCCTTGAACGCCCGCAGCAGCGGGAACGGGCTGGCCCGCACCGTCTCCGCCAGCCGGTCGAGCGTCGGCGGGTCGGCCAGGCTCGCGCCGAGCACCTCGATCGCCTCGCGGACGGCCCGCCGCCCCGCCCCGGCGGGCACCGCTCCGCGACCGGCGAGGGGATCGGTGAGCGGGCCCGGCGCCCCATGGCGGGCCAGCAACCGGCCGAACAGCGTGCGCGTCAGCGTGGAGGCCGCAAGGCCGTCGCCCCGCTCGGCCGCCCGGTGCGCCCGCTCCAGCAGCGCGGCGAGCGCCGGGTCGCGCACCACCTGCTCGGGGAAGTACGGCGTGGCGCCCGCCCTGCCCAGGTCGGCGGCGATCTCGGTCATCGACTCCAGCGACGGGTAGAGCATCCGGTACGCCCAGCCGCCGGGCACGCCCGCGTGGCCGGTGTGCGCGACCTCCGGGTTCACCAGCACGATCTCCCCCGCGCCGGCCCGGTGCACGGTGCCGCCGTAGGCGAACTCCTCGACACCGTCCAGGATCAGCCCGATCGCGTACTCCGCGTGGGCGTGCCGGGCGAAGCGGTGGGTGACGTAGCGGGCCTTGAGCAGGTCCACGTCGGGCACCGCGGGATGCCGCCAGAACCTCGCCTGCTCCTCCACCGCCGCTCGCCTCAGCGGGGGGTGAAGGTCTGGGCGAACGTGTCGAAGTAGCGGCGCTCGCGCGGCCAGCGGGCCTCCGTCGTCTCCCAGTAGATGGCGTACGGGCGGCCGGAGGCGGTGCGGAAACCGCGGTTGACCACGTGGATCACGGTGCCGTCGGCCTCACGGGTGAACTCCCAGTCGGCCGCCGGGCGGCCCAGGTAGGTGGTGGGCTCGATGGACAGGCGCCGGTAGCCGGAGAACTCCCTCTTGGCCAGGATCTCCTTCTCCAGATCTGCCCAGTGCCGCGCCGGGTCCGTCCATGGCCGCTCCGCGACGGTCCATTCGATGATCAGCTTGCTGGGCGAGCCGGGAGGCCGGACGGTGACGCTGGCCCGCTCCCGGCTCTGGACCGCCCGCCAGCCACGCGGGACGGCGACCGAGAAGCGCCCGGCCGCGTTGGTGTAGAAGCGCCAGCCGGGAGGCGGCGCGACGCGCGTGGGACCGGACGGCGTGGCGCCGGGGGTCGCCGCCGTGGCGGTTGCCATGCCGGTGGCGACGGGCGTGGCGGGCGTGGCGGGAGTGGCGGGCGCGCCGCTGCCCGGGCCGCCGGAGGTCGCCGTGCCCGCCCGGTCCGTGGCGCCCGTGCCGCCGCCCGGAGAGTCGGTACGGTTGGTCAGCAGCATGGCGCCGACGCCGAGCACGGCGGCGGCCGTCACGGCGGCCACCACCTGCAGCACGCCGCGCGGCCGCCGCCTTCCGCCACCGTCCGGCACACGGGCGCCAGGACCGGCCGGAGCGCCGTGCGCCGGGTGGGCGACGTGGCCGGGGTTACCGGCCGGAGGGTGGCCGGAATCGGGGTTCCCGGCCGGAGGGCGGCCGGGACCGGGATGGACGGCAGGAGGGTGGCCGAAGCCGGGATGACCGGCGGCAGGGAGACCCGGAGCCTGGAGGGTCGGGTGGCCGGAGGCGGCCCCCGGCGAGGGGTGGGTCGGGTGACCAGGAGCCCTGCCGGGCGTGGCGTGGCTCGCGGCGGCGCGGAGCTGCCGCGCGGCCTCCCCGGCCGGCATGCGGGCGGCCGGATCGCGGTGCAGCAGCCCCATGATGACGGGCGTCAGCGGCCCCGCCCGCCGGGGCGGCTCGGGCTTGTCGCGCAGCACCGCGGCCACCGTCGCCGCCCACGAGTCGCGCTGGTACGGCGGCGCGCCCTCCACGGCCGCGTACAGCGTCGCGCCGAGCGCCCACAGGTCGGACTCGGGCCGGGCCGGTTCGCCGTGCAGCCGCTCGGGCGGCATGTACGCGGGCGTGCCCACCAGGCCACCCGTGGCGGTCAGGCCCGCCTCCGCGTCCAGCGAGGCGATGCCGAAGTCGGTCAGCACCACCCGGCCGTCGTCGGCCAGCAGCACGTTCTCGGGCTTGACGTCACGGTGCAGCACACCGGTGGCGTGCGCGGCGCGCAGCGCGTCGAGCACCTGCCAGCCGATCACCGCCACCTGCCCGGCGGGCAGCGGCCCGCGCTCGCGGACCACCTGGGCCAGTGAGCGCGACCGGACGAGCTGCATCACGATCCACGGCCGGCCGTCCTCCTCGACCACGTCGTGGATGACGACCACCGAGGGATGGTCGAGCCGGCCCGCCGCCCGGGCCTCCCGGATGGTGCGGCGGTTGAGCTGGGCCCGCTCGTCGTCGGCGACCCCGGAGTAGCGGACCTCCTTGACCGCCACGGTGCGGTCGAGCAGCTCGTCGTAGGCGCGCCAGACCACGCCCATGCCGCCCTCGCCGATCGGCTCGACGAGGCGGTAGCGGTTGCCGACCTGCCTTTCCACGTCGGCGAGCCTACTTGCGGGGCTTGAAGGTCGCGCAGAAGCCCTCGAAGAAGTGCAGGTCCTTCTTCCACCTGCTCTTGAGCGTGTGCCAGTAGATGGCGTAGCCGCGGCCGTTGTCGGTGACGAAGCCCCGGTTGCGCACCCGCGACGGACCCGAGTTGGCGTTCCAGGTGAAGTCCCAGTCGGCGGCCGCCTTCTGGTAGTCGACCTTCTTGATGTCGAGCTTCTCGTAGCCACCGAAGTTGTGCTTGAGTATCGGCTCCTGCTTGATCCAGTCCTTGTACGGATCGGGGCCCGGGTTCGACGCCTCCTCGATCAGCAGGTAGGACTTGGGGCCGGCGCCGGGGCCGCGGAAGGTGACCTGGTTGGAGTTGCGGGTGTGGACGTCCCAGCCCTTCGGCAGACCGACGGAGAAGCCCATCTTCTTGTCCTTGTACATCTTCCAGCCGTCGGGCAGCGCGTCGGCCGTCTCGCTGGGCGAGGCGCTCGGGCTCGCCGTCTCGGTGGGGCTCGCGCTCGGGCTCGACTCGGCCGTCGGCGACGCCGGGGGGCCGTCGGACGACTCGGAGGCGGAGACGGACGCGGACGCGGACGGCGTGGCGACGGCGCCGGTGCGCGTCGAGCCGGGGCGGTCGTCGGCGGCGGAGTTGAGCCCCAGGTAGCCGCCGATCGCCGCCACCAGCACGACGGCGCCAGCCGCCGCGACGACCGGCCAGGGCCGGCCGCGCAGGTCGGACCGGGAGGAGAGCGCTGTCGGGGGGAGGAGCCGGTCGGGGTCGCCGGTCGCCGGGGTGATCCGCGCGCCGGTCTCGGGCAACTCGTGGGCGGGCTGCGCCGCCCACGGGTCGGCCGGTGCGGGCGCCGGGGCGGGGGTGCGCGCCGCCGCCGGGCGCCCGGCCTCGGCCCGCGACTCCGCACGCGCGGAGTCGGGCCGCGCGGAGTCGGGCCGCATGGAGTCGAAACGCGCGGAGTCGGGCCGCGCCGCGTCGGGCCGGGCGGCGGGTCGCGCGGACGAGGGCCGCGCCGAGATGGGACGCGGCTTGGCCGCGGGCCGCGCCGGCCTGGACTCGGGGGCCGGCGTCCCGGCGGCTCCGGGCATCGGCAGATCCGGGTCGGTCGGGGCGTCGTCGTCCATCGGAGCCGGCTCGGGGGCCGGCCGCTGGGCCGGCATCACCGCGGTGGCGCGCGGCGAATCGGCCCGTGGGGGCCGGCTCACCTGCCGCGGGGTCGAGGCGGCGATGGCCTCGCGCAGCAGCCGCTCGGTCTCCTCGTACGAGGGACGCTGCACCGGCTCCTTGGCCAGCAGCAGGTCGATCACCTCGGCCAGCGGGCCCGCGTGGGGAGCCGGGTCCGGCGGGTCGGTGAGCACCGCGTGCATGGTGGCCAGCGCCATGCCGCGCTCGTGCGGCGAGCGGCCCTCCACGGCGGTGTAGAGGGTCGCGCCGAGCGACCACAGGTCGGACTCGCGCCGTGCGGGCAGCCCCTTGAGCCGCTCGGGCGCGATGAACGCCGGAGTGCCCGCCAGGCCGGTCACGGTGAGCTGTGTCTCGGTCTCCAGCGTGGCGATGCCGAAGTCGGTCAGCACCACCCGGCCGTCGTCGGCCAGGAGCACGTTCTCGGGCTTGACGTCGCGGTGCAGCACGCCCGACTCGTGCGCGCGGTGCAGGGCGTCGAGCACCGCCAGGCCGATCTCGGCGACCCGTTTCGGCTTCAGCGGCCCGTCCTGCTTGATGACCGCGCCCAGGGAGCGCGACTGGACGAGCTGCATGACGATCCAGGGGCGGTCGTCCTCCTCGATCACGTCGTGCACGACGATCACGTTGGGGTGCTCGAACCTGGCCGCCGCCCGCGCCTCGCGCATCGTGCGCCGGTTGAGCATCTGCACCTCGTCGCCCAGAGCGGCGGCATAACGGACTTCCTTGACCGCCACCGTGCGATCCAGCAACTCGTCATGGGCGCGCCAGACGATGCCCATCCCGCCCTTGCCAATGGGTTCCAGCAGCTGGTAGCGGCCGGCGATGCGGCGTCCGTCCCGCTTGCGATCCGACATCAACGGCCTCAAACCCTCCCTCTAGGCCAAGAAATACTCCCATAGCGAGGGATCATCGGCGACTCGCTCGAAGGACAGTCCGCCGTCAGGACCTCCCGAGGGGGCCGGCGGCTTCGGCCGTCGGGTGGATCGGGAGTGGGCGGCCCGCCGAGGCCTGAGTGGGCTCTGGCCTGCGAGGTCCGCGCCTGGCGGAGGCCTTCCGGGTTCTGCCGTACCGGCCGACATCGTGGTCGTCTCGTCACGGAACGTGAGAGGTGGGCGCGCGCAGGTCGTTCAAGTTCCGCTGCGACCCACCGCCAGGCGGTGCGCCGCGCTCGCGCGGTGCGTGGAGGGCCACCGGCAGTCGCGCGACGCCGCGCCGGAGCATCGCCGCACCGCCTGCCGCAGGCCGGTGTCACGATTGACTGCGGCGAGCAGTCCCGCGAGCGGCTCGGCGAGAAGCCGCTTCCTTCAGGGAACGGAGGCGGGTGGAGGGCGGGTGTAGGGTTTCTGACATGACCTGTCGCTACACGTTTACCGAGCCGGCTCCGGGAGGGCCGGTCGCCGGGTAGCGACCACCTGGAGTCGGCAAGAGGCAGAGACGCCCGTCTCTGCCTTTTTGGTTTTCCGCCGGCTTCCGAAGGGCCGGCCCGAGTGAGGAGCCGAGATGTCATCGACCTTGGAACGCCGCGTCGTCACCCTGGGCGGGACGCCGGTCGGCGCGGGACCGGCCGTGGTGATCGGCGGCCGGGTGAGCCTGCGCGAGCGGCGCGGGGACGCGGCGCGGACCCTGCGCGGGCGGGCGAGGCTGGTGGAGCCGTCCGGCGCCGGTGACCTGCCGTGGATCGCCGAACGGGCCGACGGCGTGGTGGTCGGCGCGGCCTGGACCCGCGACATCCCGCTCGTCCGGGCCGTCGCCGGGCTGGGGCTGCCCGTGGTGGTGGAGCGCAGGCCCTCGGCGTCGCTGGAGGAGTGGCTCACGCTGGCCGGTTACTGCGCGGCCGAGGGCGACGACCAGGTGATCCTGTGCGAGGGCGGGCGGCTCGACCTCGGCCTGCTGCGGGCCGCACGGGCGGCGTCCGGCCGTCCGGTGGTGGCCGACGTGCGCGCCGACCCGGGGCTGTCCGCCGCGGCGGTGGCTGCCGGGGCCGACGGCCTGATCGTGGCGGATCCGGCCGGGGCGGGGCCGGACGGTGTCCCGTACCCGAGATCGCGCGGCGAGGCGGGCGGCGGGCACGGCGCTGTTCGTGGCGCCGCTTCCGGCGCGGCCCGCAACGCCGCGATCGGTGCAGCGGACGGTCCAGCGGGGGAGTTCGAGGACCGTCCCGAGGGCGGGTTCGAGGACGGGTTCGAGGATGGTGGGCGGCGGGCGGCGGAGGAGGCGGTGACGCTCGTGGGGGCGCTGCTCCGGCCCGAGACGCCCGACACGCTGGAGGAGTGCCGGGAGGCGATCGACCGGGTCGACGCCGCCCTGGCCACGCTGCTGGAGCGGCGTGCCGCGCTGGCCGGCGTCGTGCAGACGCTCAAGCCCGTCGGCGGCTTCGCCGGCCGCGACCCGGGGCGGGAGCGGGCCCTGGTGGCGCGGATGGCCCGGCGCGCGCCCGAGCTGGGGGAGGAGCGGCTGGCCGCCATCATGAACGCGGTCATCGAGGCCGGCCTGCACCTGGCGGAGGAACGCCGCGCCCACCGGTGACCCGCCCGGAGGGAGGCGGCCCGGAGACGACCCGGGAGACGATGCGGGAGGCGGCCCGGGAGGCGGCCCGGAGACGGCCCGGAGACGGCCCGGGAGGCGGTGCGGGAGGTGGCCCGGGAGACGGTGCGGAAGCCGGTGCGGGGGGCGGGCTGACAGGGTGTCAGGAGGTCGTCGCCAGGTGACGCGCCGCCCCCTCGTACGGACGCGGGTTGTCGGCGGGGAGCACTAGAGTCGGAGCACACCCTCGACCGCCCGGACGCGCCGGGCCGGCCGGCTGACCCGCAGACTCGGAGGCGCCGCTCCATGTCGTCCAGCGACTCGTTCGTCCATCTGCACGTGCACACCGAATACTCCATGCTCGACGGGGCCGCACGGCTCAAGCAGATGTTCAAACAGGTCGGCGAGCTGGGCATGCCCGCGATCGCCATCACCGACCACGGCAACATGCACGGCGCCTACGACTTCTACAAGCAGGCGACCGCCGCGGGCGTGAAGCCGGTCATAGGCATCGAGGCGTACGTCGCGCCGGAGTTGCGGCACAACAAGAAGCCGGTGCTGTGGGGCGAGCCGCACCAGAAGAGGGACGACGTCTCCGCGGGCGGCTACTACACCCACATGACGATCTGGGCGCGCGACAAGGCGGGCCTGCACAACCTGATGAAGCTCAGCTCGCGCGCCTACACCGAGGGGTTCGTGCGCAAGTGGGCGCGGATGGACGCCGAGATCCTCGCCGAGCACGCCGAGGGGCTGATGGCGACCACCGGCTGCCCGTCGGGCGAGGTGCAGACCCGGCTGCGGCTCGGCCAGTACGACCTGGCGCTCCAGGCGGCGGCGCGCTTCCAGGAGATCTTCGGCAAGGACAACTACTACCTGGAGATCATGGACCACGGCCTCGACATCGAGCGCCGCGTCCGCGACGGGCTGACCAGGATCAGCAAGGAGCTGGCCATCCCGCCGCTGGTCACCAACGACTCCCACTACACCTACGAGTCCGACGCCGCCTCCCACGACGCCCTGCTGTGCATCCAGACGGGCAAGCAGCTCTCCGACCCCGACCGGTTCCGGTTCGACGGCTCCGGCTACTACATCAAGACGGCCGACGAGATGCGCGCCGTCGACTCCTCCGACCTGTGGGCCGAGGGCTGCCGCAACACCCTGCTGGTGGCGGAGAAGGTCGATCCGACCGGGTTCTTCGAGTTCAAGAACCTCATGCCGACCTTCCCGATCCCCGAGGGCATGACGGAGGAGCAGTTCTTCCGGCAGGAGGTCTGGAAGGGCATGGAGCGCCGCTTCCCGGGCGGCGTGGACGAGGAGCACCGGGCCTGGGTGGAGAAGGAGCTCGGGGTCATCGTCCAGATGGGCTTCCCGAGCTACTTCCTCGTGGTCGCCGACTTCATCATGTGGGCCAAGAACAACGGCATCCGCGTCGGGCCTGGCCGTGGCTCGGCGGCCGGCTCGCTGGTGGCCTACGCCCTCGGCATCACCGACCTCGACCCCATCCCGCACGGCCTGATCTTCGAGCGTTTCCTCAACCCCGAGCGCGTCTCCATGCCCGACGTCGACATCGACTTCGACGAGCGCCGGCGCGCCGACGTGATCCGCTACGTGACCGAGAAGTGGGGCGCCGACAAGGTCGCCATGATCGCCACGTTCGGCACCATCAAGGCGAAGGCCGCCATCAAGGACGCCGGCCGCGTCCTCGGCTATCCCTACGCGCTCGGCGACCGGGTGTCCAAGGCGTTCCCGCCCGCCGTCATGGGCAAGGACATCCCGCTGTCCGGCATCTTCGACAAGGACCACCCGCGCTACAACGAGGCGGGTGAGCTGCGCAAGCTCTACGAGGAGGACGTCGACGTCAAGGCGACGATCGACCTCGGCAAGGGCCTGGAGGGCCTGATCCGGCAGACCGGCGTGCACGCCGCCGGCGTGATCATGTCGTCCGAGGTGCTGACCGACTACATCCCGATCATGCGCCGCGACTCCGACGGCGCGATCATCACGCAGTTCGACTACCCGACCTGCGAGACGCTCGGCCTGCTGAAGATGGACTTCCTGGGCCTGCGCAACCTGACGATCATCGACGACTGTCTCAAGGCCATCGAGGGCACCACCGGCGAGCAGATCGAGCTGCTGGAGCTGCCGCTGGACGACGCCAAGACGTACGAGCTGCTGGCGCGCGGCGACACGCTCGGCATCTTCCAGCTCGACGGCGGCGGCATGCGCTCGCTGATGCGGCTGATGCGGCCCGACAACTTCGAGGACATCTCCGCGGCCCTGGCCCTCTACCGGCCGGGCCCGATGGGCGCCAACTCGCACACCAACTACGCGCTGCGCAAGAACGGCCAGCAGGAGATCACCCCGATCCATCCCGAGCTGGAGGAGCCGCTCAAGGAGATCCTCGACACGACCCACGGCCTGATCGTCTATCAGGAGCAGGTCATGGCCATCGCCCAGAAGGTCGCCGGCTACTCGCTCGGCGGCGCCGACCTGCTGCGGCGCGCGATGGGCAAGAAGAAGAAGTCCGAGCTGGACAAGCAGTTCGAGTTCTTCGAGAAGGGCATGCAGGACAACGGCTTCTCGGCCGCCGCCATCAAGGCGCTGTGGGACATCCTGCTGCCGTTCTCCGACTACGCCTTCAACAAGGCGCACACCGCCGGCTACGGCCTCGTCGCCTACTGGACCGCCTACCTCAAGGCCAACTACCCGGCCGCCTACATGGCGGCCCTGCTGACCAGCGTCAAGGACGACAAGGACAAATCGGCCCTCTACCTCAACGAGTGCCGGCGCATGGGCATCAAGGTCTACCCGCCGGACGTCAACGACTCCGACTTCGACTTCACGCCGCGCGGCACCGACATCCGTTTCGGCCTGTCGGCGGTCCGCAACGTCGGCGGCAACGTCGTCGACGGCATCATCGCGGCCCGTAAGGAGAAGGGCCGCTTCGGCGACTTCAAGGACTTCCTGCGCAAGGTGCCGGCGATCGTCTGCAACAAGCGGGTGATCGAGTCGCTGATCAAGGCGGGCGCGTTCGACTCGCTGGGCCACGTGCGTAAGGGCCTGGTCATGGTGCACGAGCAGGCCGTCGACGCGATCATCGACATCAAGAAGAACGAGGCGATCGGCCAGGACTCGCTGTTCGGCGCGGTCGACGGCGGCGAGGACCAGACCTTCGACGTGCAGATCCCGGTCGGCGAGTGGGACAAGAACACCCTGCTCCAGTTCGAGCGGGAGATGCTCGGTCTCTACGTCTCCGACCACCCGCTGTTCGGCGTGGAGCACATCCTCGCCTCGGGCGCCGACTGCACGATCGCCGCGCTGCAGGACGACAGCCGCCCCGACGGGCAGATCGTCACCGTGGGCGGCATCCTCAGCGGCGTGCAGCGCAAGATCACCAAAAAGGGCGACACCTGGGTGCTGACCCAGCTCGAAGACCTCGAAGGCTCGATCGAGGTCATGATCTTCCCGTCCGCCTACCAGCTCTGCTCGACGATCCTGGCCGAGGACGCGATCGTCTTCGTCAAGGGGCGCATCGACAAGCGGGAGGACGTCGCCAAGATCATCGCCATGGAGGTGACGGCGCCCGACCTGACCCAGGAGGCGGGCGGGCCGCTCCTCGTCAGCCTGCCGCTCAACCGGTGCACGCCGCCGGTGGTCGGCCGGCTCAAGGAGATCCTCACCACCCACCCGGGCACCTCCGAGGTGCACCTGCAGGTGCACAACGGGCCCAAGACGACGGTCATGCGGGTCGAGGACCGGCTCCGCGTGACCCAGTCACCGGCGCTCATGGGCGACCTGAAGGAGCTCCTCGGCCCGGCCTGCCTCGGCGGCTGACCCGCCCCCGTCCCGGACCCGCCCCCCGCCCCGTCCCGGTCCCGGTCACGGTCGGGTGTCAGATGCCGCGCACCACGGCGATGGTGAACGGCGTGCTGGGCGTGCCCTCTCCCATGGGGCCGCCCTTGTCGAACTGCGAGCGCACCACGTAGAGCCGTCCGTGCCGGCGCGCCAGCGTGGTGGGCAGGTGCAGGGCGTCGTCGGTCACCCGCCGTTCGAGGCGCGCCGACGAGCCGTCCCGGGCGAGGCGCCACCGGCTGACGGCGTTGTCGACGTTGTGCACGACCCACAGGGTGCCGTCGTGCAGCTCCAGGCCGTCGGCGTTCGCCATGTCGCCGCCGCGCAGGGCCACGCGCCGCACCGCGCCGGTGACCGGGTCGAGCCGGAACAGGTCGCCGCCCGCCATGTCCACGACGAACAGGTGGCGCCCGGCGGGGTCCGCGACGATGCCGTTGAGTGTCCCGCCGGTGGGCGTGTCGAGGACGTCGCGGAGGTCGGCGTACGGGGTGAGCGTCGCGGACCTGCCGCGCGCCCGGCGTAGCTGCGCGGGCGTGACCCGGTAGATCACGGCGCGCAGGCTGTCGGTGAGGTAGGCGGTGCCGTCGGCCCCGACGGTCACGTCGTTGACGAAGGTCGGCGCCCCCTCCGGCACGGTGAGGCGGGCGAGCGGCTCGCGGCTGGCGAGGTCGTAGACCTGGACTCCGCTGGTGGAGTCGGTCACCCACAGCCTGCCCGCCCGGTCGGCCGCCAGGCCGTTGGCGGTGTGCCGTCCGTCCGCGCCGGCGGGCAGGAAGACCTCGGCGACGCGTCTGCCTGGCATGGCCCGATAGACCGTGCCGTCGGCGAAGGAGCCCACGTAGAGCGCTCCGGTGCGGGGATCGGCGGTGATCCCTTCGGGGTAGACGCGGTCGCCGGGCAGTTCGTGGGCCGTGGTGATCCGCGCGGCGGCGAGCGGCCCGGCCGGGTGCTCGCCCGTGGCGGCGGCCGCCGCCACGCCGGGGTGGGCGGTGGGAGCGAGGGCGACGGGGTGGGCGGTGGGAGCGAGGGCGACGGTGACGCCGAGGGTCGCGGCGAGGGCGGCGGTGCGGAAAGGCGGGGGGTAGGGGGACATCCGAACTCCAGACGTGAGCAGTCAATCATCAGTATGCACACGAACGATAGTTAGAGCTCTAATGCTAGTCAACTTCGCGACGATCGTGCCGTTACCATGCAGCAATGACCTCCATGCCCATCACCGAACGCCTGGGCGGCCACCTCAAGCGCACGGTGCAGGCGCTCGACGCGGCCAAGCAGGCCGCGCTCAGGCCGGCGGGCGTGACCGTGCCGCAGTACGCCGCGCTGCTGCACCTGGCGGACAGCCCCGGCATCTCGGCCGCCGCGCTGGCCCGGGCATGCGGGGTGACGCCGCCGACGATGAACACGATCCTCAGAAACCTCCAGGACCAGGGCCTGATCGAGCGCACCCCGCACGAATGGCACAAGAACATCCTGCAGACCCGGCTCACCGAGCGGGGCCGGCAGGCGCTGGACGCCGCCGACGCCGCCGCGATCCACGTCGAGCGCGGGCTCGCCGCGGAGTTCAGCGACGAGGAACAGCAGACGCTGATCGCCCTGCTGGCCCGCTGCACGGCCTTCCTCGACGGCACGCGCGGACGCGGCTGACCCCGGCCGGGTCCCCCGCCGACGGCGAGTCGCGAAGATCAAGTGACCAGCGCGACGCGCGGGACCTGGCAACCCTCGCCGTGTCCCGCCGCGCACCGGTGGGGGAGGATCGGAGCGTGACCGCACCGCACTACCTCACCGCCGCCGAGATGGCCCGCCTGGTCCGGACCCGGCAGGTCAGCGCCGTCGAGCTGCTGCGGGCCTGCCTCGACCGGATCGAGCAGGTCAACCCGCGGGTCAACGCCATCGTGACGCTCGCCGCCGAGCAGGCGCTCGACGCCGCCAGGGCCGCCGACGCCCGGACGGCCGGCGCCGCCGAGCCGACCGGGCCGCTGCACGGGGTGCCGGTCGCGCACAAGGACCTCGTGGACACCGCCGGCATCCGTACGACGTACGGCTCGCCGCTGTTCGCCGGGCACGTGCCCGAGACCGACGCGGTGATCGTGCGCAGGCTCCGGGCCGCAGGCGCCGTCACCGTGGGCAAGACCAACACGCCCGAGTTCGGCACCGGGTCGCACACCGTCAACGAGGTGTTCGGCGCCACCCGCAACCCGTACGACCTGACGAGGTCGGCCGGCGGCAGCAGCGGCGGGGCGGCCGCCGCGCTGGCCGCCGGCATGGTGCCGCTGGCCGACGGCACCGACATGGGCGGCTCGCTGCGCAACCCGGCGTCGTTCTGCAACGTGGTCGGCCTGCGGCCCACACCCGGGCGGGTGCCGGCCCCGTCCGCGACGGCCGCCTGGTACACGCTGTCGGTGCCCGGGCCGATGGCGCGGACGGTCGAGGACGTCACGCTGATGATGTCGGTCGTCTCGGGGTTCGACCCGCGCTCGCCGTACTCGATCACGGAGCGGTTCGCCGCCGACCCGGTGGAGGGCGTCGCCGGGCTGCGCGTGGCCTGGAGCCCCGACCTCGGCGGGCTGCCGGTGGACCCGGCGACGGCCGCGGTCACCGCGACGGCGCCCGGCGTGTTCGAGCGGCTCGGCGCGCGCGTGGAACAGGTGGACCTCGACCTGTCCGACGCCGAGGAAGCCTTCCGGACCTACCGGGCCTGGCACTACGCCCTGTCGTTCGGCGACCTCGACGGCCTCGGCCCGCACACCGCCTGGAACGTCGAGCAGGGCCGCAAGGTCACCGGCGACGACCTGGCACGGGCCGAACGGCTGCGCAGCGGCCTCTACCAGCGGATGGCCGGCTTCTTCGACAGCTACGACGTGCTCATCGCGCCGGTCAGCCAGGTGCCGCCGTTCCCCGTCGGGCAGCCGTACGTCACCGAGATCAACGGCGTCGAGCTGCCCGACTACCTGGCCTGGATGCGCTCGGCGTACTGGATCAGCGTGCTGCACGCGCCCGCCGCGTCCGTGCCGGCGGGATTCACCCCCGACGGCCTGCCGGTCGGCGTGCAGATCGTCGGGCGGCCGTTCGCCGACGCCCGGGTGCTGCGCGCCGCCCGCGCGTTCGAGCAGGCCACCGGTCACGGCGCCCGCCGACCGCCCCTCTAGCCGATCCCGTACGGCTTGCGCAGCGGCGACTCGCGGTAGCCGTGCATGGCCTCCAGCAGCCCGAAGAACGCCACCGCGCACAGCGGCCACGACACCAGCACGCCCTTGGCGGTCAGCAGCAGCGTGCCGGGCACCACCGTGACCCCGGGGGAGGCGGCCGCCTCGACCGTGACCACGCCCAGCGTGAACGTCGAGCCCACCCAGTACGTCACGAACGACGCGAGCACCCCGCCCGCGCCCAGCCCCAGCAGCACCGCGAGCTGGTGGCGCCGCCCGAGGAACCAGCCCAGCGCGCCGAAGGCCAGCCCCAGCCCGCCGGTGATCACCGCGAACCAGCCGTCGGCGGCGATCAGCGCCTGCGTGGTCGGGTCGGCCAGCACCTGCCCGCGCCCCGTCACCTGGTACGGCGCGCGCGGCGACACCCACGACCAGACGAGCCCGGCGAGCACCGCGGTGGCGGCGAGGAGCAGGACGGTCACCGCGAAAGCCCGCACGTGCCGCGCCACGCGACCCCCTCACCTCGCCGTCCAGGATCAGCTTGATGCTATCTCCCGGTTAGGCTCGCTTCGTGAATCAAGAAGAGGTCTGGCTGATCGAACCGTCCGGTCCGCTGCGCGGGGACGTGGTGGTCCGCGGTTCCAAGAACGCCGTGTCGAAGCACATGGTCGCCGCCATGCTCGGCAGCGGCGAGAGCACCATCCACAACGCCCCCGAGGTGGGCGAGGTGGGCATCACCGCGGCGATGCTGGAGGCCCTCGGCATCAACGTGGAGATCACCAAGACGGAGATCCGCCTCGGGCAGGGCCCGGAGATCCGGCCACGGGTGCCCGACGCGTTCACCGGCCTGAACCGCATCCCGATCCTCATGCTCGGCCCGCTGCTGCACCTGGCCGGTGAGGCGTTCGTGCCCCTGGTCGGCGGCGACCCGATCGGCCGGCGGCCGGTGAACTTCCACGTCGAGGCGCTGCGCGCGATGGGCGCCGAGGTCGAGGTGGGCGAGACCGGCATCCACGCCAAGGCCAAGCGGCTCAACGGCGCCCGGCTGGAGCTGGCCTACCCGAGCGTCGGCGCGACCGAGACGATCCTCATGTCGGCGGTCCTCGCCGAGGGCAAGACCGTGGTGAAGAACGCGGCGATGGAGCCCGAGGTGGTCGAGCTGGCGCTGTTCCTGCAGCGCATGGGGGCCAGGATCGAGCTGTCGCCCGACCGCCGGATCGTCATCGAGGGCGTCGAGCGGCTGCACGGCGCGTCCATCTGGCTGGCCGGCGACCGCATCGAGGCGTTCTCCTACCTGGCGGCCGGGCTGATCACCGGTGGCGAGGTGCGCGTCCACGGCTGCCCGCAGGACCGCCTCGTCACCGCGATCACCACGCTGGCCCGGATGGGCGCCCGGTTCGACATCAACGACGAGTACCTGTGCGCCACCGCCCCGCCCGAGGGGCTGCGGTCGGCCGCGGTGCAGACCGACACCCACCCGGGCTTCATGACCGACTGGCAGACGCCGCTCATGGTGCTGTTCACGCAGAGCCAGGGCATGTCGGTGCTGCACGAGACGGTCTTCGAGAACCGCCTGGTCTACGTGCCCGCGCTGCAGAAGATGGGCTGCGAGATCGAGGTGTTCGACCAGTGCCTGGGCGGGCCCGCCTGCCGCTACCACGACACCAACGCCCGGCACTCCGCCGTCGTGCGCGGCGTGTCGAAGCTGCGGGGCGCCGACGTGACGCTGCCCGACATCAGGGCCGGGTTCTCGGCCGTGCTGGCCGCCGCCGTCGCCGACGGGGTCTCCACGCTGCGCGGCGTGCACCACATCGAGCGCGGCTACCACCGGCCGTTCGAGCAGTTCGCGTCGCTGGGTCTGGACATCCGCAGAGATCGGTCTTGACATCCGGGGCGAACGGTAAAGGAGTCGGCACAGGGCGTTTCCCGGGGGCCCGCCGGTCGCAGATCACCTGAGTGAGTGTGCTCAGATGCATCGGCGGTCTCGGCACGGCCGCGGCGCTCGGCGGAGTGCTGGCCGCGGCGCTGGTCGCGCCCGCCGTCACCGGAGCGGGGCTCGCCGCCAAGGACGTCGTCACCACGTTCCTCGACCTGCCGCCCGCGCCGCGCGAGGAGCCGCTGTCGGAGGTCACCCGGCTGCTGGACCGCGACGGCAGGCCGTTCGCCCAGTTCTACGAGGCCAACCGGACGCAGGTCCGGCTGGCCCAGGTGGCGCCCGTCATGCGGCAGGCCATCCTGGCCGTCGAGGACGCCCGCTTCTACGAGCACGGCGGCCTCGACGTCCGGGGCACCCTGCGGGCGCTGCTCACCAACACCCAGGCGGGGGGCATCAAGCAGGGCGGCTCGTCACTCACCCAGCAGCTCGTGAAGAACATCCTGGTCGAGAGCGCCCGCACCGACGAGGAGCGCGAGCAGGCCCGGGCGCTCAACGTCGCCCGCAAGATCACCGAACTGCGGCTGGCGATGGCCCTGGAGAAGAAGTACTCCAAGGACCAGATCCTGGAGAAGTACCTGAACATCGCCTACTTCGGCGCCGGCGCGCACGGCGTCGAGGCGGCCGCCCGGCGCTTCTTCTCCACCACGGCCGCCCACCTCACCCTCACCCAGGCGGCCACCCTCGCGGGCGCCGTGCGCATGCCGTACGCGACCGACCCCTCGCTGGGCCCGGCGCGGCAGGCACGGCTGAAGGAGCGCCGTGACCTCGTCCTGGACCGGATGGCGGAGCTGCGGCAGATCACCCCGGCGCAGGCAGCGGCGGCCAAGCGCAGCCCGCTCGGCATGAGGCTGCGGCCGGAGCCCGGCGGCTGCGCGCAGAGCGCCTACCCGTACTACTGCCTGTACGTCCAGCGCGAGCTGCTCACCAACGCGGCCTTCGGCAGCACCGCCCACGAGCGGCGGGCCCGGCTGGCGCGGGGCGGGCTGACGATCCTCACCGGCCTCGACCCGGTGGCGCAGGAGGCGGCGGAGAAGGCGATCCGCGCCCGGGTGGACCCGCAGGACACCGAGGTGGCCGCGGAGGCGATGGTCGAGCCGCGCACCGGGCGGATCCGGGCGATGGCGGCCAGCAAGAAGTTCGGCCGCAACCCCGGCGACCGCAAGAACGGCGCCCGCACCACCTACAACCTGGTGGCCGACCGGGCCCACGGCGGCGGGATGGGGCTGCAGGCCGGCTCGACGTTCAAGGTGTTCACGCTGGCGACCGCGTTGAAGCAGGGCTGGCGGTTCGGCCAGGGCTTCATGACGCCCGGTTCGATGACGCCGGCGCAGGGCTACCGCGACTGCGGGGGCAGGCCGGTCAACTCCCCGAACGTCCGCGTGCAGAACGCCGGCGGCGAGGGTGAGGGCGGCCCGCACAGCATCGAGACCGGCACCTGGAAGTCGGTGAACGTCTTCTTCATGCTGCTGGAGCGCAAGGTCGGCCTGTGCAACGTGGTCAGGACGGCCAAGGCCGCCGGCATCGCGCGGGCCGACGGCAAGCCGTTGCGCGAGGTGCCCACGTTCACGCTCGGCGTCAACGAGATGGACCCGGTGACGGTGGCGTCGGCCTTCGCGACGTTCGCCGGCCGCGGCCGGTACTGCCGCCCGCAGGCCATCGTGGAGATCGTCTCGCGGGACGGGCGGCGCACCCACGTGCCGCCCGCCTGCCGCCAGGCGATGGACCGGGGTGTGGCCGACGCCGTCAACCACGTCCTGACGGGCGTCTTCGACAAGGGCACGATGCGCGGGCAGGGCATCGGCCGGCCGGCGGCGGGCAAGACCGGCACGAACAACGGCTACACCTCGGCGTGGTTCGCCGGCTACACGCCTGACCTGGCCGCCGCGGTCAGCGTGGGCGACATCCGCGGCTCCTACCGCTACCCGCTGCGCGGCGTGACCATCGGCGGCACCTACTACGGCTCGGTCCAGGGGGCGTCGCTGCCGGGGCCGATCTGGGTGCAGTCGATGCGCTCGGCGCTGCGCGACACCCCGTCACGTGGCTTCCCGGGTCCGGACATGTCCCGCTTCGGCGGGGGTCACACGCCCGGCCTGAAGGAGGCCGAGGCCGCCGAGGCCCGCCGCGCCCTGTGGCGCCGCCTCCGTGAACGGCTCGGCTGGGACCCCCACTGGCAGCGTCGCTGGCAGCGGCCGCGCTGGGACCGGCCGCGGGGGACCCGGCCGCGCTACCTGTGGCCGCGCCGCCGTCACCCGGCCGGTCCGCCGCGCTTCGGCGGACCCGGCGCCCACGTCCTCCCGGCCGCCCCGCCGGCCGGCGGCTAGCGCCTGGCGATCGGGGCGGTGGCGGCGCGGGTGAGGGTGACGAGGTTGGCGGGGGCGGTCTCGATCTGCAGGCCGCGTCTGCCGGCCGAGAAGTAGATCGTCGCGAAGTCGAGGGCGGAGGAGTCGACCACGGTCGGCAGCTGCCTGCGCTGGCCCAGCGGGCTGATGCCGCCGACCACGTAGCCGGTGACCCGCTCGACCTTCGCCGCGTCGGCCATCGCGGCGCGCTTGCCGCCGAGGGCCGCCGCCAGCGCCTTGAGGTCGAGCTTGCCGGCGACGGGCACGACGGCCACCGCGAGGCCGCTCTCCACCTCCGCCACCAGCGTCTTGAAGATCCGCTCGTACGGCACGCCGAGCGCGTCGGCGGCCTCCTCGCCGTAGGCCTGCGCCGCCGGGTCGTGGTCGTAGGGGTGCAGGGTGAACTCGGCCTTGGCCCTGGTCAGCGCGACCGTGGCCGGGGTGCCCCCGTGCGCCTTCTGCTTGCCCACGTCCTGGTCCTCCGCGTACTGAAGAAATCTACGATGTAAAGGCGCCCGGTCAGGCGCGCGCGTGGAAGCGGCGGTGCAGCTCCCGCACCTCGTCGTCCAGGCCCGGGACGGGACCGTCCACGACGACTCCCGGCACCACGTCGTTGATCGGCAGCGTGCGCACGGGCGGGGCCGGCACGCCCAGCTCGGCCAGCCACGCGGCGAGCTGCCGCGACGAACTGACGTAGACGATGCGCCCGAGGCCGACCCAGCCGTGCGCCGCCGCGCACATGGGGCAGTGCTCGCCCGAGGTGTAGACCGTCGCGGCGGCCCGCTCCCCGGGCGTCAGCCGCGCGGCGGACCAGCGGGCCAGCTCGAACTCCGGATGGCGGGTGTGGTCGCCGGACGCCACGTGGTTGTGGTCCTCGAACAGCACCGTGCCGTCGGCCGCCACGAGGACCGAGCCGAACGGCTCGTCGCCCACGGCCAGGGCCCGGGCGGCCAGCTCGACGCACCGCCGCAGGTGCGGCAGGTCCTTCTCCTCGATCACGGCGCCATGCTATCGGCGACGCGCGCATGTCCGGATGATGGACGAAACGGGACTCACGTGCTGGACTCCGTAGACTAGGGAGGGTGATTTCCCGTATTGACTTGCGCGGCTCCCTGCCGGGTGACCTGCGCGACGTGCTGCCCCGCGCCGACCTCGACGTCGAGGCCGCCCTGGAGAAGGTGCGGCCGATCTGCGACGAGGTGCGCCATCGCGGGGCGGTCGCCGTACGGGAGCTGACCGCCAGGTTCGACGGGGTCGAGATCGAGCGGGCCCGGGTGCCCGCGGCCGCGCTGGAGCGGGCGCTGGCCGAGCTGCGTCCCGAGGTGCGCGCGGCGCTGGAGGAGTCGATCCGCCGCACCCGGCTGGTCCACCGCGACCAGCGGCGCTCCGACGTGACCACCCAGGTCGTGCCGGGCGGCACCGTCACCGAGCGGTGGGTGCCGGTCGACCGGGTGGGGCTCTACGTGCCGGGCGGGCGGGCCGTCTACCCCTCCAGCGTGGTCATGAACGTCGTGCCCGCCCAGGAGGCCGGGGTGCCGTCGCTCGCCGTGACCAGCCCCGCGCAGAAGGAGTTCGGCGGGCTGCCGCACCCGACGATCCTGGCCGCGTGCGCGCTGCTGGGCGTCGACGAGGTCTACTCCGTGGGCGGGGCGCAGGCCGTCGCCATGTTCGCCTACGGCACCGAGGAGTGCCCGGCGGCCGCCATGGTCACCGGCCCCGGCAACATCTGGGTGGCCGCGGCCAAGCGGCTGCTGAAGGGCCGGATCGGCATCGACTCCGAGGCCGGCCCGACCGAGATCGCGATCCTGGCCGACGACACGGCCGACCCCGTGCACGTGGCCGCCGACCTGATCAGCCAGGCCGAGCACGACGTGATCGCCGCCGCCGTGCTGGTCACCGACAGTGTGGACCTGGCCGAGGCGGTGGCCAAGGAGCTGCCGGGTCAGGTGGAGGCCACCAGGCACTCCGCCCGCATCACCGAGGCGCTGGCCGGCCGGCAGTCGGGCATCGTGCTGGTCGACGACCTCGACGCGGGTGTGGAGGTGGTCAACGCCTACGCCGCCGAGCACCTGGAGATCATGACCGCCGGCGCCGCCGAGGTGGCCGGCCGGATCCGCAACGCCGGGGCGATCTTCGTCGGCCCGTACGCGCCGGTCTCGCTGGGCGACTATCTCGCCGGGTCCAACCACGTGCTGCCCACGGGCGGCTGCGCCTGCCACTCCAGCGGGCTGTCGGTGCAGGCGTTCCTGCGCGGCATCCACGTGGTCGACTACACCCGCGAGGCGCTGGCCGGCGCCGCGGCGCACGTGTCGGTGCTCGCCGACGCCGAGGACCTGCCCGCGCACGGCGCCGCCGTCCGTGCCCGCTTCGACTGGCGGATCCCCTCATGACCGCACCGACCGCTGGGGAGAGTCCGTCCTCGTGAACCTGGACGATCTGCCGATCCGTGACGATCTGCGAGGCAAGACGCCGTACGGCGCGCCGCAGATCGACGTCCCGGTCCGGCTCAACACGAACGAGAACCCCTACGCCCCGTCCAAGGCCCTGGTCGACGACCTGGCCGAGGAGGTGCGCCGGGTCACGGGCGGGCTCAACCGCTACCCCGACCGCGACGCCGAGGAGCTGCGCGCCGACCTGGCCGGCTATCTCGGCCACGGGCTGACGCCCGGGCAGGTGTGGGCGGCCAACGGCTCCAACGAGGTGCTCCAGCAGATCCTGCAGGCGTTCGGCGGCCACGGGCGCACGGCGCTGGGGTTCGAGCCGTCCTACTCGATGCACCCGATCATCACCACCGGCACCAGCACGGAGTGGATCTCCGGGGTGCGCGAGGACGACTTCTCCCTCGACGCCGGCAAGGCCGCGGCGGCGGTGGCGGAGCACCGGCCCGACATCGTCTTCCTGACCTCGCCCAACAATCCGACCGGCACCGCGCTGCCGCTGGAGACCATCGTCCGGGTGCTGGAGGCGGCCGAGGGCATGGTGGTGGTCGACGAGGCCTACGCCGAGTTCGCCCGGGAGGGCACGCCGTCGGCGCTGAGCCTGCTGCCCGGCCACCCGCGGCTGATCGTCACACGGACCATGTCCAAGGCGTTCGCCATGGCCGGCACCCGGCTGGGCTACCTCGCCGCGCACCCGGCCGTGGTGCAGGCGTTGCTGCTGGTGCGCCTGCCGTACCATCTGTCGACGCTCACGCAGGCGGCGGCGCGCGTGGCGCTGCGGCACCGCGCCGAGCTGCTGGGCATGGTCGACACGCTGCGCCGCGAGCGTGACGACACTGTGTCCTGGCTGCGGGGCAAGGGCCTGACGGTCGCCGACTCCGACGCGAATTTCGTACTCTTCGGGAGGTTTCCCGAGCGGCGGCGGGTCTGGGAGGGCCTGCTGGCGAGAGGCGTGCTGATCCGCGAAGTGGGGCCGCCGGAGTGGTTGCGGGTGTCGATCGGCACCGGCGAGGAGATGGCGGCGTTCCGTGCCGCGCTGGAGGGAGTTCTGTGAGTCGCGTAGGCCGCGTCGAGCGTACGACGAAGGAGACGTCGGTCCTGGTCGAGGTGGGTCTCGACGGCACGGGCCGGGTGGACGTGTCGACCGGGGTCGGCTTCTTCGACCACATGCTCGCCCAGCTCGGCAAGCACGGGCTGTTCGACCTGACCGTCAAGACGGAGGGCGACCTGCACATCGACTCCCACCACACGATCGAGGACACGTCGCTGGCGCTGGGGGCCGCCTTCCGCCAGGCATTGGGCGACAAATCGGGCATCAGGCGGTTCGGTAGTGCGTCGTGCCCGCTGGACGAGTCGCTCGCCCAGGTGACCGTCGACCTGTCGGGCCGGCCCTACCTCGTGCACAGCGAGCCCGAGGGCATGGCGCCGATGATCGGCCCCGAGTACGACACGACGATGACCCGGCACATCCTGGAGTCGCTGGTCGCGCAGGCGGCGATCTGCCTGCACGTCCACGTGCCGTACGGGCGCAACGCCCACCACATCGTCGAGGCCCAGTTCAAGGCGCTGGCCAGGGCGCTGCGCGAGGCGTCGGAGCTCGACCCGCGGGCCACGGGGGTGCCCAGCACCAAGGGCGTTCTATGACCGAGAACATGATCGCCATGGTGATGGTGTTCGTCGGGCTGTTCCTGATCGGCGGCGTTTTCTCGCTCGCCAGGCAGGGACTCAAGATCGGCGCCGTCGTCTGCGCGGTCGGTGCGGCGATGGCGATCACAGCGGGGGTGATGTGGTGGTGAAGAAGGTCGTCGTACTCGACTACGGGTCGGGCAACCTGCGCTCCGCCGAGCGTGCCCTGGCCAGGGTGGGGGCCGACGTGACCGTCACGTCCGACCTCGACGCGGCCATGGAGGCCGACGGGCTCGTGGTGCCCGGCGTCGGCGCGTTCGCGGCATGCATGGCGGGGCTGCGCCGGGTGCGCGGCGAACGTGCCGTCGGGCGGCGCCTGGCCGGCGGCCGGCCGGTGCTGGGCATCTGCGTCGGCATGCAGATCCTGTTCGCGCGGGGCGTGGAGCACGGGGTCGAGACCGAGGGCTGCGGCGAGTGGCCCGGCACGGTCGAGCGGCTGGAGGCGCCGGTGCTGCCGCACATGGGCTGGAACACCGTCAAGGCGCCGGCGGGCAGCGTGCTGTTCGACGGGCTCGACGCCGCGACGAGGTTCTACTTCGTGCACTCGTACGGGGTGCGCGAGTGGGAGCTGCGGCCCGGTGACGGGTTCGCCGAGCCGCTGGTCACCTGGGCCGAGCACGGCGTGCCGTTCGTGGCCGCCGCCGAGAACGGCCCGCTCATGGCCACCCAGTTCCACCCGGAGAAGTCCGGCGACGCGGGAGCCGCGCTGTTGCAGAACTGGCTCGGCATCCTGTGAGCGGCCGCGCCGGCTCGTCCGGCGGGACCGCTCCGGGCCAGCGGGCCGAGGCGTCCGGTGGGGTGCCGTGAGCAAGGAGCGGGCGCGCCGCCGGGCCGTGCGTGAGGCGGAACGGCAGCGCGCGAACCGGCTCAACGAGCGACGCCAGGCGCGCACGGCCCGCCGTCGCGCGTTGCTCGCCCGCCTGGCGCCGCGCCCGGTGCGCGTCGCCCGACCGGGCGGCCTGCTGGCGCGGCGCCGCCGCGCCCAGAACGCCGTGGTGGCGCTCGGCTTCGTCCTCGTCCAGGTGCTGGTGTGGCTGCTGTGGGGCTCTCCGCTGGTGAGCTTCGGCGCGGTCGTGCTGTCCCTGCTGCTGATACCTGTTGTCGTGACCCTTGCCTTCGACCGGAGGATCTGATGTCTCTCATACTGCTCCCCGCCGTGGACGTGGCTGGCGGCCAGGCCGTCCGGCTGGTCCAGGGGGAGGCCGGCACCGAGACCGGCTACGGCGAGCCACTGGCCGCCGCGCTGGCCTGGCAGGAGGCGGGCGCGGAGTGGATCCATCTGGTCGACCTCGACGCAGCCTTCGGCCGCGGCTCCAACCGGGAGCTGATCACCGGCGTGATCGGCCGGCTCGACGTGAACGTGGAGCTGTCGGGCGGCATCCGCGACGACGAGTCGCTGGCCGCCGCGCTGGCGACCGGCTGCCGCCGGGTGAACATCGGCACGGCGGCGCTGGAGAACCCCGAATGGTGCCGCAAGATCATCGCCGAGCACGGTGACAAGATCGCGGTCGGTCTGGACGTGCGCGGCACCACGCTCGCGGCGCGCGGCTGGACCGAGGACGGCGGCGACCTGTGGGAGGTGCTCGACCGGCTGGAGGCCGACGGCTGCCCCCGCTACGTGGTCACCGACGTCACCAAGGACGGCACGCTCCGCGGCCCCAACGTGGACCTGCTCAAGGAGGTGTGCGCCCGCACCGACAGCCCGGTCGTCGCCAGTGGCGGCGTGTCGTCGCTCGACGACCTCGTGGCGCTCGCGTCGCTGGTGCCGCTCGGCGTGGAGGGGGCCATCGTCGGCAAGGCCCTGTACGCCCAGGCGTTCACGCTCGAGAGCGCGCTGGCCACAGTGCGCGGTCAATCGTAGGAGGAGGCCGTGGTGGGCGGCATGAGCATGGAAATCACCGGCTCGCGGGTGTTTTCTGGCGGCATCTGGGAGGAACGCTACGGCTATGCCCGCGCGGTCGTCGTGGGCGACCGGGTCATCGTGTCGGGTTGCACCGCCACGGTCGACGGGGAGATCCGCCACGTCGGCGACCCCTACCTGCAGAGCGTGACCGCGATGGGCATCGCCGTGGACGCCGTCGAGCTGGGCGGGCTGACGCGGGAGGACGTGGTCATGGTCCGCTACTACGTGGTGGACCAGCGCCACTTCGACCCGGTGGGGCAGGCCATCGCGGAGGTGTTCGGGCACGTCAGGCCGGCGTGCACGGGCGTACGGGTGGCCGGGCTGGTCGACCCGAGAATGCTGGTCGAGATCGAGATCGAGGCACTACGGGCATGACGGTAGCCGTCAGGGTGATCCCCTGTCTGGACGTGGACGCGGGCCGGGTGGTCAAGGGCGTCAACTTCACCAACCTGCGCGACGCCGGCGACCCGGTCGAGCTGGCCAGGCGCTACGACGAGGAGGGGGCCGACGAGCTGACCTTCCTCGACATCACCGCCTCCTCGGGCGAGCGCGAGACCATGCTCGACGTGGTGCGGCGCACGGCCGAGCAGGTGTTCATCCCGCTGACCGTGGGAGGCGGCGTCCGCTCGGTCGAGGACGTCGACCGGCTGCTGCGGGCGGGCGCCGACAAGGTGTCGCTCAACACGGCGGCCATCGCCCGGCCGGAGCTGCTGACCGAGGCGTCGCGGCGGTTCGGCGCGCAGTGCGTGGTGCTGTCGGTGGACGCCCGGCGGGCGCCGGGCACGCCGAGCGGGTTCGAGGTGACGACGCACGGCGGGCGGCGCGGCACGGGCATCGACGCGGTGGAGTGGGCGGCGCGCGGCGAGGAGCTGGGCGTCGGGGAGATCCTGCTCAACTCGATGGACGGTGACGGCACGCGTGAGGGCTACGACCTGGAGATGGTGCGCGCGGTCCGGGCGGCGGTGCGGGTGCCGGTGATCGCCAGCGGCGGCGCGGGCCGGCTGGAGGACTTCCCGCCGGCGGTGGCGGCGGGGGCGGACGCGGTGCTGGCGGCGTCGGTGTTCCACTTCGGCCAGCTCAAGATCGCCGACGTCAAGGAGACCCTCAGGAGCGCGGGCCACCCGGTCCGCTAGGGCCGTTCTGCCGCCGGGCGACCGGCGGCAGGGCGTTCCTCGCCGCTCCGCGGCCGCCAGGTCGACGGCGTCCTCGGGGAGGGCGCGCGGATGCTGTCTCTGGCGGATGTGTCTCTGACGGATGTGTCTCTGACGGATGGTGTCTCTGGCGGATGGTGTCTCGGAGGGAGCCGTCGGGCCGTCGTGGGTTCGACGGCCCCGCCGCGGCTCCCGGTGTCCGGGGGAGCGGGACGTAGGTCGGGGGGTCGGGGGCGATGCGCGCCTCGCCCACCGGACCCAGGTGCTCGAACTGGTCGAGCATGTTCGTCGCCAGGACGGCTACCGCGTGCCCGGGCCGGCCTGGACCGGCTGTCGGGCTGGTGAGGGCCGGGCGACACTCTGGCGAGGTGTCATCCCGCCTGCGTGACACGATCCGCGACCTTGGGGAAGCGCTCGACGCAGGAGGCCGGTGACGTCAGGTCAGCACGTTGGTGAAGAAGACGGAGAGTTGGTTGGCTCCTTGGATGATGCCGTCGAACACGCCGTTGACCGCTGCCGCGGCCTGGGCCGGCCGGGTGAACAGGTAGAAGATCACGAAGGCCACGAGCACGTACGTGGCTACCTTCTTGACCTGCATGGGGGCCTCCTGCAGTCCATTCCCAGCCGTATATACCCGAATCTGGGCGATCACTGGCATCTTCTATGAAGATGTTCTTGATCCTAACCGGGGGGCTCGTTTCCTAAGCCATGGTACGTGCTTGAATCGCGCTTGACCCAGGAGTCGTGTCCGTCTTCTCCCGATACGGCAGGCGCGCCAGGAGATAGATCGGCAGCCCGATCGGCGACAGCATGATCGTCAGCACCATGATCGGGGCCATGAGCAGGGGGTGCACGCCGCGCCGCCGGCTGTCGAGGTACATCCACCGGCCGAGGAACAGGTCCCAGGCGATGATCTGCGCCCAGCAGGCGGCCAGCGCGGCGGGGTCTGCGACCAGCGCCTGGAGGCCGGCCAGGGAGGGCCTGGTGACCACCGGCCAGAAGTCGGCGACCAGCGGCACCAGCAGGACGAGGTTGACGGCGAGGGTGGGCAGCACGATGAGCGGGGAGGCCGCCACCCTGCGGGTGACCGACCAGGTCGGGGCGATGATCATCAGCGCCCAGAAGGGGGCCGCGAGGGTGAAGCTCAGGTCGAACAGGGTCTCGGTGCTCATCGGGAGGCTCCCGCGGCCACATCCGGCTCGGTGATCTTCGTCACGCCGCTCACTCCGGTCACTCCGCTCACTCCGGTCACGCCGGTCACGGTCACGCCGGTCACGGTCACGCCGGTCTCGGTCACGCCGGTCGCGCCGGTTACCCCGGTCACGCCTGTTGTGCGGGTCGTGCCGGACGCTCCGGTCGTGCGGGTCGCTTCGAAGGTGCCCGTCGCGCTCGGCGCGTTCCCGCGTGTCAGGGAGAGCACCGCTCCGATGAGCACGGCGAGGACGACGGCGGCCGCGGCGGCGAGGGTGACGCCGTCGGGCGCGATCAGCGGCTGGCCGCGCAGGGCCTGCCAGACGGTGAGGGCGAACACGCCCGCGTACCCGCCGCCCGCGGTGAGGGTCAGGCCCAGCCGTACGGACTCGGGGGCGAGGACGGGCAGCCGGCGGGACAGGGCCGCGAGCGCGAGCGGTAGCAGGGGGAGCAACTGCAGGGCGTGCATGCCCACGAAATGCCCCACGCGCAGGTCGCCGCCCGCGGTGCTCCAGCCGAGCAGGGGCAGGCCGGGGCCGCCGTCGGGCAGGCCCACCGTGTGGGCGCCGATGACGCCGCCGGCGAGGCTCTGGCCGGGGCGCGGGCCGAGCATGAGTCCGCCGCCGGCCAGGCCGAGGGTGGAGATGATCAGGCCGAGGCGGACGGCCCAGGTGGTGGGCCGGTCGGCCTGGCGGTCGAGCAGCACGGCGACGGCGGCGACGATGTTGGCCAGCATGAGCGTGATGATCATCAGGCCCATCGCGCCGAAGAGGGCGGCGTCCAGCGGGCCGGAGGCGTTGAAGTGGCTGCGGTGCCCGCGTGCCGCCTGGAAGACGATGACCGCGACCTCGGTCACCCCGGCGACGGCGAGGACGGTGCCGGCCCAGTGGCCCCAGCGGCGGTCCCGGCGCTGCAGGGACAGCAGCCAGGCCCAGGTGAAGGAGTAGACGGCGACGGAGATCGCGAACTTGAGCGGCTTGGCCCACAGGGGCATGCCGTCGAGGGTGCGCTCGTCCACGGCGAACGGGACGGCGAGCGCTACGGCGAGGAGTGCCATGAGCCCCGTCGCCAGCATCAAGGGGCGGTGCCATCGGAGCATGGATGCCTCCCGATCGGATAGTGGATAGTGCTACTACTCACTATCTATAGCTAAACTCTCCACTGACCACAAGGGGAGGAGTTGCAGACGTGCGGATGGCGGACCTAACGGCGGAGACAGGTGTCCCGGTCCCGACGATCAAGTACTACCTGCGGGAGGGGCTGCTGCCGCCCGGCCGCCCCCTGGGTCGCAACCAGGCCGAATACAGCCAGGCGCACGTCCGCAGGCTCAGGCTCGTCCGCGCGCTCATCGAGTACGGCGGGCTGAGCATCGCCGACATCCGCCACCTGGCCCAGCACCTGGACGACCCCGGCTTCAGCGGCGGCGACCTGCTGGGTGTCGCCCAGCTCGCGGTGACCGCGCAGCACGAACCGCCCTCCGGCCCCGGCCGGGAGGAGGCCGAACGGGTCGTCGACGACCTGCTGGCCCGCCACGGGTGGCACGACCTCGACCGGCACCCGTCGCGGCAGACCCTCATCGGGCTGGTCGCCAGCCTGACCCAGCTCGGCCGCGAGGACATGCTCGGCGTGCTCGACGACTACGCGGCGGCGGCCGAACGCGTCGCCGAGGCCGACCTGCGCGTCGTCGGCGAGCTGGGCGACCGGGAGCGGGCGCTGGAGATCGTGGTGCTGGGCACGCAGCTCGGCGACACGATCATCACTGCGCTGCGCAGGCTCGCCCAGGCGCACGTCTCCGAGCGCCTCCACGGGTCGTCCCCGAGCGGACCGTTCCCGGAACCACCGTCCGCGAGCACGGGCTCGGGACCGGGGCAGCCGTCGTGACGTACGGGGCTCGGGGGCCGGGCGGCCGTCCTTACCGCGGCCCGGTCAGAGGCCGAGCCTGGCGTCCTGGAGCCGTGCGATCGCGTCGGGGTCGCCCCTCAGCTCCACCCTGGCGTGCGCCTGGCGCCCGAAGCAGAACAGCAGCAGCTCGCCGGCCTTCCCCGTGACCTCCACCTTCGGGCCGATCTGCGGGCCGCCCAGGGCCACGCCGCCGCCGAGCCGGTGCAGCACCACGCCCACCGGTGCGCGCCGCAGCATCAGCCGCCCGCCGGCCGACACCCGCTTCCAGAAGACCCGTTCGAGACTCTCGGGCAGCTCGCGCGGCTCCCAGGACGGCTGGGCGCGGCGCACGTCCTCGTGGTGCACGAACAGCTCCAGCGTGTTGACCGCCTCGTCCAGCAGCGGCAGCACCCCGTACACCCCGCCGGGCCTGCGCACCAGGTCGACCAGCTCCGGGTAGGGGTGCCGGGCCTTCAGCCGCTCCTGGACCGACGCCGTGTGCCCGGCCAGCGGCTTGAGCGCGATGCCCGGCAGCGCGTCGGGACGACGCTCGCGCAGCACCAGGTGGGCGGCCAGGTCGTACGTCGTCCAGCCGTCGCACAGGGTCGGGGCGTCAGGGCCGAGCCGGTCGAACAGATCGCAGAGGGCGGACCGTTCGCCACGAGCGTGAGTCACGCTATCCACCCTACCCAGGGGAATAACGTGCTGATCGGCAGTGATTGGCTCATAGGGACAATTCATCCGCTCAAGGAAGGACATCCAGCGAGTGGCGAGCAAGGTCACCTCGGCCGTCATGCGTCAGGGGCTCCGCGTTCTCGGAGTCGCCATTCGCGCGGAGAAGGCGGTGTTCGCGTCGGCCGTGCTGGCCAGCGCGGTCTACGGCGGCATGACCGTCGCCTCGGCGTGGGCCCTCGGCTGGGCCACCGAGAACATCGTGCTGCCCACCTTCGAGCAGGGCGGCGTCGGCGCGGGCGCGCTCTGGACGGGTGTGCTGCTCATCGTGGGCACCGCGTTGCTGCGGGCCGTCGGCGTGGCCGGGCGGCGCATCCTGGCCGGCGTCATGCAGTACCGCATGCAGGCCCGGTCGCGCCGCGACGTCTCCAAGCAGTACCTCCGGCTCCCGCTGGCCTGGCACCACCGCCACCCGACCGGGCAACTGCTGTCCAACGCCAGCTCTGACGCCGAGGCGGCCTGGGCGCCGATCGCGCCCCTGCCGATGGCCGTCGGAGTGATCGTCATGCTGGTGACGGCGGCCGTCGCGATGGTCCTCACCGACCCCGTGCTGGCGCTGGTCGGCTTCCTGATCTTCCCGGCCATCGCCGTGCTCAACCTGGTCTACCAGCGCCGGCTCAGCCCGCTCGCCACCCGCGCCCAGCAGTTGCGCGCCGAGGTGAGCGAGATCGCGCACGAGAGCTTCGACGGCGCGCTCGTCGTCAAGACCCTCGGTCGTGAGTCTCTGGAGACCGAGCGGTTCCAGCGACGCGCCCACGAGCTGCGCGACGCCAACATCGCCGTCGGCCGGGTGCGCGGCCTGTTCGACCCGATGCTGGAGGCGCTGCCCACCCTCGGCGTGCTCGCCGTGCTCGCGGTCGGTTCGCTGCGCCTCGCCTCCGGTGCCATCGACCCCGGCGAGCTGGTGCAGGTCGCCTACCTGTTCACGCTGCTCGCCTTCCCCATCAGGGCGCTCGGCTGGGTGCTCGCCGAGCTGCCGCGCAGCGTCGTCGGCTGGGAGCGGGTGAGCGCCGTGCTGGAGGCCGAGGGCTCCATGGACTACGGCCGGACCTCCGTGCCCGACACCTCCGCCCCCGCCGGGCTGGAGGTGGAGGACGTCTCCTACGCCTACGGCTCCGGCGACGTGCTGCACAAGGTGCGCTTCGACGTGCCGCCGGGCCGTACGGTCGCCCTGGTCGGGCCGACCGGCTCCGGCAAGTCCACGCTCGTCCAGCTCCTGGCCAGGCTCGTCGATCCGGACGCCGGGCGGGTCCTGCTCGACGGCGTGGACCTGCGCGAGCTGCCGTACGGCGGCGTGGCCGAGTCGGTCGCGCTGGTGCCGCAGCAGACGTTCCTGTTCGACGACACCGTGCGCGGCAACGTCGCGCTCGGCCTGGAGGCCGGCGACGACGACGTGTGGGCGGCGCTACGGCTCGCCCAGGCCGACGGGTTCGTCGCCAGGCTCCCCGACGGCCTGGCCACCCGGGTGGGCGAGCGTGGCGCCACCCTGTCCGGCGGGCAGCGGCAGCGCCTCGCCCTGGCCCGCGCGGTCGTGCGCCGGCCCCGGCTGCTCGTCCTCGACGACGCCACCTCCAGCGTGGACCCGCAGGTGGAGGCGCGCATCCTGCACGGGCTGCGCGACGCGGCGCAGGCGTCCACCGTGGTGGTCGTCGCCTACCGGCTGGCCACGATCGCGCTCGCCGACGAGGTCGTCTACCTCGAACGCGGCCGGGTCGAGGACCGCGGCACCCACGCGGAGCTGCTGGAGCGCTGCCCCGGCTACCGCAACCTGGTCACCGCCTACGAACGCGAGGAGGCCGAGCGGGCCGCCATCGCGGCCGAGGCCGAAGAGGAAGAAGGGGTCAGCGCGTGAGCGTCACCACCGGCGGCATCGGCCGCAACGCCGAACGGTCGGCCCTGGCGACCGTCCGGCACGGCCTGTCGCTCACGCCGGAGTTCCGCAAGGGCCTCGCCGGCACCCTCGCGCTGGCCGTCGTCGCCACCACCGGCAAGATCATCGTGCCGATCGCGGTGCAGCAGACGATCGACGACGGCCTGCGGGGCGGCACGCCCGACATCTCCTACATCACCGCGGCCGTCCTGCTGTGCGCGGCCGCCGTGGTGCTGACAGCCGTCGCCGGCTACGTCATGAACGTCCGCCTGTACAGGGCGACCGAGTCCTCGCTCGCCTCGCTGCGCGTGCGGGGTTTCCGGCACGTGCACGACCTGTCGGTGCTCACCCAGAACACCGAGCGGCGCGGCGCCCTGGTCTCCCGCGTCACCAACGACGTCGACCAGATCAGCACGTTCATGCAATGGGGCGGGCTGATGATCATCGTGGCGGTCGGCCAGCTCCTCGTGGCCAGCGTCCTCATGCTGGTCTACTCCTGGCAGCTCACACTGCTCGTGTGGGCCTGCTTCCTGCCGCTCATGGTCGCCCTGCCACGCTTTCAGCGGTGGCTCTCGCGGGCCTACACCCGGGTGCGCGAGCGCACCGGCGACATGCTGTCGGCCGTCAGCGAGTCGGTCGTGGGCGCGACCGTCATCCGGGCGTACGCCGCCGAGCGGCGCACCGCCGCGCGCATCGACGCCGCCGTGGACGCCAACAAGGCGGCCCAGGTCAGGGCGCAGACCATCGTCGGATTCGTCTTCCCGCTCACCGAGATCGTGGCCGCCGTGGCCATCTCCGGCATCGTGCTGCTGGGCGTGCGGCTCGGCCTGTCGGGCGACATCAGCGAGGGCAGGCTGGTGGCGTTCCTCTTCCTCGTGACGCTGTTCGTCGCGCCGCTGCAGACCGCCACCGAGGTGTTGAACGAGGCGCAGAACGCCGTCGCGGGCTGGCGGCGCATCCTCGGCGTCCTCGACACCCCGCCCGACGTCGCCGACCCCGGAGCCGACGGCGTGGAGCTGCCGCGTGGCCCGATCTCCGTGGCGTTCGAGAACGTGCACTTCGCCTATCCGGGTGGCGCGCCCGTGCTGCGCGAGGTGTCCCTGGAGATCCCGCCGCGCTCGCGCGTCGCGATCGTGGGCGAGACGGGGTCGGGGAAGACCACGTTCGCCAAGCTGCTCACCCGGCTCATGGACCCCGCCTCCGGCCGGGTCACCGTCGACGGGCACGACCTGCGCCGGGTCCGCTTCTCCTCGCTGCGCGAGCGCATCGTCATGGTGCCGCAGGACGGCTTCCTGTTCGACGGCACGCTGGAGGAGAACATCCGGTACGGCCGGCCGGCCGCCACCCGCGAGGAGATCGAGCTGGCGATGACCGAGCTGGGCCTGGCCGACTGGGTGGACGGCCTGCCCGCCGGCCTCGACACCCCGGTGGGGCAGCGCGGCGAGTCGCTGTCGGCGGGGGAGCGGCAGCTCGTCGCGCTGGCCCGCGCCTACCTGGCCGACCCCGACCTGCTGCTGCTCGACGAGGCCACCTCCGCCGTCGACCCGGCCACCGAGGTCCGTCTCGCGCGGGCCCTGGAAGGGGTCACGCGGGGGCGCACCGCCGTCTCGATCGCGCACCGGCTGTCCACGGCGGAGAGCGCCGACGAGGTGCTGGTGTTCGACGGCGGTCGGCTGGTCCAGCGTGGGCCGCACGCGGAGTTGGTCAGCAGGCCGGGTGTCTACGCCGACCTGCACGCCTCCTGGGTGTCGGCCGCCCGCTCCTGATCGCGCCCGCTGCTGGTCGCGCCCGCTGCTGGTCGCGTCCGGTGCTGACCGTCACCCCCGGCCGTCCACCTGGCGGGCGGCCGGGGGCTTCAGCCGGTGCGGGCCGAGAGGGTCACGCTGGTGCCGCCGGGCGTCGAGACGATCGTCAGGTGATCGCACAGCAGACGGGTGAGCCACAGACCCCTGCCGCCCGGATCGTGACGTGACGGTGTCCGGGCCGGCCGCGTCCACTCCGGCGGCAGCCCAGGCTCCTCGTCGGTGACCTCGCACCACAGCCGGTCGTCGTGCGCCCACAGCCGCAGCCGTCCCCGGCCGCCGCCGTACAGCACCACGTTCGTGGCGATCTCGTTGACGGCCAGCACGAAGTCCTCCAGCCGCCGGCCCGTCAGCCCCGCGCCCGCCGCGTGCGCGGCGACAGCCCCGCGCAGCACGGCGATACGGCCCCGTACGACGTCCGCGGCGACCGCGCGCCTACACATCGCCGGTCACCCCGCGCCCGCTCCGGCGTGTCGGCGTCGGGCGGCCGGCCGGAGATCTGAACCACGATGACCCTCCATGGACCCTCCATGCCGTGTGTCGCGTAGAAGGTACTCTGCGGGGTGCCGTCACGTAACGCGTTCTCCATCAGAGCCTCCCGAGGGGACCGGCGGCTTTAGCCGCCGGGGGAATCGGGAGCGGGAGGGCCGTCAAGGCCCGAGCAGCCCTGACCCGCCAGGTCTGCGCATCACAGGTCTCCTTCCGGGTTTTGTCGGTGCCTGCCGGTACCGTGGTCGCGTCGTTACCGAGCGTGGGAGGGGGTGTGCGCAGGTCGTTCAAGTTCCTGCTGCGCCCCACCAGCAGGCAGGCCGCCGCGCTCGCCGCTTGCCTGGAGGATCACCGAATCCTGTACAACGCCGCTCTGGAGCACCGGCGCACCGCCTACGCCAAGGCGGGTGTCACGGTCCGGTACGGCGATCAGTCGGCGGAGCTGAAGCACATCCGCGCCGACGATGGAGAGGGTCAGGGCCGGTGGTCGTTCTCCTCCCAGCAGGCCACGCTGCGACGGCTCGACAAGGCGTTCCGGGCGTTCTTCGACCGCGTCAAGGCCGGGCGCACACCGGGGTTCCCGCGTTTCAAGGGGCGGGGCTGGTTCGACGCGGTGGAATGGCCCAGGGACGGCGACGGTTGCCGGTGGGATTCCCAGCCCGAGCATCCGGCCGCCACGTTCGTGCGCCTTCAGGGCGTCGGCCACGTCCGGGTGCACCAGCACCGGGCCGTGAAGGGCCGGGTGAAGACGATCGCCGTGAAGCGCGAGGGCTCGCGCTGGTACGTGCTGTCGTGCGACGAGGTGCCCGCGCAGCCGCTGCCCGCGACCGGTCTGGTCGCGGGGATCGACCTGGGTGTCGCCTCGCTGGTCACGACCAGCGACGGCCACCACATCGACAACCGGCGGCACCTGGCCGCCTGCGCCGGCCGCCTGGCGTCGGCCCAGCGCGATCTCGCCCGGACCAAGCGCGGGTCCAAGCGCCGCCGTAAGGCGGTCGCCCGGGTGGCGGCGCTGCACGCCAAGGTCCGCCGCCAGCGGATCGACGGCGCGCACAAGGCCGCCTTGGCCCTGGTCCGTGGCTGCGACGTGATCGTGCACGAGGACCTGCGGATCGCGAACATGACCCGCTCGGCGTCCGGCACGATCGAGGCGCCCGGCCGCAACGTCGCCGCCAAGGCCGGGCTCAACCGAAGCATCCTGGACGCGGGTTGGGGGGGTGTTCCTGACGATCCTCGCGCACAAGGCTGAAAGCGCCGGTCGAGAGTTGATCGCAGTCGATCCCCGCAACACCTCCCGCACCTGCTCGCGCTGCGGGCACTGCGCGAAGGACAACCGCCTCACCCAGGCCGCGTTCGCCTGCACGGCGTGCGGGCACCGGGCGCACGCCGACATGAACGCGGCGACCAACATCCTCAGGGCAGGGCTTGCCCTTCGCCAGGCTGCCCAAGCGGCTTAGCGAGAAGCCGCTCCCTTCAGGGAGCGGAGGAGTCACGACGGGGTCATGACGGGGCCGCGGGGAGCGGGCGTGGACGTGCTGGAGATGACGCGGCGCAGGCACGGGGAGATGGTGGTCGTCAGCCTCGCGGGGGAGGTCGACGTCGACAACGCGTCCCAGGTGCGCCGGTGCCTGGGCGAGGCCGCCGCTTCGCGCGGCTCCCGGCTCGTCGTCGACCTGAGCGACCTGGCGTTCATCGACACGACGGGGCTCGGCGTGCTCGTGAGGCTGCGGGCGGAGCTGGTCGAGCGCGAGGGCACCGTGGTCCTCGTCGCCCCCGACGGCCAGGTGCTCAGGCGGCTGCGCAGGACCAACCTGGCGCCGCTGTTCCCGATCTACGACACGCTCTCCCAGGCGCTCGGCTGACCCGGCCGCGTCGCCCGTCCGATGTGAAGGGCGACCGGCGAGGCTGGTTGAATGGCGGCATGCCCCTGGATCCCAAGATCGCCTCGCGGCTGAAGCGCAACGGCGACGGGCTGGTGCCCGCGATCGTCCAGCAGCACGACACGGGCGAGGTCCTCATGCTCGCCTGGATGGACGACGAGGCCCTGCACCGCACGCTCACCACCGGCAGGGCGACCTACTGGTCGCGCAGCCGCGGCGAATACTGGGTCAAGGGCGACACGTCCGGTCACGTGCAGCACGTCCGGGGCGTCGCGCTCGACTGCGACGGCGACACGGTGCTGCTCAAGGTCGACCAGGTGGGCGCCGCCTGCCACACCGGTGACCGCACCTGCTTCGACGCCGCACCCCTGGAGGTGGCGGCAGCGCCATGACCACGCCCGAACACCCGCCCGGCGAGCCCGCCGTCCCTGGAGCGGACGCTTCCGCAGAGGGGTCGGCGGCCGGTGCCGGCGGGCGGCGGCGGTCCGGGCGCGAGCTGGGCCTGTGGGTGCTGGCCACGGCGCTCGGCTGCGCGCTCGTCCTGTTCGCGACGACCCGCCCCTGGGTCGGCGGAGTGCGCGGGACGGGACCGCACGGCGGCGCGGGCCCCTTCGCCACGCCCACCGGAGGAGATCTCGGCCCCGCCCTCGTCCCGGTGGCCCTCGCGGGTCTGGCCGGCGTCGTGGCGGCGCTGGCCGCCAAGGGCGTCGCCCGGCGGGTGATCGGAGCGCTGGTGGCGCTGTGCGGCCTGGTGGCCGGCCTCGCCACCTGGCTGGCGACCGGCGGCGAGGCGACGCTGGGCTGGCTGCGCGAGCACAACGTACTGCAGGCCACGGGCGCCCTCCAGTGGGACGCCGTGCCGCTGTGGCCCGCGCTCGCCGGGCTCGGCGCGGCGATCATGGCCGTCGGCGGGGCGGTCGCGGTCGTCCGCGGCGGCCGGTGGGCGGGCATGTCCGACCGCTACGAGCGCGACCCGGCGCGGCGGCGCGCCTCCGCCGCCGACGACCGCGCCCTGTGGGAGGCCCTCGACCGGGGAGACGATCCCACCTCCTGAGCCCCACCTCCTGAGCCCCACCTCCTGAGCCCCACCTCCTGAGCGTTCCGAGGTCACGAATGGCCGACGGTCTGCCACGAACCCGGACCGGCCGGGCGTCAGATCAATAAGCTGGCCAAGTCACTCGCCACGACCACGGAGGAGCCGAAGGCATGACGTACGGGGACCAGGGCGGCAGCGGGGGCTACGGCGCACAGCCGCCCGGCGGCGGTTACGGTCAGCAACCGCCGAGCAGTGGTGGCTACGGTCAGCAGCCCCCCAGTGGCGGTGGCTACGGTCAGGGCGGCTACGGTCAGCAGCCCCCCAGCGGCGGCGGCTACGGCGGCCAGCCCGCCGGCGGCGGCTACGGCCAGCAGCCGCCGAGCAGTGGTGGCTACGGCGGCCAGCCGGCCGGCGGCTATGGGCAGCAGGGCTACGGCCAGCAGGGATACGGGTCCGGCGGGTACAGTCAGCCGAACCCCGACTACGGGCAGGCCTACGGGCAGCAGGGCTACGGGCAGCAGGGCTACGCTGGATACGGCCAGCCGCAACCTGCCAGGACGACCAACGGCATGGCCGTGACGTCGCTGGTCCTCGGCATCGTCGGGCTGGTCTTCTGTGGTTTCACGAGCATCCCCGGCGCGATCGTCGGCCACATCGCGCTCAACCGGATCAAGAAGACGGGGGAGGAGGGTCACGGCATGGCGATGGGCGGCCTGGTCACCTCCTACATCACCATCGTGCTGTGGCTGGTCCTCTGGGTGATCTTCGGTGGCATGTGGCTCGCCCTGTTCGGCCTCACCGCGGCCGCGACGACCTCGGGTTACTGACAGGCTGTCACGGCGTGTGTACACAGTTGCAGTCCGATCACGAAATGTCCCTAAAAGGGATGTTGTTCCGTGTCGCTCATGGTTTGTCGCTAGGCTGCCGCGCGCAACTCGGCAGACAATTGAGTGCATGAGGAGTCAACGAGCATGAGCTACGGAAACCAGGGCGACGGCGGCTACGGCGCCCAGCCTCCCGGTGGCGGCTACGGTCAGCAGCCCCCGAGCGGCGGTGGCTACGGTCAGCAGCCGCCGAGCGGCGGTGGCTACGGTCAGCAGCCCCCGAGCGGCGGTGGCTACGGTGGTGGTTACGGTCAGCAGCCTCCCGGTGGCGGCTACGGTCAGCCGGGCGGCTACGGCCAGCAGCCCCCGCCCGACAACCACCTGGTCGCCGCCATCCTGACCACGCTGTTCTGCTGCCTGCCCCTCGGCATCGTGTCGATCGTCAAGTCGTCGCAGGTCAACTCGAAGTGGCAGATGGGCGACTACCAGGGTGCCGTGGAGGCCTCCGAGGAGGCCAAGACCTGGTGGAAGCGGTCGCTGATCGCCGGTGCCATCTGGTGGGTGCTGGTCATCGTCGGTTACATCCTGCTGTTCGTGATCATCGCGGCGAACGCGCCGAGCTCGAGCTACTGACGGGACACGCCTGACATGGGCATCGCGAACCCCGAGCGGCGCGGCACCGGACGACTGCGGCCGGTGCTGGCGCCGCTCGGCGTCGCGGCCGCGGCCGGCGGCGTGCTGGCGTTCGTGGGCCTCGTCGATCCGAACGAGCCCGGCCACTATCCGACGTGCCCCTTCCTGTGGGCCACCGGGCTCTACTGTCCCGGCTGCGGGACCCTGCGCACCATCCACGCGCTGGCGCATCTCGACCCCGTGGCCGCGCTCGGCCTCAACCCGCTGGCCGTGGCGATGGTGCCGTTCCTGGTGTTCTGGTGGGGCCGCTGGCTGGTGCGCGCCTTGCAGGGCCGGCCGAGGCGGACCACCCTGGCGCATCCCGCCTGGCTGTGGGCCTTCATCGGCGTGGTGCTGGTCTACTGGGTGGTGCGCAACCTTCCGTTCGGCGCTTTTCTGTCACCGTAGCCGGGGGCCTGTGGCCGGGTGGGGCCGGTGGGGCCGATACCATCGCAGGACAGGCCGGGAGCGGACGCCAGGCGAACTCCCAGCCATCCCCAACTGCCGACCGGAGGGATCCCAAGCGCGTGAGTGAGCGTACCGAAGGGCCGAGTGTCCTCGACGACATCCTCGACGGGGTGCGCGCCGACCTCGCCGCACGCCAGCAGGCCGTCTCGCTCGACGAGCTCAAGCGACGGGCCGAGCGGGCTCCCGACCCCCGAGACGCGCTCGCCGCGCTCGGCGGAGACCGGGTCTCGGTGATCGCCGAGGTCAAGCGCTCCAGCCCGTCCAAGGGCGCGCTCGCCGCGATCGCCGATCCCGCCGCGCTGGCCGCCGACTACGAGGAGGGCGGCGCCCACGTGATCAGCGTGCTGACCGAGCGGCGCAAGTTCGGCGGCAGCCTCGACGATCTGGCCGCGGTCCGCGCGCGGGTCGACATCCCCATCCTGCGCAAGGACTTCATCCTCACCTCCTACCAGCTCTGGGAGGCTCGGGCCCACGGCGCCGACCTGGCCCTGCTCATGGTCGTCTGCCTGGAGCAGGAGGCCCTGGTGTCGCTGATCGAACGGGCCGAGTCGATCGGGCTCACCCCGCTGGTCGAGGTGCACACCGAGGAGGAGCTCGACCGCGCCGTCGCGGCCGGTGCCCGCGTCATCGGGGTCAACGCGCGTAACCTGAAGACACTCGAGGTCGACCGCGACGTCTTCGCCAAGATCGCGCCTAAGATCCCGGACAATGTCATCAAGATCGCGGAGTCGGGTGTCCGCGGGCCGCACGACCTGCTCGCCTACGCCAGGTCCGGTGCCGACGCCGTGCTGGTGGGCGAGAGCCTGGTCACCGGCAAGGATCCGCGCAAGGCGGTGGAGGCGCTGGTGACGGCCGGCGCCCACCCGGCGACACGCCCCGACCACGGAGCAGAGGGATAGCAGTGACACACGACGGCTCCATTCTCACCGCCGCCGACCTGGCGGGCAACGGCGCCCACGGCGACGACCCCGACCTGCGCGGCAAGTTCGGCGTCTTCGGCGGGCGCTACGTGCCGGAGGCCCTCATCCCGGCGCTCGACGAGGTCGCCAGGGTCTACGAGCAGGCCCGCACCGACGTGCAGTTCCTGCGCGAGTTCGACCACCTGCTGCGCACCTACGCGGGCCGGCCGACCACGCTGACCGACGTGCCGCGCTTCAGCGAGCAGGCCGGCGGCGCGCGGGTGCTGCTCAAGCGCGAGGACCTCACCCACACCGGCGCTCACAAGATCAACAATGTGATCGGGCAGGCGCTGCTGACCAAGCGGCTCGGCAAGAAGCGGGTCATCGCCGAGACCGGCGCCGGCCAGCACGGCGTGGCCACCGCCACCGCGGCCGCCCTGCTCGGCCTGGAGTGCGTCATCTACATGGGCGCCGTCGACTGCGAGCGCCAGGCACTCAACGTCGCCCGGATGAAGCTCCTCGGCGCCACCGTGGTGCCCGTGCACAACGGGTCCAAGACCCTCAAGGACGCCATCAACGAGGCGTTCCGCGACTGGGTCACCAACGTCGACACCACCCACTACCTGTTCGGCACCGTCGCCGGGCCGCACCCGTTCCCCGAGATCGTCCGCGACTTCGCGCGGATCATCGGCGTCGAGGCGCGCCGCCAGACGCTGGAGCTGACCGGCCGGCTGCCCGACGCCGTCTGCGCGGCGGTCGGCGGCGGCAGCAACGCGATCGGCATCTTCCACGCGTTCATCGGCGACGAGAGCGTCCAACTGCACGGCTACGAGGCGGGCGGCCACGGCCTGGCCAGCGGCGAGCACGCGCTCACGCTCACCGCCGGTTCCGTCGGCGTGCTGCACGGCGCGCGCACCTACGTGCTCCAGGACGACGAGGGCCAGACGATCGATTCCCACTCGATCTCGGCCGGGCTCGACTATCCCGGGGTGGGGCCCGAGCACGCCTGGCTCAAGGACAGCGGGCGCGCCACCTACCACGGCGTCACCGACGACCAGGCGATGGCCGCCTTCTCGCTGCTGGCCAGGACCGAGGGCATCATCCCGGCCATCGAGTCGTCCCACGCCCTCGCCGGCGCGCTGGAGCTGGGCCGCGAGCTCGGTCCCGAGGCGACGATCCTGGTCAACCTCTCCGGGCGCGGCGACAAGGACATGGGCACCGCGATGAAGTACTTCAACCTCTAGCGCCACGGCCGCGGCGGGCGGCCGTACGGTCCCAGGCGGGACACACCGCCGGAACCGGCGGTGTCGCAGGCGCTGACACGGCCGGCGACGCCGGCGCTGACAGGGCCGGCGACACCGGCGACGCCGCCGGGAGAGGCACGGCGGACGATGGCACCATGGAACGCGACGGCGGCAGCGGCGGCGTAGCGGCCTCGACCACTGAGAACGGACGATCATGACAACTCTTCAGACGGTGTTCGCCAAGGCGAAGGCGGACAACCGCGCGGCGCTCGTCGGCTATCTCCCCGCGGGCTTCCCGTCCAAGGACGGCGCCATCGCCGCCGCCGCCGCCCTGGTCGAGGCCGGCTGCGACGTCATCGAGATCGGCCTGCCCTACTCCGACCCGCTCATGGACGGCCCGACCATCCAGGACGCGGTGCACCGCTCCCTGATCAACGGCACTCGCATCGCCGACGTCATGCGCACGGTCGAGGGCGTGGCGGCCACGGGCGCGGCGACGCTCGTCATGACCTACTGGAACCCGATCGACCGCTACGGCGCCGACCGGTTCGCGCGTGACCTGGCCGCCGCGGGCGGCGTCGGCACCATCACGCCCGACCTGACCCCCGAGGAGGCGGGCCCCTGGCGCGAGGCCTCGGCCGCCGCCGGCATCGACACGGTCTTCCTGGTGGCGCCCAGCTCGACCGAGGAGCGCATCCGGGCCGTCGTCGAGTGCTGCACCGGGTTCGTCTACGCCGCGTCCCTCATGGGCGTCACAGGCGCGCGCGAGAGCGTCAACGTGGCCGCAGGCGACCTCGTCAAGCGCACCCGGGCGCACACCGACCTGCCCGTCTGCGTGGGCCTGGGCGTCGGCACCGGCAGGCAGGCGGCCGAGGTGGCCGCGTACGCCGACGGCGTCATCGTCGGCTCGGCGTTCATCCGCCGCATGCTCGACGCGCCCGACGAGCCGGCCGGGCGCGCCTCGATCGGCGAGCTGGCCCGTGAGATGGCGCAGGGCGTGCGCTCCCGCGGCTGAGCGCCGCCGCCGGCACGCCCGCACCCGGCCTCCGGCCTGGCGATTTCCCCCTTAGCTGACGCTTATTCGGCCCGTGATCGGATGTCCTGCGGATACTGTGCGGTCCGGGTGCCGAAGACAAGGAGACGAGCTGTGATCGCGTTGCCGGTGTCACGTAACGCCAGAACGGCGATACCCTGGGTGACGACCGCCGCCCGGCTGGTCCTGGGTGGGGTGCTGATCGTGGCCGGTGGGCTGAAGGTCACCAAACCGTGGGACTCGGTCGTGGCGGTCAAGGCGTACCGGTTGCTGCCCGACGACATCGCCACGGCGGTGGGCTACGTCCTGCCGATGCTGGAGATCGTGGTCGGCGTGCTGCTGGTGGTCGGCCTGCTGACCAGGGTGGCCGGGGTCGTCGCGACGCTGCTCATGTTCGCGTTCGTCTTCGGCATCGCCTGGGCGTGGGCCAACGGGCTGCGGATCGACTGCGGCTGCTTCGGTGGCGGCGGCGAGCTGGCGGCCGGGCGGGAGCCGACCTACCTGCTCGACATCGTGCGCGACTTCGGCCTCGTGCTGCTGGGCGTCTGGGCGGTGCGGTTCCCGCCGGGGCGCTTCGCGCTCGACTCGGCCCTCGGCCTGTCCGGCGCCGCCGTACGACACGACGAGCACGAGGAGGAGAGAGTCTCATGAGCAAGGGCGAGCGCCAGAAGACGGCCCGCGAGCGGATCAAGGAGCAGCAGGCCGCCGACCGGACGCGGGAGAAGCGCAAGCGCATCGTCACCTACGTCACCGCCGGCGTGGTGGCGGTGGCGGCCGTCGGCGCCGGCTGGCTGTGGTCGTTCAGCCAGTCCCAGTCGGAGGAGGCGGCCGCGCCGCTGGCCCCGATCACCGTGGACGCCAACGGGTCCGTGGTGATGGCCCAGCCGGGCGTCACCAAGCCCGTCATCGACATCTACGAAGACTTCCAGTGCCCGGCGTGCAAGCAGCTGGAGGAGGTCAGCGGCCAGACGTTCAAGAACCTCGCCGCCGAGGGCAAGGCCAAGGTCGTCTTCCACCCGATCACGATCTTCAGCCAGGAGCCCACCCGCGGCAACTCCGTCCGCGCCGGCGCCGCCGCCCGCTGCGTGGCCGACGGCAAGCAGTGGATGGCCTTCCACGACCTGCTGTTCGCCAACCAGCCGAGCGAGGCCGGCGAGGGCTTCAAGATCGACGAGTTGCTGTCCTGGGGCAAGGAGGCGGGGGTGACCTCGCCCGAGTTCGAGAGCTGCGTCCGGGACCAGAAGAACGCCAACGCGCAGATCTCCTACAGTGACAAGACCGGCAAGGAGGCGAAGATCGAGGGCACGCCCACCGTCAAGCTCGACGGCATCGTCATGGACAGCCAGGTCATCTTCACGCCGCAGGAGTTGCGCGAACAGGTCACGAAGGCGGCCAAGTAGCCCCGCGTCCGCTACCCTCACCTGACATGCCCCTTGCCTCGATTCCCAGCCCCTCCGAGGGGGTCTGGTATCTCGGGTTCATCCCGATCCGGGCCTACGCCCTGTGCATCGTTCTCGGTGTCGTCGTCGCCGTCTGGCTGAGCGAGCGCCGCTGGCGCGCCCGAGGCGGCCAGAGCGGCACGATCATCGACATCGCGGTCCCCGCGGTGATCTTCGGGTTGATCGGCGGCCGCCTCTACCACGTCATCACCGACTGGCAGACCTACTTCGGCGACCGTGCGATCAAGGAGCCCTACCAGGCGCTGTTCATCTGGGAGGGCGGGCTCGGCATCTGGGGGGCCGTCGCCCTGGGCGGCGTGGGCGTGTGGATCGCCTGCCGCCGCCGCGGCCTGTCGCTGAGCGCCGTGGCCGACACGGTCGCGCCCGGCATCGCCTTCGCGCAGGCCATCGGCCGCTGGGGCAACTGGTTCAACCAGGAGCTGTACGGCGGCCCCACCACGCTCCCGTGGGGGCTGGAGATCGACATTCGGCACGGCGGCGAGCCGGGCGTGCTCTACCACCCGACGTTCCTGTACGAGTCGATCTGGAACGTCGCGCTCGGCTTCACGCTGCTCCTGGTCGGCAAGCGGTTCTCGCTGCGGCACGGCCGATTGTTCGCCCTCTACGTCGCCGGCTACACACTCGGCCGGTTCTGGATCGAGGGGCTGCGCATCGACCCGGTCGGCGGCGTCGACCACGCGGTGACGTTCCTGGGGCTGCGGATCAACCAGTGGACGTCGATCGTCGTGTTCGCCGGCGCGCTGGTCTACCTGTGGGCGACCCGCGACAAGGACACCGCGGAGATCGTGGTCCCCGCCTCGGCGCGGGGGGACGGCGGGGCCGCGGCGGCCGATCCGGCCCACCCCGCCGACCAGGCCGACGAGGACGAGCTGAACCGGCCGGCGGGCTCGCCCGGCGCCGACAATCCCGACGACCCCGGCGGCGACAAGACCGGTGACCCCGGCGGCGCCGCGGGCACCGATCACCCCGAGGGCGCGGACAGCCTGGACGACGTGGGACGCGACCAGGCCGCCGACGCGAAGGACGCCGCGACGGTGGCGTCCGACGGGCTCGCCGCGCGGGAGGAGAAGAACGCGCGATGAACGAGCGCGCGGAGCAGCACCACCGGCACCGTGACGTCACCGGCGGCTGGCTGCGGCCGTCGGTGTTCGGCGCGATGGACGGTCTGGTGTCCAACTTCGCGCTCATCGCCGGCGTCGCCGGAGGCACCTCCGAGACCAAGGTCATCCTGCTCGCCGGCGGCGCCGGGCTGGCGGCGGGCGCGTTCTCCATGGCCGGCGGCGAGTACGTCTCCGTGGCCAGCCAGCGCGAGCTGGCCCTGGCCGAGATCGCCGTCGAACGACGCGAGCTGGAGCGCCACCCCGAAGCCGAGCAGGCCGAGCTGGCCCAGGCCCTCGTCGACCAGGGGGTCGACCCCGGCACCGCCGCCGAGGTGGCCGCCCAGATCTCCCGCAACCCCGAACGCGCGCTGAGCGTGCACGCCCGCAACGAGCTCGGGGTCGATCCCGCCGACCTGCCCTCGCCCCGGGTGGCGGCCGTGTCGTCGTTCCTGTCGTTCGGGGTGGGGGCGATCCTGCCGCTCGTGTCCTACCTGTTCGGCGTGGCCGAGCTGTGGGTGTCGGCCGTGGTGTCCTGCGTCGCGCTGCTCGGCGCCGGCGCGCTGGTCTCGACGGTGACGGCACGTAGCTGGTGGTACTCCGGCCTGCGCCAGCTCCTCGTCGGCGCGCTGGCAGCCACGCTCACGTTCGCGCTCGGCAACCTGATTGGGGCGTCCGGGCTGTGACCGAAGGCGGACAGACCCCCACCCGGACGGCCACCCGCAGACGCCGCCGCCCGCCGCCCTCCGACTGGCAGTTCCCCCTGCTCACCGACTGGGGGCTCAGGCCGGACCAGCAGCGCCTCATCGTCATCATCGCCTCCGTCCTCGGCGTCATCGCCGGAGCCTGCGGCTTGGCCGCCGTCATCCTCTCGGTCGGCGGCGGCTACGTCTCCGAACGCCCGGCCGGCGCCGCCACGGGCGCGGGCACCGGCGGCCTGCCCTCCTCCTACCAGGGGTGGGCCGCGTCCAAGCTGTTCGACCCGATCGCCGACCGGGCCAAGGACGCCGGACCGCTCACCGAGAAGGAGGTCTTCGCGAGCAAGACGCTGGCCGCTGGGAAGACGTTCCGGCTGAAGCTCGTGGCCAAGCAGCTCGACGCCGACTGCGCGGCGGCCCTGTGGGGCGAGGACCTGCTGGAGCTGGCCGCCGACGCCGAGTGCAGCCAGGCCGCCCGGGGCCTGTACACCACGGCCGACGGCCGCTACGTCGGCCAGTACACCCTGCTCAACCTGCGTGACGGCCAGGCCGCCGCCCAACTGGTCGAGCGACTGAAGACCGGCTACCGGGGCGGCTGGGTCCGCCCGCTGGCCACCGGGGGTGCCGCCTTCCCGGCCGACGGCCACACCGAGGCGGCCGGTTACGCGCTCGGCCACTACGTCGGGCTCGTCTGGTACGGCAGGGCCGACGGCGCCGAGCCGACCTCCCGCGACGACCTCGTCACCCTGGCGATCACTTTGCGAGGCGCCGAGAAGGCCGTCTACCGGCGCGTCGTCACGATCACGGGGCCCGCGTCGTGACGGCGCGCACCCTCGCCGCGGCGATCATGGGGACGGGAGTCCTGATGGCACGCCGTCTCGCTGTCGCGACCATGGGACGGGTGTCCTGATGGCGCGCCGTCTCGTCGTCCCGCTGGCGGTCGTGGCCGGGCTCGCGGTGCTGGCCGCCGGGGCCTGGCTGTGGTTCGGCCGCGCCGAGCCCCGGCCCGCCGCCTTCACCGGCGAGCCCACCTCCGCCCTGTACGCGCTGATCGACTCCCGGCAGGCCGACGCGGCGCCGCTCCGGCTGGACGAGGTGTTCCCGCCCGACGGCCGGACGCTCGGCACGCTCACCCGGGCCTCGGCCGAGCAGTTCGACGACTGCGACGAGGTCCTGTGGGGCGTCACCGCGACGGGCTGCACCCAGGCGCTGCGCGCCACGTACACGAGCGCGTCGGGAGACGCGGGCCAGTTCGTCATCGTCAACCTTCCCGACGGGCGGGCGGCCGACGCGCTGGTGGCCGCCCTGGCCAAGGACGGTTTCGTCCGGCAGGGGGTCCCGTTCGAGGCCGCCCGCAGCCGGGCGGTGGCCCGGGCGCTCGGCCACTACGTCACGATCTCCTGGGCGGGCGCCACCGGCCCCGGCGCCGACCCGGTCAAGACCCTCGTCGCCCTCGACGGCCTCGGCCGCGTCGTGCAGTCCCGCGTCCTGGCGGCCACCTGAGCCACCCGGCGTCCCCCGCACCCCGCGCGGGTGTTCGGCTCCACCCGGATCCACGTCGAGGGGGCCCGGCCTCACCTGAGGCGGCCGTGCATCAGCTCCAGGAGCGTCGCGTGGGTCTGCTCCAGGGGCCGGGAGGGGTGCAGCGCCCGGCGTTCGATGGCGACGGTCAGCACCATGCCGAACAGGGCCGTGGCCGCCGTCTCCACGTCCAGGCCGGGCCTGATGTCGCCGGCCGCCACGGCGTCGCGCAGCACGCGGGCGTAGACGCCCAGGGCGTGCTCGCGCAGTTGGGCCACCGCCTCCTGCCAGGCGGTGCGCCACATCTCGGCCAGCAGCACCCGGGCGAGCGGTCCGTGCTCGTCGAAGAAGCGCAACTGGCCGAGCACCACGTTGTCGAGCCGGGCGAGCGGGCTGTCGCCGGTGGCGGCCTGCGACAGCGCCTCGGCCAGCCGGGCGACCGAGTGCTCCAGCAGCGCGGCGAACAGCGCCTCCTTGCTGCCGAAGTTGTAGAACACGGTGCCCTTGGCCACCCCGGCCCGTTCGGCGATGGCTTCGACGGTGGTGGCGGCGTAGCCCTGCTCGGCCATGAGGTCGATCGCGGCGGCGAACACCCTGGCTCTGGTGTCCGGCCGGCTCACAGCGCCAGCTCCGGGTGCAGCCGCCTGACGGACCAGGTGCGGCCGCGGTTCACGGCGAGCGTGGTGAGCGCGAGCCCGGCGACGAGGAACGTGATCAGCACCCCGCAAGCCTGCCACACCACGGTGGGGTCGCCGCCGCTGATCAGCCGGCGCAGCGCCGAGACGACCCAGCTCATCGGCAGCCACGGTGAGATGGTCTGGAAGAAGCCGGGGGAGGTCTCGATCGGGTAGGTGCCGGCGGCGGAGGTGAGCTGCAGCATGAGCAGCGCCAGCGCCACGACCCGCCCGGGCGGGCCAAGCAGCGCGTTGACCGCCTGCACCACCGCGAGGAACGCCGCCACCGTCAGCAGCAGCAGCCCGGCGACGCCCGCCCAGTGCGCCGCCCGCATGCCGAGGCCGAACCTCAGCACCGCGACCAGCACGACGACCTGCGCCACGCCGAGCGCCACGGCGGGCAGCCAGCCGGACAGCGCGATCCGCACCGCTCCCGCGGTGCCCGCCAGGCGGCGCGGGTTGAGCGGCCTGAGCACCATGTACGCGATCATCGCGCCGACCCACAGCGCCAGAGGCAGGAAGAACGGGGCGAAGCCGGTGCCGTAGTCGGGCACCTCGTTGTCCACCTGCTTGGCCAGGCGCACCGGGTCGCTCATCATGCCGGCGCGGGCCTCGCGCTCGCGCCGGTCGTAGTCGGGGATCTGCTCGGCGCCGTCGCCGAGGCCGTCGGCGAGGTTCTTGGAGCCCTCAGCCAGCCGGGTGAGGCCCCTGTCGACCTTGCCGGCGCCGTCCTGCAGCCGGTCGACGCCGGACACGAGCCGGTCGGCGCCGTCGCCCAGCTCGGTCAGGCCGCCGCCGAGCCGGGTGAGGCCGCCGGTGACCCGGGCGGAGCCGTCGCGCAGCTTGGTGGCGCCCTGGTGCAGCTTCCTGGCTCCCTGCCCTGCCTGGCCGAGTTTGGCATCAACGGTGGCGGCGCCGTCGGCGAGCTTGGCCAGGCCGGCGTCCAGCGCGTTCACCTGCCGCCGCACCCCGTCCAGCCGGGGTCCCAGCTCGGGGGCCACGGCGGAGACCTTGCGGGCGGCGACGGCCAGCTCGCGGGCGGCCGCGCCCAGCTCGGGCGCCTGCGGGTCGTCGATGCGTGCGGCCTGTTCGGCGACCCTGTCCGCGGCCTCCGCGACCCGGGGCCCCCACTCGTCCAGCACGGGGACGTAGGTGTCGGCGATCCGGTCGATGTCACCGGTCCTGGCGTGCACCTGGTCGGCGGCCTGCCGGGCGCCCCTGCGCAGCTCGGCCGTGCCGTCGCGGCGCAGCTTGGCCAGGCCGCCGCTCAGCTCGCCGATGCCCTTCGTGGCCCGGGTGAGGCCGTCGGTGACCTGGGCGGAGCCGTCGCGCAGCCGGGTGACGGCGCCGCCCGCGGTGTCCAGGCCGGCCGCCAGCCTGCGGGCGCCCGTCTCGGCGGTGCCGAGGCCGGTGGCGAGCCTGGCGACGCCGTCTCCGGCCCGGACCGTGCCGTCGTGCAGTTCGTCGGCCCCGTCGGCGGCCTGGGAGGTCTGGTCGTGGATGTCGCCGATGGAGACGAAGACCCGGTCGAAGTAGTCGTGGATGACCGTGCGCTCGGCCGCCGCCCGTACCTCGTTGAACACGGCGTCGGAGATGCTGCCGACGATGTAGCTGCGGCCGGTGTCCACCCGCAGCCCGAGGTGGGCGGGAGCGGGTGTGGCCCGGTCGTCGGCGGGCGCGGCCAGGCGGGCGCTGAAGTCGGCGGGAATGGTCAGGGCCAGGTAGTAGCTGCCGTCGCGCACACCGTCGGCGGCCTGCCGCGCGGTCGCCTCGTGCCAGCCGAAGACGCGGCGTTCGCGCAGCTCGGCGGCCAGGTCGTGGCCCGCGCGCAGGGTGTGGCCGGACACGGTGGCCGGCCGGTCCTCCATGACGAGCGCGACGGGCACCCGGTCGAGGTTGCCCTGCGGGTCCCAGAACGACCACAGGTACAGTCCCGCGTACAGCAGCGGCAGCACCACGACGGCGGCCAGCGCCAGCCGGGTCAGCCGGGATCGCAGCATTCCCCGCATCACAGCTCCACCATCTGGTCGTAGCGGGCCGGCGGGAGCACGCAGGAGGCCACCACGGTCCTGCCCAGCCCGCCCAGGAGGGTCCACAGGGCCCGCTGCCGGTCCGGTGGCAGGCCCAGGTCCACGTTGTCGGCGACGATCACCGCGGGGTCGTCGAGCAGCGCCATCGCCACGCCGAGTCGTACCTGCCGTTCCCGGTCCAGCTCGCGGACGAGGGTCGCCTCGCCGGTGTCCAGCCCGGCCCGTTTCAGCGCCGCGCCGTAGGGGCCGCGTCGCCGCTCGCGCAGATGCTCGCGGACCGTGAGTGACCGGTCGAGGTCGGTCACCCCGTCGAGCAGGGCCAGCGCGGCGACCCTGCGGATGGCGCGCGGCCGGGTGTGGCCGTGCACGCGCAGCGTGCCCCGGTCCGGCCGCATCCGGCCGGCCAGGGTGAGCAGCAGGCTCGTCCGCCCGCTGCCGGCCGGCCCGGCGACCACGGTGAGCGTGCCGGGCCCGGCGGTGAACGAGACACCGGCGAACACCCCCTCGACCGACAGGTCCCTGGCGACGATCACGACGGCCTCCCTCTCTTTGAACTGACCGGTCAGTGCAAAAGATAGCGTACGCGCCAGGAGGTCGAAAAAGGTGGGACGGGGCGGGAATGGCGGGCGTGATCCCGCTGTTCGGAACGGGGGAGTCCGCATGTCAAGACGCAGTGAATGTTCGCAATACGGACAGAGCGGGCACCACTCCATGTGGGTGCGGTAATCTCTACGCACAACATGCAGCAGGGCCAACGTCGTCCCCGCCTGTTGAGCAGTTCTGGACAGACGAAGACGACGGGAGGGATTCAATGCCTGCTGCCCACCTCGGGTTCCCCGAGCCCCAGGGCCTCTACCACCCCGCCAACGAGCACGATGCCTGCGGTGTCGCCATGGTCGCCGACGTCGCGGGCCGCCGCGGGCACGGGATCGTGGTGAAGGCGCTGACGGCGCTGCTCAACCTGGACCACCGGGGGGCCAAGGGTAGCGAGCCGGACACCGGTGACGGAGCCGGCATCCTCACGCAGCTCCCCGACGCCTTCCTGCGCGCCGACGTGCCCTTCGACCTGCCCGACGCCGGGCAGTACGCCGCCGGCCTCGCCTACCTGCCGGCCGACGAGCAGGAGCGCGCGGTCGCCGTGCGGCGCATCGAGGAGATCGCCGCGGAGGAGGGCCTGACCGTGCTCGGCTGGCGCGAGGTGCCGGTCGACCGCGAGCTGCCCGGCCCCAGCGCCCGGGCCACCATGCCGCACTTCGCCCAGCTCTTCGTCGCCGGCCCGGACACCGGCGCCGGCGCCGTGGCCGGGCTGGAGCTCGACCGGCTGGCGTTCTGCCTGCGCAAGCGGGCCGAGCACGAGGCGAAGGTCTACTTCCCCTCGCTCAGCTCGCGCACCATCGTCTACAAGGGCATGCTCACCCCCGAGCAGGTCGAGCCGTTCTTCCCCGACCTGTCCGACGAGCGTTACGAGACCGCGATCGCGCTGGTGCACTCGCGCTTCTCCACCAACACCTTCCCGAGCTGGCCGCTCGCCCACCCCTACCGCTACGTCGCGCACAACGGCGAGATCAACACGGTCAAGGGCAACCGCAACTGGATGCGGGCCCGCGAGGCGATGCTCGCCTCCGACCTCATCCCCGGCGACCTCGGCCGGCTGTTCCCCATCTGCGACCCCGACGGCAGCGACACCGCCTCCTTCGACGAGGTCCTCGAACTGCTGCACCTCGGCGGCCGCAGCCTGCCGCACGCGGTGCTCATGATGATCCCCGAGGCGTGGGAGAACCACACCGAGATGGACCCGGCCCGCCGGGCCTTCTACGAGTTCCACTCCTCGATGATGGAGGCCTGGGACGGCCCCGCCTCGATCACCTTCACCGACGGCACCCTCGCCGGCGCCGTGCTCGACCGCAACGGCCTGCGCCCCGGCCGGTTCTGGGTGACCGCCGACGGTCTGGTCGTCCTCGCCTCCGAGGCCGGTGTGCTCGACTTCGCCCCCGGCGACGTGGTCCGCAAGGGCCGCCTGCAGCCCGGCCGGATGTTCCTCATCGACACCGCCCGCGGCAAGATCATCGAGGATGACGAGATCAAGGCCGAGCTGGCCGCCGAGCTGCCGTACGCCGACTGGCTGCACGCCGGCCTGGTCCGCTTCGAGGAGCTGCCCGCCCGCCAGCGCGAGATCCCCACGCACGAGGCGCTCGTCAAGCGGCAGCAGACCTTCGGCTACACCGAGGAAGAGCTGCGGATCATCCTGTCGCCGATGGCGAGGACCGGCATCGAGCCGATCGGCTCCATGGGCACCGACACGCCCGTGGCCGTGCTCAGCGAGAAGCCCCGGCTGCTGTTCGACTACTTCTCGCAGCTGTTCGCGCAGGTCACCAACCCGCCCCTGGACGCCATCCGCGAGGAGCTGGTCACCTCCCTCGCCAGCGTGCTCGGCCCCGAAGGCAACCTGCTCGACCCCGGCCCCTCCTCCTGCCGGCAGCTCGTCCTGCCGTACCCGGTGATCGACAACGACGAGCTCGCGAAGATCATCCACATCAACGACGAGCACGACCTGCCCGGCTTCCACCCGCACGTGATCTCCGGCCTGTACCAGGTGTCGGGCGGCGGCGAGGCGCTGCTGCACCGCCTGGAGGAGATCCGCGCCGAGGTGTCCGAGGCCATCGCCGGCGGCGCGCGCGTCATCGTGCTGTCCGACCGGGGCTCCTCGGAGGAGCTGGCGCCGATCCCGTCGCTGCTGCTCACCGGCGCGGTGCACCACCACCTCATCAAGGAGAAGACCCGCACCAAGATCGGTCTGGTCATCGAGACGGGCGAGGCCCGCGAGTGCCACCACATGGCGCTGCTCATCGGCTACGGCGCCGGCGCGGTCAACCCCTACCTCGCCATCGAGACCGTCGAGGACCTGGTCGACACCGGCGTCCTGCAGGTCGACAAGCACAAGGCCGTACGCAACCTGATCAAGGCGTACGGCAAGGGCGTCATCAAGGTCATGTCCAAGATGGGCGTCTCCACGGTCGCCTCCTACACCGGCGCGCAGATCTTCGAGGCGCTGGGCCTGAGCCAGGAGGTCATCGACACCTGCTTCACCGGCACCACCTCGCGCCTGGGCGGCGTCGGCTTCGACGTGCTGGCCCGCGAGACCGCCGAGCGGCACCGCCACGCCTACCCGCGGGTGCCCAACGCGCACCGCAGGCTCCAGGTCGGCGGCGAGTACCAGTGGCGGCGCGAGGGCGAGCCGCACCTGTTCAACCCCGAGACCGTCTTCAAGCTCCAGCACGCCACGCGCAGCCGCCGCTACGAGATCTTCAAGGAGTACACCGGCATGGTGGACTCCCAGGCGGAGCGGCTGATGACGCTGCGCGGCCTGTTCAAGCTCAGGAGCGACCGCGCCCCGGTGCCGATCGAGGAGGTCGAGCCGGTCTCCGAGATCGTCAAGCGCTTCTCCACCGGCGCCATGTCGTACGGCTCGATCTCGATGGAGGCGCACGAGACGCTCGCCATCGCGATGAACCGGCTCGGCGGCAAGTCCAACACCGGCGAGGGCGGCGAGGACCCCGAGCGCCTCTACGACCCGGCCCGGCGCAGCTCCATCAAGCAGGTGGCCTCCGGCCGCTTCGGCGTCACCAGCGAATACCTGGTCAACGCCGACGACCTGCAGATCAAGATGGCGCAGGGCGCCAAGCCCGGCGAGGGCGGCCAGCTACCCGGCCACAAGGTGTACCCGTGGATCGCCAAGACCCGGCACTCCACGCCCGGCGTCGGCCTCATCTCGCCGCCGCCGCACCACGACATCTACTCGATCGAGGACCTGGCCCAGCTCATCCACGACCTGAAGAACTCCAACCCGCGGGCGCGCGTGCACGTCAAGCTCGTCGCCGAGGTCGGGGTCGGCACGGTCGCGGCCGGCGTGTCCAAGGCCCACGCCGACGTGGTGCTCATCTCCGGTCACGACGGCGGCACCGGCGCCTCCCCGCTGACCAGCCTCAAGCACGCCGGCGCCCCCTGGGAGCTCGGCCTGGCCGAGACCCAGCAGACGCTGCTGCTCAACGGCCTGCGCGACCGCATCGTGGTGCAGGTCGACGGCCAGCTCAAGACCGGCCGCGACGTGATCATCGCCGCGCTGCTCGGCGCCGAGGAGTTCGGCTTCGCCACCGCTCCGCTGGTCGTCTCCGGCTGCGTCATGATGCGGGTCTGCCACCTCGACACCTGCCCCGTGGGCGTCGCCACGCAGAACCCCGAGCTGCGCAAGCGCTTCAGCGGCAAGCCGGAGTTCGTGGTCAACTTCTTCGAGTTCGTCGCCGAGGAGATCCGCGAGTACCTCGCCCAGCTCGGCTTCCGCTCGCTGGACGAGGCGATCGGGCACGTCGAACTGCTCGACACCACCGCCGCCGAGGACCACTGGAAGGCGAGCGGGCTCGACCTGACGCCGATCCTGCACCAGCCGGAGCTGCCCGAGGGCACGCCGCTGCGCCGCGTCGGCGAGCAGGACCACGGCCTGCGGCACGCCCTCGACAACACGCTCATCCAGCTCGCCGAGGGCGCGCTCAAGGACGGCACCCCGGTCACCCTGGAACTGCCGATCCGCAACGTCAACCGCACGGTCGGCACCATGCTCGGCCACGAGGTGACCAAGCGTCACGGCGGCGCCGGGCTGCCCGACAACACGATCGACATCTCGTTCACCGGCTCGGCCGGCAACTCGTTCGGCGCGTTCATCCCGCGCGGCCTCACCCTGCGGCTGACCGGCGACGCCAACGACTACCTCGGCAAGGGCCTGTCGGGCGGCCGCATCACCGTCCGGCCGCACGAGGAGGCGCCGCTCGACGGCCACATCATCGCCGGCAACGTCGCCCTGTACGGCGCGACCTCCGGCGAGGTGTTCGTCCGCGGCGTGGTCGGCGAGCGGTTCTGCGTGCGCAACTCCGGCGCCACCGCGGTCGTCGAGGGCGTCGGCGACCACGGCTGCGAGTACATGACGGGCGGCCGGGTCGTCGTGCTCGGCCCGACCGGGCGCAACTTCGCGGCCGGCATGTCCGGCGGCGTCGCCTACCTGCTCGACCTGCGTGCCGAGCGGGTCAACCGGGAGATGGTGGCGATCGAGGAGCTGACCGAGCAGGACGCCGAGTTCCTGCGCGAGACGGTCGAGAAGCACTTCGCCGAGACCGGCTCCCCGGCGGCGAAGGAGCTGCTGGCCGACTGGCAGGGCTCGCTGGCCAGGTTCGGCAAGATCATGCCGACCGACTACAAGCGGGTCCTGGAGGCGGCCGAGGCCGCCCGCATCGAGGGCCGCGACATCGACGAGGCGGTCATGGCCGCCGCGGTTCAGGGCTAAGGGAGGCGTAACCGATGGCTGACCCCAAGGGTTTTCTCACTCACGACCGGGAGCTGCCGGCGCGCCGCCCGGTGGACGTCCGCATCGGCGACTGGCGCGAGGTCTACGAGGACTTCTCCGCCGAGAAGCTGACCAAGCAGGCGGCCCGCTGCATGGACTGCGGCATCCCGTTCTGCCACAACGGCTGCCCGCTCGGCAACCTCATCCCCGAGTGGAACGACCTGGTCTTCCGCACCGACTGGCGTGAGGCGATCGAGCGGCTGCACGCCACCAACAACTTCCCGGAGTTCACCGGCAGGCTCTGCCCGGCTCCGTGTGAGGCGGCGTGCGTGCTCGGCATCAACGCCGACCCGGTGGCGATCAAGCGGGTGGAGGTCGAGATCATCGACCGGGCGTTCGCCGAGGGCTGGGTCACCCCGCAGCCGCCGGCCCGCAAGACGGGCAAGCGGGTCGCGGTGGTCGGCTCCGGCCCCGCCGGGCTGGCCGCCGCCCAGCAGCTCACCCGCGCCGGGCACGACGTCGTCGTGTTCGAGCGGGCCGACCGCGTCGGCGGGCTGCTGCGCTACGGCATCCCCGAGTTCAAGATGGAGAAGCGGCACATCGACCGCCGGCTGGCCCAGATGCGGGCCGAGGGCACCGAGTTCCGCACCGGCGTGAACGTCGGCGTCGACATCACCGCCGCCCAGTTGCGCGAGCAGTTCGACGCTGTCGTGCTGTCCGGCGGAGCCACCGAGTGGCGCGACCTGCCGGTCCCCGGCCGCGAGCTGACCGGCGTGGTCCAGGCGATGGAGTACCTTCCGCTGGCCAACAAGGTTCAGGAGGGCGACCTGGCCCAGTCGCCCATCTCGGCCGAGGGCAAGCACGTCGTCGTGATCGGCGGCGGCGACACCGGCGCCGACTGCATCGGCACCGCGATCCGGCAGGGCGCCGCGTCCGTCACCCAACTGGAGATCATGCCGCGCCCGCCCGCGTCGCGGCCCGGCAACCAGCCGTGGCCGACGTTCCCCATCCTGTTCAAGATGGAGAGCGCCCACGAGGAGCTGGCGGACGGCGGCGGCGACCGGGTCTACGCCGTCTCGACGACGGAGTTCGTCGGCGACGGGGCCGGCAACGTCCGGGCGCTGCGCCTGGTGGAGGTCGAGGGGCCGCAGCACGGCTTCAAGCCCGTCCCCGGCACCGAGCGGGAGATCCCGGCCGACCTGGTCACCCTGTCGATGGGCTTCGTCGGCCCGGAGAAGGGCGCCCTGCTGCGGGACCTGGCCGAGGACGGCGGCGACGGCTTCTACGACGCCCGCGGCAACGTCGCACGCGACAAGACGTACATGTCGAAGGTGGACGGCGTCTTCGTGGCGGGCGACATGGGCCGCGGCCAGTCGCTCATCGTGTGGGCGATCGCCGAGGGGCGGGCGGCGGCCTCCGGCGTCGACCGCTACCTGACGGGGGAGACGGCGCTGCCGTACCCCATCCTGCCCACGGCGCGGCCGCTCGTCTGACGCGAGCCCGACGCGCTGAGCGCCCGCCCGGACCTGGTCCGGGCGGGCGCTCGGCGCATCCGCCGACCGCCGAGGCTTGTTAAGCTATCGCTTGCTTGGTTCGATGGACCCGTGACAGAACATCCGGTCAACGAGGCCATCGACCTGGTGAGCGGGACCTTCTGGGGCCGCAACCCGCAGGAGGAGCTGCGGTGGATGCGCGAGAACGCCCCCGTCTACTGGGACGGCCGCGTGTGGGGCGTGGCCGCGCACCGCGACGTCCGCCACGTCTCCCTGCACCCCCGCACGTTCTCCAGCGCGCGCGGCATCCGGCCGGACGCCGCCGCCCTGCCCATGATGATCGACATGGACGACCCCGCGCACCTGCTCCGGCGCAGGCTCGTCAGCCGGGGGTTCACGCCGCGCCGGGTGGCCGCGCAGGGCGAGCGCATCCGCCGGCTGTGCGACCGGATCCTCGACCGGATCTGCGAGCGCGGCGAGTGCGACTTCGTGTGGGACATCGCCGCGCCGCTCCCCCTCATCGTCATCGGCGACGCCCTCGGCGTCGCGCCCGAGGACCGGGAGGCGCTGATGCGCTGGTCCGACGACATGCTGCGCGGCCTCGTCGGCCAGTCCGACAGCGACCTGCTGGTCCGGGCCGCCGAGGCGTTCGAGCAGTACGAGGCCTACGCCGGCCGCGTCATCGCCGACCGGCGCGCGTGCCCCCGCGACGACCTCATCAGCACCCTCGTGCACGCCGAGGTCGCCGGGGACCGCCTCGACCACGCCTCCCTGGTCTACGAGTCGCTGCTCATCCTCATCGGCGGCGACGAGACCACCCGCCACGTCCTGTCCGGCGGCGCGTACCAGCTCTTCACCCATCCCGCCCAGCGCCGCGCGCTCATCGAGGACCCGGCCGGCATCCCGGCGGCGGTCGAGGAGATGCTCCGCTGGGTCTCGCCCATCAAGAACATGGCCCGCACCGTCGCCGCCGACACCGTGCTCGGCGGGCAGCGGCTGCGCGAGGGCGAGCAGGTGCTGCTGCTCTACCCGTCCGCCAACCGCGACGAAACCGTCTTCGCCGACCCGCACCGCTTCGACGTGACCCGCGCCCCCAACGACCACCTCGCCTTCGGCTTCGGCAGCCACTTCTGCCTCGGCAACAGCCTGGCCCGGCTGGAACTGCGCACCATGGTGGAGCGGCTGCTGGCGCGCCTGCCCGACATGGAGCCCGTGGACGGCCGCGAGCCCCCCTGCCGGGCGGCCAACTTCGTCTCCGGGTACGAGTCGCTGCCGGTGCGCTTCACTCCGGCGCCTCCGGCCGGCGAGTAGCCGGTCGGCCGTACGGGCATGAAGTTGCATCATCGGTGGAGTGCCGGGAAGATGCAGAATCTGCGCATACGCGGCGGATGGGGGAAGAATGCGGCGAGTTGCGGCCTGCCTGGCCGCCCTGACCACTGCAGCCGCGCTGGCCGGATGCGGGCTCACCGCCTCCCCCGCCCCGTCTGCCGCCGCGACCGCCACCGGCGAGTACCTCGTCTTCTACGCCGACGGCGGGCGCGGTGAAGCCCTGGCCGCCATCGAGCGCGCCGGTGGCCGCACGGTCGCCACCGACTCCAAGCTCGGTTACGCGCTGGCCAAGGGTGCGGGCGACGCCTTCGTGGACGCCCTCGGTTCGTCCCCGGCCGTCGTCGGCGTCTCCACGGACCGGCGGATCGGCTTCGCCTCCGCCCGCTCCGCCGACCCCGGTGGCGCGGGCACCGGCGGCGCGGGCAACGGTGGCGCGGGCAACGGTGGCGCGGGCAACGGCGGTGCGGCGCAGCCCGCGGCGAGGGCGGCGGCGCATCCCGACGCGACGGCGCTCGCCTCCGAGCAGGCGGGCGACGAGCCGCTCGCGGGCCGCCAGTGGGACATGCGCATGATCGGCGCCGACCGGGCCCGAGCGAAGGCGCCCGGGACCCGCAAGGTGCTCGTCGGCGTCATCGACACCGGCATCGACGGCAAGCACCCCGACATCGCCCCCAACTTCAACCGCGAGCTGAGCCGCAACTTCGTCACCGACCGGCCCAAGGACCCCGACGGAGACACGCTCGACGGCACGTGCGAGGTCAGCGGCTGCAAGGACCCCGTCGACCGGGATGACGACGGCCACGGCACCCACGTGGCCGGCACCATCGCCTCGCCCGTCAACGGCGTCGGCATCGCGGGCGTCGCCCCCGGAGTCCAGCTCGTCAACATCAGGGCCGGGCAGGACTCCGGATACTTCTTCCTCAAGCCCAGCCTCGACGCCCTCACCTACGCGGCCGACATCGGCGTGGACGTGGTGAACATGAGCTACTACGTCGACCCGTGGCTGTTCAACTGCGCGGACAACCCGGCCGACAGCAAGAAGCAGCGGCTTGAGCAGCGCGCCGTCATCACCGGCATGCAGCGGGCACTCGACTACGCGCGCAAGAAGGGCGTCACGCTCGTGTCCGCGCTCGGCAACGGCGCCACCGACCTCGGCCGGCCCACGGTCGACCGCCACAGCCCCGGCTACCCGCGCGGCGGGGAGAAGGTTCGCAAGGTGGACAACTCCTGCCTGAACGTCCCCGCCGAGTCCAAGGGCGTCATCTCCGTCTCCGCCGTCGGCCCGTCCGGCCGCAAGGCCCTCTACAGCGACTACGGCGTCGAGCAGACCGACGTGGCGGCGCCCGGGGGCGACCTGCTCGACGGTAAGGGCGCCTCCGCCACCCGCGCCATCCTGGCCCCCGCACCGCAGGACGTGCTGCGCCGCAGCGGCAAGCTCGACGGGTCGGGCACGCCCAAGACGGCCGACGTGGTCCGTGACTGCCGTGACGGCGCCTGCTCCTACTACCAGTACCTGGAGGGCACCTCCATGGCCGCCCCGCACGCCACCGGAGTCGCCGCCATCCTGATCAGCAGGTTCGGCAAGCCCGGCAAGGGCGGCGTCACGCTCGACCCCGCCACCGTCGAACGCCTCCTCTACCGCACCGCCACGCCCACGGCCTGCCCCCAGCCCCGCACGTACGCCTACAAGATCTACGGCGATACCGAGCGGCACGTGTGCGCGGGCGGCAGGACGAAGAACGGCTTCTACGGCCACGGCGTCGTCGACGCGTGGAAGGCCGCCACCGTCGCACGATGATGTGCCCTGGCAGGCCTTCCCGTCGTAGGCTGGGCAGTGCTGTCCGTCTGCCGTCCGTCGTCACCGGCATCGAACGCCCGCCGGCCGCGGACGGCGGCCACGCGTGCTGTTCTCCGTCGCCGGTGACGCCAAGTGGTCTGTACCAATTAAGGTAGGACTCGTGACTCGTCGCGCGAAAATAGTCTGCACTCTCGGCCCCGCCACGTCCTCGCCCGAACGCCTGCGGGAGCTCATCTCCGCCGGCATGGACGTGGCCCGGTTCAACCTCAGCCATGGCGACCATGACCTGCACCAGGAGGTCTACCACCGGGTCAGGGAGGTGGCGGCCGACCTCGGCCGCGGTGTAGGCGTGCTCGCCGACCTGCAGGGCCCCAAGATCCGCGTCGGCCGGTTCGAGGAGGGCCCGGTGCGGCTCGGCTTCGGCGACGTCTTCACGGTCACCACCGAGGACGTGCCCGGCGACCGCGACCAGGTCTCCACCACCTACAAGGGCCTGCCCGGTGACGTCCGCCCCGGCGACACCATCCTGGTCGACGACGGCCGCCTGGTGCTGGAGGTCACCCGCGTCGACGGCCAGCGCGTCACCACCCGCGTCGTCATCGGCGGCATGATCTCCGACAACAAGGGCCTCAACCTGCCCGGTGTCAACGTCAGCGCCCCCGCGCTCACCGACAAGGACGAGGCCGACCTGCGCTGGGCGCTGCGCACCGGCTTCGACATGATCGCCCTGTCGTTCGTGCGCCGCCCGTCCGACGCCGACGTGGTCCGCAACATCATGGAGCAGGAGGCCGTCCGCCTCCCACTGCTCGCCAAGATCGAGAAGCCGCAGGCGGTCGAGCGGCTCCCCGAGATCGTCGAGGCGTTCGACGGCATCATGGTCGCCCGTGGCGACCTCGGCGTCGAGCTGCCGCTGGAGCAGGTGCCGATCGTGCAGCGGCGCATCATCGAGCTGTGCCGTGAGAAGGCCCGCCCGGTCATCGTCGCCACCCAGATGCTCGACTCGATGATGAGCGCCCCCCGCCCCACTCGGGCCGAGGCCTCCGACGTCGCCTACGCCGTCATGGACGGCGCCGACGCGGTCATGCTGTCCGGCGAGACCTCGGTGGGCAGCTACCCGATCGAGGCCGTCTCCACGATGGACCGCATCGCCTGCGCGGCCGAGAAGTCCTCGCTGCAGGCCACCCACACCCTGGAGCGCATGCCGGAGACCACGGGCGGCGCCATCGCCCGAGCCGCCGCCGAGGTGGGCGCCATCGTCGGCGCCAAGGCGCTGGTGGCGTTCACCATGTCCGGCGAGACGGCCCGCCGCCTGGCCCGCTACCGCTCACCCATCCCGCTGCTGGCCTTCACCTCCGCCCCGCACGTGCGCGGGCAGCTCTCGCTGACGTGGGGGGTGGAGACGTTCCAGGTGCCGTTCGTGCACCACACCGACGACATGGTGCGCCAGGTGGAGGCATCGCTGCTGTCCCTCGGCCGCCTGGAGAAGGGCGACAAGGTGGTCATCGTGGCGGGCTCCCCTCCCGGCACCCCCGGCTCCACCAACGCCCTGCGCGTCCACACGATCGGCTCCGCCGTCTCCCACGGCAGCTGACCGCCCGCCTCCTGACCGCCCGCCCCCCCGACTGCCGCCCGGCCGCGCCTGCGGCCGGGCGAGCGAGGGCTGCGGGCCCATCATGACCGTGCCGGTCCCGTCGCAGCCCTGAAGCGCCCTGGGGCGGCGAAGCGCGTGCTTCGACACCGGCCAGGCGACGGCGGGCGGCCACGGCCATCCCCGGCGACGACCGGCGACGACACCGCACCGACCGCCACATCGACCGCCGCCGCCGCCGACCGCCACATCGACCGCCGCCGCCGCCGCCGCCGCCGACCGCCACATCGACCGCCGCCGCCGCCGACCGCCGCACCGACCGCCGCCGCACCGACCGCCGCCTGCGGCCCGGCGGGTCCGCGACCGCCCGCGTCGACACGCCGACGCCGGCCCCGCTGATCGCACCCCCTCCCGGACCACGTACCGTCTCCAGGTCGTACGCCACGGGCCGGACCGCTGCTCGCCCGCCGCGGTACCGAGACGGCGCGCCCGCCGGTGACCCTCCTTTCCGCGCCCGTGAACAGCCGCGCACCCTTCCCCGCAAGAGCTGCTCATGCCGCTGCTGAGCTGGCCTGATATCGGGTCGGCTATGAGGGCGTGAGTCATATCAGTCTTGGACACCCTCTCGGCGGGTGTGCTGTCATGGCCGCCATGCCCGGCCACGCCGACCTGTCCGGCAGGCAAGGAACCACGCTGCTTGCCCTCACTTCCCTCAACCGGAGGACCTGTGCGACCGTCCCGGCGCTCACACACCCGCCCCGCCCGTGAGAGCACCCGTCCCGCCCGTGAGAGCACCCGGCCGGGTCCACGCCGGTTCCTGCCGAGTTGGAAGCTCGTCATGGCTGGTGTCGTGGTGTTCGCGGCGGGCATCTTCGGCATGATCGCCGTGGCCTACGCGAACATGCCGGTGCCCACGCAGGACCAGACCCAGGACTCGGT
>NZ_JBIDCC010000010.1:0-330273 GCF_043204415.1 Nonomuraea sp. NPDC047897 | reverse complement strand
CACCGATCTCCAACTCCGTCTCCTGGACCTTCTGGATATCGATCCGCGAGACCTGCGGTGAAGATCGCTCACATGCGGAAAACGGGGCTAGCGGCTGCCCGGCCATGATTCCGGCATCTCTCAAGATTTAGGGCGAAATGGCAGGTTCGGGGAGCGGCGCCGGCTCCGGCGGGCCGCGGCGCGCCGGTCCGCGGCCGGGGCGGCGACCGGCGGGCCGCGGTCCACCAGCGCGCGGCCGGGGCGGCGATGGGCGAGCCGCGGTGCACCAGTGCGCGGCCGGGGCGGCGACCGGCGGGCCGGGTGGATAGGGTGCGGGTTGTGTCGAAGCGCCCGCTCAGCTTGGTTCTCGCCGCTCTCGTCGTCGCCCTCGAAGGGCTGATCGCGGTCGGGCTCGGCGGCTACGGCCTCGTCGAGACGCTGCGCGGGGCGGCCGGCGACGTCACGGCCGGCATCGCGGCGGGAGCCTTCGGGCTGCTGATCGGCGCCGGGCTGCTCTGGGTGGCCTGGGGCGGGCTGTTGAAGGGGGAGCGCTGGGGTCGGGCTCCCGGCGTGCTGACCCAGATCTTCATGGTTCCCGTCGGGGTGACTCTCATCCAGTCGGAGCAGGCGCTGCTGGGGAGCGCGCTGCTCGTGGTGGCCGTGGCGGGCCTCGGCGCGCTGCTCGCGCCACCCACGACACGCGCTCTCATCGGTGAGGACTGACCACCGTACGGCGGGCGACGACGAGCCGGACGGCGGCCGGAGCGCGTTGCGTGGCGTGCGGACGTACGCGTGGGGCGCCGTACGGGAGCGTGCGTGCAGGGACGGACGGCCGTGCGAGACGACGGCCGTGTCCCCGGCTGGTAGTCGGCTAGTCGTCGGCCGTGAGGCCCTCGCGGAGCTGCGCCAGCGTGCGGGCCAGCAGCCGCGAGACGTGCATCTGCGAGATGCCCAGCTCCGTGGCGATCTGGGACTGGGTCATGTTGCCGAAGAAACGCAGCAGCAGGATGCGCTTCTCGCGCGGCGGCAGCCGTTCGAGCAACGGCTTGAGCGACTCGCGGTATTCGACGCCTTCGAGGGACTCGTCCACGATGCCGAGCGAGTCGGACACGGCGGGCGCGTCGTCGTCGCCGGAGTCGGGCGCGTCGAGCGAGACGGTGGAGTAGGCGTTGGCCGACTCAAGGCCCTCCAGGACCTCTTCCTCGGTCATCTTCAGGAAGGCGGCCAGCTCGGCCACGGTCGGCGCGCGGCCCTCCCGCTGGGAGAGCTCGCTGATCGCCTTGGTCAGCGACAGCTTCAGCTCCTGCAGGCGGCGCGGCACGCGGACCGCCCAGCCCTTGTCGCGGAAGTGCCGCTTGATCTCGCCCACGATGGTCGGCGTGGCGTAGGTGGAGAACTCCACGCCGCGGTTGAGGTCGAACCGGTCGATCGACTTGATCAGCCCGATCGTGGCGACCTGGGTGAGGTCGTCGAGCCACTCGCCCCGGTTGCGGAACCGGCGGGCGAGGTATTCGACCAGCGGAAGGTGAAGCTCGACCAGCTCGTCCCGGATGCGCTGGCGGCGCGGCTCCTCGGGGCCGAGCTCGGCCAGCTCGGCGAAGAGCATGCGGGCACGGACCCTGTCGGGCACGGCGTGATCGCTGGTGGCCATGGCTCCAGTCCTTTCCGTCACGCCGGCCTCGCCGCGCCTCGGCGCTTGCGCAGGACGATCGCCATACGGTCCGGAGAGTCGGTCACCGCTTCCACGTCGTCGGCCAGAGCGGTCAGGACCATCCAGGCGAAGTCGTCGCGCTTCGGCGCGGAACTGCCGACCGTCACGACTTCGACCCTGACCTGCATCTCCAGCCCGGTCAGCTCGAACTCGGCGGTCAGGTCGGTGCCCGGCACGGCCTCGCCCAGGAGCATGGCGCACGCCTCGTCGACCGCGATCCGCAGATCCTCGATCTCGTCGAGCGTGAAGTCGAGCCTGGCCGCCAGCCCCGCCGTGGCCGTACGCAGCACGGACAGGTAAGCGCTCGCCGCAGGGAGCCTGATGCTCACCACGTCACGGATGCCGGCCTCGCCTTCCATGCGCGTCTCGGTTTCCTCGGTCACGATCCTCCTCGCGTATACGACGCTGACTGCAACTTACCGCCCCCGAGCGGTGCTTGGACGAATCAGACTCGCCATCAACGGAAAAGGCTCTGTGCGGCCGGTCACCACACAGAGCCTTATGTGCCGTTTTACGCGGCCTTGGTCTCCCAGAAGATCTTGGAGATATCGTCGATCTTGCCGAGGAGGTCCTCCGCCTTGGCGACGTCCACCGTGCCCTTGGCGCCCGCCGCGCCCGCGAGCTTGGTGGCGTCCCAGAACAGCTGGTGGAGCTGGGGGTAGGTCTCGAGGTGCGGCGGCTTGAAGTAGTCGGTCCACAGCACCCACAGGTGGTGCTTGACCAGCTCGGCGCGCTCCTCCTTGATGGTCAGCGCGCGGGCGCGGAAGACGGGGTCCTCGTTGGCCGCGTACTTCTCCATGATCGCCTTGACGGACTCGGCTTCGATCCGGGCCTGGGCGGGGTCGTAGACGCCGCAGGGCAGGTCGCAGTGAGCCGAGGCGACATGCTTGGGTCGCAGCAGTCGTGCGAGCATCAGAAAGTCCTTCCTTGATGCTGAGTCAGCTTGGTCCACTTACCGACCTTACTCGGGTCGCGGGGCCCGCGAAGTTGGGGGTATCGGCCCGTGAGAGTGCGTGTCGAAGGTGAGTCGATGCGTCCCGCGCTGCTGCCGGGAGACTGGCTCCTCGTCCGGCGCGGCGCCCGGATCCGGCCGGGCGACATCGTGGTGGCCAGGCTGCCCGGCGACCCCGGCCGGCTGATCGTCAAGCGCGCCGGATGGCGCGGCGACGACGGCTGGTGGCTGGAGAGCGACAACCAGCGGGCCGCCGGGCGGCGCGACAGCTGGGACTTCGGCCCGGTCGACGACATCGTGGGCCGGGTGGTGCTGCGCTACTGGCCGCCGCGGCGGCGGGCGCGGTAGGCGGCGACGTTGGCGCGGCTGGCGCAGCGGGCCGAGCAGTAGCGGCGCGAACGGTTGGAGGAGGTGTCCAGGAACGCGCGCGAGCAGCGCGGCTCCTGACAGCGGCCCAGGCGGTCCGCGCCCAGCTCTGCGACCACCGCCGCCAGGCCCATCACCGCGCTCGCCGCCTCGTCCTCGGCCAGGTGCAGGTGCCAGCGCTGGCCGTCGTGGGCCGAGAGCCGGGGATGCACCGGGTAGCGCGCGAGCAGGGCGTTGAGCAGCGCGGCCACGGCGTCCTCGTCGCCGGCCGAGGCGGCGGCGAAGACCTCGGCCAGCTCGTCGCGCAGCCTGCGGAGGGCCGGCGGCGCGGCCGGGTCGTTGACGAGACGGACCGCCCACTCGGCGTAAGAGGTCATGTCCACGCTGGAGTATTACACGGTGGGGCGGGGGAGGGGTTCTCCGGGCTCGGAGCACGGCCCCCGCGGTGGGGGAGGGGCCTTGAGGAGGCGGTGGGGGAGGGGTCATGAGGAGGGGCTGCAAGGAGGGGCTGGGCGGGGCGCCGGGATGCGCCCCGCCGGTGGCGCCCCGCCGCGGGAGGTGTCCCGGGTGGGGGCGCCTCAGCCCTCGGGGCGCAGGACGCGGCGCAGGAAGGCGCGGGTGCGCTCGTGCCGCGGCTCGCCGATGACCTGGGCCGGCGGCCCGTCCTCGACGACGACGCCGCCGTCCATGAACACGACCCGGTCGGCCACCTCCCGGGCGAAGCCCATCTCGTGGGTCACCACGAGCATGGTCATGCCCTCCTCGGCCAGCTTGCGCATGACGGCCAGCACGTCGCCGACCAGCTCCGGGTCGAGGGCCGAGGTCGGCTCGTCGAACAGCATCAGGTCGGGGTTCATGGCCAGCGCCCTGGCGATGGCCACGCGCTGTTGCTGCCCGCCGGACAGCTGGGCGGGGTAGGCGTCCGCCTTGTCGCCGACGCCGACCCGGTCGAGGTTCTCGCGGGCGACCCGCTCGGCCTCCTTCTGGCCCCGCTTGAGCACGCGCCGCTGGGCGACCATGACGTTCTGCAGGGCGGTCATGTGGGGGAACAGGTTGAACTGCTGGAAGACCATGCCGATGCGGCGCCGCACCGCGTCGATGTCCACGTCGGGGTCGGTGACCTCGACGCCCTCGACCAGCACCTTGCCGCGGGTGGGCTGCTCCAGCAGGTTCACGCAGCGCAGCAGCGTGGACTTGCCCGAGCCGGACGGGCCGATGACGCACACCACCTGGCCGGACTCGACGGTGCAGTCGATGCCCCGCAGCACCTCGTTCCCGCCGAAGTGCTTGTGCAGGTCCTTGATCTCGATGGCCGGCGTCATCGGGCCCTCACCTTGCGCTTCTCCAGCCTGGCCGCCAGATGGCCCAGCGGAACCGTGACGAGCAGGTACGTCAGGCCGGCCACCATGATCGGTGTGGCGTTGGCGTACTGGGAGGCCAGGTCGTTGCCGAACTTGGCCAGCTCCACGTACTCACCGGAGATGCCCAGGAAGAGCACCAGCGACGAGTCCTTGAGCAGGGACACGAACTGGTTGGTGGTCGGCGGGATGACGATCCGGATCGCCTGCGGGATCACCACGGTGATCTGCGCCCTGGCCGCCGACATGCCGAGCGACCTGGCCGCCTCGGTCTGCCCCTTCGGCACCGCCTGCAGTCCCGCCCGGAACACCTCCGCCTGGTAGGCGGCGCCGACCAGGCCGAGGCCCAGGATGCCCTGGCCGTACGTGCCGCCGGGCACCGCGAAGCCGGGCAGCGCCAGCGGCAGGAAGGTGATCAGCAGGAAGATGAGCAGGGCCGGCAGGCCGCGGAAGATCTCGATGTAGAGCCCCGAGATCCACCGGTACGGCCGCACGGTGGACAGCCGCATGAGGGCCAGCACGAGCCCCAGCACGAACGCGAAGACGAACCCGCCGGCCGAGTAGATCAGCGTGTTCCTCAGGGCGATCGTGAACAGCTCGGGCAGGGCCTTCTCGGCCACGTCCGGCTTGGCGAAGTTCTGCGCCAGGCTCGGCCAGTCGGCGTACCAGACGACGCCGACGAGCAGGGCGACCAGCACGACGTACTGGATCGCGCGGCTGATGCGCTGCTTCTTACGCGGGCTGAGCCGGGCCTTGCCCGGCTCAGCCGCCAGTGACTGGTCCGTCATGGATCAGCTCAGCTCACCGGGCTTCTTGCCGAACCACTTCACGTAGATCTGCTCGTACGTGCCGTCGGACTTGGCGGCGGTGAGGGTCTCGTTGATGGTCTTGAGCAGCACCGGGTCGGCGTTCTTCTTCAGGCCGATGCCGTACTGCTCGCCCGTGTCGAGGCTGCCGATCATCTCGAACTTCTCGGCGATCTCCGGCTTCTTCAGCCAGGTGAGCACCACCGGCACGTCCTGGACGATCACGTCGGCCTGGCCGGCCTGCAGGGCCAGCAGTTCCTTGGCCGAGTCGGCGTACTCGGTCGGGTTGAAGCCCTGCTTCTTGACGTAGTCGAGGCCGGTCGTGCTGGCCTGCGCGCCGAGCTTGAGGTTCTTGGCCTTGACGTCCTCCAGCGAGGTGGCGCCGGTGCCCTTCTTGGCGAGCAGCGCCTGCGTGGCGTCGAAGTACGGCTCGGAGAAGGTGATGTTCTGCTTGCGCTCGTCGGTGATCGTCATGCCGGCCGCGGCGACGTCGCACTTGTTGGTGGCCATCGCCGCGCCGCTCTTGATGACGGCGAAGTCGATGTCCACGATCTGCTGCTCCACGCCGAGCTTCTTGGCGACCAGGTCGACGATGTCGACGTCGAACCCGACGATCTTGCCGCTCGCGTCTTTGAACTGGAACGGCTCGTACGGGATGTTGGTGCAGGTCGTGAGCTTGCCGGGGTTCACCAGCTTGGCTTCGCCCGCGGCGGTGGCGGCGCCCGGGCTGGCGGAGGCGGTGGTGTCGCCACTGCCCGAGCCGCCGCCGCAGGCGGACAGCCCCAGAGCGGCGGCCAAGGCGAGCGCGCTGATGGTGTAGCCACGGCGGCTCTTGGACCAGAGGGCCATGTCAGGCCTCCTCAAGTGATATGTCATGAAAGTTGCGTTTTGTGAAGCCTAAGTCGCCCGATGCGACAATCTGTCATCGGGGATTTAACGATGCGTCAACAGAACAGCCTCGCCCAGGACACCGATCCGCGACCGCCGTCTCAGCATGTGGCACTATGGTGCGACGGGTGACCCCCGTAACCCCTCACGAGACGATCGGGAGGGGACCCTGGCGGCTACCGAAGCCAGGCCTCTCGCGCCGTCTGCCGAAGGTCTCCATCGTCCGTCCGATGCCTACTGGGGTCTCTCTGTGACTGCCACGCCTGCTTCGTCCTCTCTCGAATCCCTCGACCTCGACCCGGCCTTCGCCCTGCACCGCGGGGGCAAGCTGGAGGTCCGCTCCACCGTCCCCGTCCGCGACGCGGACGACCTGTCTCTGGCCTACACCCCCGGCGTCGCCCGGGTGTGCACCGCCATCGCCGACACGCCGTCGCTGGTCAACGACTACACCTGGGTCTCCAACGTGGTCGCCGTCGTCTCCGACGGCACCGCCGTGCTCGGCCTCGGCGACATCGGCCCCGCCGCCGCGATGCCCGTGATGGAGGGCAAGGCGCTGCTGTTCAAGGAGTTCGGCGGCGTGGACGCCGTTCCGCTCTGCCTCGCCTGCACCGACGTCGACGCGCTGGTCGAGACCGTGGTCCGGCTCGCCCCCTCGTTCGGCGGCATCAACCTGGAGGACATCAGCGCCCCGCGCTGCTTCGAGGTGGAGGCCCGGTTGCGCGAGCTGCTCGACATCCCCGTCTTCCACGACGACCAGCACGGCACCGCCATCGTCGCGCTGGCCGCCCTGAGCAACGCGGCCCGCCTGACGGGCCGGTCGCTGGCCGACCTGCGGGCCGTCGTGGCGGGCGCCGGGGCCTCCGGCGTCGCGGTGACCCGCATCCTGCTCGAAGCCGGCATCGGCGACATCGCCGTGGCCGACTCCAAGGGCGTCATCTACCCGGGCCGTGAGGGACTCAACGCCGTCAAGGAGGCCCTGGCCCGCGACACCAACAAGGCCGGCCACACCGGCTCCACCGAGCAGGCGCTCGCCGGGGCGGACGTGTTCCTCGGCCTGTCGGGCTCGACCGTCGCGGAGGAGGCCATCGCCTCCATGGCCGCCGACGCGATCGTCTTCGCGCTGTCCAACCCGACGCCCGAGGTGCCGCCGGCGGTGGCCGCCAGGCACGCCCGCGTCGTGGCGACCGGCCGCTCCGACTTCCCCAACCAGATCAACAACGTGCTGGCCTTCCCCGGCGTCTTCCGCGGCGCGCTCGACGTGCGGGCCACCACGATCACCGAGAACATGAAGGTCGCCGCCGCCACCGCGCTGGCCGACGTCGTCGGCGACGACCTGCGGGCCGACTACGTCATCCCCAGCCCGTTCGACGCCCGCGTGGCCCCCGCCGTCACCGCGGCCGTGGCCGCCCAGGCCAGGCGCGACGGAGTCGCCCGCATCCCGGGCTAGCCGCCTTCCGCTCACGAGTCCACCTGAGTAAAGGGAAGTCTTGGGTTTCCCTTTACTCAGCGTGCTATAACAGGAGCCCTCTGTAAGGATGCCGGCTCCGACTCCTGGGCGAGGAGAACGATGCGACGTGAGCCCAACCGACTGCTTCAGCTGCTCATCGCGGAGGCAGGGTTCTCCCACAAGGGATTGGCCAGGCGGCTCAACGACCTGGGCGCCGCCCGCGGCACCCCGGGCCTGAAGTACGACCACAGCTCCGTGCTGCGCTGGATCGGCGGCCAGCGGCCCAGAGATCCGGTGCCGTCCCTCCTTACCGAGATTTTCGCCCTACGGCTCGGCAGACCCGTCACACCCGAAGACCTCGGGATGCCGGCCATCGTCTCACCCCCCGATCTCGGGCAGGTGTTCACGCACACGTGGCAGGAGGGGGTCGCTACCGTGACAGCTCTGTGGCGGGCCGATGTGGAGAGACGAAGATTCCTGATCGACTCCACGTTCGCGATAGGGGCAGGCTCCGTCGGAGCCATGCGCTGGCTGACATCCCCACCGGACGGTCGCCTCGACGGCGGCGGCTCACGGCGCGTGGGCCGGGCCGACATCGCGGCCATCCGCGAGGTCACCCGCTCGTTCGGTGAGCTCGACAACCGCTTCGGCAGCGGCCGCGTCCGCGCGGCCGTGGTCGAGTACCTCGACACCGCCGTCTCGCCGCTGCTGAGGGACGGCTCGTACGGCGAGGCCACCGGCAGGGAGCTGGCCGCCGCGGCGGCCGAGCTGACCCGGCTGGCCGGCTGGATGGCCTACGACCTCGAACAGCACGGACTCGCCCAGCGCTACCTGATCCAGGCGCTGCGGCTGGCCCGGGGGGCGGGCGACGACGCGCTCGGCGCCGAAGTCCTCGCCGGCATGGCCCACCAGGCCGTCTACATGGGCCGACCGGCCCACGCCCTGGACCTGGCGCGGGCCGCCCAGCTCGCGGCCGGGCGCTCGGGCGTGCGCACGCTGATGGCCTCCTGCCACGTGCTGGAGGCGCACGCGCACGCCGGGCTCGGCGACGCCCGCTCCTGCTCCGCCGCGCTGCACCAGGCCGAGCTGGCCTTCGACCGGCGCGTGCCGGGGCGCGAGCCCGCCTGGCTGAGCTACTTCGACGAGGCCTACCTCGCGGCCAAGCTCGCCCACTGCTTCCGCGACCTCGGCGACGGCGTTCAGGCCGTCCGCCACGCGCGCCGCTCGCTCGACATGGACGGCCGCTACGTGCGGGGGCGGATGTTCAACCTGTCGCTGCTGGCCGCCGGGCTGACGCAGTGCGGCGAGCTGGAGGAGGCGTGCCGGGTGGCCGCCGGGGCGTTCGAGCTGGCGGGCGAGCTGCAGTCGGTCCGGTCCCGCTCGTACGCGGCCGACCTGCGCAGGCGGCTGGAGCCGTACAAGCGTGAGCCGGTGGTCACGGCGCTGCGCGAGCGGACCCGCGAGCTGGCGGCCGTGTGACGCGGGGTCGTGTGACGGCGGGTCGTGTGACGCCGGGTCGTGTGACGCCGGGTCGTGTGACGGCGGGCCTTTAAGACGGCGGGTCGTGTGACGGCGGCCCGTGGACGGCGAGAGCCCGCCTCCAGCGGGACGCGGAGGCGGGCTCGTCGTGGTCAGGCGGGTCAGCCGGGCAGCAGCTCCCCGTTCGGGCCGACGATCTTCTTCGTCTCCGCGTAGTTGGCCTTGGCGTAGACGTCGGCCACCTCGCCGTCGAAGTAGGCCGAGCTGATGTGGTCGACGCGGTCGTTGCCGTCCTCGTCGATGAACAGGCTCGTCACGCCGTTGACGTAGCCGGTGCGCTTGTTGTTGTCGTACCTCACCAGCCACGGGCCGCCGTCGGCGCCCGGGGTCATCGAGCACTTGAGCACCTGGTGGGTCTCCACCCGGAAGGTGTTGATCTGGTACGTCTTCGTGCCGGTCTTGCCCGAGCACCACTTGGGGGTCAGGCCCGAGAACGGACGGTCACCGTCGGGGTGCGGGGCCGACGGGTAGCCGAAGGCGATCACGCGCTGGTTCATCGGCTGGTTCCAGGCGATGCCCTGCCCACCGACCACGTCACCGAGCCGACCGGCGTCCTTGGCGAGGCCGACCGTGAAGACCGTTTTGAAGTACTCGGTCTTGGCGGTCTCCTTGACCCAGTACTTCAGGAAGTAATGGGTGATGGTGAAGTTGCCCGCCTGGTCGATCCTCCGGTAGCCGAGCCCCTTGTGGCCCTGGTACTCGCTCTGGGTGACCTGGTCGAGCACCGTCTTCTCGGGAGCCTGGGTGCCGTTGGCGTCCCCCTTGGGAGCCTTGTCGAACTCCTCCTTGGAGACTTCCTTGAAGGCCTGCTTCTTCGCGCCCGTGTAGTCGGGACCGACGACGTCGCTGATCGTGGAGAGCTTGGCCCAGCAGTCGGCGCTCTCGCCGCCGTGGAGGTCGACGCACTTCTTGTACGTGGCCTCGTCGATGGCCACGTCCTCGGTCCACTTGTCGCCCGCCCACTTGTCGAAGTCGGCCTTCGACACCTGCTTCTTACCGGCGAGGCGGAAGCCGTTGTGCACCGCGACGAAGGCGAAGTCGCCGTCGTAGTCGTCGTAGGTGTCGAGGTCGTAGGCCGTGAAGGCGTAGGCGCCCACGTAGACGCCGAAGGGGGCCTTGCCCTGGTAGTAGCCGGGGACGAAGACCCACTTGCGGAAGACGTCCTTGCCGTGCTCGTACACGCAGTGGCCGGCGGTGGCGACCAGGTTGCGGTGACGCGACTGGATGGAGGTGGCCGAGCACCAGCGAGGCTGGCCCGCCCGGTCGAGGAAGAAGACCTTGCCGATCGTCTTCGGCAGGTTGACGTTCTTGCTCTTGGTGGACGGCGGGGTGGTGCCGGTGGGGGCGACCCCGCCGGGCTTGCCGTCGCCGGTCTGCGTCTGGGGGCGGACGAGCTTGGGGACGTCCTTGGCGTCGATGCGGTACTGCGTCGCCTTCTTCAGCGCGGCGCCGTTGGCGTCGAGCCAGAACTGGGCGTTGCTGTAGGCGTCGGCGGGCTTGGGGGCGAGCGGATCGCTGATCCAGCTGGGCTCCGCGGCAGCGGGCAGAGCGAGTGCGGTGGCGCCGAGGCTTGCTGCGGCGAGGGGGACGAGCAGGCGCTTCACTGAGGAACTCCACGAAGTTTACAACGGGCGTTTCGGAACCCTATCGATCTTCTGGTCACTCCGGTAACCCCCGCCACAAAGCGCCCAGAAAAGGCCGAAGGGCCCGGCTGGATGCCGAGCCCTTCGGGTGATGCATGGGGTGAGCGCCGACCTGGGTCAGCGTTCGATCCGCCGGTACTACTTGATGAGCTTGCCGGACCACACGGCCGCAGCGGCCTTGTAGATCGACGCGGTCTCACCGTCGAACAGGGCGGAGGTGATCGTGTCGTAGCGCTTGTTGTTGTCGGTGTCGACGATGAGGCTGGTGACACCGGTGACGTAGCCAAGACGCTTGGCGTTGCTGTACCGGGTCAGCCAGGGGCCACCGTCGTAACCGGCGGTCACGGCGCAACGGAACGACTGGTGCTCCTCAACCCGGCGGGCCGGGATCTTGAGCACCTTCTCCTGGGTCTTGCCGTAGCACCACTTCGGCGTGACGCCCGTGTAGGGCTTGTTGCCGTCGGGGTGCGGGCCGAACGGGTAACCGAAGGTACGGACAGCGGTGCCGCCCTTCTGGTTCCACGCCACACCCTGGCCACCGACGTTGTCACCGAGGCGACCGGCGTCCTTGATGGCGTGGCCGACGATGTAGAACTCGGAACGGAAGTACTCGACCTTCGAGCTCTCCTTCACCCAGTACTTGAGGAAGTAGTGGGTGATGGTGAAGTTGCCCTTGTCGTCGATCTTCCGGTAGCCCGGGCCCTTGTAGGCCTCGTACTCGGACTTGGTGACGTACTCGGTGGTCGTCGCCTTCTCGGCCTTGGCGCCGTTGACCTTGCCCGTGGGAGCGGCGTTGTACTTGTCAACGTCGACTTCCTCGAGAACCTTCACGGCGTCCGGGTGGTCCGGGCCGGCCAGGTCCTTGTTCTTGGAGGCCTTGGCCCAGCAGTCCGGGGTCTCGCCACCGTTGAGGTCCTTGCACTTCTTGTACTCGGCCTCGGTGATGGCGATGTCCTTGGTGGCCTTCTCGCCCTGCCACGCGTCGTACTCGGCCTTGGTGACCTTCTTGGTCTGGTAGGCCGCGCCGCCGATGCCGTTGTACACGGTGACGAACGCGTAGTCGCGGTCGAAGTCCTCGTACACGTCGAAGTCGTAGTGCGTGAAGGCCTGCTTGCCCGCGTAGATGCCCCACGGAGCCTTGCCCTGGTAGTAACCCGGGACGAAGACCCAGTTGGACACGACCTCGTCGTTGCCGGCGATGTCGTAGACGCAGTGCCCGGCCGTGGCGACCAGGTTGCGGTACTGCGACTGGATGGAGGTACCGGAGCACCAGTACGGCTTGCCGTCCTTCGCGACGAAGAAGACCTTACCGATCGTCTTCGGGAAGTTGACGTTCTGCGTCTTGGCGACGACCTTCTTCTCTTCGCCGATCGGCACGACCTGGCCGGGCTTGGTGTCGCTGCTGTAGCCACCGCCACTCTGGATCTTGGAGACCTCGAGCGAGTCGGGGTTGAAGGCCACAGCCTGCTTGAGGGCCAGGTAGTTCGAGGCCGACCAGAACTCGACGGTCTCGACGGCCTTGGCCTCGGAGTTCAGAACGTCGCTGGAGACGTCGCTCTGCGCCTGGGCGGTACCGGCCAGGCCGGCGGCCAGGAGACCGGTGGCCAGAACGGCGCCACCGGCGGGGAGGAGGATGCGCTTCAAGGTAACTCCTTGCGCTGTCGTGGAACGCCTCTTGCGTCCCATGCGTCAGTAAAGGGATAGCCAGGAATCTACAGTGTCGATCTTGAGGTCGGGTAGCTACTTCGCACAGAAAAGATCGGGTTTGCGGCCCGTGATCGTTCTGTGATGTTTAGGTGGCATATGTGAGCGACTTGCCGGAAGTGCCTGACGCGCCCGTTTTCGCAGATCAACATAAGGAAGTTGTCAGTGTGACTCGCGGGGCTCAGTGAGAGGATCAACGGAGCCGTCTTGGACAGTGTGACGCACATCACATCCTCTGGATGGCACCGTATGGGCGCGTCGTGCGTCCAAACGCCTCACAGATCGCCGGAAACGCGGAAGGGCCCGGCGGTTGCCGGGCCCTTCGCGAGTCAACGCGTCAACGATCGGCGCGAGGCCGGTCGCGGTGCGTCACTTAGATGATCTTGCCGGACCACACCTTCGCGGCGGCCTTGTAGACGCTCGCGGTCTCACCGTCGAAGTACGGCGAGGAGATGTAGTCGACGCGGTCGTTGCCGTCCTGGTCGTTGAAGGTGCTGGTGACACCGTTCAGGTAGCCGAGACGCTTGCTGTTGCTGTACTTGAGCAGCCAGGGGCCACCGTCGGCGCCCTCGGTCATGGCGCACTTGAGCGCCACGTGCTCCTCGATCTTCTTGGCGGCCGAGCCCACGAGCTTCTTCGTGGTCTTGCCGTAGCACCACTTCGGCGTGACACCGGTGTAGTTCTTGTTGCCGTCGGGGTGCGGGGCGGCCGGGTAGCCGAACGCGCGGACGTACTTGCCCGTGGGCTGGTTCCAGGCGACACCCTGACCGCCGACGTTGTCACCGAGGCGGCCGGCATCCCGGACGAAGCCCTCGACGATGTAGAAGGTGGTCTTGAAGTAGCCCTTGATGTCGGTCTTCTTCACCCAGTTCTTCACGAAGTAGTGGGTGATCGTGTAGTTGCCCTTGGCGTCGATCTTGCGGTAGCCGAGGCCCTTGTAGTTCTCGTACTCGGACTTGGTGACGTTGTCCGTCTTGGTGGCGGCGGGTGCCTTGGCACCGTTGCGCTTGCCGGTCGGGGCCTTGTCGTAGTCCTCCTTGGAGACCTCGGTGAGGGCCTTGACCGCACCGGGGTAGTCGGGCCCGACGGTGTCGTACTTGGTGTCCGTCTTGGCCCAGCAGTCAGCGGTCTCGCCGCCGTTGAGGTCGACGCACTTCTTGTACTCGGCCTCGGTGATCGTGGAGTCCTTGGACTCCTTGATGCCCTGGAACTTGTCGTACTCGGCCTTGGAGACCTGCTTGGCCTTGCCGCCGCCCACGTGGATGCCGTTGTAGACGGTGACGAACGCGTAGTCGCGGTCGTAGTCCTCGTAGACGTCGAAGTCGTAGTGCGTGAACGCCTGCTTACCGACGTAGATGCCCCAGGGAGCCTTGCCCTGGTAGTAGCCGGGCACGAAGACCCACTTGGACATGACGTCCGTGTTGTGCGCCGTGTCGTAGACGCAGTGGCCGGCGGTGGCCACGAGGTTGCGGTACTGCGACTGGACGGAGGTGGCGGAGCACCACTTCTTCTCGCCCTTGGCGGTGACGAAGAACACCTTGCCGATGGTCTTCGGGAAGTTGACGTTCTGCGTCTTGACCGCGGGCTTCTTCTCCTGGCCGATCGGCGAGGCGGAGCCGGGCTTGGTGTCGGCGCTGTAGCCACCCTTGCTCTGCAGCTTGGCGACGTCCTTGTTGTCCCAGATGTTGGACTGGGTCGCGGCCTTGAGAGCCGCGCCGTTGGACTCGGCCCAGAACTGGGCGATGGCCTTGGCGTCGGCCGCGCTCTTCGCCATCGGGTCGGAGGCGACGTCGCTGGCGGCCGTGGCGGTGCCGGCGAGGCCGGCGGCCAGAAGGCCGGTAGCCAGGATGGCGCCACCGGCGGGGATGAGGATGCGCTTCAAGGGAACTGCTCCTTGGTCTGTCGTGGGTCGCAACTTGCGCCCCATGCGTCAGTAAAGGGATAGCAAGGAACATAGCGCGGTGATCTTTGCAGGTGGAAGCCGGTTTGCCCCTTTCGGCATGTGGCCTTACCGCCGTGACCTTTCCGTTACCAGTCAGTGATCTTCGCTGAGGGTGATCGCCGGGTCCCGTCTTCGCAGGGCACGTCGGGGTTGCCGGAAAACGGTGTCACGGGCCGACCGCATGGAGTGAGCGCTCGAATGTGACTCAGATCACAGGAACCAAATCGGCACCCAACTCCGTCTAATCTCGCTTCCGCGACTTGTCGATCTTGGAGGTGGGGGTCCATGCCCTTCCCTCCGTGACCGGTACCAAACGCGCCGTATACGAAAAAAAGGGGTCCGGCCGAAGCCGGACCCCCTACGGGACGGTGATCCCTACTTGTACAGCTCGCCGTTCGGGCCGACGATCTTGCCGGACCACACGTTCTTGGCGGAGTTGTAGACCGACGCGGTCTCGCCGTCGAAGTACGGCGAGGTGATGTAGTCGACCCGGTCGTTGCCGTCCTGGTCGGCGAAGGTGCTGGTGACACCGTTGACGTAGCCGAGCCGCTTGCCGTTGCTGTAGTTGGCCAGCCACGGACCGCCGTCGTAGCCGGGGGTCACCGCGCACTTGAGGCCGACGTGCTCCTCGATCTTCAGCCAGGAGGCGCCCACGGCCTTGCCGGTGGTCTTGCCGTAGCAGGTCTTCGGCGTCACGCCGCTGTAGGGCCGGTTGCCGTCGGGGTGCGGGCCGGCCGGGTAGCCGAACGCGCGGACGACCTTGCCCGTGGGCTGGTTCCACGAGACGCCCTGGCCGCCGACGTTGTCGCCGAGGCGGCCCACGTCCTTGGACAGCAGGATGTAGTTGCGCCCGCCCCAGCTCCGCTTCGGGCCGGTGAAGCGGTCGTAGTCCCTGCGGCTGACCTGCTTCACGCCGGTGAAGCCGATGCCGTTGTAGACGGTGACGAACGCGTAGTCGCGGTCGTAGTCCTCGTAGACGTCGAAGTCGTAGTGCGTGAACGCCTGCTTGCCCACGTAGATGCCCCAGGGGGCCTTGCCCTGGTAGTAGCCGGGCACAAAGACCCAGCGGTCGAGGACGTCGCGGTTGCCGTCGGTGTCGTACACGCAGTGGCCGGCGGTGGCGACCAGGTTGCGGTAGTTGGACTGGACCGAGGTGGCCGAGCACCAGCGGTACTTGCCCGAGGCGTCGACGAAGAAGACCTTGCCGGTCGTCTTCGGCATGTTCACGTTCTGCGCCCGGCTCATCGGCGCCTTCTCCTCGCCGATCGGCGCGGCGCTGCCGGGACTGCCGTCGGGGGAGGCGCCGCCCTTGGAGACGACCTTCCGGACTTCCTTCGCGTCCCAGGTGTAGGCGGTTGCGGCGCGCAGTGCCGCGCCGTTCGAGGCCAGCCAGAACGACGCGACCGAGGCGGCCTGTGCCGTGTTGCGGGCCATCGGGTCGGTGGCGATGTCGGCACGGGCCTGCACGCTGCCGGTCATGCCGCCGGCCAGGAGGCCGGTCGCCAGAACGGCGCCACCGGCCGGGACAAGGATTCGCTTCAAGGTAACTCCAGGCTTCGCCTTTGTGCTGACGCGGGGCAGAAGCACCCCGTAAGCAGCAAACGGTCAGCCCGGAACCTACAGGTCTGACTCTGGAGCTGGGAATTTCCGGAAGATCAGGTAAAGCCGCCGCCGAGACGCCGTGATCGTTTCGAGATCCGATATCGCCTGATCATCGGGTGGTTGACCACGCTCGGTGTAACTTGTGTCACATTTGTGGGGTGTCGAGCGTGGCGGCGCGCTGGTACACCTGGGCGGTGGTGACGGTGAAGGGCGGCGAGGACACGGCGTCGTAGCCGTCCTTGGCGTCACGGTTCCAGGTGAGGCTGCTGATGCCGTTCAGTCCGCCGAGCTGCTGCGCGGGCCGGTAGTCGATCAGCCAGGCGCCGCCGCTGGCGCCGGCGCTGAAGTTGCACGGCTGCAACTGCACCCCGAACTGGAGGTCCAGGCTGGGCGCCACCGTCTTCCTGGTGGTGCCGGCGCAGGTCTGCAGCGTGCGGCCGTTGAACGGGCGGCTGCCGTCGGGCTGCGGGCCCGCCGGGTAGCCGAAGGCGTGGATCGTGTGGCCGAGCCCCTTGCTGACGGCCAGGCCCTGGCCGCCGACGTTGTCCTGCAGTCGGCCGACGTCCTGGGTGGCGAGCTTGCCGGACTTGCTCACCCAGGTGAAGCCGCGGTTCACGGTGACGAACGCGTAGTCGTAGTCGTAGTCGCCCTTGCCGGGCCAGTGCTCGTGCATGCTGATCGCCGAGCCCACGTAGATGCCGTCCGGCGCCGTCCCGTCCGGCCCCGGGTTCGGGACGAAGATCCAGTCCTGTGCGGCCTTGCCCTGGCGGGGGTCGTAGGCGCAGTGCGCGGCCGTCGCGACGACGCTGCGGTTCCCGGCCGCCATCGCGCTGGCCGAGCACCAGTACTCCTTGGCCCCGAACCGGAAGAACACCTTGCCCATGGTCTTGGCCACCGTGCCCTTCTGCGGGAGGGTGGGCGCCACGTTGAGCGTCGTCCTCGACACCGCCGCGGTGGTGATCCGGCCGCCCATGCTCCCTCCGGCGGCGGAGGAGGTGGGCGCCGACCGGGAGCCGGGCGTGGCGGGGCTGTAGCTGTCGGCCTCCTTGAGCCGCTCCGGCTTCCAGTAGTCGGCGACCTTCCGCACGTCCGCCGCGGTCTTGGTCAGCGTGACCGAGTAGACGATGCCGGCGGCCGAGGCGGCGGCGTTCCCTCCGAAGGCGGGCAGCATCAGCAGCGCGCTCAGCGCGGCTGCCGCCAGATGCCTGGCCCGGGGGATCATGAAAAGCCTTTCCTGGGGTGTAAGGATGGATTCTTACAGATCTGTCCTATGTATTGCAGCTCGGGTAGGGGATTCGTTATCCGATCAAGCGTGACTTGTGTCCTATAAGGAAGGCGTCAGGGCATCCATCCGCATAGGTGCAACTGATCCCTCGTGTCGGTCGTTGCCGCAGGTCAGAGCGCCAGGAAAGCTGGTATGCATGCGTCGACTTCTCTGCTTGGCCGTTCTTTCCTGTACGGCATTCAGCGCCGCTCCCGCCGTGGCCGACACGCGTGCCCCCGGCAGGGACCTGAGGCTTTTCTTGATCACCGTCGGGGACAAGACCGGGGTGCTGTCGTGCACCCGGCGCGCCCGCACGGCCGCCTGCACCGCTCTCGAACGCGTGGGCGGCGACCCCGCGCGGCTCTCCCGCCCGGACGGCACGGCCTGCACCATGGAGTACAACCCGGTGCACGTCAAGGCGATGGGCATCTGGGACGGCAGGCGGCACGACTACGACCGCACGTTCTCCAACGGCTGCGAGCTGGCCGCCCAGACCGGTCCGGTCTTCCGGCTCTGATCACGCTCGACAGCCCCGGTCCCGCCCCGTGCGGACCGGGGCTGCGGCGTGCCCGGCGTGGTGCTCGCCGTCCGATGTCACTGGAACAATGTTCTGCTTCAATGGCGGCATGGACCCACGGACCCCCTGCCTCGTCGGCGTGGCCCAGCGCACCGTCCGGGACCAGCCCGGCCCCGAGCCGCTCGACCTCTGGGAGGAGGTCGCCCGCGAAGCGGCCCGCGACGCCCGGTTGCCCGTCGCGCGGCTCGACTCGATCCAGATCGTCCACACCGACTCCTGGCAGTACGACTCGCCCGCCGGCCGGCTCGCCGAACGGCTCGGCGCCACGCCCCGCCACCAGGCCTACTCGCGGGTCGGCGGCACCGCGCCGCACCTGCTGATCGGCGCGGCCGCGGCCAGGATCGCCGCCGGCGAGCTGGACGCGGCGCTGGTCGCCGGGGCGGAGGCGCTGGCCACGCGCCGGGCCTACCGCAAGGCGGGCGAGCGGGTGCCGTGGAGCCACCCGGCCGTCCCCAAACCGCCCTACGGCTGGGAGCGTCCGCCGCACCCCGCGGAGCTGGCCCACGACCTGTTCCTGCCGGTGCACACGTACGCGATCATGGAAACGGCCCGGCGCGCCGCCCTCGGCTGGACCATCCGGCAGGAGATGGCCGACCGGGCGCGCATGCTGGCGCCGATGACCGAGGTGGCCGCCGCGAACCCCTACGCCTGGCGGCGCACCCCCCGCACGCCGGACCAACTGGTGCACGGGAGCCGGTTCGTCGGCTGGCCGTACACGCGCGACACCGTGGCCGTCATGGAGGTCGACCAGGCGGCGGCCGTCGTGCTGGTGAGCGCCGCCCTGGCCGAACGGCTCGGCGTGCCCGCCGACCGGCGGATCCACCTGCGCGGATGGGCGTACGCCGAGGACACCTGGGAGGTGGCGGCCCGGCCCGCGCTCGGCGCCTCGCAGGCCATCGCGGCGGCCGCGGCGGCCGCGTTCGGGCGGGCCGGCGTCGGGCTCGGCGACCTGGGGGCGATCGACCTCTACAGTTGCTTCGCGATCGCGCTCCGGCAGGCCTGCGACGCGATCGGGCTCGACCCGTTCGACCCGCGCGGCCTCACGGTCACCGGCGGCCTGCCGTACGCGGGCGGACCGGCCAGCGACTACATGCTGCACTCCACCGCCGCCATGGCCGGGGTGCTGCGCGAACGCGGCGGTCACGGGCTGGTGACCGGTGTCGGCATGCACCTGACCAAGCACGCCTGTGCCGTGTGGTCCACCGAGCCGGGCGGCGCGTCGGGCGACGCCCGCCCGGTCTTCACGGCCGAACCCGTGCCGATCGTGGCCGCCTACGACGGGCCCGCCGTGGTGGCCGGCTACACCGTGGCGCACGACCGCGACGGGGTGGCCGAGCGCGGGATCGTCGTCGTGGACCTGCCGGGCGGCGGGCGCGCGCACGCCCACGTGCTGGGGGCCGAGTCGCTGACCGAGGCGGAGTCGCGCGAGCTGGTCGGGCAGCGGGTACGGCTCACGACCGACGGCCGGGTCAACGTGGCGCGGTGGTGAGGGTCAAAAGTCGTGCAAAGATTGTCACCGAACGACTACGCTGAGCACTTGACATTTTTATGTCACGGGCGGACGCTGAAGTCATGCGGAGGACCACGGTGCGGATCGACGAAGCACTCCTCAACGAGGCCAAGGCGTACGCGGCCCGAAACGGACGCAGTCTCACCTCGGTGATGGAGGACGCCTTGCGACAACTGCTCAACCGCTCCACCGAAGCGGCCCGCCGCCCCCACGTGGAGCTCGTGACGTCACAGGCCAGCGCGGGGTTGCACCCCGAGATCCAGGCTCGGCTCGACGCCGGCGACAAGCTGGAGCACATCGTCTTCGAAACAGCTGACGTCGAGCTCGTCGAGAGGATGATCGACGATGCTGCTCGCTGACATCAACGTCCTCGTCAACGCCTTCCGGCCGGAGGCCGCCGACCGCGACCGCTGTCGCGCGGTCGTCGAGCAGATGGTCAACGGCGATGCGAGTTACGCCGTCAGCGACTTCGTCGTCAACGGCTTCGTCCGCACGGTGACCAACCGGCGCATCTACCTCGACCCCGATCCTCTCGACCGGGCGCTGGAGTTCGCACAGGCCTACCGGGGCCAGCCACACGCGGTGGTGATCACCGGTACGGACCGGCACTGGGAGATCTTCACGCGACTGTGCCGGAAGGCCGACGTCACAGGCAACCTCGTGCCCGACGCCTACCTCGCGGCGTTGGCCATCGAGCACGGTTGTGAATTCGTGACCTGTGACAGGGACTTCGCCCGGTTCGAGGGCTTGCGCTGGCGGTCGCCGCTCAACTGAACTATGGGCAGGGCGCAAGCCACTCACCGGGTGAGGTCGTCGTGGCCGATCAGTTCGATGTCATCGAGAGCGGGCGGCGCGGGCATCGGCGGTGGATCGGGCTGGTCGTGGTGGCGGTGCTCGTCGCGGTCCCCGTCGCCGGGCTGGTGGTCAGCCGCGAGCCGGAGCCGCCGCCGCTCGGGGTCGTGCCCCAGCCGATCCGGTCGCTGCGCACGCTCAGCAACGCGCCGAACGCCCTCTACCCGCGGGCCAAGGTCAAGGGCGACGACGAGATCGTCCGGGTGGTCTTCCCCGACGGGACGCGGGGCGAGGTGCGCTACCCCGCCGAGCTGGGGCTCGACCGGCTCGGGGTGCGGCCGTTCCGGGGCGTCTGGATCGACGGGGCGTACCGGAGGCTCGTCGCGCCCTACGGCGGTGAGGCGGAGGTGTCCAAGGGCGGCCAGCCGATCAGGAGCCTCACCCCCGACGTGCAGCTCTGGCCGCGCCAGCCGGGCAGTGGCGCGTACGGGCAGGTGCTGCTGTTCGCGTTCGGGTCGTGGCGGATGGCGCTGTACGACCGGTTCGACGGGTTGACGTTCGAGCAGCGGATGGCGGCGGCGGAGCGGCTGCGCGGCCGGGTGACGAAGGACGGCTACCTGGTGCTGTCCGGGGGCGGACCGGTGCGCCTCGGCGAGCCGGGCGACGTCGCGCAGGGCGATCCGGTCGGCCCGCAGCTGTGGTTCGGCAGCGTCGTGGGCGACATGGTGGCGGTCATCCCGCTGCCGGGCTGCGCGAAGGGCTCGCAGGTGCCGGAGATGATGGATCGGGGACACCGTCCGGCCGAGGCCGTCTGCCGCGACGGGGTGCAGGTCGCGGCGACCGGCGGGCGGGAGTTCGTCGAGCGGGCCGTCAAGGAGATCAGGATCACCCTGAAGTAGGGTGCGGCCATGTTCGCCGTAACCGCCACACAGACCGATCCCGACAATCCTCTGGCCGGGCTGACGCTCGGCGAACGTCCGGAACCGGAGGTCCCGGACGGCTGGACCACCGTCGCCGTACGGGCCGCCGCGCTCAACCACCACGACCTGTGGACGCTCAAAGGAGTCGGCATCCGGCAGGACCGGTTGCCGATCGTGCTCGGCTGCGACGCGGCCGGCGTCGACGAGGACGGCAACGAGGTCATCGTGCACGCGGTGATCGGCGGCGGGGCCGACGAGACGCTGGATCCGAAGCGTTCGCTGCTGTCGGAGGTGCACGACGGCACCTTCGCCGAGCGGGTCGTCGTGCCGCGCCGCAACCTGGTGCCCAAACCGGCCGCGTTGACGTTCGAGCAGGCGGCGTGCCTGCCGACGGCGTGGCTGACGGCGTATCGCATGCTCTTCGACAAGGCGGGGCTGCAGCCCGGCGCCACCGTGCTCGTGCAGGGCGCCGGCGGCGGGGTCGCGACCGCGCTGATCGCGCTCGGCCGGGCGGGCGGCTACCGCGTCTGGGCGACCAGCCGGTCGGCCGACAAGCGGGAAAGGGCGTTGAAGCTCGGCGCCGACCGGGTGTTCGAGCCGGGTGCGCGGCTGCCCGAGCGGGTGGACGCGGTGATGGAGACGGTCGGGCAGGCCACCTGGGACCATTCGCTCAGGTCGCTTAGGCCGGGCGGCCGCATCGTCGTCTCCGGCGCCACCAGCGGCGCGGTGCCGCCGGCCGACCTCAACCGGGTCTTCTTCCTGCAGCTCTCGGTGGTCGGCTCGACCATGGGCACCCGCGACCAGCTCCAGCGCCTGGCGGTCTTCCTGGAGCAGACGGGGGTCCGCCCGGTCGTCGACCGGGCGCTGCCGCTCGCGCGGGCGCGCGACGGGTTCGCCGCGATGCACGAGGGGGAGGTCTTCGGGAAGATCGTCTTCACGGTCTGAAGGCAACCTCCGGATGAGGCGGCCTTCACGGTCTGAAGGCCGCCTCATCCGGAGGTGCGCCGCCGGGTGGTGAGGAAGGCGAGCACGAGGACAGCGGTCAGGGCTCCGTCCCAGGCTGCCGTGTCCGCCGCCCCGGGGGCGCCGCCGGTGGACAGGTAGGCCACGGCCGTGACGGTCAGCGCGGCCTTGTTGGCGATCAGCAGCGTCCACACCGAGACGTGCGTGTCCGGGCGCCAGGCCAGCACGCCGAACAGGCCGGCGCACAGGAACAGCCCGTACATGCGCCAGGTGTGCGCGATCAACGCCTCGGGCGCGGCGCCGGTCACCTCGCCGATCGCGGCGGCACCCGCCGCGGCGGCGGCGAGGGCGGCCAGGATCAGCAGCCCCCGCCCGGCCTGGTACCACCGGTTCGGGTGCGCGGTCTCGACGACGGATGATGCCATGGTTCTCTCCCGGAGACAGTGTGCGACAAGTTGTCGCCTTTAGAGAATCATGGCATGCGGCAGCCCTTCTGGCAACAGAATGTCGCGTTAGTGGGGTGTTGTGTCGAGCAGAGCGTCGACGATCCGGTCGGCATAGGCGGCGTCGATGGGTTCGGCGGTGACCAGCAGTCGCAGGAACAGCGGCGCGATGAGCCGTTCGATGAAGAAGTCGGCGTCGGTGCCGGGGGGCAGCTCGCCCCGCTCGATCCCGCGCCGCACGATCGCGCCGGCCAGGGCGAACCGCTCGCCCCAGAACGCCCGGCCGGCCACGGAGATCTCCGGCACCTGGCCCGCGTCGGAGACCAGCGTGCGGAGCAGGCCCTGCCCGTCGGGTGTGGAGATGTTCGCGACGATCGCGTGGGTGAGCCGGCGCAGGTCCTCGCGGAGCGAACCGGTGTCGGGCATCGGCACCGCCTGTCCGGTCTGGGCGAGCAGTGCCTCGGCGACGAGCTCTTCCTTGGTGGCCCAGCGGCGGTAGAGCGTCGCCCGGTGGACCTGCGCGCGGGTGGCGACCCGGTCGAAGCTCAGCTTCGAGTAGCCCGACTCGACGAGCTCGTCGAGCACGGCGCTGAGGATGGCCTCGTTGACGCGCGCGCTGCGTCCGCCGGGCCGCGTGCGCCGTTCGGGATCGCCTCGGCGGGACGGTGATGCCATGACGGCTCCCCTCAGATGTCCTATGGCGACACTATGTTGCCACAGTGTGGGAGGGTTGGAGGCTCTCGGCGATGCCGGGCTGCCGCCTCGGATGGAGGGAGAAGCGGCGGCAGTTACGTGTGGGGCGCGCCGAGGGAGGCGCCGTCGGGCGGCCAGGGGTGGGGGGTGGCGCCGTCGGACCGTCGGCGGTGGGGCGGAGGCCGGGGGGCGGGCGCGAGGCGAGGCGCTGCGCCGGGGAGCCGAGGCCGTATCTGATCACGGGCGGAGGGTGTCGCGGACGCGGTCGGCGGCCTGGTCGAGGACGACGCGGAGCCGGCCGAGGGTGTGCGGGGTGAGGCGGGACTCCGAGGCCTCCTCGCGGACCCTGGCCACGAAGTCGGCCAGCAGTCCGCCCAGCTCGGCGTCGAGGTCGGCGGCCTGGCCCGGACGGCCGGCGGTCGGGCCGCCGAGCGTGGACCAGATGTCGGCCCAGATCCTGCGCCACTCGCCGGTCAGCCGCTGGCTCTCGTCCTGCCACTGGTGGGCGTGGTCGCGCCACTGGTGCCGCTGCTGCTCCTTGAGCCGTTCGAGGTGGGCCCGCTGCTGTTCGCGCTCCCGTCCGGCGTCGGTCTTGGCGCCGACGCGGACGTCCTTGGCCATCCGGGTCAGCTCCTCGCGCAGCGACTTGACGGTGTCGCGGACGTCCTCCTTGACCTCGCGGGCGATGTCGCGCACCGAGGCGGAGATCTCCTGCTCCAGCTCGGCCAGCTCGTCCAGGCGGGCGTTGAGCTCCCCGCGGCCCTTGTCGGTGATGGAGAACACCTTCTTGCCGTCGATCACCTCGTGGGTGACCAGCCCTTCCTCCTCCAGGCGGGCCAGGCGCGGGTAGATGGTGCCGGGGGAGGGCGAGTAGACGCCGAGGAAGCGGTCCTGCAGCAGCCGGATCACCTCGTATCCGTGGCGCGGGCTCTCGTCCAGCAGCTTCAGCAGGTACAGCCGGAGCCGGCCGTGACCGAAGACAGGGCTCATGCGTTCTCCCCCTTGAGCAGCGTGACGTCGCCGGAGACCGTGATGGCCGACAGCGAGGCCATGCCGCCACCCAGCCGCCCCGACAGCGACTTTGAGCCGGGACGGTTCGCGTCGGACAGCTTGTCGAACGTGCTCACCAGACGGCCGGAGGTGGACCGGATGCTCACGTCCGTCTCCACGTCCTCCGGGAGCCTGACCAGGATGTCACCTGAGAGGCTGTTGAACGTCACATGCCCCGTCGGTCGCAGCTCCAGGTCGGCGGTGATGCGGCCGGAGACCGTGTGGGCGCGCAGCCGCCTGGGCACGCCGCCGGCCACGGTGAGATCGCCGGAGACGCTCTGGAAGGACAGGTCGCCCGCCATGGCCCGGCTCTCGACGCCGCCGGAGACCGTGGTGGCGGTCACCTCGCCGCTGACCCCGTCGAGCACGATGTCGCCGGCGGCGGACTTGACGCGGGTGACGTTCTCAAAGCCGGCCACGACGGCCGAGGCGGAGACCACCCCGGCGTTGACCGTGCAGCTCTTCGGCACGGTGAGCGTGACGACGCTCTCGCGGCGGGCGGTACGCAGCCAGCTCAGCACGCCCTCCCAGGTGAGGTCCTTGTAGGCGACGCCGAGCTGTCCGGAGTCCTCGTCGTAGGTGACGATCAGCGGGGCGGAGTCGATGCTGGAGACCTCCAGCGTCGGTAGGCCTTCGCTGGCCAGCACGGCCAGCCTGCCCGCGACGATCCGGACGTCCAGTGCTGTCACGGGCCCGAACGTCAGGTGCTCGGGCCCTTCGATCGTCCACTGCCGCATGATGCGCGCCCCTTCGTCCCCGGCAACCGTCACGACAACACGATATGTCGCGAGTGATGGAAACTCAAGATGTATCGCGTCTGAGGATCGACCCCAGCCTCGCCGGGGCGTGTCTCGGGGGGTTACTCGTCCTCGTCGTCGAGGCGGGCGAGCCACGTGGCCAGCCGCTCCACCGGGACCTCGAACTCAGGGTTGAGGTCGACGAACTCGCGCAGCCGCTCGCCGAGCCAGAGCAGGCTGACCTCCTCCTCACCCCGCCTCTCGACGAGCTCCTCGATCCCCCGGTCGGTGAAGTACATCGTGCTCCGTTTCGGGTCGTGCATGCGTGCGTGCCGGGCCGCCGGCGCGTTCCACGCCTCACTCTAGGCCGTCCCGGTGGCGGCCCCGCCAACGGGAAGACCCCCGCGCGACCTGGGCCGCGCGGGGGTCTCGTGGTGCCGTGATCAGCCGAAGACCTGGCCGAGGATCTCCTGCAGCTCGGCCTCGTGGGCGGCGTGCGAGCCGACCGCGGGGGAGCTGTTGGGGGTCCGCGAGACCCGGCGCAGCGAGCGCCCGCCGAGCAGTTGCGGGTCCTCCGCGAGCTTCAGCGCCAGGTAGGGCCACGGGCCCATGTTGACCGGCTCGTCCTGGACCCAGACCAGCTCCACCTGCGAGCCGTAGCGGGCCAGCTCGGCAGCCAGCTCGTCGGCCGGGAACGGGTAGAGCCGCTCCAGCCGGACGAGCGCGACGTCGTCGCGGCCCGTCTCGTCGCGCTTGGCCGCCAGGTCGTAGTAGACCTTGCCGGAGCTGAGCGCCACCCTGGTGACCTTGCCCGGGTCGACCTTCGTGTCGGACAGCACCGGCTGGAAGGTGCCCGAGACGAAGTCGTCGGCCTTGGACGTCGCCGCCTTGTGCCGCAGCAGCGACTTGGGCGTGAAGACCACCAGCGGGCGGTGCCGGCCGGACTCGACCTGCCAGCGCAGCAGGTGGAAGTAGTTGGCCGGGGTTGTCGGCTGCGCGACCGTCATGTTGTCGAGCGCGCAGACCTGCAGGAACCGCTCGATGCGGGCCGAGGAGTGGTCGGGACCCTGCCCCTCGTAGCCGTGCGGCAGCAGCAGCACGACGCCGGACTTCTGGCCCCACTTCTGCTCACCGGACGAGATGAACTCGTCGATGATCGTCTGTGCGCCGTTGACGAAGTCGCCGAACTGCGCCTCCCAGAGGACCAGGGCGTCGGGACGCACGACGCTGTAGCCGTACTCGAAGCCGAGCGCCGCGAACTCGCTGAGCAGCGAGTCGTAGACGTAGAACTTCGTGGTGCCCTGGTTGAAGCTCTTCAGCGGCGTGTGCTCGGCGCCGGTCATCCGGTCGACCAGCACCGCGTGGCGCTGGGTGAACGTGCCGCGCCGGGAGTCCTGGCCCACCAGGCGGACCGGATGGCCGTCGATGAGCAGGGAGCCGAACGCGAGCGTCTCGCCCATCGCCCAGTCGATCGTGCCCTGCTCGACCATCTGGCCACGCCGCTGCAGCACCGGCGCCAGGCGCGGATGCGGGGTGAAGCCCTCAGGCAGGTTGAGCTGGGTGTCGACGATCCGCTTGAGCGTCTCGTCGCTGATCGCGGTGGGCGTGTCGTCGTGCGACCACTTGACGACCTCGGTGGGCGGCACGCGCATCTCGCCCGCCTCGTGCGGCTTCTTGGCCGCCTCGCGGGTCTCGGTGAACGCCTGCTCCAGCTTGGCCTGGTAGTCGCGCAGCGCCTGCTCGGCCTCCTCGACCGTGATGTCGCCCCGGCCGATCAGCGCCTCGGTGTAGAGCTTGCGGGTCGAGCGCTTGGCGTCGATCAGGTCGTACATCAGCGGCTGGGTGAAGGCGGGGTTGTCGCCCTCGTTGTGGCCGCGCCGGCGGTAGCAGATGAGGTCGATGACCACGTCCTTGCGGAACGCCTGGCGGTACTCGTAGGCGAGCTGGCCCACCCGCACCACGGCCTCGGGGTCGTCGCCGTTGACGTGGAAGATGGGCGCCTGGATCATCCGGGCCACGTCGGTCGCGTAGACGCTCGACCGGGACGAGGCCGGCGAGGTGGTGAAGCCCACCTGGTTGTTGACCACGACGTGCACGGTGCCGCCGGTGCGGTAGCCGCGCAGCTGCGACAGGTTGAGCGTCTCGGCCACGACGCCCTGGCCGGCGAAGGCCGCGTCGCCGTGGATGAGCACCGGCAGGACGGTGAAGCCCTCCTCGCCGCGCTCCAGCAGGTCCTGCTTGGCGCGCACGACGCCCTCGAGCACCGGGTCGACCGCCTCCAGGTGGGAGGGGTTGGCCACGACCGAGGCGGTGATGGTCTTGCCGCTCGGCGCGGTGAACTCGCCGGTCGCGCCCAGGTGGTACTTCACGTCGCCGGACCCGTGCGCCGTGCGCGGGTCGATGTTGCCCTCGAACTCGCCGAAGATCTGCGCGTAGGACTTGCCGACGATGTTGGCCAGCACGTTGAGCCGGCCGCGGTGGGCCATGCCGATGACGACCTCGTCGAGGTCCTCGTCGGCGGCGTCGCTGATCACCGAGTCGAGCAGCGGGATCAGTGACTCGCCGCCCTCCAGCGAGAAGCGCTTCTGGCCGACGAACTTCGTCTGCAGGAACGTCTCGAACGCCTCGGCGGTGTTGAGCCGCGACAGGATGTTGAGCTGCTCGTCGCGCTCGGGCGAGGCGTGCGGCTTCTCCACCCGCGCCTGGATCCAGGCCCGCTCCTCGGGGTTCTGGATGTGCATGTACTCGATGCCGACCGTGCGGCAGTAGGAGTCGCGCAGCACGCCCAGGATCTCGCGCAGCTTCATCAGCGGCCGGCCGCCGAAGCCGCCGGTGGCGAACTCGCGCTCCAGGTCCCACAGGGTCAGGCCGTGGGACTGGATGTCGAGGTCGGGGTGCTTGCGCTGCTTGTACTCCAGCGGGTCGGTCTCGGCCATGAGGTGGCCGCGCACCCGGTAGGCGTGGATGAGCTCCAGCACCCGGGCCGACTTCGCCACGTCGTCGTCGTGGGAGGTCGAGATGTCCTGGACCCAGCGGACCGGCTCGTAGGGGATCCGCAGCGCCTCGAAGATCTCGTCGTAGAAGCCGTCCTCGCCGAGCAGCAACCGGTGGATCTGGCGCAGGAAGTCGCCCGACTGGGCGCCCTGGATGATCCGGTGGTCGTAGGTGCTGGTCAGCGTCATGACCTTGGAGACGGCCAGCCGTGACAGCGTGTCGGGCGAGGCCCCCTGGTATTCGGCCGGGTACTCCATCGCGCCGACGCCGATGATCGTGCCCTGGCCGGGCATGAGACGCGGCACGGAGTGGACGGTGCCGATCGTGCCCGGGTTGGTCAGCGAGATCGTGGTGCCGGCGAAGTCGTCGACGCCCAGCTTGCCGCCGCGCGCCTTGCGGACGACCTCCTCGTAGGCCATCCAGAACTGCCGGAAGTCCATCTGCTCGGCGCCCTTGATGGAGGGCACGAGGAGCTGGCGCTCACCGTTGCTCTTCTGGACGTCGATGGCCAGGCCCAGGCCGACGTGCTCCGGCTTGATCAGGGTGGGCTTGCCGTCGACCTCCGTGTAGGAGTAGTTCATCTCCGGCATGGCCCGCAGCGCCTTGACGATCGCGAAACCGATCAGGTGCGTGAAGGAGACCTTGCCGCCGCGTCCCCGCTTGAGGTGATTGTTGATCACGATGCGGTTGTCGATCAGCAGCTTGGCCGGGATGGCCCGGACACTGGTCGCGGTCGGCACCGACAGCGACATGTCCATGTTGGCGGCCGTGCGCGCGGCTGCGCCGCGCAGCTTGACCTCCTCGGCGCCCTTGGGCACCGGTGCGGCAGGCTGCTTCGGCTTGGCGGCCTGCCCGTCGGCCGCCGCGGCGGGTGCCACGGCGGGGGCCGGCTGCCGGCCGGCCTTCGGGGCCGCTGCGGCGGGAGAGGGCGCGGTCATCGTGCCGTTCGCCGCCTCCTTGGCAGGGGTGCGGCCCGGTCCATAGTCGGGGTTGTAGTCAGCGAAGAAGTTCCACCAGGCCTTGTCGACCGACTCGGGATCCTGGAGGTACTTCTGGTACAGCTCGTCGACAAGCCACTCGTTCTGGCCAAAGCTTGCCAGCGGGTTTGTCCGCGACGACTCAGACGACACGGCGGAAATCGCCCTCTTCCGCAGATCGGCGTTGATGTAAGAGAACCTGTCCAAGGTTACTCGTCCTGCCCGGCAACGCGCGCCGGGGTGGGCGTGCGACCTGTCTCGATCCTCTCAGGACTGTCCAAAGAGGTCACGCCCCCCTAGTCAATCAGGGTGGTGTGGCGACGGTTGCTGTTTGGTATCAACGCCGGGACAGGGGGTTTATTTCCCTCCGGACAGCAACCGCGTGGTGATGCGAACCCCGGGCGCCAGCTCGGACAGGAGGTCGGCCAGCTCCTCTCCGGCGGTCTTGAGCTCCTCCATGGTCATCGGCTCCAGCCGTTCGAGGATGAACAGGGCGTTGACCGTCTCCTCGGTGATGCGGGTGCGGACGCCCTGCCGCCAGTTCCACCGGCGGCAGGTGACGCCCGCGTCGTCGCGCCAGATCACCTCGCCGGGCTCGGGGGTGCCGAGCGGCTCCTCCGAGGCCTCGTCTCCGGCCGCCCGCACCAGCCGGGCGGGGCCGGAGTAGCGGTCGAGGTCCTCTCCGCCGATCGGCAGGGCGTGCTTGACGCTGATGGCGTTGTAGGCGTCGACGACCCGGTTGATCTCCGGCAGGGGCAGGCGCCGGGTGAGGGCGTCGACCGAGGGCCGGGTGCGCGAGGGCTTGGCCCCGAACGTCCGGTAGGCGTCGCGCCACGCCTCGATCTTGTCGGGCTGCGGGTCCCGGGCGGCGGCGTCGGCGGCGCCGGCCAGCCAGGCGCGGGTGCGATCGTCGGTCGGCCCGTTGCGCAGGCCGTGCGCCGTCAGGAGCAGCACGGCGAAGTCGGGGCGCAGCGCGTGGATCGAGTCGTCCACCCGGATGTCGTCAAGCATGCGGCCAGTCTAGTGAGGACCGGAAGTCGCAAAATTTGCTTTGCAAAAATATCTTTGCGGTCTATGGTGCTCGTATGGAGGAGTCCTACGAGATCAGCGATCCGAGGGTGCTGAAGGTGGTGGCGCACCCGCTGCGGGTGCGGCTGCTCGGCCTGCTGCGCTCCGACGGCCCGGCGACGGCCAGCGAGCTGGGCCGCGCGGTGGGGGAGAGCTCCGGCTCGACCAGCTACCACCTGCGCGAGCTGGCCAGGTACGGCTTCATCGAGGAGGACCCGGAGCAGCCTGACGGCAGGAAGCGGCGCTGGCGGTCCCGGCACCGCTACACCTCGTGGGACAACCGGCGGATGCACGCCACCCCGGAGGGCCGGGAGGCGGTCGGCATCATGCAGGCTCGGCAGGTGGAGGTGCTGGTCCAGGCGATGCGGTCGTTCGACGAGGCGGACTGGCCGGCCGAGTGGCTGACGGCGGCGGGGATGAGCGACGACATGGTCATGCTCCCGGCCGAGGGGGTGTGCGAGCTGAACGACCGGATGGGCGCGCTGGTGCACGAGGTGGCGGCCCGCTACGCCGGCCATCCCGACGCCGCGCTGGTCCAGGTCTGGCGGGCCGCCTGGCCTCGTGAGCGGGTCATCGAGGCCGCCGGCCGCGAGGAGGAGGAGGAGAGGTGACCGCGCGATCGGCGCTGCGGCGCTACCTGCTCGTCTGCTTCCTGACCTGGCTGCCGGCGGGGCTCATGCTCACCTCGATGGTGCTGCTCATGGCCGAACGCGGGCTCACCCTCGCCGAGATCGGCCTGGTGTTCACCGTCTTCTCCCTCGTCACCGTCTGCCTGGAGTTACCCACGGGCGGGCTGGCCGACGTGGTCGGCCGGCGGGTGGTGCTGGCGGTGTCCGCCGGGTTCACCGTCGCCGCGCTCGCCCTCATGGCCGTGTCCACGACGTTCTGGATGTTCCTGCTGACCGGCGTGCTCAAGGGGGTGGCCCGGGCGCTGTCCAGCGGCCCGGCCACCGCCTGGTACGTCGACACGCTGCATGACCTGGAGGGCCCCGGGGCCGATCTCAAGCCCGGGCTGGCCCGCGGCGGGGCGCTGGAGTCGGTGGCGCTGTGCGTGGGCGTGCTGGCGGGCGGGTTCGTGCCGCTCGTGGCGCCGGGTCACCTGGTGCTGCCGCTGGCGGTGCCGCCGATGCTGGGTGCGCTGGCGGCGGCCGTGCTGCTGGTCGTGGTGGTGCTGGCGCTGCCCGAGCCGTCCCATGCCCGGCTGCCGCTGGACGGGATGCTGCGCGCCGTGCCCGCCACCGTGGCCGCGAGCGTGCGGCTGGTCACGGGCCACGTGGTGCTGCGCCGCCTGGTCGTGTTCTACCTGGTCTCGGGCATGGTGTTGACGGCGATCGAGCTGCTCACCCCGGGCCGGCTGGCCCAGCTCGCCGGTACGGCGGAGCGCGGGAGCGCCGCGTACGCCGTCGTCGCGGCCCTCGGCTTCGCCGGCAGCGCGGTGGGCAGCGCCCTGGCCCCGTGGGCGGCGCGGACGGCCGGCGGCTCGGCGCGCGGCGGGGCGGCGGGGGTCGTGCTGACGGCGCTGTCCGTCGGCGTCCTGGCCGCCACGGCCGGCCTCGACGGCGCGGCGGGGCTGGTGGGCGCCGGCGGGGCCTACGTCGTCATGTTCGTGGGGATGTCGGTGACCTTCGTGCTCTGCCTGGAGATGACCCACGACGCGGTGCCCGCCGCGCAGCGCACCGCGGTCTCCTCGGCGGGCTCGCTGGCGCAGCAGGCGGGCGGCGCCGTCTCCAACCTGGGCTTCGGCGTGCTGGCCGGCCAGACGGGCGTGGCCGCGGCGTGGGCGCTGGCGGCCACGCTGGCGGGCGTGTCGGCGCTGGTCTTCGTCGGGATGCCCCGGTCGGATCGGACGCGCGCGGGGCGCGACGGGAAGCGGCCCGCCGCGTCCCGAAAGGCTGCCCAGTAGAACATCATTCGGGAAATACGTGCACAATCAAGGTCATGGCGAAGTACGTGGTGACCCCGTCCAGCGAGAAGCAGCACGCGGCGTGGCGGAGCGGCGTGATCCCGGAGGTGGAGCGGGTGCGGCCCGGGCTGTGGTCGATCCCGGTGCCCATCCCGGTCAACCCGCTCCGGTACGTCCTCGTCTACGCGCTGGAGCTGCCCGACGGGGTGGCCATCGTGGACGCGGGCTGGAACACCGACGAGGCGTACGCGGCGCTGGCCGCCGGGCTGGGCACGGCCGGGTACGCGATCACCGACGTCAAGGGCGTGCTCGTCACCCACATCCACCCCGACCACTACGGGCTGGCCGGCCGCGTCCGGGAGGTGTCGGGCGCCTGGATCGCGCTGCACCCGGCCGACGCCGCCCTCGTCCACGAACGCTACGACGACGACGCCATCGACTCCCTCGTACGCAGGGAACGGGCACTGCTCGGCCGGGCCGGAGTTCCCGCCGGGACGCTGGACGAGCTGGCCGGGGCGTCGATGATGATCAGGCATCTGGTGGCGACCGCCAAGCCGGACCGGCTGGTCGAGGACGGCGACCAACTCGACCTGCCCGGCTGGGACCTGCGGGCCCTGTGGACCCCCGGCCACTCGCCCGGCCATCTGTGCTTCGTGTCGCCGTCGCGCAGGCTGCTCTTCTCCGGCGACCACGTCCTGGCCAAGATCACTCCGATCGTGGCGGTGCACCCGCAGTCGCGGCCCAACCCGCTGGCCGACTACCTCGACTCGCTGGCCGCCGTGGGCAAGCTGGACATCGAGGAGGTGCTGCCCGCGCACGAGTACCGGTTCGCGGACCTGGCGGGCCGGGTCGGGTACGTCGTGGCGCACCACGAGGAGCGGCTGGCGGAGATCGAGGCCGTGCTCGCCGCCGGCGGCGGGGGGATCACCTGCTGGGACACGGCGACCCGGCTCACCTGGTCGCAGGACTGGGCGACGTTCCCGCCGTTCATGCGCCGCGCCGCCACCAACGAGACGCTGGCGCACCTCGTCTGGCTGGAGGACCGCGGACGGGTGACCCGGGTGCCGGGCGAGCCGGACCTGTGGTTCCCCGGCCCGTCGTGACGATCGGCAGGAGCGCCGTGGCCGGGTTATGGTGCTCGTACTAGAACGTTGTTCTCCTTCTGTGGAGGTTCGATGCTTCGGTTCGATGACAGGGTCGCGATCATCACAGGGGCCGGGCACGGCCTCGGCAGGGCGCACGCCCTCCTGCTCGCCGAGCGGGGGGCCAAGGTCGTCGTCAACGACCTCGGCGGCGCGCTCGACGGCACCGGCGCCTCGGCGGGACCGGCCGCCGAGGTGGTCGAACTGATCACCAAGAACGGCGGCCGGGCGATCGCGAACGCCGACGACGTCGCCACCCCCGAGGGCGCCGGCGCGATCGTCCAGGCGGCGCTCGACGCGTTCGGCCGGGTCGACATCGTCGTGAACAACGCGGGCATCCTGCGTGACAAGTCGTTCGGCAAGATGACGGTCGAGGAGTTCGACGCGGTCCTGGCCGTGCATGTCCGCGGCTCCTACCTGGTCAGCCGGGCGGCCTACCCGTACATGAAGGAGGCGGGCTACGGCCGCGTCGTCAACACCTCCAGCCCGGCCGGCCTGTTCGGCAACTTCGGCCAGGCCAACTACTCCACGGCCAAGATGGGCCTGGTCGGGCTGACCAGGACGCTCGGCATCGAGGGGGCGCGCAACGGCATCAGGGCCAACGCCATCGCGCCGGTCGCCTGGACGCGGATGACCGAGTCGCTGCTGCCGGCGGAGTTCGAGGCGAAGTTCACCCCCGAGCGGGTCAGCGCCCTGGTCGCCTACCTCGTGCACGACTCGTGCGAGGTGAGCGGCGAGGTGTTCACCGTCGGCGGCGGCCGGGTGGCGCGGGTGTTCGTGGCGGAGGGGCCGGGCTGGCGCTCGGACGAGCCGACCCCGGAGGCGATCTCCGACAACTGGGCGGCGGTCATGGCCGAGCAGCCCTACGTCCTTACGGCCGCCGACTCGATGAAGGCGATGCTCTAGCACTGCTCCAGCACTGCTCCAGCATGCGATCACCCGGGGCGCCATGTCGACAAAAAGCGACCTTTGTTCGAGCATCGACGAAACTAGGCGGAGTTCGTACGTTTCAAGGTCTTGATTTGGCGTATCCGCGATCTTATTGTCGGCGGCATGACCCCCACCCCGGGCTCGCCCGGTGACGTCCTCACCCTGATCGGCGCGGGATCGGCGACGACCCGCTCCGATCTGGCGCGGCTCACCGGCCTGGCCAGGTCCACCATCTCCCAGCGCGTCGACGCGCTCATCGAGAACGGCCTGGTGGAGGAGACCGAGAACGGCGAGTCCACCGGTGGCCGCCCGCCCCGCCAGCTTCGCCTGAACACCGACGGCCACGCGTTCGCCGGCGTCGACCTCGGCGCGACCCACTGCCGGGTCGCGCTGATGGACATGTCCGGCAGCGTCCTGGCCGAGTGCGAGGACCCGCTGCTGGTCGCCGAAGGACCCGAAGTGGTCCTGGCCCACGTGGACGGGCGGCTCGACCGGCTGCTCGCCGAGGCCGGCCGCCCCCGCACGGCGCTGCGCGCGATCGGCATGGGGGTGCCCGGACCGGTGGAGTTCGCGACGGGCCGGCCCAACAACCCGCCGATCATGCCCGGCTGGAACGACTACCCGATCCCCGAGCACTTCGCCGGCTGCACCGTCCTGGTCGACAACGACGTCAACGTCATGGCCCTCGGCGAGCAGCGCAACTCCTTCCCCGGCGTCCGGCACCTGCTGTTCGTCAAGATCGGCACCGGCATCGGCTGCGGCATCGTCGCCGAGGGCAGGCTCCACCGCGGCGCGCAGGGCTCGGCCGGCGACATCGGCCACATCCGGGTGTCCGGCCACGAGGACGCCGGCTGCCGCTGCGGCAACAGCGCCTGCCTGGAGGCCGTCGCCGGCGGGGCGGCCGTCGCCCGCAGGCTCACCGAGCTCGGCACGCCCGCCGAGACCGGCGCCGACGTGGTCGCCCTGGTGCAGGCCGGCGACACCCAGGCGCTCCGCCTGGTCAGAGAGGCCGGCCGGCTCGTCGGCGAGGTCCTCGCCGGCCTGGTCAACTTCTTCAACCCCGAGGTCATCGTCATCGGCGGCGCCCTGTCCCGCGTCCACGAACACCTGCTCGCGGGCATCAAGGAGACCGTCTACCGCAGGTCGCTGCCGCTGGCCACCCACCACCTGTCGATCGTGCCGAGCCGCACCGGGATCAACGCCGCCGCCCTGGGCGCCGGGATCCTCGCCATCGAGCACTACCTGTCACCCGACAACGTCAACCGCCTCGTCACCACCTGACAAGGAGGCCCCGATGCTGGTCATGCGGGGAATCGTCAAGCAGTTCCCGGGCGTGCGCGCGCTCGACGGGGTGGACCTCGACGTCCAGGCCGGCGAGGTGCACTGCCTGCTCGGCCAGAACGGCGCCGGCAAGTCCACCCTGATCAAGGTGCTGGCCGGCGCGCACCGCCCCGACGAGGGCACCATCGAGCTCAACGGCGCCCACGTCAGCCCCGCCGGCCCGATCGACGCCATCCGGCTCGGCATCGCCACCATCTACCAGGAGCTCGACCTCGTCGACGGGCTGAGCGTGGCCGACAACGTCTTCCTCGGCCACGAGCACGCCCGCCTCGGCTTCACCAACCGCGCCGCCGGCCACCGCGCCGCCCACGAGGTGCTGGCCCGCCTCGGCCACCCCGAGATCCGCCCCGCCACCGAGGTCGGCAGGCTCTCCCCGGCGGCCAAGCAGGTGGTCTCGATGGCCCGCGCCCTGTCCCACGACGCCCGCCTGATCGTCATGGACGAGCCGTCGGCCGCCCTCGCCCACGACGAGGTGGCCAACCTCTTCCGCATCATCCGCGAGCTGACCGCCCAGGGCGTCGCCGTCGTCTACATCTCCCACCGGCTGGAGGAGATCCGCGAGATCGGCGACCGCGTCACCGTGCTCAAGGACGGCCGGACGGTCGCGGTCGGCCTGCCCGCCGGCGACACGCCGACCAACGACATCGTCTCCCTGATGACCGGCCGCAACGTCGAGTACGTCTTCCCGCCCCGCGCCGCCCGCGCACCCGGCGAGGAGGTGCTGCGGGTCGAGGACCTGACCTCGCCGGACGCGTTCGCGGACGTGTCGTTCTCCGTGCGGGCGGGCGAGATCGTCGGCCTCGCCGGGCTCGTCGGCTCCGGCCGCTCGGAGATCCTGGAAGCGGTGTACGGGGCCAGGGACGCCTCCGGCCGCGTCGTGCTCGGCGGCGAACCGCTGCACGCCGGCGGCGCGCTGCGGGCCCTGCGGCGGGGCGACCTGCTGGGGGCGGTACGCCGCGGCGGCGTGGTCCGGTCCGTACGGCGCGGCATGGGCCTCGCCCCCGAGGAGCGCAAGGCGCAGGCGCTGCTCCTCGACCAGAGCGTCACCGCCAACATCACCCTGGGCAGCCTGCCGGAGTTCGCCCGGCTCGGCTGGCTGGACCGCGGCCGCGAGAAGGCGGAGGCGCGGCGGCTCGTGGAGGCGCTCGACATCCGTCCCCGCGACCCCGAACGCCCGGTCAACACCCTGTCGGGCGGCAACCAGCAGAAGGCCGTGCTGGCCCGCTGGCTGCTCGGCGGGCGCCGGCTGCTCCTGCTCGACGAGCCGACCAGGGGCGTGGACGTCGGCGCCCGGGCCGAACTGTACGCGGTGATCCGCGGCCTGGCCGACCAGGGCATCGGCGTGCTGCTCGTCTCCAGCGAGGTGCCCGAGGTGCTCGGGCTGGCCGACCGCGTCCTGGTGCTGCGCGAGGGCTCGGTCATCCACCAGGGCGACGCGCAGGACCTCGACGAGCACCGCGTGCTCGACATGATCATGGATGGGAGAGCCGCCTGATGGCAGACACGGGAAACACCTCCGCGGTCGTGGCGGGACCCGGCGCGCTACGCCGCTTCGGCGAGATGCGCCATCTCGGCCTGCTGGTCGCGATCGCGCTCCTCGTCCTGGTCGGCCTCATCACCAAACCCGACAACTTCGCCACCGCCTCCAACCTCGTCAGCGTCCTGTCCTTGGCCGCCACCATCGGCGTGATCACCGTCGGGGCCACGTTCGTCATCATCGGCGGCGGCATCGACCTGTCCGTCGGCGCCATCATGGCCCTGGCGTCCGTCTGGGCGACGACGGTCGCCACCCAGGAGTTCGGGCCGTTCGTCATGGCGGTCTGCGCCATCCTCGTCGGCACCGGCGCCGGGCTCGTCAACGGCCTGCTCATCGCCTACGGGCGGCTGGTGCCGTTCATCGCCACGCTCGCCATGCTGGTCGCGGCACGCGGCCTCGCGCAGCGCATGTCCGACCGCAAGACGCAGCTCATCCAGACCGGCAACTCCGCCGTCGTGGAGCTGTCCACCACCCGCGTGCTCGGCATCCCGCTGCTCGTCTACATCTTCGCGCTGGTCGTCGTGCTCGGCTGGGTGCTGCTCAACCGCACCACGTTCGGCCGGCGCACCTACGCCGTCGGCGGCAACCCCGAAGCCGCCCGGCTGGCCGGCATCGACGTGCGCCGCCACACCATGCTCCTGTACGCCCTGTCCGGGCTGTGCTGCGGCATCGCGGCGATCCTCATCATGGCCCGCACCACGACGGGCTCCTCGACCCACGGCGACCTGTACGAACTCGACGCCATCGCCGCCGTGATCATCGGCGGCACCCTGCTCACCGGCGGCCGCGGCACGATCATCGGCTCCATCCTCGGCCTGCTGATCTTCACCCTCATCACCAACCTGTTCATCCTCAACGGCCTCAACACGAGCGACCAGCTCATCGCCAAGGGCCTGATCATCGTCGTCGCCGTCCTTCTCCAGCGGCGGAACCTGAAGGGGAGAGCAACATGACCGACCACAAGGCGACCGGCGTCCAGGCGACCGACAGGCTGCCCGACAAGGTGGCGCGCCGGGGATTCCTCGTCGGCGGAGCCGCCCTGCTGGCGGCCGGCTGCACCAGCAACGAGCCGTCCACCGCGCCCACCGGCGCCGCGCCCGCACCGGCGCCCGCCGCCAGCGGCAACGACCAGCCCGGCACCAAGGTCGTCATCGGCTTCTCCGCGCCCGCCGCCGACCACGGCTGGATCGCGGCCATCGCCAAGAACGCCGAGGCCACCGCCAAGCAGTACACCGACGTCGAATTCAAGCCGGTCGAGCCGACCAACGACATCAACCAGCAGATCTCCGCCGTCGAGTCGCTGATCGCGGCCAAGGTGGGCGCGCTGGTGATCCTGCCCAACGACGGCCAGCAGCTCAACCAGGTCGCCCGGCAGGCCACCGACGCCGGCATCCCGGTCATCAACCTCGACCGGGTCTTCCCCGACAAGCTGGCCTACCGGACGTGGATCGGCGGCGACAACTACGGCATGGGCGTCGCGGCCGGGCACTTCATCGGCAAGCAGCTCAAGGACAAGGGCGTGGCCAACCCCGTCATCGTCGAGATCCAGGGCATCGCCACCCTGCCGCTCACCCAGGACCGCAGCAAGGGCTTCGCCGACGCGCTCAAGACGTACGGCTTCAGCGTCACCGCCAAGCAGGACGCCAAGTTCACCGTCGAGACCGGCAACCAGGTGGCGGCCAGCCTCCTGCAGGCGCACAAGAAGATCGACGCGCTGTGGAACCACGACGACGACCAGGGCGTCGGCGTGCTCGCCGCCATCAAGGAGGCCGGGCGCGACGAGTTCGTCATGGTCGGCGGGGCCGGCTCGCTGAACGCCATGAAGGAGATCCAGTCGGGCTCCTCCGTGCTGCAGGCCACGGTCACCTACAGTCCCACGATGGCCTCTTCCGCGATCAAACTCGCCCGGCTGATCGCCCAGGGGAAGGGCATGAGTGACCTCGTGGAGAACCAAGTTCCGCAGTCCATCACGCTCGCTTCGGAGACCATTACCAAGGAGAACGTCGAGAAGTACCTGCCACTCGGGTTCGAGTCCTGATCGGGGGCTGCATGTCAGACAAGACCACCATCGGCGTGGGCATGGTCGGTTACGCGTTCATGGGCCGCGTCCACTCCCAGGCCTGGCGGAACGTGGGAGCGTTCTTCGACCTGCCGCTGGCACCGCGCATGGCGGTGCTGGCGGGCCGGTCCAAGGAACGCACGTCCGCCGCCGCCGCCCAGCTCGGCTGGGCCGACGTCGAGACGGACTGGAGGGAGCTGATCCGGCGCGACGACGTGCAGATCGTCGACATCTGCACGCCCGGCGACAGCCACGCCGACATCGCCATCGCCGCGCTCGCCGCCGGCAAGCACGTCATCTGCGAGAAACCGCTGGCCAACACCGTCGCCGAGGCCGAAGCGATGGTCCGTGCCGCGGCGTCCGCGCCGGGCAGGAGCATGGTGGCGTTCAACTACCGCCGGGTGCCCGCCGTCGCGCTGGCCCGCCGCTACGTCGAGGAGGGCCGGCTCGGCGAGATCCGCCACGTCCGCGCCCAGTACCTGCAGGACTGGATCGTCGACCCGGACTTCCCGCTGGTGTGGCGGCTGCAGAAGGACAAGGCCGGGTCCGGCGCGCTCGGCGACATCGGGGCGCACATCATCGACACCGCCCAGTTCGTCACCGGCCAGCACGTCGTGGGCGTCTCCGCGCTCACCGAGACGTTCGTCAAGGAACGTCCGCTGGCCGCCGACTCGGCCGGGCTCGCCGCCACCGGCGGGGCGGCCACCGGCCCGGTCACCGTGGACGACGCCGCCCTGTTCATCGGCCGGATGTCCGGCGGGGCGCTCGCCTCCTTCGAGGCGACCCGGTTCGCCACCGGCCGCAAGAACGCGCTGCGCATCGAGATCAACGGCTCGCGCGGCAGCCTCGCGTTCGACTTCGAGGCGATGAACGAGCTGTGGGTGAGCGAGGGCGACGGCGGCTTCACCCGCGTCCTCGTCACCGAACCCGACCACCCCTACGTGGGCGCCTGGTGGCCGCCGGGGCACGGCCTCGGCTACGAGCACACCTTCACCCACGAGATCAAGGACTTCCTGGAAGCCGTCGCCCGGGGCGGCGACCCCGAGCCGTCGTTCGCCGACGGGCTGCGGGTGCAGCGCGTGCTGGCGGCCGTCGAGCAGAGCGCGGCTGACGCCAGCCGCTACACCGTCGTGGAGGACTGATGAGACCGGTCACGCTGTTCACCGGCCAGTGGGCCGACCTGCCGTTCGAGGAGGTGTGCCGGCTCGCCGCCGAATGGGGCTACGACGGGCTGGAGATCGCCTGCTCCGGCGACCACTTCGACGTGGCGCAGGCCGTCGCCGACCCGTCGTACGTCGAGCAGAAGCGCGCCCAGCTCGACAAGCACGGCCTCAAGGTGTGGACGATCTCCAACCACCTCGTCGGCCAGGCCGTCTGCGACCACCCCATCGACGAGCGGCACAAGGCCATCCTGCCGGCCCGCGTCTGGGGCTCCGGCGACCCGGAGTCGGTGCGGCAGGCGGCGGCCGAGGACATGAAGAACACCGCCCGCGCCGCCGCCGCGCTCGGCGTCGACACGGTCGTCGGGTTCACCGGCTCGTCCATCTGGCACACCGTCGCCATGTTCCCGCCGGTGCCGGCCTCCATGGTCGACGCCGGCTACCAGGACTTCGCCGACCGCTGGAACCCCATCCTCGACGTCTTCGACGAGGTTGGCGTACGGTTCGCGCTGGAGATCCACCCGAGCGAGATCGCCTACGACTACCACACCACGGTCCGCACCCTGGAGGCCATCGGACGCCGGCCGGCGTTCGGCATCAACTGGGACCCGTCGCACATGGTGTGGCAGGACCTCGACCCGGTCGCGTTCATCCTCGACTTCGCCGACCGGATCTACCACGTGGACTGCAAGGACACCCGCGTCCGTGTCGGCGACGGCCGGCGCGGACGCCTGTCCTCCCACCTGCCGTGGGCCGACCTGCGGCGCGGCTGGGACTTCGTCTCCACCGGCCGGGGAGACGTGCCGTGGGAGGACTGCTTCCGGGCGCTCAACTCCATCGGCTACACCGGGCCCATCTCGATCGAGTGGGAGGACGCCGGCATGGACCGGCTGGACGGGGCGCGGGAGGCGCTGGGCTACATCCGCAAGCTCAACTCCATCACCCCGCCGGCCACCGCCTTCGACGCCGCCTTCTCCACGACGTAAGGCGAAGCGCCGCAGCCAGAGGGGCCTGGGACCTGGGGAGTTCCGGGCCCCGAACGGCATGGTCCTCGCCACGGACCATGCGGCAGATCCACCACGGACCGTACGGCAGATCCACCACGCGCGATGTCGGTGACCGCCCTGTGCGGCAGGACACTCCCCCTTCGGTGAGCGCATGCGGGCTCTTCCGCTGGCGGCGTTGTGGGAAGCGGACGTCGGCCGGTGACGCGCCGCTTCGGCGCGGTTGACGAACGATGCCGGCCGGTCAGCGGATCGCGGCGATGCGGGCGACCGCCTCGGTGAGGGTCTGGGGGGCGCAGCCGAAGTTGAGCCGGGCGAAACCGGCCCCGGTGGAGCCGTAGCGGTGGCCGGAGTTCAGGGCGACCTTGGCGGTGGCGAGGATGCGGGCGGCGGGGTCGTCGCCCCAGCCGAGCGTGCGGAAGTCGAGCCAGGCCAGGAAACCGGCGTCCGGCCGTACGTACCCGACCTCGGGCAGCGACCGGGCCAGCGACTCGCCCAGCAGGTTCCGGTTGTGGTCGAGGACGTCCACGACGTCGGCGAGCCAGGGGTCGCCCTCGGTGAACGCCGCCACCGTGGCGAGCACTCCCAGGTGCCCGGTGCGGTAGAGGGAGTGGGGGGAGAGCCGGTCCACGTAACGCTTCGGCGCGGGATCGGCGGTGATGACGGCGGCGGCCTTGAGCCCGGCCAGGTTCCAGCCCTTGCTGGCCGACAGGAACGCGAACCCCCAGCGCCGCGCCTCGTCCGACACCGACAGGAACGGGACGAACTCCGCCCCCGGCAGGACCAGCGGTGCGTGGATCTCGTCGGACAGCACGTGCACGCCGTGCCTGTCGGCCAGTTCGGCGAGGGCGACCAGGTCCTCGCGGGGGTGGACGAGCCCGACGGGGTTGTGCGGATTGCAGAGGACGTACGCCGTCGCATGGCCGGCGAAGGCGCGTTCCAGCGCGTCCAGGTCGAGCCGCCATGCCCCCGGCTGCCCGGCCAGCGGCGCTTCGACGACGTGCGCCCCGACCTCTCGGATCCACCAGGCGAACGGCTCGTACACCGGCGGGCTGATCACCACGCCGTCCCCGGGGGCGACGACGCGGCGCAGGATCTCGACGATGCCGATCCCGACGTCGGCGACGGTGCGCACCTGGTCGGGGTCGATCGTCCAGTCCCAGGCGCGCCGGGCATAGCCGCTGACCGCGTTCGCGAGGTCGGGGGTGGGCGCCGCGTAGCCGGTGTCCGACCGGTCGATCGCCGCGCGCAGGGCCCGGGCCACGGGCTCGGCCAGCGGGAAGTCCATCTCGGCGACCGGCAGGGGCAGGACGTCGTCCGGGAAGGTCCGCCATTTCGCGCTGCGGCGCAGGCGCAGCTCGGCGAGGGGCGGGATCGGGAGAGCGGGCATGGGTGAGGCTCCTGGAGGGGCTGGTCCGTTCTGGTGTGGTTCCATGGTCGGCTGCGCGGGGGGCGTACCGCTTCCGATAAAGAGCCGACCGATGCCGGAAACCCGCCATCGCTGCCGGAGCCCGTCACCGGAGGTCCCCGGCGTGGTGCGCCCCGCGGCCGCGCCGGAGCCGGGCCAGGCGGAAGCCGGCCGTCAGCGCGCCCGCCGCCGCCGCGACGGTCACGGTGATCGTCAGGGGCACGGCGAAGTAGGTGAGCTGCTCCCAGGTGACCGTCCGGCCGTTCATCAGGAACGAGATCAGGCCCGGGTACGCCGCCAGCACCGCCACGGGCAGCAGGACCGGCACGAGCCGCGCCCACGCCCGCCACCGCGGCCGGCCGGCGCGCCGGGACGCCCAGCGGCGCGACCGCAGCACGCCGAGCACGCCCAGCCCCGCCGCGGCCGCCGTGAGGGCCCCCAGCACCAGCTCGAACAGTTGCCTGTCGCCGCCCGGCGGCTCCGGCGTCCCGCCCTCGCTCAGCTCCGCCAGGCCGGTGGCGATGTCGAAGGTGTCGTCGTGCAGGGCGGCGCTGTTGGTCATGACGGCGAAGCCGTACCCCGTGGCCGGCACGATGATCTGGACGGCGGTGTAGGTGAACAGGTTGCCCGAGTGCGCGAGCCGCCCGGTCTCGTCGTCGACGCCCCACCCCATGCCGTACTCGTGCACCTCGGAGGGGGCGTGCATGGCGGCCAGGCTCTCCGGGCGCACCAGCCGGCGGCCGTTGCCCATCTGGGTGATCAGCCAGCGGCCCATGTCGGCGGCCGTGGTCACCACCCCGCCGCTGCCGCCGCCGTTGAGGAAGGCGGGCAGCTCCGGGCGGGACCGCCAGAGGCCGAACACCGAGTTGTAGCCGTCGGCGGGTCGTACCTCCCGGTCGCTGACCGCGCTGGAGCGCATGCCGAGCGGGCCGAAGACCCGCTCGCGCAGGTAGTCGCCGAAGCTGCGGCCGCCGACCACCTCGACCAGCCTCGCGGCGAGGTTGTAGTTGGCGTTGCAGTACTCCCACCGGGTTCCGGGGTCGGCCCGGAGCGTGGCGGTGCCCAGCCGGCCGACGTACTCCCGCAGCGAGGCGGCGTCCTTCAGCGCGTCGCCGTCGGTGGTGGTGTCGGACAGGCCGGAGGTCTGGTTCAGCAGGTGCCGTACGGTGATCCGCGTTGCGCGCGGGTCGGCCAGGCGCAGCTCGGGCAGGTGCTCGGCGACGGGGTCGTCCAGCGCGACCGCGCCCTTGTCCACCAGGGTCATCACGGCCATGGCGGTGAACGACTTGCTCACCGAGGCGACCCGCATGGGGGTGTCGGCGGTGACGGGCTCGCCGTCGGAGTCGTGGCCGTAGCCGGCGGCGTGCACGACCCGGTCGCCGCGCGTCACGACGGCCGACAGGCCGGGCAGGCCGGTCTCGTCGAGGGCGCGGGTGAGGTAGGCGTCGACGGCGGCGGGGGTGAGGCCGGCGCCGGGCGGCGTCGGGGGCGGCGTGGCGGGCGGCGTGGTGGGGGACAGGCCGGTGGCGAGGGCCAGGCCGATGAGTGCGGTCTTCACAGCGTGCTCCGTGTTCGAGGGACATCGCTGAACCTACGGAGCACACGGGCACCGCCACATCGGCGGAACGGCAGGCACGGACCCTGACGAAAGACATGTCCTCCCGTCGGCGACCGGCGCCCACGGCGCCATTGGCCCGCCTTCGCTAGGACAGCGCTTCCGCGGTGACGGTCCGGTTCCTCGGACTGTTCACCGTTGCGGCCTGGCCGGCACGACTCGCCGGGGAACCGACTCGCGGGTGTCCTACCGGGTGCTGGCCAGGCGGCGTTCGGTCAGCGTGAGCAGGTCGAAGATCTCGCGAGCGAGGTATCCCGTCGTGTTGCGTTCCACCTGCTTGGGGTGCAGGATGCCGGCCCCGGCAAGCTCCTCCAACGCCTGCCTGGCGGCCGGATGGGTGATGCCGAGCAGGGCCTGCACGGTACGAGCGGTGACCAGGGGGGCTGCGGGCAGCAGGTCGAGCAGCCGCGCGACCGCCGAGCCGGCTCTGGGCGCCGGTCGCAGCCCGTGGGACTCGCGAAATCGCCGATGGCGTTCGACCCACTCGTCGTGCAGTTCGGCCAGCTCGTCGGCGAACTTCTCGGCCTGCTCGACCGCCGTGACGGTCGCCCCGAGGAAGACACGCAACCACGAGTTGATCGCCGTGTGCGCCTCTGGCGATCCGGGTTCGCCGGCGTACCGGTACGCCGTCAAGCCCTCCACGTAGGCGTCGGAGCGCGTGAGCAGCACCAGGCTGATCGGCAGGATGGCGTTGGGCGTGAGACCCCGTCGGGTCAGGACGGTGTGGATGAGGGCGCGGCCGACCCGCCCGTTGCCGTCGGTGAAGGGGTGGATGGTCTCGAACTGGGCGTGTGCCAGGGCCGCCTGCAGGACGGCCGAGTGTCCGGCGCTGTTGATGTACGCGAGGAGGTCGTCCATCAGGGCGGGAACGTGCTCGGGCGGCGGCGGCACGAACTCCGCGTCGAGCGGATGCCAGTCGCCTCCGCCGATCCAGTTCTGCACGTCACGCAGCCCGTGGTGCCGCTCGTCGGGAAGGAGGGCCGTGTGCAGGGCGACGATGTCCGCGGTGCACACGGAACTGACGGCGACCAGGTCGGTGACGGCCCGCCGAAGCGCTGTGACGTTGTTGGCGACCAGCGCGGCAGTGGCGGTGAACCCTCGGGAGACGCCGGCGTCCAGCCCGGCCAGCTCGGCAAGGGCAATCTGCTGGGGTGAGGCCTGCAGCCCTTCGATTCTTGAGGAGGCGATGGCCTCGGACCTCAGCAGGAACCGCGCGAGGCCGTCCACTCCGTGCCCGGTCGGATGGGCGATCAGCCGTCGCACGAGCGTCTCGGCTCTGGCGGCCTCGTGCGAGACGTCGTCCGCCACGATGATGGTGCTGGTGGTGAGCCGGTCGGGCAGATAGGGGTGGTAGCGGCCACCGCGCCGGTCGCGCTTGCTCGGCCCGTCCCAGGCCATGGGCCACGACGCCTCAAGGAAGGTCCCCACAGGGACTAGCCTTTCACACCCAGCGCCTTGATGTAAGGATAAGCGTTATCCTTACACGGAGCGGCGGCCGGTGAAAGGATAAGGCCTCCGCCCCGACGGCCGGTCGGAGCGGGAGCGGTGCCTGCGGGCGGCGGTGTGGTCAGTCCATGAGGATGATCTGGCGGAGGACCTCGCCGCCCTTGAGCGCGGCCACCGCGTCGTTCAGGTCCGAGAGCCTGAGCCGGGCGCTGATCATGCTGTCGAGGTCGAGCTTGCCCGCCTTGTAGAGGGTGGCGAAGTACGGGAAGTCGTGCCGGACGTCCGCTTCGCCGTACAGGCTGGACAGCAGGTTCTTGCCCTCGAAGAGCAGGCTGAACGCCGAGATCGACACCATGTCGTCCATCGCGCCCGCGCCGACCACGACGACGTCGCCGCCCTGGCGGGTGAGCTGCCAGGCGCTCTGGATGGTGGCGGACTTGCCGACCACCTCGAAGCCGTAGTCGAACCCGGCCCCGCCGGTCAGCTCGTTCAGCGCGTCGGGAACCTGCTCGGGGGTGACGGCGTGGGTGGCGCCGACCTTCTTGGCCAGCTCGTGCTTGGACTCCAGCGGGTCGACGGCGAGGATCGTCCGGGCGCCGGACAGGCGGGCGCCCTGGATGACCGACAGGCCGACGCCGCCGCAGCCGACGACCGCGACGGTCGAGCCGGGCCGGACGCGGGCGGTGTTGACGGCGGCGCCCACACCGGTGGTGATGCCGCAGCCGATGAGCGCCGCCGCCTCCCACGGCACGTCCGCGTCGATCCTGATCGCGCCCTGCCACGGGATGACGATCTCCTCGGCCCAGGTGCCGCAGCCGGCCATGCCGAAGGCCGTGTTGTCGCCGCCGTAGCGGAAGTTGCCCTTGCTGAAGGACTCGATCATGAACTTCATGCACAGGTACGGCTGGCCGCCCAGGCACAGGTCGCACTCCTGGCACGCGGGCCGCCAGTTGATGACGACGTGGTCGCCGGGCCGGAGGGAGGAGACGTGCTCGCCGACCTCCACGACCTCCCCGGCGCCCTCGTGTCCCGGGACGAGCGGCACGGGCTGCGGCAGCACGCCGGACATGGCCGACAGGTCCGAGTGGCAGACGCCGGTCGCCCTGATGCGCACCCGTACGTCGGTGGGACCGACGGGCGCCAGGGTGACGTCGTCACGGATGTCGAGCTTGTCGTCGCCTACTGCGTGCAGGAGCGCGGCGCGCATAGGGGGGACCTCCTCCGGCTATTCCTCTAGGGAGAGTGCGGCTTTGGGGCACGATCGGACCGCGTGTCGGACGCGGTCGTACATCTCGGGCGGTGGTTCGGGCAGCAGGACGTGGAGCTGGTCGTCGTCGTCCACGTCGAACACCTCGGGCGCGAGTCCCATGCACACGGCGTTGGCCTCGCACACCAGATAGTCGACTTTGATCTTCATGTGAGCCTCCTGTGGTCCCATGACACCACTTTGGCGGGCTCGACGATGAATGCGACGCGTTTTCGCCCGGTCTGTTCCACGTAGGGCAGCAGGAGGTCGTCGGGCGCGCCGGGGTTCATCCGGCGGGCCACCTGCATGCCGACGGCCATGACGTGCTCGGGCGCGTCCACCCGCTCGGCGGTGCCGTACACCATGATGCCGCGCAGCTCGGCGTAGTCGTAGCCGGCCTCGACGAGGCAGGTCACGCGCGGGTCCCGCTCCAGGTTGCGCGTCTTCTGCGCCTTGGCGTACGTCCAGAACGTGATGCGGCCCTCGTCGAGCCCGTAGAACATGGTGACCAGGTGCGGCGTGCCGTCGGGGTTGATGGTGGCCAGCTGCAGCTTGCGTGCCTCCTGGAGGAGGGCGGTCACGTCGTCGTCGGACATCGCGATGCGAGCGCGCTGATTCACGCTGCCAAGTAGAACAGGTTCCAGAATGCCGGGCAAGGGGTCGCCGGAATGTCGTTCGGTTCGGTTAGGGTCGGCCCTATGACGATGCCGCCCGACCTGCTGGCCGCCGCCGAGGACGCCAAGGGCTTCATGCCGCCGAAGGAAGGGCTCGCCCTGTTCGAGACGGCCCTCCGGTACGGCGGGCGGGGCCCCATCTGCGAGATCGGCACCTACTGCGGCAAGTCGGCCGTCTACCTGGGCGCGGCCGCCCGGCAGGCGGGCTCCGTGGTCGTCACCGTGGACCACCACCGCGGCTCGGAGGAGATCCAGCCCGGCTGGCCGCACCACGACCCGTCGCTGGTGGACCCGGCGACCGGCAGGATGGACTCGCTGCCGGTGTTCCGCGCCACGATCGCCGCCGCCGGGCTGGAGGACGAGGTTGTCGCCGTCGTGGGCGCCTCCGACCGGGTGGCCCGCCTGTGGAACACGCCGCTGGCCATGCTGTTCATCGACGGCGGCCACTCGGAGGAGCCGGTGACGCGCGACTACGAGGGCTGGGCGCCGCACGTGATGGCGGGCGGGGCGCTGGTGTTCCACGACATCTACCCCGACCCGGCCGACGGCGGCCAGGCGCCCTACCGGGTCTACCTGCGGGCACTCGCCTCCGGGGCGTTCGCCGAGGTGGCGGCCGAAGGCTCGCTGCGCGTGCTCGAACGGGTGGCGCCCGGCATCTGAAGGACGGCCCGCCGGGGGTCAGCGGCGGCGGCGGCGGGACCAGAACCGCCGGATGTCGGCCTGCCAGGTGAGGAAGTCGTCGTGGGTGCGCGGGTCGTGCCCGAGCGCCAGCAACGCCCGGTCCGCCCAGGCGGCCGCCTCGTCCGCCGCCACCCCGGCCAGCACCGGCGCGGCCCGCGCCACGTGCCCGTCCAGCGGCCCGTCGTGCGGCCCGTCCAGCGGCCCGGCCTGGACGCGGGCGGCGGCGGCGAACGCGCACCCCTGCGCCAGGTGGGCACGGAACCCGTCGGCGCCCGCGCGCTCGGCCAGCACGGACAGCTCCTCCGGCTCGGCCCCGCCGGTGTGCGTGGCGGCGAAGCCGACCCCGCTCCACAGGTCGGCCCGCCTGCCCGCCGGGTAACCGGCGATCGCGGCGGCCACGCCGTCGGGGCAGGCGCCGTCGTGGTACCACAGCAGCCGGCCCAGGCCCTGGTCGAAGGTCGCGCAGTGGGCCCGGGTCAGCAGGTCGGGCATGGTCCGCTCGCCCACCATCCGGTCGGCCCCGTCGAGGCCGCGCTGGAACCCGTACCCGTCGACGGCCAGCCACCGCAGCAGCGGATGGGCCCGGCCGGCGCCGCGCAGCGGGCGCAGCCGCAGCAGCGCGTACCCGCGTCCCGCGCCGAGGTGGACGGCGTGCGCGTGGCGGCCGGCGGGGCCGCCGAGCAGGTCGCGCAGGCGACGGCCGCGGGCCAGGGTGAGCAGGTCGAGCACGGTGCACGCGGCTCCGGCGCCCTCGTAGGCGAACGGCCGGCGGTCCGGCGGCATCTCCTCGATCGTGCCGGGCTCGCCGGTGAGTGCGGCGTTGAAACCCGACACGTACGCGCGTTCGGCGGTCTCGATGGCCGCCTGTGACGGGCCGGTCCCGAGGCGGAACCTGCGCCGCGCCAGGTCGGCCTCGCCCGGGTCCCGCGCCAGCAGCCCGCGCCACCCCCGGGCCGGTCCGCCCAGCCGGCGCACCCGGTCCACGTACGATGATGTGCCCGTCTCGCCCACGCTTCCCCCGAAGACGCCCCGTACGGCCATCCTCGAAGCTAGTGACCGGTCAACCGACCGCGGCGGAGCCGCTCCGCCCTCGCCGGCAAAGAAGCCGCAAAACCGCTTGCGCCCGCGGCGTCAGGCGCGGGCGGGGGTGCAGCCGCACAGGCCGGGGTCGGAGGGCGAGACCGACGGCGCTGAGACGTCGCGGAACAGCGCCGAACCGCCCGACAGGCCCTGGAGCGCGTCGGCGGCCAGCACGACGGCGGCGGCCGTGTAGCCGGACCGCTCGTGCGGGAAGTGCCTGCGGTTGGCGAACTGCCAGCCCGTCCAGTAGGAGCCGTCCTCGTGCCGCAGATGCTGCACGTCGGCGAACAGCCGCGCCGCGCGCTCCCGGTCGCCGAGCGCGTCGAGCGCCAGCACCAGCTCGCACGTCTCCGCCCCGGTCACCCACGGCTGGTCCGACACGCACCGGATGCCGAGCCCCGGCACGACGAACGTCGCCCACTCCCGCTCCAGCAGCTCGAACGCCTGCCTACCGCGCACCGCGCCGCCGAGCACCGGGTAGTACCAGTCCATCGAGTAGCGGCTCTTGTCGGCGAACGCCTCCGGGTGGGCCGCCAGCACGTGCGCCAGCCGGTCGGCGGCCAGCTCCCAGTGCGGCTGCGGGTCGCCCAGGTGCTCGGCCAGCAGCACGCCGCACCGCAGCCCCTGGTGGATCGACGAGCAGCCGGTCAGCAGCGCGTACGCCGCCGCCCGGCCCGCCGCGTCGCGCTCCCACACGATCTCGCCACGCTCGGTCTGCAGGCCGACCACGTAGTCGAGGGCCGCCTTCACCATCGGCCAGTGCCGCTCGGTGACGTCCTGGTCGCCGGTCACGAGGTGGTGGTGCCAGAGCCCGGCCGCGACGTAGGCGGCGTGGTTGGACTCGCCGCCCCGCTCGACCGCGACGCCGCCGGTCACCTTCATCGGCCAGGAGCCGTCGTCGCGTTGCTGCCGGGCCAGCCAGGCGTAGCCGCGCCGCACGGGCCCGGCCAGCCCGGCGACCGTCATGGCCATCAGGCACTCGACGTGGTTCCAGGCGTCCACGTGCCCCTCGGGCCACGGCACGCCGCCGTCGTCCTGCTGGATCGCCGCGATGCTCAAGGCCGTACGGACGACCTCCTCGCGGCCGATCACGCCGCGGGCTTCCTGACGTACAGCACCACGCTCTTGCCGATCAGCGGGTTGAGCAGCGCCTCGGCGACGCGGGTGGCGGCGGGACGCTTCATGATGTCCCAGACGAGCAGCTCGTGGTAGGCCTTGGCGAGCGGGTGGTCGTCGTTGTTGACGCCGACGGCGCACTTGATCCACCAGTACGGCGCGTGCAGGCCGTGGGCGTGGTGGTGCGGCCCGATCACGAAGCCGGTCGCCTTGAGCTTGGCCGACAGCTCGGCCAGCGTGTAGATCCGTACGTGTCCGCCGGGCGCGGTGTGGTAGTCCTCGTCGAGCGCCCAGCAGATCCGCTCCGGCAGGAAGCTCGGCACCGTGACCGCCGCGGTGCCGCCTGGCCTGAGCACCCGGAAGATCTCCCGCATCGCGGCCATGTCGTCGGGGATGTGCTCCAGCACCTCGGCGGCGATCACCCGGTCGAAGGAGCCGTCCTCGAACGGCATGTCCAGCGCCGTGCCCCGGACGGTCTCGCCGCTCGCGCCGGGCGGGACCTCGCCGGCCTTGTCCATCGCCGCGAACATGTTGGCCACGCCGTCCAGCTCGGCCTGGTCCATGTCGAAGGCGACCACGTCCGCGCCGCGGCGCAGCACCTCGAAGGCGTGCCGGCCGCCGCCGCAGCCCAGGTCGAGCACGCGCACGCCGGGGCCCACGGGCAGCCGGGCGAAGTCCACCGTCAGCACTTGATCGGTCTCCTTGGGGTCGAGCGGGGTGTGTTCTTCGAGGTCTACCGGCCGCGCCGGGCGGCGATGGCCTCGCGGTACGCCTCGACGGTGCGCTTGGCGACCACGCGCCAGGTGAAGCGCTCCATCACCCGGTCGTAGCCGGCCCGGCCCACCCGCTCGCGCTCCTCGGGCGAGTCGTGCAGCCGGCGCAGCACCGCGGCCAGCTCCTCCGGGTCGCCGGGCGTGACCTGGACCGCGGCGTCGCCGACGACCTCGGGCAGGGCGCCGGTCCGGCTGGCGACCAGCGGGGTGGCGCATGCCATGTGCTCGACGGCCGGCAGGGAGAAGCCCTCGTACAGCGACGGCACGACGGAGATCTCGGAGGTGGCGATGAGCTCGCCCAGCTCGTCGTCGGAGATGCCGTGCACGAACCGCACCCGCTCGCCCAGCGACAGCTCCTGCACGAGCTGCTCGGTCGGCCCGCCGGGGGTGGGCTTGCTGACGACGGTGAGGTTCACGTCGCGTTCGGTGGCCAGCTTGGCCACGGCCCGCAGCAGCGTGGCGACGCCCTTCATCGGCGAGTCGGCGCTGGCCACGGCCACGATCGAGCCCTTGCGGCGCGGCTTGTCCGGTCGGGGGTGGAAGTAGCGGGTGTCCACTCCGAGCGGGATCAGCCGCATGTTGGCCTGCGGCACGTTGAAGTCGCGGTGGATGTCGGCCAGCGACGACTCGCTGACCGTGAGGATGGGGCTGAGCCGGGGTGCGACCTTGGCCTGCATCTTCACGAAGCCGTACCAGCGGCGCATGGTGAGCTTCTTGGCGCCGGTGGCCGCCTCCAGCTCGATGCGGCGGTCCACGCTGATCGGGTGGTGGATGGTGCCGACCACGGGGAACAGCTTCTGGATGGCGAGCAGGCCGTAGCCGAGGGTCTGGTTGTCCTGGACGACGTCGAAGTCGCCGACGCGCTTCTTCAGCTCGCGGTGGGCGCGCAGGGTGAACGTCAGCGGCTCGGGGAAGCCGGCCGTCCACATGGTGCCGACCTCCAGCAGGTCGATCCAGTCGCGGTACTCGCTCAGCTTCGGGGTCCGGAACGGGTCCTCGTCGCGGTAGAGGTCGAGGCTGGGCACCTCGTTGAGGATCACGCCCTCGTCGAGCTCCGGGTACGGCGGGCCGGAGAACACCTCGACGTGGTGGCCCAGCGCCACCAGCTCCCGGCTCAGATGGCGAAGGTAGACGCCCTGCCCTCCACAGGTCGGCTTGCTGCGGTATGACAGCAGCGCGATCCGCAAGGTGTTGTCTGGGTCGCCCACGGACACCCCTTTCTCCGCCCGGTAGGCCCATGAGACGGGCGTGTACCGTGAAAGATGACCTTAATGCGAAAGGCTACCATCCGGTAGATTGCCGAGAATTGTTCCTCACCTCCGCCGCAGGCCGTGCCAACTGCGACGTTGGCGTGACCGAGCGTGATTCGGTAGAACGAGTTCTAGGTGGTCGTGGTGCCGGGCCGGGAAGCAGGGCTGTACATTCCCTCCCAGCGGACGCGGTAGCGAGATGGAGGAGCCCGTTGGCCAGGCGCGCGTTGATCACCGGCATCACCGGCCAGGACGGTTCCTATCTTGCCGAGCACCTCCTCGCCCAAGGCTACGAGGTGTGGGGGCTGGCCCGCGGTCAGGCCAACCCGCGCGTGTCACGGATGCGCAAGCTGCTGTCCGACGTCCAGGTGGTGCGCGGCGACCTGCTCGACCAGGGCTCGCTCATCAGCGCCGTCGAACGGGTGCAGCCCGACGAGGTCTACAACCTCGGCGCCATCTCGTTCGTGCCGATGTCGTGGGAGCAGGCGGAGCTGACCGCCGAGGTCACCGGCATGGGCGTGCTGCGCATGCTGGAGGCCATCCGGGTCTGCTCCGGCGTGTCGCGGGGCGGCACCCCGAGCGGGCAGATCCGCTTCTACCAGGCGTCGTCGTCGGAGATGTTCGGCCAGGTCAGCGAGACGCCCCAGACGGAGAGCACCGCGTTCCACCCCCGCTCGCCGTACGGCGTGGCCAAGGCGTACGGGCACTTCCTCACGCAGAACTACCGCGAGTCGTACGGCATGTTCGCCGTCTCCGGCATCCTGTTCAACCACGAGTCGCCCCGGCGCGGAGCGGAGTTCGTCACCCGCAAGGTGTCGCTCGGCGTGGCCCGCATCAAGCTCGGACTGGCCTCCGAGCTGCGCCTGGGCAACCTTGAGGCGCGGCGCGACTGGGGGTTCGCCGGCGACTACGTGCGGGCCATGCACCTCATGCTGCAGACCGGACGGCCCGAGGACTACGTGATCGGCACCGGCCGCATGAAGTCGGTCAGGGAGCTGGTGCAGGCGGCGTTCGCCGCGGCGGGGCTCGACTGGGAGCGCCACGTGGTGACCGACCAGTCCCTGCACCGGCCGGCCGAGGTGGACCTGCTCTGCGCCGACCCCAAGAAGGCGCGGATGCAGCTCGGCTGGGAGCCGACGGTGTCGTTCGACGAGCTGGTGGCGATGATGGTCGAGGCGGACATCAGGCTGCTGTCCGACGGCGGCGATCCCGACCAGGACAGCTCCTGGCCCTGACCCGCTGGTCCTGACCCGCTGGTCCTGACCGGCGGTTCCCCGCTGCTGTCACGCTGCGCCGCTCCCCGAGACCGGCTCTCTAGCGCTCCATCCCTGACGCGCCGGCGGGGGCGAGGTGTGCCAGCACGGTCTCGGCGATGGTGCCCAGCGCCTCGATCTGCTCGTCGGACAGCAGGTCGATGATGTGCCGGCGGACGGATTCGACGTGCTGGGGGGCGGCCTCCCGGATCGTCCGCAGCCCGTCCTCGGTCAGCACGATGACGGCGCCGCGGGCGTCGTCCTCGCACTCCTCGCGGGAGACGAGCCCCCGCTGCTCCATCCGGCCGATGTGGCGCGAGAGCCGGCTCTTGGACCAGAGCATCCGGTCGGCCAGCTCGGTGAGCCGCCGCCGGTGCCGCTCGGACGCGGTCAGCGCGGACAGCACGTCGTAGTCGGGCATCGACAGGCCCGAGTCGGCCAGCAGGTCGCGCCCGACCTCGGCGTCCAGCAGCAGCCGCATCCGCCGGTAGCCGATCCAGGCGCGGAACTCGGCGTCGTCCAGCCATCTCGGCTCTCCCATGGACTCACCCTAGCGAGCTCGTTGACATGGAACCAACTTCACGCTGAACGCGTACCGGCAGGTGCCGCTGTGGATACGCCATCAGCCGTCCACAGAACCACATTCGGCGGCACGCGAGGCCGTCCCGGCGCATCACCCTGTGGCCGTGAACCCGCTCCTTTCTCCGGCCACCCTGCTCGACCGCGCCCGGCGCATCACCCAGGCGGTGCCGCAGGCCGTCGTCTGCCGCCAGACGGCCGCGCACGTGTGGGGCCTGCAGGCGCTGAGCCAGGGCACGGCCGAGACCGACTGGCCCGTCGAGCTGATGGCGCCCGGTCATCTGGCGTTGCCGGGCTGCGTCACCCACCCTGCGACGCCGGCGGCCGCTGACGTCACCGAGCACCGGGGCGTCCGCCTCACCACCCCCGAGCGCACGGCGCTCGACTGCGCCCGTTGGTTGCCGCGCCTGGAGGCGGTCGCCACGCTCGACCAGTTCGCCCGGCGCGGCGTGCACCTGGAGGCACTGTGGCACCGGGCGCCCTCCCGGCGCCTGCGCGACCTGCTGGCCCTGGCCGACCCGGGGGCGAGATCGCCACGGGAGAGCTGGCTCCGCGTCATCCTCGTCGACGGCGGGCTGCCGAGACCCGCCACCCAGATCCACGTGCCCCTGGCCCGCCGTGCGGCCTACCTCGACCTGGGCTGGCCGCCCTACCTGCTGGCCGTCGAGTACGACGGCCGGCAGCACCACTCCTCGGCCGCCGACCAGCGCCACGACGGCGCCCGCCGGGAGGAGCTACGGCGGCACGGATGGCAGGTCATCCCCGTCCGCAAGGACGTGATCCCCGCCCGGACGGCGGCCCTGCTGGAGCACGTGGCCGACGCCCTCATAGCCCGCGGCTGGCGACCCGGCCCCGGGCAGACGACCCGCATCCTGTCCCGCATCCGCGCCGCCCGGCGCGGGGGAGGCCACCGATGACCGTCGCCACCCGTCGCGAGGATGACGGTCGCCGCCCGGTCCGGAGGGTCTCGCCGCCTGCGAGGTCGAGGGCTTGCGGGGGTCAGGAGGGCCTGCGAGGTCAGGACCCTGCGGGGTCAGGAGGGCCTGCGAGGTCAGGACCCTGCGGGGTCAGGAGGGCTTGCGGGGGTCAGGAACCTGCGGGGTCAGGAGGGCTTGCGGGGGTCAGGAGGGCCTGCGAGGTCAGGACCCTGCGGGATCAGGAGGGCCTGTGGGGTCGGGCGGGGAGAGGGATGCCGTTCTTCCAGACCTGGGCGACCAGCGGGACGCCCGGGCGGTAGGAGAGGTGCACGGGGGAGGGGGCGTCCAGGAGCACCAGGTCGGCACGGGCGCCGGGGGCGAGGTGGCCCACGTCCGTGCGGCGCAGTGCCCGGGCGCCGCCCATCGTGGCGGCCCAGACGGCCTCGGCGGGAGTCATGTTCATGTCGCGGACGGCCAGGGCGATGCAGAACGGGATGTTCGTGGTGTAGCTGGAGCCGGGGTTGCAGTCGGCGGCCAGCGCCACGGTGGCGCCCGCGTCGAGCAGGCGTCGCGCGTCCGGGTACGGCGAGCGGGTGGAGAACTCCGCGCCCGGCAGCAGGGTCGCCACCGTCTCGCCGGCGGCCAGCGCCTCGACGTCGGCGTCGCTGAGATGGGTCACGTGGTCGGCGGACGCCGCGCCCAGCTCGACGGCGATCGCCACGCCGGGCCCGGGCCCGAGCTGACCGGCGTGCACCCGCGGGACGAGGCCGCGTTCCTTCCCGGCCGCCAGGATCGCCCTGGTCTGGTCGCCGTCGAACGCGCCGCGGTCGCAGAAGACGTCGATCCAGCGGGCGTGCGGCGCGCACGCGTCCAGCATCTCGCCGCACACCAGGTCGACGTAGGCGTCCGGCTTCTCCGCGTACTCGGGGGGCACCACGTGCGCGCCGAGGAAGGTCACCTCGTCGGCCTGCTCGGCGGCCAGCCGCAGGCTTCGGGCCTCGTCCTCGACGGTCAGGCCGTATCCCGACTTGCACTCGACGGTCGTCGTGCCCGAGCGGAGCGCCTCGGCGACGAGCCGCCGGATGTTGGCGCGCAGCTCGTCGTCCGTTGCGGCGCGGGTCGCCGCGACGGTGGTGCGGATGCCGCCGGCGGTGTACGGCCGGCCGGACATGCGGGCCTCGAACTCGCGCGTGCGGTCACCGGCGAAGACCAGATGCGCGTGGCTGTCCACGAACCCCGGGACGACCGCCCGTCCCCCCGCGTCGAACCGCTCCCGCGCGGCCCCCTCGGGGACCCGCGACCGCGGGCCGGCCCAGGTCACGATGCCGTCCTCGACGACGAGCGCCGCGTCCTCCACCACGCCGAGGATCCCCTCGCCCAGTGCCGGGTCGTTCGTGACGAGCGAGCCGATGTCGTCGATGAGGAGCGAACTCCCGCTCATGAGCGTCCTCCGGTGGGATCGGAAGTGGTGGCCGGGCGGGTGGGGGGATCGGCGGTGGTGAGGGAGGCGATGGCTGCCGACAGGGCGGTGGGGACGTCTTCCACCAGGAGATGGCGGCCGGCCGAGACGATGTGGCGGCCGCCGACCACCACCTCGCGCACGTCCGCCGCCGTGGCGGCGAACACCACCGACTCCAGCAGCGCGTCCGCGTCCGCGCCGGCCGTCCGGACCGAGTCGAGGCCGACGGTCACGAAGTCGGCGGGCGCGCCCACCTCCAGGCGGCCCGCCTCCGGCCAGCCGAGGCAGGCGTGGCCGTCGGAGCTGGCCGCCCGCAGCAGGTCGGCCGCGAGCCAGTGGCCGCGGTGCCGGGTGGCGAGGCGCTCGTCCAGTTCGACGCCCCGGGCCTCTTCCAGCAGGTCCACGATGGCGTTGCTGTCGCTGCCGAGTGAGAGGGGGGAGCCCGCGTCGGCGAGGGAGCGGGCCGGGCCGATGCCGTCGGCGAGGTCGCGCTCGGTGGTGGGGCACAGGCACACGGTGGTGCGTGAGCCGCCGAGCAGGCCGATGTCCTGCTCGGTGAGGTGGGTGGCGTGCACAGCGGACGAGAGCGGGCCGAGCGCGCCGTGCTCGGCCAGCAGCGCCGCCGGGGTGCGCCCGTACGCGGCCAGGCATGCCTCGTTCTCGGCGGTCTGCTCCGACAGGTGGAAGTGCAGCGGCGCGCCGCGCTCGCGAGCCCAGTCGGCGACCGTGGCGAGCTGGTCGGCGGGGACGGCGCGAACGGAATGGACGGCGGCGCCGACCCGGGCGTGCTCGCCGCCCTTCAGCGCGCCGGCCCGTTCGGCCCACGCCGCGGCGTCGCGGTCACCGAACCGCAGTTGCGGCCCCGCCAGCGGTGCGCCGATCCCGCCGCGCAGGTAACAGGTGTCGAGCAGGGTGATCCGCACGCCCGCGTCGGCGGCGGCGGCGATGAGCGCCTCCCCCATGGCGTTGGCGGAGGCGTACGGCCGGCCGCCGGTGTCGTGGTGCACGTAGTGGAACTCGCCCACGCAGGTCACCCCGGCCAGGGCCATCTCCGCGTACACCGCTCGGGCCAGGGCGTGGTAGCCGTCGGGGGTCAGGCGGGCGGCGACGGCGTACATCTGCTCGCGCCACGTCCAGAAGGTGCCGCGCTCGCGCTGGGTCCGTCCGCGCAGTGCCCGGTGGAAGGCGTGCGAGTGGGCGTTGGCCAGCCCAGGCAGGGTGACGCCGCGCAGGTGGACGGTGCCCGGTGGGGGTGCGGCGGCTCCCGGCTGGGCCCTGGGGGGTTGGACGGTGCCCGGTGGGGGTGCGGTGGCTCCCGGCTGGGCCGTGGGGGGTTGTCCGGTGGCGAGGGGGTGACGGAGGGCGGTGACGCGGTCTCCCGTGACCTCGATGACCACCCCGGCGACCGTGCGGTCACCGCCGAGCCAGGCGTGGTCGGCATAGTAGCGGGTCACCGGCATGCCAGCTCCTCCAGCACCGTGGCGAGGGCCGCCACTCCGGTGACGCAGTCGTCGACGGCGGCGTGTTCGGCGGGGCTGTGGCTCACCCCCGTGGGGTTGCGGACGAAGAGCATGGCGGTCGGGACGGACGCCGACAGGATGCCCGCGTCGTGCCCGGCACCGGTGGGCAGGGCGGGGACCCCGCCGAGGGCCGCCGCTATCCGGTCGCGCAGCTCGTCGCCGAACCGGACGACCGGGGTGGTCGACTCGGCGACGACCTCGACGCGCACCCCGTGCCCGGCCGCCACCGCGCGGGCGGCGTCGGTGATCTCCTCCACCATGGCCCGGACCGTCCCCTCGTCGGGGGCGCGCCCGTCCAGCCAGGCGTCCACCCGGGACGGGATGGCGTTGGTGCCGTTCGGGTCGACGCGGACCCTGCCGAACGTGGCCAGCGCGCCGAGCCGTTCGGCCGACGCGCGGGCGGCGAGCACGGTGGAGGCGAACGGCAGCATCGGGTCGTGCCGGTCGGCCAGACGGGTGGTGCCCGCGTGGTTGGCCTCGCCGTGGAAGGTGCAGCGCCAGCGGCCGTGCGGCCAGATGGCGCTCGCCACGCCGACCGGGGCGTCCAGGTCGGCGAGTCCGCGGCCCTGCTCGATGTGGAGCTCCACGAACGCGCCGATCCGGGCGAGCGCCTCCTCGTCGCGGCCGAGCGCGCCGGGGTCGGCGCCGGCCGCGCGCATCGCCTCGGCCAGGGTCACTCCGTCGGCGTCGCGCAGCTCGCGGGCGTCGCCGGGGGACAGCACGCCGGTGAGCAGGCGGCTGCCGACGCAGGCCACGCCGAAGCGGGCGCCCTCCTCGTCGGCGAAGTTGACCACGGCGATGGGGCGGGCCGGGGTGACGCCGCGGTCGCGCAGCTCGTCCACGGCGAGGAACGCCGCCACGACGCCGAGCGGCCCGTCGAAGGCGCCGCCGCCCGGCACGCTGTCCAGGTGGCTGCCGGTCACCACCGCGCCGGGCGTCGGGGCGCCCCACCAGGCCCACTGGTTGCCGTTGCGGTCCTGCTCGTACGCCAGGCCGCGCCGCGCCGCCTGCTCCTCGAACCAGCCGCGCAGTTCGAGATCGACCGGTGTCCAGGCGAAGCGACGGTAGCCGTCGGTGCCGCCGTCGCCGATCCGGGCGAGATCGTCCCAGATTCGCTCGAACCGGATCCGTCGGCCGGACATGGTGCGCGCGACAGCCGGGGGTTCCTGCTCGCCGGTGGTGTGCGCGACAGGCGAGGATTCGTGGCTTCCGGTGGTGTGCTCGGTCGGCGGGGGGGTGCGCGCGTGCGTGGGGCGGTCGGTCATCGCTGGGTTCCGTCCGTCATGGGGATCGGCACGCCGCGCTCCGCCGCGACCTCGGCGGCCCGGTCGTAGCCGGCGTCCACGTGCCGGATCACGCCCATGCCGGGGTCGTTGGTCAGGACGCGCTCCAGCTTGCGGGCGGCCAGCTCGGTTCCGTCGGCAACGGCCACCTGGCCGGCGTGGATGGACCGGCCGATGCCGACGCCGCCGCCGTGGTGGATCGACACCCACGACGCGCCGGAGGCGACGTTGACCATGGCGTTGAGCAGCGGCCAGTCGGCGATCGCGTCGGAGCCGTCCAGCATTGCCTCGGTCTCCCGGTACGGCGAGGCGACCGACCCGCAGTCGAGGTGGTCCCGTCCGATGACGATCGGGGCGCGCAGTTCGCCGGAGGCGACCATCTCGTTGAAGCGGACGCCGGCCTTGTCGCGTTCGCCGTACCCGAGCCAGCAGATGCGGGCGGGCAGCCCCTGGAAGGCGACGCGCTCCCCGGCCAGCCTGATCCACCGGGCCAGCGACTCGTTCTCGGGGAACAGGTCGAGGATGGCCCGGTCGGTGGCCGCGATGTCGCGCGGGTCGCCGGACAGCGCCGCCCAGCGGAACGGCCCCCGGCCCTCGCAGAACAGCGGCCTGATGTAGGCCGGGACGAATCCGGGGAAGTCGAAGGCCCTGGTGTAGCCGGCCAGCTTGGCCTCGCCGCGGATCGAGTTGCCGTAGTCGAACACCTCGGCGCCCCGGTCCATGAAGCCCACCATGGCCTCGACGTGGCGGGCCATCGATTCGCGGGCGCGGTCGGTGAACCCGGCCGGGTCCTTGGCCGCCTCGTCCCGCATGTCGTCGAACGCGGTGCCGAGCGGCAGGTAGGCCAGCGGGTCGTGCGCCGAGGTCTGGTCGGTGACCACGTCGATGGGGGCGTCCATGGCCAGCAGCCGGGGCAGCACGTCGGCGGCGTTGCCGAGCAGCCCGATGGACAGCGGGCGGCGGGCGTCGCGGGCCTCGACCGCCAGCCGCAGGGCCTCTTCCAGCGAGGACGCCTGCACGTCGAGGTAGCGGTGTTCGATGCGGCGGGAGATGCGGGACGGGTCGCAGTCGACGCAGAGGGCGACGCCGTCGTTCATGGTGACGGCGAGCGGCTGGGCGCCTCCCATGCCGCCGAGTCCGGCCGTGAGCGTGATCGTGCCGGCCAGCGAGCCGCCGAACCGCTTGGCGGCCACGGCGGCGAACGTCTCGTAGGTGCCCTGCAGGATGCCCTGCGTGCCGATGTAGATCCACGAGCCGGCGGTCATCTGCCCGTACATGGTCAGCCCGAGGGCCTCCAGGCGGCGGAACTCCTCCCAGGTGGCCCAGTCGCCGACGAGGTTGGAGTTGGCGAGCAGGACGCGGGGCGCCCATTCGTGGGTGCGCATGACGCCGACGGGGCGGCCCGACTGGACGAGCAGGGTCTCGTCCTGCTTGAGGCCCTGCAGGGTGCGGGCGATGGCGTCGAACGACGGCCAGTCGCGGGCGGCCTTGCCGGTGCCGCCGTAGACGACGAGTTTGTCCGGATGCTCGGCCACCTCGGGGTCGAGGTTGTTGTGCAGCATCCGGTAGGCGGCCTCCTGCTGCCAGCCCTGGCAGGACAGCTCCGTGCCGCGTGGCGAGCGGATCACCCGCCGGACGTCGTCGCTCATCGCTTCTGGTCTCCTTGCCTTGTGCGTGGTGGCTGCGTGGTGGCTGCGTGGTGTCGTGTTGGTGGTGAGGCTGGTGGCTGTCAGTCGGGCAGGAAGAGCCGCCGTTCGGCGGCGGTGTTCTCGAACTCCTCGATCGCCGCCTGCTCCTGGGTGGGCAGCGCGTAGACCATGGAGTGGACCAGGGCGGCGCACAGCACGCTGGGCGCGGCCTGCGAGTCGAAGGCGAACTGCGAGCTGACGGGCGCGGTGAGGACGACGTCGGCGTGCTCGGCGAGGGCGCCGACGGAGTGGTCGGTGACGAGCGCGACCCGCAGGCCGGCCCGCCGGGCCCAGATCAGTCCCTCGCGCAGTTCGCGGGGGTGGCGGGGCAGCCCGAACGCCAGCGTCCACGTCGCCCCCGCCTGGGCGGCCCGGCTCAGCCGGTCCTCCAGCGTCGAGCCGGGCGTGTCGATCACCCGTACGTCGGGATGGGCCTTGGCGGCGAGGTAGCCGAAGAGGTGGGCGAGCGGCGCGGAGACGCGCAGCCCGACGACCGGCAGCGGCCGGGAGGCGGCGAGTTCGGCCGCGACCTCGGCCAGGCGGGTGTCGCCGAGGCCGTCGCGCAGCAGTTCCAGGTTGCGGATCTCGGAGTCGACCATGGCCTGGACGGGGTGGGGCGCCGGTCCGGCGGCGGGCTGCTGCCCGTCGCGCAGCGCGGCGCGCAGGTGGTCGCGGAACTCGGGGAAGCCGGTGAATCCGAGGGCGAAGGCGAAGCGGGTCACGGACGGCTGGCTGATGCCGACCGCCTCGGCGATGTCCACGCTGGTCAGGAACACCGCCCGCTCGGGCCGGTCGAGGAGGTAGCGGGCGATCCGCCGCTGGGCGGGTGAGAGCCGGTGGCCCTCGACCAGCTCCCGCAGGCGGGCCGCCACCCGTGAGGCGTCGTCGGAGGCGACCGCCACGCCCGCGTCCACCGGATCGCTCACCTGTGCTTCCTTCCGTCCCGCCGCACCGGGTCATGCCCCGAGGGCCGTCGGTTCTCGCCCCTTGTTAGGTATGCAGATATTCATGCAGAATCGTTGCTGAATATGGATATGTCAACAGTGGTCACCTTGGACGGCATCCGCCTCCGGCCCTCCGACGTCGCCGGCCTGGCCCGCGACGCCGGCGTCGCCGTACGGCTGGACCCCGAGGGGTTGGCGCGGGCGGCGGCGGCCCACCGGGCGGCCGGTGAGATCGCGCGGCGCCGGCCCGTCTACGGGCGCACGACCGGCGTGGGCGCCAACCGGACCGAACACGTCGGCGACGGGGACCTGCACGGCCTGCGCCTGCTGCGCAGCCACGCCGGCGGCATCGGCGCGCCGGTGCCCGCCGACCAGGTGCGCGCGATGCTCGCCGTACGGGCCAACCAGATCCTCGCCGGCGGGGCGGGGCTGCAGCCGGCCTTCGCCGAGGCGCTGGCCGGAGCCCTCAACTCCGGGCGCCTCCCTCGGGTGCACGAGGTCGGAGCCATCGGCACCGGCGACCTGACCGCGCTGGCCGAGACCGGGCTCACCCTCATCGGCGAGCTGCCGTGGACCGGCGGCCGGGGCACGCCGCCCGCGCCCCTCGCGCCGGAGCCGGGCGACGCGCTCGCGTTCATCAGCAGCTCCGCCCTGACGATCGGGCAGGCCGCGCTCGCCTGGGCCGACATCGCGGCCCTGGTGCGGGCCACGACCGTGGTCGCCGCCCTGTCGCTGCACGCCGTGGACGGCGGGAGCGAGGCGTTCGACGCGCAGGTGCACGCGGCCCGGCCGCATCCGGCGGTGGCGGCGGTGGCGGCGGAGATGCGCCGGCTGCTCGGCGGACCCCGGCGGGGCGCCCGCGTGCAGGACCCGTTCGGCTACCGGTGCCTGCCGCAGGTGCACGGGCCGGCCGTGGACGCGGCCGCGCGGGTCGAACGGGTGCTGGAGATCGAGATCAACGCGGCGGCCGAGAACCCGCTCGTCCGTGCCGCCGGCGGCGGGAGCGTCCACCACCACGGCGGCTTCCACCAGGCCCCGCTCGGGCTGGCCCTCGACCAGGTCCGCGTGGCGTTGCTGCAGACGGCTCAGCTTTCGGCGGCCCGGCTGGCGACCCTGGTGGAGCCGGCGTTCACGGGTCTGCGCCCGTTCCTGGCCGACGGGGCGCCGGCGGCGTCGGGGGTGATGATCCTGGAGTACTCGGCCAACTCGGCGCTGGCCGACCTGCGCGGCGCCGCCCACCCGGCCGCGCTCGGGCATGCCGTGCTGTCGCGGGGGGTGGAGGAGCACGCCGGTTTCGCCGCGCAGGCGGCCCGTCAGACCCTGCGGGCCGCCGCGTCGTACCGGCTCGTGCTGGCCTGCGAGCTGGTGGCGGCCGTACGGGCGGTGCGGCAGCGGGCTCGCCCGCCTGCCCCGGCGACCCCCGCCGGGGCGGCGTTCGCCGAGGTGGCGCGCCGGCTCGACCCGCGGACCGAGGACCGGCCGCTGACCGCGGACGTCGAGAGCGCGGCCACCCTCCTCGACCTGCTCGCCGCCGCCTGACCCTCGGCGCCCGGCGCGGGCGGGCGTCAGCGCAGGACGACCGGGAGCTCCTTGATGCCGTTGATGAAGTTGGAGCGCAGCCGCCGCGCCTCGCCCGTCCGGCGCAGCCGGGGGTAGCGGCGGGCGAGCTGCTCGAACAGGATGCGCAGCTCCAGCTTGGCGAGGTGGTTGCCGAGGCAGAAGTGCGCGCCGCCGCCGCCGAAGCCGATCTGCGGGTTCGGGTCGCGGCCGATGTCGAAGACCTCCGCGTCCGGGAAGACCGAGGTGTCGCGGTTGGCCGAGGAGTAGAAGACGACGACCTTGTCGTCCTCCTTGATCTGCTTGCCGCCGAGGGTGAGGTCTCGGGTGGCCGTCCGGCGGAAGAGGTTGACCGGCGACACCCAGCGGACGATCTCGTCGGCGGCCGTGCGGGCCAGCGACGGGTCGGCGACCAGGCGGTCCCACTGGTCGGGGTGGTCGAACAGGGCGAGCATGCCGCCGGAGGCCGCGTTGCGGGTGGTCTCGTTGCCGGCCACGACGAGCAGCAGGACGAAGAGGTCGAACTCGGTCTCGCTGAGCGTGTCGCCGTTGTGGTCGGGCTGGAGCAGCTTGGTGACGATGTCGTCGCGGGGGTTCTCCCTGCGCAGCGCGGCGAGCTGGTTGGCGTAGGCGTACACCTCCATCGCCGGGTCGCCCTCGTCGTCGGAGGAGGGGGCGTAGTCCGGGTCCTGGGCGCCGATCATGCGGTTGGACCAGTTGAAGAGCTTGTCTCGGTCGGAGACGGGGGCGCCGAGCAGCTCGCAGATGACGTACAGCGGCAGCGGGGCGGCCACCTCGGTGACGAAGTCGGCCTCGCCCGAGCACTTGTCGAGCAGGTCGTCGCAGATCTCGCGGATGTGCTGTTCGAGGGCGCCGATCGTGCGGGGGGTGAAGCCGCGGTTGACCAGGGAGCGCCGCCGCGTGTGCTCGGGCGGGTCCTGGTTGAGCATCATCAGCCGCTGGAGCGCCCGCTGTTCCTCCGGAATCTCGTCGAACAGGGCGAGCTTGCGGTGCGAGGAGAACAGGTCGGAGTGCCGCGAGACGTGGACGACGTCGTCGTAGCGGGTGACCGCCCAGAACGCGGGCTCGCCCTCGTGCCGGTGGACGGGGTCGTTGTCGCGCAGCCAGCGAAGCTGCTCATGGGGTGGACCGGAGTTCGCGTACTGGTCCTGGTCGACGAGGTCGATCCGCACAGCCACTCACCTCAAAGGGGGTCGGTCAAGCGCTTGGTAGAGAATCCTTAGTGAACGTTGTTCTATTACGGCACATCCTGCCAGTCAATCGCCCCTCGATGGCGCGGAAGCAGTCATCGGGTGTTTGGCGACCGAGGCCGCCGCCGGCTGCGCGGGGATCCGCGGACGTGCCCCGGATTCGGGGACTCCTCCGATGACCTTGCCGCCCGAAGCCGCGTCGCCCTCCAGGCTCCCCGGGCCCCTTCCTCCGATGTCTGGACGCTGATCGCGGCGTAGAAGGCGCTCGCCAGGGTTTCCGCTGTATCACGGATCGGATGTGTACGTGGTGCGGGTCTTGACATCACCGGCCACGCCTACCAGCATCGAGCCTATAGACATCCGATGTATGAACGAAGGATGCGGTGTGAAGCTGCTGCGAGTAGGACCTGTCGGGCAGGAACGGCCGGTGGTGATGGACAGCGCCGGTGACCTGCGCGACATCGGAGAGCCGGAGATCGACGGGGCTTTCCTCGCTTCCGGGGGAGTGGCGCGCGTCCGCGAGGCGCTCGAACGCGACGAGCTGCCGGTCGTCGAGGCGGCGGGGCTGCGCGTCGGAGCTCCCCTCGCCCGGCCCGGCAAGATCGTGTGCATCGGCCTCAACTTCAGCGACCACGCGGCCGAGTCGGGAGCCGACGTGCCGGCCGAGCCCGTCGTGTTCATGAAGGCGGCCAACACCATGGTCGGCCCGTACGACGAGGTGCTGGTGCCGCGCGGCAGCGTGAAGACCGACTGGGAGGTGGAGCTCGCCGTCGTCATCGGCAAGCGGGCCCGCTACCTCGCCGGCCGGAAGGAGGCCCTGGACGCCGTCGCCGGTTACGCGATCTCCAACGACGTCTCCGAGCGGGAGTTCCAGCTTGAGCGGGGCGGCCAGTGGGACAAGGGCAAGTCGTGCGAGACGTTCAACCCGTTCGGCCCGTGGCTCGTCACCGCCGACGAGATCGCCGACCCGCAGCGCCTGCCCATGCGTCTGTGGGTGAACGGCGAGCTGCGCCAGGACGGCCACAGCAAGAACATGATCTTCGATGTGGCGGAGATCGTCCGCTACCTCAGCCAGTTCATGGTGCTGGAGCCGGGTGACGTCATCAACACCGGCACTCCCGCCGGCGTCGCGATGGGCATCCCCGGCCAGCCGTACCTGCGCGCGGGCGACGTCGTGGAGCTGGAGATCGAGGGGCTGGGCCGCCAGCGCCAGACGGTGGGGCAGGCATGACCGCCGCGAAGGCCCCGTACCGGATCGTGGCGATGGAGACGCACGACGTGCGCTTCCCCACCTCCCGCGAGCTCGACGGCTCCGACGCGATGAACCCCGATCCCGACTACTCCGCCGCCTACGTGGTGCTGAAGACCGACGACGGGTTCTCCGGGCACGGGTTCGCGTTCACGATCGGGCGCGGCAACGACGTGCAGACCACCGCGATCAGCGCGCTGGAGCGGTACGTGCTCGGCCGGGACGCCGAGGACCTCGGCGCGCTCTACAAGGAGATGGTGGACGACTCGCAGCTACGCTGGCTCGGGCCGGAGAAGGGCGTCATGCACATGGCGATCTCCGCCGTGGTCAACGCCCTGTGGGACCTGCGGGCCAAACGCGAGGGCAAGCCGGTCTGGCTGCTGCTGTCGGAGATGACGCCCGAGCAGATCGTCGGCCTGGTCGACTTCCGCTACCTCAGCGACGCGCTGACCCCGCAGCAGGCCCTGGAGATCCTGCGGGCGGCCGAGCCGGGCAAGCAGCAGCGGATCGCCCGGCTCCGGGCCGAGGGCTACCCCGCCTACACCACCTCGCCCGGCTGGCTCGGCTACGACGACGACAAGCTCAGACGACTCTGCAAGGAGGCCCTCGACCAGGGCTTCGGCCAGATCAAGCTCAAGGTCGGCGCCGACCTCGACGACGACGTGCGGCGCTTCCGGGTGGCCCGCGAGGTGTGCGGCCCCGACTTCCCCATCGCGATCGACGCCAACCAGCGCTGGGACGTGGACTCGGCCATCGCCTGGGTGAACGCGCTGAGCGAGTTCCGCCCGCACTGGGTGGAGGAGCCGACCAGCCCCGACGACGTGCTCGGCCACGCCGCCATCGCCGCGGGCATCAGGCCCGTCCCGGTCGCCACCGGCGAGCACGTGCAGAACCGCATCGTCTTCAAGCAGCTCCTGCAGGCGGGCGCCATCTCCTACCTGCAGATCGACTCCGCCCGCGTCGGCGGCGTCAACGAGAACGTCGCCATCCTGCTCCTCGCCGCGAAGTTCGGCATCCCGGTCTGCCCGCACGCCGGCGGCGTGGGGCTGTGCGAGCTGGTGCAGCACCTGTCGATGTTCGACTACGTGGCCGTCACCGGCTCCATGGACAACCGGGTGATCGAGTACGTCGACCACCTGCACGAGCACTTCGTGGACCCCGTCGTCATCGAGCGCGGCAGGTACGTCGCGCCGAGCGCGCCGGGTTTCAGCGCCGAGATGCACGCCAAGTCGATCGCCGCCCACAGTTTCCCCGGCGGCGAGGTCTGGAAGGACGCATGAGTCTCACAGCGATCGTGACCGGCGGCGGCTCGGGCATCGGCCTGGCCACCGCGACCCTGCTGGCCGAGCGCGGCATGCGCGTGGCCTGCCTCGACCTCAACCCGCCCGGCGAGCCGTTCGTCGGGATCAAGATGGACGTCACCGACGACGCCCAGGTCCGCGCGGCCGTCGCCGAGGCGGCCGACCGGCTCGGCGGCATCGACGTGCTCGTCAACAACGCCGGCATCGGGGCGCAGGGCACCGTCGAGGACAACCCGGACGGCGAGTGGCAGCGCGTCTTCGACGTGAACGTCCTCGGCATGGTCCGGGTCGCCCGCGCGGCCCTGCCGTACCTGAGGCGGTCCGGGCACGCCTCCATCGTCAACGTGTGCTCGATCGCGGCCACCGCCGGGCTGCCCAGGCGGGCGCTCTACAGCGCCACCAAGGGGGCCGTCCTGTCGCTGACGCTGGCGATGGCCGCCGACCACGTGCGCGAGGGCATCCGGGTCAACTGCGTCAATCCCGGAACGGCGGACACGCCCTGGGTAGGACGGCTGCTGGACGCGGCCGACGACCCCGAGGCGGAGAGGCGGGCGCTCAACGCCAGGCAGCCGATGGGGCGACTGGTCAGCGCGGCGGAGGTCGCCGCGGCGATCGCCTACCTGGCGGGCCCGGAGGCCGGGGCGACCACGGGCACGGCGCTCGCCGTCGACGGCGGCATGCAAGGACTCCGGCTCCGGCCGGAGAACTGAACCAAGGCAGATCAGGGCCGGCCCGCACCGGGCCAGGCCCGCCCGAGGAAGGTAGCTCCCACGATGAAGCTCGGCCCGGCGGTCGCAGGCGCGGCCCTCTTGGCGGTCGTCGCCGCGTGCGGCTCCAGCACACCCACAGCCGGCGAAGGGAGCGGCGGCGGCAAGGTCGGCATCGACCACCCGCGTGCCGACTCCGACTTTTGGAACTCCTACATGAAGTACGTCCCGCAGATCGCCGGCGAGCTCAAGGTGGACCTGATGCCGGCCACCAACTCGCAGAACGACGTCACCAAGCTGGTCAACAACGTCCAGGCGCTGGTCGGCCAGGGCGCCAAGGCCATCGTCATGGCCCCGCAGGACACGGGCGCCATCGCCAGCACCCTGCAGACCCTGGAGAACCGGAAGATCCCGGTCGTCACCGTGGACACCCGGCCCGACAAGGGCAAGGTCTACATGGTCGTCCGGGCCGACAACAGGGCATACGGGACGAAGGCCTGCGAGTTCCTCGGCGAGAAGCTCGGCGGCAAGGGCAAGGTCGTCGAGCTCATGGGCGCGCTCAGCTCCGTCAACGGACGCGACCGGGCCGAGGCGTTCCGCGAGTGCATGAAGACGAAGTTCCCCGGGATCACGGTCTTCGAGGAGCCGACCGAGTGGGAAGGCAGCAAGGCCGCGTCCATGCTGCAGACCCGCCTGGAGCAGAACCCCGACGTGAAGGGCATCTACATGCACGCGGGCGGCGTCCACCTGGCGCCGACGCTGCAGGTGCTCAAGCAGAAGGGCCTGCTCGTCCCGCCGGACGACCCCAAGCACGTCGTCGTGGTGTCCAACGACGGCATCCCGCAGGAGTTCGAGGCGATCCGCAAGGGCGACATCGACGCGACGGTGTCCCAGCCGGCCGACCTGTACGCCCGGTATGCGCTCTTCTACGCCAAGGCGGCGGTCGAGGGCAAGACGTTCAAGCCGGGGCCGACGGACCACGACAGCACGATCATCCAGCTCCCGAACGGCCTGGAGGACCAGCTCCCGGCCCCGCTGGTGACCAAGGACAACGTCGATGACAAGAACCTCTGGGGCAACCAGGTCAAGTGATGAACTATCACGTTGAAGCCCGGGACATCGTGAAGCGCTTCGGGCCGACCGTCGCGCTGAACGGCGCGGGCATCGCGATCGCCGAGGGGGAGACCCACGCCCTCGTCGGCCGCAACGGCGCGGGCAAGTCGACCCTGGTGTCCATCCTGACCGGCCTCCAGCGGCCCGACGCGGGCGAGGTGCGGTTCGCCGGGGAGGCGGCGCCCGCCCTCGCGGACCGCGACGCCTGGCGGCGGCGCGTCGCCTGCGTCTACCAGAAGTCGACGATCATCCCGGCCCTCACGGTCGCCGAGAACCTCTTCCTCAACCGGCAGACCGACCGGGGGATGATCAACTGGCGGGCGCTGCGGTCCAGGGCCCGCGAGCTGCTGGCCACGTACGAGGTGGACGTGGACGCCGAGGCGCTGGCCGGCGACCTCGGCATCGAGCAGCGGCAGCTCGTGGAGATCGCCCGCGCGCTGTCCTTCGGCGCCCGGTTCATCATCCTCGACGAGCCGACGGCGCGGCTGGACGGCCCGGCCATCGACCGCCTGTTCACCCGCATGCGCGCCCTGCGCGAGCAGGGCGTCACGATGATGTACATCTCCCACCATCTGGACGAGGTGTACGAGATCTGCCAGAGCGTCACGGTCTTCCGCGACGCCCGGCACATCGTGACCAGGCCCGTCGCCGGGTTCCCGCACGACGAGCTGGTCTCCGCGATGACGGGCGAGGCCACCCTCGCCTACGAGTCGCGCGCCCGCACGGCCGGCGACCGGGTCGTGCTGGCCGGCGCGAACCTGTCGCTGGCGGGTCGCTACCGCGACGTCGACATCGCCGTCCGCTCGGGCGAGGTGGTGGGCCTGGCCGGGTCCGCCAGCAGCGGCAAGGTCGGCCTCGCCGAGACCCTCGTCGGCCTGCGCAGGCCCGACTCGGGCAGCGTGACCGTCAACGGCACCGAGGTGCGGCCGGGCGACGTGCCCGCCGCGCTGCGCGCCGGCCTCGGCTTCGTGCCGGAGGACCGCCACCACGAGGGCTTCGTCCCGCTGCTGTCCGTGGCGGAGAACGCCACGATCCCGATCGCGCGCAAGCTCGGCCGGTTCGGCGTCGTGTCGCCGGCCCGGCGGCGGGCCAAGGCCCAGCAGCTCATCGAGGAGCTGCAGATCAAGACCGAAGGACCCGATCAGCCCGTCGGCGACCTGTCGGGCGGCAACGCCCAGAAGGTGGTGTTCGCCCGGGCGCTGGTGGACGACCCGTCCGCGCTCGTCGTGATCAACCCGACGGCCGGCGTCGATGTCAAGGCCAAGCAGGCCCTGCTCGGCGCCGTCGAGGACGCCGTCGAACGCGGCGCGGGAGCCGTGGTCGTCTCCGACGAGCTGGACGACCTGCGCGTCTGCGACCGGGTGCTGGTGATGTTCCACGGCCGCGTCGTGAAGGACGTGCCGCGCGGGTGGACCGACCACGAGCTCGTGGCCGTGATGGAAGGCATTGAACAGTGACGACACTGACTGCGCCCACCCCTCGGGTGCGGCTCGCCCGGTTCCGGGACCTGACCCTGGTGCCGGTGATCCTGCTCCTGCTCGTCGTGGGCGCGTTCCTCGACCCGACGTTCCTGACGACGGGCAACCTGACGAACGTGCTCCAGCAGCAGGCCGCGATCTCGCTGGTGGTGCTGGCCGAGGCGATGATCCTCATCTCCGGCAAGTTCGACCTGTCGCTCGAGTCGACGGTCGGCATGGCCCCCGCCCTCGCGGTGATGCTGGTGGTCCCGGCCTCCGCCGGCGGGTTCGGCCTCGGGCTGCCCGGCATGCTGGTCATCCCGCTCTGCCTGCTCGTCGGTGCCGCGATCGGGGCGTTCAACGGGTTCCTGATCGTCAAGTTCCAGCTCTCGGCGTTCATCGTCACGCTGGCGATGCTGATCATCGTGCACGGCCTGCAGCTCGGCCCGACCGAGGGCAAGACGCTGTTCCAGCTCCCCGACTCGATCCTCTACCTGGGCAGCGCCCTGTGGCTCGGCCTGCCGGCCTCCATCTGGATCGCGGCGGTGCTGTTCGCCGCGGGCATCGCCGGGCTCGCCTACTTCCGGGTGGGCCGCTCCCTGTACGCCATCGGCGGCAACGCCGACGCGGCCCGGGCCGCCGGCATCCGGGTGGACCGGGTGCTGTGGGGCGTGTTCATCCTGGGCGGCATGCTCGCCGCGCTGGCCGGCATCCTGGAGACCGGGCGGCTCGGCGCGATCGGCTCCAACCAGGGCGTCGGCTGGATCTTCATGGTGTTCGCCGCGGCGGTCATCGGCGGCGTCAGCATGGACGGCGGCAAGGGCACCATCCTCGGCGCGCTCACCGGCGTGCTGGTGATCGGCCTGGTGCAGAACCTGCTCACCCTCAAGGGCGTCTCCGGATTCTGGCAGCCGGTGGTGTACGGCGCCATCATCCTGGTCGCCCTCATGATCAGCCGGATAGCCGGCGGGAAGGCACAGGATTGAGCACGCTCGACGACCTGCCCCGTCACGGGTTCGGCGCGGCGCCGATCGGCGGGCTGTACGAGGCGGTCGGCGAGGAGCAGGCCCGCGCCACGGTCGAGGCGGCCTGGGCGCACGGGGTCCGGCTGTTCGACACCGCGCCGCACTACGGGCTCGGCCTGTCCGAACGCCGCCTCGGCGCCGCGCTCGCCGGGCGTACCGGGTACGTGCTGTCCACCAAGGTCGGCCGCCTGCTCCGGCCGACCGGCCGGGACGGGCGCGACGACCAGGGTTTCGACGTCCCGGCCGGATACGAGCGGGTGTGGGACTTCTCGCGAGACGGCGTGCGGCGCTCGCTGGAGGAGTCGCTGGACCGGCTCGGGCTGTCGCGCGTGGACCTCGCCCTCATCCACGACCCCGACGACCATCTGGAGGAGGCGCTCACCCAGGCGTACCCGGCGCTGGCCGAGCTGCGCGACCAGGGTGTCGTCCGGGCGATCGGTGTCGGCATGAACCAGTGGCGGGCGCCGCTGCGCTTCGTCCGGGAGACCGGCGTCGACGTGGTCATGCTGGCCGGCCGGTACACGCTGCTCGACCAGTCGGGCCTGCCGCTGCTCGACGCCTGCCTGGAGCGGGGCGTGCGGGTGCTGGCGGCGGGCGTCTTCAACAGCGGGCTGCTCGCCACGCCGCGGCCGTCGGGAACGTTCGACTACCAGCCGGCCCCGCCCGCCGTCCTGGACCGGGCCCGCCGCATCGCCGCCGTCTGCGAGTCGTCCGGCGTGGCCCTGCCACAGGCGGCGATGGCCTTCCCGCTGCGCCACCCGGCCGTCGCCTCGATCGTCGTGGGCGCCCGGTCGCCGCAGGAGGTCGCGGCCAACGCCGCGCTGTGGAGCCGGCCGGTGCCCGACGACCTGTGGCGGGAACTGGAGGCGGCCGGCCTGGTGTGAGTCGTGGCCGGCCGTCCTCGCGCATACCGCAGTATGATTGCGCTATGGCCGACACGACGCGCATCACGGTGACCCTTCCGAGTGACCAGGTCACGGAGCTCAGGAAGCTCACCGACAACGTCTCCGGCTACGTGGCCGAAGCTGTGGCACGCCAGCTACGGCACGAACTTCTGGGTGCCGACCTGCTGCGTCACCAGGAGGAGCACGGGAAGTTCACCGACGAGGAGCTGACGGAGGCTCGCGCCAGGATCTTCGGGACGGCGGACTCCGGCGGTTCGGCGAGCGCGGCGTGATCGACCACGTCGAAACCGTGGTTCTGGACTCCCAGGGGCTCTCCGCCTGGATCACGCAGGACCGCAAGATCCTCGCCATGTTCCAGGTGTTCCACGCCATGGGGGCCGACGTCGTCATCGGCGCCAACACCATCGTGGAGGTCAGCCACTCGCGTGTCGACCTGCCCCGGCTGCAGTGGGTGCTGTCCCGCGTGAAGGTCGAGCCGGTGACCGAGGAGACCGCGAAGCGGTCCGCTGAGCTGCTCAGAACCGCCGGCCTGCATGGCCACAAGTACGCGATCGACGCGACAGTGGCGGAAACGGCCCTGCGCCAGCGTGCTCCGGTGGCCATGCTGACCTCCGACGCGGACGACATGGCTCGCTTGTGCGGCAAGCGTGTCCGACTCATCGGCATCTGAACGCCCAGCGGCCCACGACGAGCCTGCGAACATCCGCTGTGGAACGCCAGCCGGATGTCACCGAGATCTCGGCCATGTGCGGTCAGCCCCGGGTGTCTCCTCGCGGGCGGTCTCGGGCGGACCGCTCGTGGAGGTAGCTCGCGATCCACAACCCCGGGATGACCTCGTGCTCGCCCCGCGCCCAGAAGCCGAGCCGCTCGTACAGGGCCCGCGCGGGCTTGTTGTCGCGCCCCGTGGACACGACGATCCGCCGCCCGCCCGCCCGGGCCACGACCTCCTCGACTAGGGCCCGGCCGATGCCGCGCCGGTGCTCCTCGGGGTGCACGACGAGCCGGTTGACGTCCACCTCCTCGGGCGTCTCCTCCCATGCCACGGCGCCCACCAGCCGCTCGCCGTCGAACATGCCCAGCCAGGTCAGCGGCTCGCTGCGCAGCCCCTCCAGGGTCTCGCGCAGCGGCGGGATGCGGTCGTCGCCGATGAGCTCGGCCTCCACGGCGTACGCGGCGTGCTGCAGGGCGAGCAGCTCCGGGCCCAGGGAGTCATGGGGGCTGATGGTCGTGATGCGCATCCCAGGAGTATCGCCCCCGGCGGGCGGGCGGCGCCTCCCGTTTATCGCTCGGGCATCGCCTCACGGCCCAGGTCGGCCTGGGCGCTCGCCCTGACGCGCCGCCGTACGGCCAGGCCGAAGGCGGCCACGAGCAGTCCGGCGACCCCGGACGCCACGAACGGGCCGGCGGGCCGCCACACGTCGTACAGCAGCCCGCCCAGCGCGGAGAGGATCATGATGCCGGCGGCCCCGCAGAGCGTGTGCACGCCGAAGGCTGTGCCGCGCACGTCGGCGGGCACCTGCTGGGCCAGCAGCGGCCCGGCGGTCGTGATGCCGGCGATCTCCCCGACGCCGATGAGCACCGCGACGATCATCATGTCGGTGCCGAGCGGGTCGGTGACCAGCAGGGTGGACAGGTAGGCGCACCCGGCGACGAGCTGGGCGACGATCACCAGGTCCTGGCGCCGCATCCGGTCGCCGAGCCAGCCGAACAGGGGCGCGCACGCCAGCGCGACCATCTGCGCCACGCCCACCACCGCCCCGGCCCTGGCCAGCGCCTCCGCGCCCGACATGCCGCGTTCGTTGACGGCGTGGTCGGCGATCCACAGGCTCATGAACCCCACGACGATGGCCAGGTCGGCGCGCGCCACGAACGAGGCGGCGTACGACAGGGCGACCCCCGGGTCCCGTACCAGGACCAGGCCTTCCCGGACGAGGCGGGTCAGCGGGACGTGCCCGTCCGCCGGGCCCGCCTTGGCCGGGGAGAGCGTCAGCCACAGCAGGCCGGCCACGACGAGGATGCCGCCCGCGATGATCAGGAAGGACACCCGGGTCGCCGCCACCGCGTCCAGCCCCTGGGCCTCCATGGTGCGCGGCAGCCTGACCAGGACCAGCACGGCCACCAGCGCTCCCAGGCCGCCGAAGACGCCGATGAGCCCGTACGACTTGCCGCGCGAACGGGTGCGCACGTAGTCGATCGCGATCGTCGACATCATGGCGTTCAGCGCGGCGACGCCGAGCCCGAACACCACGCGCAGCGCGACGAGCACGGCGGTGTTGCCGGCGAACGGGAACAACGCCACGCCCACCGCGCACAGCAGCAGCCCGGCGATCACGACGAGCCGCCGGCCGAACCGGTCGCTCAGCGCTCCGTACCAGGCCAGGCTGATGATCATCGCCAGCTCGGCGGTGAAGCCCAGCAGCCCGACGACCGTGCCCTGCGCGGACTCCGGCACGCCGAGGATCGTGGTGAGGATGTGCGGCTGGGTCGACGGCAGGAACGAGACCACGGCGGTGCCGGCCGTCGCGAACGACAGCAGCGCCCACATGTTTCCTCGGGTCACGCCGTCGGCCAACTGGGCGCCCAGCACGCGCGGGGTGGGGGGAGCGGCCATCCGAAGATCATGTCACTACATGTCGCCTAATACGAGCATTCTTCGCGTATCCGGTTGTTAGGATCACCGAGTCGCCCACCTGTGGAGAGCATCGATGGACCCGGCCCTGATCGGCAGCGGCTTCAACGCGAAGATCCCGAACGCCGCTCGCATGTACGACTACTTCCTGGGCGGCAAGGACAACCTGCCGGCGGACCGGGAGGCGGCCGAGCGGGTGCTCAGGCTCGTCCCCGAGATCCCCATCGGCATCCAGGAGAACCGGCGCTTCCTGTCCCGCGTCGTGCGCTACCTGGCCGACCAGGGCATCCGCCAGTTCCTGGACATCGGCGCCGGCCTGCCGACGCAGGACAACGTGCACCAACTGGTGGCGCGGTACGCCCCCGGAGGCCGTACCGTGTACGTCGACAACGACCCGCAGGTGCTCGTCCACGCCCGGGCGCTGCTGCAGCAAAGCCCGGACGTGCACGTCGTCCAGGGCGACCTGCGCCGCCCGGAGGAGATCCTCACCGACCCGACCGTCCAGCGGGAGCTCGACCTCTCCCAGCCGGTCGCCGTCCTCATGCTGGCGATCCTCCATTTCGTCCCCGACTCCGACGACCCGGCGGGCATCGTCGCCAGGATCCGCGACTCGCTCGTCCCGGGCAGCCACATCGTGATCTCCCACGTCGCGGTGGACGACCGGCCGCAGGTGGCGCCGGACGTGGAACAGGTCTACGACAACGCCTCGGCGCAGTTCGTCGCGCGCCTGTCCAGCGAGATCTCGCCCATGTTCGACGGCCTGGACCTGGTCGAGCCGGGCCTGGTCAACCTGCACGAGTGGCGGATGGACCGCCCCGTGACCGAGCCGGCGCTGGGCAGGGTGGGCAACTACTTCATGTGCGGCGTCGGCCGGGTCCCGGAGCCGCCCACCCGTTGACGGCCTCCTACCCGTCACCGAGGTCGCGTCCCGGCGCGACCAAAGTCGGCGTCGCCGCTACTTTCGGCCGACGAGAGGTGGCCACGCCGGGCACTAGAGTCTCAGCGGCATGATCCGCTCGGTGGGTGAGGCGAAGGGAGTTCGGAACGATGCCATCCGGTGCGTCATCCCGGCGGGCGACGGTGCTCGGCCCGACGGCCGGACAGCGCACGCTCTTCTGGATCGGCTTCCCCCTCCTTGGCGCCGGAGCCGGTTGGCTGCTGAAGCTCCTGGTCGGCTGGGTGTCGTCGCTGCCGTGGACCCCGTTCGAGGGGCCGCTGCGGCTCATCGGGTCGATTCCGCCGACGCCGCTGACGATCGGCGCCGTCGCCGTCGGCGTCGTCGCCGGGCTCGTGCTCGCGGTGCTCGCCGAGCACTACTACGTGACGGTGACCGTCGACGACGACGGGGTGACGGTCGTCTGCCGCGAGTCGCGGCAGGAGGTGTCGCGCGAGGCGGTCGCCGGGGCCTGCTACGACGCCAAGCAGTTCGTGCTGCTCGGCCACGACACGGGTGAGCTCGTCCGGCGGGGCGGTGACCTGCCCTCCGAGGAGCGGCTCGCCGCCGCCTTCCGGGCTCACGGCTATCCCTGGCTGGCCGGCGGCGACCCGTACAGGGCGGACTTCCGGCGCTGGGTGGAGGGCCACCCCGACCTGTCCGCCGCCGCGCACGCGTTGTTCAAGGCCCGCGCCCGCGCGGTGGAGAAGAGCGACGCCGACGACGCCGAGGAGTTGCGGCTGGAACTGGCGAAACTGGGCGTCGTGGTGCGCGACGAGAAGAAGCGGCAGTACTGGCGGAGCGCGGCCCGGCCGGACGAGCGGGACTCACCCGGCCCCGCCTGAGCCGCCCCTGGTCAGGCGAGGGCCTTGCGGAGCCAGGACTCGACGCCGGCCACGTGCACGGTGGCCCACGAGCGGGCCACGTCGGCCTGCCGGGCGGCGATGGCCTCATAGATCGCGGTGTGCTGCTCGCGGGTCTTCTCCAGCGCGCCCTCCTGGGTGAGCCCGCGCCAGATCCTCGCCCGCGTGGTCGGCCCCGACAGGCTCTCGATGAACGAGCACAGCACGGTGTTGCCCGAGCCCTGGGCGATCCGGGCGTGGAACTCCAGGTCGTTGGCGACGAGCTCCTCGATCGTCGGATCGTCGGGCAGCGACTCCAGGATCGTGCGCAGCTCCTCGATGTCGGCGTCGGTCATGAGCTTGGTGGCCATCGCCGTGGCGGCGGGCTCCAGGATGCGCCGCACCTCGAAGAACTGCAGCACGGTGTCGTCACGGTGCAGGTCGAGCACGAACGACATGGTGTCGAGCAGGAGCCTCGGCTCCAGGCTGGTGACGTAGGTGCCGTCGCCCTGCCGTACGTCGAGGACGTTGATCAGTGCCAGCGCGCGGACGGCCTCGCGCAGCGAGTTGCGCGACAGGCCCAGCCGCTCGGCCAGGTCGGCCTCCTTCGGCAGCCTGGCCCCCGGTGCCAGCTCGCCCGAAAGGATCATGTGCTTGATCTTGTCGATGGCCGCGTCGGTGACCGCCACGCTGTTCTCCCTAAACATCGGATGTCTAGAAGTCTAGGGCCTCGAAGCGTCCGGCATCGAACCCGCCGCCGGGCGGCAGGCCGTCAGGAGAGGCGTTCCAGGATGGTGGCCGTGGCAAGCGCGCCGCCGGCGCACATCGTGACCAGCGCCGTCGTCGAGTCCGACCGTTCGAGTTCGTGCAGCGCCGTGGTGAGCAGCCGGGCACCGGTGGCCCCGACGGGGTGGCCGAGCGCGATGGCGCCGCCGTTGACGTTGACCCGGTCGAGGTCGGGCTCGTGCACGCTCGCCCAGGACAGCACGACCGAGGCGAACGCCTCGTTCACCTCGAAGAGGTCGATGTCGCCGATCGTCATCCCGGCCGCGCCGAGCACCTCGGCGGTCGCTTCCACCGGGCCGTCGAGGTGGTAGTACGGCTCCGCGCCCACGAGGGCCTGGGCCAGGATGCGCGCACGGGGACGTAAGCCGTGGGCCCGCGCCGCCCGTTCGCTCATCACGAGCACGGCGGCGGCGCCGTCGGAGATCTGCGACGAGGTGCCGGCGGTGTGCAGGGCTCCTTCCGCGACCGGCTTCAGCCCGGCGAGCCCTTCGGCGGTCGTCTCCCGCAGACCCTGGTCGCGGGTGACGTCGCCGACCGGCACGATCTCCCGCTCGAACCGCCCGTCGGCCCACGCCTTGGCCGCCAGCCGCTGCGACCGCACGCCGAACCAGTCGAGCCGCTCCCTGGTCAGCCCGCGCCGGGCCGCGATGCGCTCGGCGGCCGTGAACTGGTCGGGCAGGTCGATGCTCCAGTCGTCGGGCCGGGGGTTGGCCGGCAGCACGTTGCTGCCGAGCGGCGCGCGGCTCATGACCTCCACGCCGCACCCGATGCCCGCCTCGATCACCCCAGCGCTGATCATCGCCGCCGCCAGGTGCACCGCCTGCTGCGACGACCCGCACTGGGCGTCGATGGTGGTGACGCCCGTCTGGTGCGGCAGCCCCGCGTAGAGCCAGGAGTGGCGTCCGACGTGGCCGCCCTGTTCGCCCGCCTGGGTGACGCACCCGGCGAACACCTGGCCGACGATCGCCGGGTCGATGCCGGACCGCCGGACGACCCCGTTGAGCGCGGTGGCCAGCACCTGCTGGGCCTTGAGGCCGGCCAGCCGGCCGCCTCGCTTGCCGATGGGGGTGCGGACGGCCTCGACGATCACTGGTGTGCCCACAGTCGCCTCCAGAACTATGCTCCGGAGCAGACTGTAACCCGTTCTATTTTCGGGTGGAAGCCCGATCCGGAACCGGCAACGTACGGGCGAGCCCGAAGACGTCGAAGAGGCTCAGGTCGAAGAACATCGCCACATGACTGACCCCCTCCCGGGTCAGCGTGAGGACCGGCAGCGCGAACGCGTGGTAGGCGTCGTCACGCAGCAGGTACATCCCGAAGGCCGGCTGGCCGTTCGCCGAGGTCGGCACGAGGCGCAGGTCGCCGGGCCGGTTGGCCGGGCAGTTGACCTCGATGAGCCGGCCGATCGTCGCGGCCCCCTGATACCAGGTGGGGTAGGGCGGCATCTCCCAGACCGCGTCATGGGTGAACAGCTCCACGATCGCGGCCACGTCGTAGCTCTCGAACGCGGCGACGTAGCGGTCGAGGCGCTCGCGCTGCTCGCCCGGCAGCACCTCGACGGGGTCGTCGAGACTCGGCGACACCTCGCTGAGCTGGGCCCGCGCGCGTTGCAGCCCGCTGTTGACCGCCGCGGTGGTGGTCTGCAGCACCTCGGCCACCTCCGCGGCCCGCCACCTGAGCACGTCGCGCAGGACCAGGATCGCCCGCTGGCGCGGCGGCAGGTGCTGCAGGGCCGCGACGAGGGCGAGCCTGACGCTCTCGCGCGAGGTGACGATCTGGGCCGGATCGTCGGCGCCCGCCCCCACCATGGTGTCGGGCACCGGCTCCAGCCACGGCACCTCGGACCGCTCGGCCAGCGGCGCGGTGGCCTCGGCGCTGGGCGCGCCCAGCCCGGTGGGCAGCGGCCGCCGGCCACGGCTGTCGATCGCCGTGAGACAGACCGTGGTGGCGATCCGGTAGAGCCAGGTGCGCAGCGACGAGCGCCCCTCGAATCCGTCGTAGCCGCGCCAGGCGCGCAGGTAGGTCTCCTGGACCGTGTCCTCGGCGTCGTGGACGCTGCCGAGCATGCGATAGCAGTGCGCCAGCAGCTCGCGCCGCAGCGGGTCGGCCAGCTTGAGGAAGTCCTCGGGCGACGGCTTGTCGGTCATACCCTCTGTATACGCGCCGCCACCGACAGGACCGGCACGCGGCGGTCGCCCCGACCGGCGCTCGCCGCCGGTCGCCCCCCGACCGGCGCTCGCCGCGGGTTGCCCCTGACCGGCGCCCGCCACGGGGCGCCCGCCGCCGGGCGCGCCGCCGGGCGCGCCGCTACAGGACGGTGAGCAGCCGGGAGGCGGCGATCTCGATGCGGCGCTGGATCTGCTCGTAGGTGCGCCGGCCGCGCAGCATCTCGAGCAGCTCGTGCACCCAGATGCTGGACAGGGAGCCCGCCAGCGCGGTCTGTTCCTCGCTCGGCTGCTCCCGCGCCGCGCCGTCGGCGGACACGCGCAGCAGCAGGTCCGTCATGCGGTCGCCGAACGGCGTCTCGACCTCGGCCAGGATGAGCGAGCGGATCAGCGCGTCGGCCAGCTCGGGCTCGCGCATGAGGCCGCGGGTGGCGCGCATGAGCACGTCGACCGCGCGGCCCGCCGGGGTGGACGCGCTCGGCGGTCTGCGCTCGATGCTGCTCTCCAGCAGGTCGATCTCCTCGCCGACCACCGCGACGACCAGGTCCATCTTGGACGGGAAGTAGCGGTAGAGGGTGCCGAGGGCGACGCCCGCCCGCTCGGCGACGGTGCGCATCTGCATCGCCTCGACGCCGCCGCGCGAGGCGAGGGCCGCCGCGGCCTGGACGATGCGCTTGCGGCGCTGGTGCTGGCTACGCGTACGGACGCTGTGCCCGCCGGACGTGGGGTGGCTCTCCATGGTCCCCTCGGTGTCGCTGGGGGGCGCGGCGGCGGCCGCGTGCGGAGTACGCATAAGAACACGTTATCTGATTTCACCATGTCACGGCTTGTTACTCACGGGTTAACAAAAGACCCGCATAAGCCCATGTCTTCGGCGTTACACGCATATATCCCCACTTGTTGCGAGGGGGGCCCTCTGGACAACTACTAGAATGTGTTCTAGTTTGCGTCTCGGTTGACCGAGCGCTTGGTGGAGGGGTGCATGGCTGCGGACACACTCGCCGCTCTGCTGCTCGCCCGCGGCGACGACGAGCGTCCCGGCCTGTACGCCGAGGACCGGGTCTGGTCGTGGCAGGAGCACGTGACGGCCGCCGGCGGCGCCGCGACCTGGCTCGACGCGCACGCCGGCAACGGTCCCCTCCACGTGGGCGTGCTCTGCGACAACGTGCCCGAACTGCTCTTCCTCATCGGCGGGGCGGCGCTGGCCGGCCACGTGGTCGTCGCGCTGAACCCCACCCGCCCGCCCGCCGAGCTGGCCCGCGACGCCGCCGCCACGGACGTCGCCCTGCTGCTCTTCGACGACCCGTACGAGCACACGGCCCGCACGCTGGCCGCGGAGCTGCGCGTGGGATGCCTGCGCCTGGGCGAGGCAGCCGCCGCGCCGCCGCCCCTAGCCGCGCCGTCGCCGCCACCGGCCCCGCCGACCCGGCCCGCCCCGCCGACCCGGGCGACACCGCCCGCCCCGTCGTTCCAGGCTGCCGCTCCGGGCGACCTGGTGATGCTGATCTTCACCTCGGGCACGTCGGGCCGGCCGAGGGCCGTGCGGATCACCCAGCGCAAGCTGGCGATCCCCGGCCGCAGCCTGGCCGCGCTGCTCACACCCGCCGACGTCGTCTACTGCTCGATGCCGCTGTTCCACTCGGGCGCGCTGATGGCGGCCTACGCCCCGGCGCTCGCCTCGGGCGCGGCCCTGGCGCTGCGGCGCAGATTCTCGGCATCGGGGCTGCTCCCCGACGTCCGGCGGTACGGGTGCACGTACCTGCACTACGTCGGCAAGGCACTGTCCTACGTCCTGGCCACCCCGCCACGCCCCGATGACGCCGCCTGCCCGCTGCGGCTCGCCTTCGGCAACGAGGGCAGCGCGACGGCCGTGCGCAGGTTCGGTGAGCGGTTCGGCTGCCAGGTGATCGACGCGTTCGGCTCCACGGAGACGGCGATCGCGCTCACCCCTGACCCGGACGGGCCGCCGGGCTGCCTGGGCCGGCTGCCCGAGGGGGTGGAGATCCGCGATCCGGCGACCGGCGAGCGCTGTCCACCGGCCCGGTTCGTGGCCGGCCGGCTGGTCAACGCCGGGGAGGCGATCGGCGAGCTGGTCAACGTGACGGGCGCCGGCCTGTTCGACGGCTACTACAACGACCCCGAGGCGGACGCCGAGCGTGTCCGCGACGGCGCCTTCTGGTCCGGCGACCTGGCCTACGCCGACGCGGAGGGCCACGTGTTCTTCGCCGGGCGGGGCACCGAGCGGCTGCGGGTGGACGGGGAGAACCTGGCGGTCGCCCCGATCGAGGCGGCCCTGCGGGAGTTCGCCGGCGTGATCGAGGCGACGGTCTACCCGGTGCCGGACGCGGTGGCGGGGGACCAGGTCATGGCCGCGCTCGTGCTGACGGGTCCGTTCTCGCCCGACGCCTTCGCCGCGTTCCTCGCCTCCCGCCGCGATCTCGGCGTCAAGGCCGTACCCCGATACGTCCGTGTCTGCGGGGCGTTGCCGCAGACCCCCTCGCACAAGGTCGTCAAAAGCGGCCTCGCCCGCGAGGCGTGGCGCACCACCGACCCGGTCTGGCTGCGCACCGGCACGGGCTGGCGGCTCCTGGACGACGATGACGTCAACGCGATCGAGGCCGGGTTCGTAGGCAACGGCCGGGCACACCTACTGGAGGGGTAATGGATTTCGGTCTGGACGAGACCCAGCAGGACCTGCGGAAGCTGATCGCCGAGCTGCTCGCCGGGGACGCGGGCGAGGACCGGCTGCGCGAGGCGGGACTGTTCGCCGTGTGCGCGCCCGAAGAGGCCGGCGGCTCCGGGCTGGGCCCCGTCGAGATGGCCGTGCTGCTGCGCGAGGTGGGCGCCCACGCCGCCGCGGTCCCCGCGCTGCCCGTCCTGGCGGGCTCCCTGTTCCTCAGCCGGTACGGCGCCCGCCCCCCGCACCCGGAGGCCGTGCCCGCCCTGCGCGAGCCGGGCCGGGCCCTCGCCGACCCGCCGGCCACCAGGGCCGACCGGACGGACGGGGGCTGGATGCTCACCGGCAGGAAGACCCAGGTGCCGTGGCGCGGGGGCGGCCCGGCGCTGGTGACCGCCGACGCCGGCGTCTTCCTCGTCGAGCGCCCCGAGACGATCCCCGAGTTCACCTCCACCGGCGAGCCGGCCGTCACCGTCGTGCTCGACAGGACGCCGGCCGAGCGGGTGGCGGGCGCCGAGGCCGTCACGGCGGCCCGGCAGATCTTCACGCTGGCCGTGGCCGCCCAGGCCGGCGGCGTGCTGGCCGGGGCGCTCCGGCTCACCACCGAGTACGTCAGGACCAGGAGGCAGTTCGGCCGGGCGCTGGCAGAGTTCCAGGCCGTCACCATGCAGGTCGCCGACGTGTACGTCGCCGGGCGGGCGCTCGACGTCGCGATGTGGTCGGCGGCCTGGCGGCTCGGCGAGGGCCTGCCTGCCGAGGAGGACCTGGCCGTCGCCGCCTTCCACGTGGGGGAGGCGTTCCGCGCCCTCTACACCTGCCAGCACCTGCACGGCGGCCTCGGCCTCGACGTGACCTACCCGCTGCACCGCTACTTCGCCCAGGCCAAGCACCTGTCACACCTGCTCGGCGGCCAGGACGCCCAGCTCGACCTGATCGGAGCGCTCGTCTGATGCTGATCGATCTCACGTCCGACCAGCGCAGGCTCCGCGACGAGCTGCGCGAGTACTTCGGCAACTGCCTCACCGCCGACGACCGCCGCAAGATCGCCGAGGACCCGTTCGGCGAGGCGTACATGGAGCACTGCCGCCGCCTCGGCCGCGACCGCAAACTCGGCCTCGGCTGGCCGAAGGAGTACGGCGGCGCCGGCTACGGCCCCCTGGAGCAGCAGATCTTCGCCAACGAGATCGCCCGGGCGAACGTCCCGTACCCGCTCATCACCCTGCAGACCGTCGGCCCCACGCTCATGCAGTACGGCACGAAGGAGCAGAAGGAGACCTTCCTGCCGCGCATCCTGGCCGGCGAGTGCCACTTCGCGATCGGCTACAGCGAGCCCGAGGCGGGCACCGACCTGGCCGCGCTGCGCACCACCGCGGTGCTCGACGGGGACCACTACGTCGTCAACGGCCAGAAGGTCTTCACCAGCGGCGCCCACCACGCCCAGTACATCTGGCTCGCCACCCGCACCAACCCGCAGGCCAAGAAGCACAAGGGCATCACCATGATGATCGCCTCCACCGACGACCCGGGCTTCTCCTGGACGCCGATCGTCACCATGGACGGCCGCCACCACACCAACGCCACCTACTACAGCGACGTCCGCGTCCCGGTGGACATGGTCGTGGGCGAGGTGGACAAGGGCTGGGACCTGATCGTCAACCAGCTCAACCACGAACGCGTCACCCTGGGCCCGGCGGGGAACCTCGGCCACACCTACGACCGCTTCCTCGCCTGGGCGCGCCGCACCGGCCTGACCGAGCAGCCCGACGTGCGGCGGGCGCTCGGCCGGGTGCGCGCCTACTTCCGCACCAACGAACTGCTCAACTGGCAGGTCGCCGCGAGCATGGACCTCGGCTGGCTGGGCGCGCCCGACGCGTCGGCCACCAAGATCTACGGTTCGGAGCGGACCCAGGAGGTCGGCCGGCTGGTCGGCGACATCCTGGCCCGCTACGGCGACCCGTCCGACCCGGAGACGGCGGAGCTGCTCGAACGGTTCGACCACGGCGTCAAGGGCGGCGTCGTGCTGACGTTCGGCGGCGGCGTGAACGAGGTGCAGCGCGAGCTGATTGCCATGCTCGGCCTGGGCCTGCCGAGGCCGCCCCGATGACCGGCCAGCCGACCGGCGCGGCGACCGGCGCGGCGAGCGGCGCGGCGAGCGGCCCGGCGAGCGGCGCGGACGAGGAGTTGCGCGAGCTGGCCGACAAGCAGGCGGCGCTCGGCGAGGTGCGCGGGACGCCCGCCGCCGACCCGGTCAACATCCCCATGATCAGGCACTGGCTGGACGCCATGGGCGACGCCAACCCGGCCTACCTCGACCGGGGCGTCGCCCCGCCCGCCATGGCCCAGGTATGGACCATGCAGGGCGTCCGGCCGCGCGGCAAGGACCGCAGCCCGGTGGACGACGTGCTCGCCGCGCTGGAGGCACGCGGCTACACGGGCGTCGTGGCCACCAACTGCGAGCAGACCTACCACCGATACACCCGCCTCGGCGAACGGCTCACCCCGGCCACCCGCTTCACCGGACTGTCCGGACCCAAACGCACGGCCCTCGGCGAAGGGTACTTCGCCACCTGGAACGTCACCTGGTACGCGGACGGCGACGAGCCGGTGGCCGAGATGCTCTTCCGGGTGCTCAAGTTCCGCCCCAGGCCCCGCACCGCGCCGGCCCCGGCCTCGGCCTCGGCCGGACGGGGCGAGCCGTACCCGCTCAGACCGGCCGTCAACGCCGACACCGCGTTCTTCTGGGAGGGCGCGCGGCGCGGCGAGCTGCGCATCCAGAGCTGCGCCGACTGCGGCCGGCTGCGTCACCCGCCCGGCCCGCTCTGCCCCCACTGCCGCTCGGCCGACCGCTCCTACGTCACGGCCGCCGGTGAGGGAACCGTCTACAGCTACGTCGTCCACCACCACCCGCCGGTCCCGGGCCGCCGGGCGCCGTTCGTGGTGGCGGTGGTGGAACTGCCGGAAGGGGTACGGATCGTGGGCAACGTCGTGGGCTGCCCGCCCGAGGACGTGGGCGTCGGCATGGCGGTACGCGTGACCTACCGGGCCGTGGACGACGACCTGGTCCTCCCGCAGTGGACGCCGCGGGAGTCGTGATGCGGACCCTGACCGGAAACGACGTCGCGATCGGCGCGGCGCTCCCCGAGCTGACGATCGACCTCACGCCCACGCTGGTCGTCTCGACCGCCCTGGCCACGATGGACTTCACCCCGGTGCACCACGACGTCGAACTCGCCCGCGCCCAGGGCTCGAAGGACATCTTCCTCAACATCCTCACCACGATGGGCCTGGTCGAACGGTACGTCACCGACTGGACGGGGCCGGCGGCGGTCATCCGGCGCATCGACGTCAAGCTGGGCGTCCCCGCGTACGCGGGCGACCGGCTCAGCCTCGGCGGCACCGTCGTGGCCCGCGAGGGCGACGGGTTCCGGGCCGAGGTCCGCGGCCGGGTCAGCCTCGGCGACCACGCCACCGCCGTCGTCACGTTCACCCTCCCCTGACGAGGAGCCTCTCCGTGTTGAAGTCGCAGGCCGCGGTAGCCGGCATCGGCGCCACCGAGTTCAGCAAGGACTCCGGACGATCAGAGCTGCGCCTCGCCGCCGAGGCCGTGCTCGCCGCGCTCGACGACGCCGGCCTCGACCCGGCGGAGGTCGACGGCATGGCGACCTTCACCCAGGACACCAACCAGGAGATCGCCGTGGCCAGGGAGATCGGGGCCGGCGAGCTGACCTTCTTCTCCCGGGTCGAGTACGGCGGCGGGGCCGCCTGCGGCACCGTGGCGCACGCGGCCATGGCCGTGGCCACCGGGGCGGCCCGCACGGTCGTCTGCTACCGGGCCTTCAACGAGCGCTCGGGCCGCAGGTTCGGTCAGCCCGACGCGCGGCTCGGCGGGCAGCCGACCTCGCAGGGGCTGGAGATGAGCTGGCACGTGCCGTTCGGGCTGATGACGCCCGCCGCCTGGGTCGCCATGTTCGCCCGGCGCTACATGCACGCCTACGGCGTGACGTCGGAGGACTTCGGCCGGGTCGCGGTCGCCATGCGGCGGCACGCCGCCACCAACCCGAAGGCCTGGTTCCACCGGCGTCCCCTCACGCTGGAGGAGCACCAGGCGTCCCGGTGGATCGTGGAACCGCTGCACCTGTTCGACTGCTGCCAGGAGAGCGACGGGGCCGTGGCCCTCGTCGTCACCTCCGCCGAACGGGCCCGGGACCTGCGCAGGTCACCCGCCCTGATCACGGCCGCGGCTCAGGGGGCGGGGGAGGGACAGATGATGATGACCAGCTACTACCGGGACGACATGAGCGGGCTGCCCGAGATGTCCGTGGTGGGCGGGCGGTTGTGGCAGATGTCCGGGCTCGGCCCCGCCGACGTCCAGACGGCCATCCTGTACGACCACTTCACCCCGTTCGTGCTGGCGCAACTGGAGGAGCTGGGGTTCTGCGGCCGGGGGGAGGCGGCGGGATTCGTCCGCGACGGCGGCATCGAGCTGGGCGGGCGCCTGCCGGTCAACCCGAACGGCGGCCAGCTCGGCGAGGCGTACATCCACGGCATGAACGGCATCGCCGAGGCCGTCCGCCAGGTCCGGGGCACCTCGGCCAACCAGGTCCCCGGCGTCCACAACGTCCTGGTCACCGCGGGCACGGGCGTGCCGACCAGCGGCCTCATCCTCTCGGCCGGCTGACGCCGGGCCGCTCGCCGTCGGGCCGTCCGCCGTCGGGCCGACCGACGCGGGGGCCGTCTGCCGTCGGGTCGCCGTCAGAAGCCGAAGAAGGCGGGCATTGCGAAGAACACCGCCATCGCGACGGCCACGCAGACCAGGAACCCGACCGCCTCCCAGGCCCAATCGTGGTGCCGGCCCTTGCGCGGCTTGCGGCCCCGCGTGGCCGCCGCGCCGCCCTTGCGCACCGGCTTCCCGGACTTCCCGGACTTCCCGGACTTCCCGGATGGCTGCTTCCCGGTCTGTCTCGTGGCCGGTCCGGCCGCGCTCCGGCGCGCGGGCGCCTCGAACGCGCCGGCCCAGCGGTCCGCCGCCCGGGTCGTCAGCTCGTCCGTCTCGGCGGTCGCGGCCGGGGGACCAGCCTGCTCGGCGCGGTCCGCCCGCGGTTCGTTGGCGGCGGCGGCGCTCGGGGTCCGGCCGTCCGCGGACGCGAAGTACCGCGAGGGCGCGAGCCCCCGCGACGCCGTGCTGCCCTCGGGTGTGGAGGGCCCCTGCGGCGCGGTGGGGGCCGGCAGCCGGTAGACCGGTTCGGCGGTCCGCTGCCGGGAGGCGGTCTGATCGCGCGGCGTGAACAGGCTCCCCGGCCGGTCCGCCCCGGCGCGGCCGGCGTCCGGGCGGCTCGCCACGTCGGTGATGGCGGGCAGCTCCAGCGTCTCCGGTTCGTCGTCCAACACGTCGGCCGGGATGGGCCGCGGCAGGTAGAACGGCTGCTCGCGCCGCTCGACCGGCGTCTCGGCGGCACCCGGCGCGGCGCGTGGGGTGGCGGAGGGGGCGGGGAACGGCTGCCAGGCGCCCGTGGAGAACTCCTGCCACGACCACGTCCCGCTCCCACCGGGGCGGCCGGTGGTGCCGGTGGGGGCCGACGGGTCGCCCACCTTGGGCATCGGCGCGGTCGTCGCGTCGTGGGCGGGCCGGTGGCCCGGCTCGGGCGGCGTCAGCAGGTCGGCCGGGAAGACGCCCGTGGTCGTCGCCGGGTCGCGCAGGTCGTTCAGCGGCAGCGGCCACTGCGGCGGCACCGGCCAGCGGGGGCGGACGAAAAGCGGCGCGGCGGGAGCCGTACGGGATCCGGCGAAGTGGACGCGCAACGCGGCGGGCGGCGACGGCCACGGCAGGCGGCCGAGCACGTCGCGCAGCGGTGCGACCTCCAGTGCCCCGTAGACGTCGGCCACCGAGCTGGGCGCCTGCCCCGCCGTGGCCGCCAGCGCCGCGCCGAGCAGCCGCCGGTAGCGGTGCGCGGCGTTCATCAGCAGTTCCTGCGCCGTGTCGGGCGCGACGTCGAGTGCCCAGGCCAGCTCGGCGCGGTCGAGCCCGCACACCTCCGACAGCACCAGGACCTCACGCTGGTGCGGTCGCAGCTCGCGCAGGGCCCGCTCCACCAGCGCGGACGCGGGGTCGGTCAGCGGGTCGGCGGCGGGAGGCGCGTAGACGACGTCACGCCGGCGGATCTCGCGGCGGGCGTAGGCGTACAGCGCGGCGCGGGCCGGGGGCGGCGTGGCGGCGCCGGTGAGGACGACGGCCAGTACCTCCGCCGCCGAGCCCGGGTCGCCGAGCTGGTCGGCGCAGTACGCGAACAGCCCGGGGGCGTGACGGTCGTAGAGCTCTGCGAGCGACTCGGCGCGCGAGCGCTCACCGGTGAGCGGCTGGGTCACGGGGCCGTTCCTCTTGCTGAAGTGGTGCGGGGGGAGTGCGAGCGGCGGTGCCGGTGGGACAGATGGGACAGGTGGGTCTGACTGATGGTGAGGCAATCATGCCAACTCGGACAGTCCGCCGCATCACGACATCCCGAATTGATCTGATTTCGCCCGCTCAACCGGGCTGGTGTTGTGAACCGTTTAACCACGGGGGCGCGGCGACACGGGGGTCAACGCCGCCGTACTGTGGTCGTTTAGGAGATCATGCGGCGGTCGTGGCACGGGGCCGCGGCCCCTGCCCGTGAGCGAGAGGTCGCGCGTGATCACATTTGACGCTGTCACCAAACGCTATCCGGACGGCACGGTCGCCGTGGACGACCTCACGCTGGAGGCGCCCACGGGCGAGATCACGGTGTTCGTCGGTCCTTCGGGGTGCGGAAAGACCACGTCCCTCCGGATGATCAACCGGATGATCGACGCCACCGAGGGAAGCATCCTGCTCGACGGCGAGCCGGTGCGCGACATCGACCCGCCCACGCTGCGCCGCGGCATCGGCTACGTCATCCAGCAGGCGGGGCTGTTCCCGCACAAGAAGATCGTGGACAACGTCGCCACCGTCCCGCGGTTGCTCGGCTGGGACCGGCGCAAGGCCCGCGACCGGGCCATGGAGCTGCTCGAACGCGTCGGGCTGGAGCCGGGCATGGCGGAGCGCTACCCGTTCCAGCTCTCCGGCGGGCAGCAGCAACGGGTCGGCGTGGCCAGGGCACTGGCGGCGGACCCGCCCGTGCTGCTCATGGACGAGCCGTTCAGCGCCGTGGACCCGATCGTCCGGACGAGCCTGCAGGACGAGCTGCTCCGGCTCCAGGCAGAGCTGCGCAAGACCATCGTGTTCGTCACCCACGACATCGACGAGGCGATCAAGCTGGGCGACCGGGTGGCCGTGCTGCGCGTCGGCGGCCGGCTGGCGCAGCTCGCCGCGCCGGAGACGCTGCTGACCCAGCCCGCCGACGACTTCGTCCGAGAGTTCCTCGGCCACGACCGGGGCATCCGCCGCCTGCAGTTCGTCTCCACCGAGGGGCTGCGCCTGCGCACCGACCTGACCGTGCCCGAAGGGTACGAGGGCGGCCGGAGCGAGCCGTGGCTGCTCGCGCTGACCGGCGACGGGCGGCCGGCGGGCTGGGTGCCCGGCGACGGGCGTGCCGGACCCGAGCCGTTCGGGACGTTCCGGCCGGGGCGCGACTCCATGCGCGCGGCCCTCGACGCGGCGCTGCTGTCGCCCTCGGGCTGCGCGGTCGCCGTGGACGACGACGGCCGGGTGCTGGGCGTGGCCACCCGCGCCGACCTCGACGCGGCGCTGACCGTGGCGGCCGGCGACGGCCGGCCGGCCGCGAGCCCGGAGCGCGCCCATGAATGACGGGCCGCCGACGATCTGGGAGTGGCTCGCCCGCAACTGGGACACCGGCCGGGTCGGCAGCATCAGGGACCTGCTCAGCGACCACCTCGTCATGTCGCTGGTGCCGATCGTCGCCGGGCTGCTGCTCGCCCTGCCGCTGGGCCTGGCCAGCGTGCGCTGGCGCTGGCTCTACCAGCCGACGGCCGGCGTCTTCAACGTCATCTACGCGCTGCCGTCGCTGCCCGTCTTCATGCTGCTGATCTCGGTCACCGGCCTGTCGCAGACCACGGTGATCATCCCTCTGACGTTCTACGCGATGGCGGTGCTCATCCCGGCCGTGGTCGACGGGATCGGGTCGGTGCCCGACCACGTGCGCCAGTCGGCCGTGGCCATGGGCTTCACGCCGCTGCGTCGCCTGGTGCAGGTCGAGCTGCCCATCGCGGCTCCGGTGGTGCTGGCCGGGCTGCGGGTGGTCGCCGTCTCCAGCATCAGCCTCGTCAGCGTCGGCGCGCTGATCGGCCAGGGCGGGCTGGGCATGCTGTTCACCCGGGCCTACCAGAATCCGTTCATGCCGCCCGTCGTCGTCGGCATCGTGCTCATCGTGGCGCTGGCGCTGGTCGCCGACGGGCTGCTGGTGCTCGCGCAGCGGCTGCTCACCCCGTGGGTACGGGCGAGGAGGGCCTCGTGACCTGGCTGACCGACTTCTTCGGCGACCCGGCCAACTGGTCGGGCTCCGGCGGCATCCCGGCGCGGCTCCTGGAGCACCTGGAGTTCTCGGTGCTGGCGCTGCTGCTCGCCGCGCTCGTCGCGGTCCCGCTGGGCCTGCTGATCGGGCACACCGGCAGGGGCGCGCTGCTCGTGGTGGTCTCGGCCAACCTGTCCAGGGCGCTGCCCACGCTGGGCCTGCTGGTCATGTTCGTGCTGCTGCTCGGCACCGCCTCCGCCTGGCCGGTCATCATCCCGCTGGTGCTGCTGGCCGTGCCGCCGATCCTGGTCAACACCTTCGAGGGCATCCGGGGCGTGGACCCCGAACTGCGCGACGCCGCGTACGGGATGGGGCTGCGCGGCGGGCAGGTGCTCGGCCGGGTGCTCGTGCCCGTCGCGCTGCCGCTCATCCTGCTCGGGCTGCGCCTGTCGGCCATCCAGGTGGTCGCGACGACGACCGTGGCCGCCTACACGGGCCTGGGCGGGCTCGGCCGGTTCGTGATCGACGGGTTCGCCACGAAGGATTACGCGAGCGTGGTCGGCGGTTCCGTACTGATTGTGCTGTTCGCCCTCGTGGTGCAGCTCGGGTTCACGCTGGCGCAGCGGGTGACGGTCTCGCCCGGCGTGAGCCGGCGATTGAAGACGCGATAAGCGGCAAGAGAGGGAATCGTGATGAGACGCAAGTTCGGCACCGCCGCGGTGCTTCTGTCGGCGGCGCTGGCCCTGACGGCCTGCGGCGGCGGAGGCGGCGGAAGCAACCCGCTCGACGCGCCCAGCGCCGCGCCCAGTGGCTCGGCCCCGGCCGGGGGCGGCGGCAAGGTCGTCATCGGGTCGTTCGACTTCGACGAGAGCGTGCTGCTCGGCTCGATCTACGCGCAGGCCCTGGAGGCCAAGGGTGTGCAGGTGGAGGAGAAGCCGCGCATCGGCAGCCGCGAGGTGATCTTCGACCAGGTCAAGAGCGGCGGGTTGACGATCGTGCCGGAGTACAACGGCAACCTGCTGTCGTTCATCGACCTGAAGGCCACGGCCGCCACCACCGAGGAGGTCAACGCGGCGCTGAAGGAGAAGCTGCCGGCCGAGCTGGAGGTGCTCGACTCCTCGCCCGCCGAGGACAAGGACACCCTGTCGGTGACCAAGGAGACGCAGGCCAAGGACTCCCTCGCCACGATGGAGGACCTGGCCAAGGTGTCGAAGAAGATGGTCGTCGGCGGTCCGCCGGAGTTCAAGAAGCGCTGGGAGGCCCGCTTCAAGGAGGTCTACGGGCTGGAGTTCAAGGAGTGGAGGCCCACCGGCCCCACCACGGCCGACGCGATCAAGGACGGCACCGTCCAGGTCGGCAACGTCTTCAGCACCGACCCGAAGATGGCCGCCAACGGCCTGGTGGCGCTGCAGGACCCGAAGAGCATCTTCCCCGCCCAGAACGTCACGCCGCTGCTCAACAAGGCCGCCGCGACCGACACGGTCAAGACCGTGCTGAACGACGTGTCCGCCAAGCTGACGACGCAGTCGCTGCTCGACATGATGCAGAAGATCTCCGTCAACAAGGACGAGCCCGCCACGGTGGCCAAGGAATGGCTGACCACCAACGGGCTGGGCTGACCGGCTGCCCGGCCGGGGGGCCGGCCCGTGTCTGAGCCCGCCGACGGCCTGTTCACCGAGGCCATGGCCCAGCTCGCGGCGGGCGTGGCCGTGATCACCGTGCGGGACGGGCGGGACGACCTGGGCGCCACCGTGTCGGCGCTCATGTCCGTCTCGCTGGAGCCGCCGATGGTCCTGGTCAGCCTGGCGAGCCGCGGCTACCTGTGTGAGGTGCTGCTGCGCCAGGACCGCTGGGCGGCCTCCCTGCTGTCGTCCGGCCAGGCCGCCGTCGCCAGCCGCTTCGCCGCCGCCGGCCGTCCCAGTGCCCGCCACCTCGTGGCGGGCACGCCCCATCATCGGGGGGAGCACTCCGGCGCGCTGGTCGTCGAGGGCGGCGTCGCGGCACTGGAGGCCGAGACCGCGCAGGTGGTGCCCGCCGGTGACCACACCCTGTTCCTGGGCCGGGTGCTCGCGGTCGGCTACGTCACGCCCACCCTCCATCCCCTGGTCCGCCTGCGCGGGCGCTATCGCCCGATGAGCCGCTGAGCCGCTGAGCCGCTGAGCCGCTGAGCCCAACCTTTAGAGTGCCTGAAGCCTGCGCTAGGCTTCAGGCACTCTGAAGGTTGGGGCGCGTGCCGTCGCGTCCCGAAGGAAGGACGACGCGATGGACGCCTACGGGGACCTGCCGTTTCCCTGGACCACCCTGACGCTGAAGGCGATGCGCCTGGCACGGAGCATGGAGCATCCCGCGATCTTCAACCACAGCATGCGCACGTACCTCTACGGCCGCTTCCTCGGCGAGCACCAGGGGCTGCGACCGGGCCGCGACTACGACGACGAGCTGCTGTTCCTGGGCTGCGTGCTGCACGACGCCGGGCTCAGCGAGCGAGGCGACGGCGACCAGCGCTTCGAGCTCGACGGCGCGGACCTGGCCGCCGAGTTTCTCGCCGAGCAGGGGCTCCCGCCGCAGAAGGTCGAGGTGGTGTGGGACGCGGTCGCGCTGCACCTGTGCCGCGACATCGCCCTGCGCAAGCGGCCCGAGATCGCGCTGGTGACGACCGGCGCCGGATACGACATCGGGGGCGACGGCCCCGAGCTGCCGCCGGGCTACGCCGACCGCATCCACGCCGTGCTGCCGCGCCTGCACGGCGCCGCGGTGCTCCATGACGCGATCGTCGGGCAGGCGCTCGTCAAGCCGCACAAGGCGCCGCCGTTCACCGTGCCCGGCGAACTGGTCCGCCAGGTGACCGGGCAGACCTGGCCCACCTGGCGGGACCTGGTGAACGACCCCGGCTGGAACGACTACGACGGCTACACCGTCAGCGGATCGTGTACCAGCCCGGCAGGGTGAGCGGGCCGGTGGCCGGCAGGCCCAGCTCGGCGGACAGACGGGCCAGCGGCCCCCAGGCGTCGAGCCGCAGCCGGGTCAGCGCCGCGGTCCTGTCCTCGCTCGACTCGGCCGGGCGCAGCCGCTCCAGCGGGTTCAGCCGCGGGTAGACCCGCACGGGGGCGTCGTCCGCCAGGCCGGCGCGCTTGCGGGCCAGCGTGAGCGCGTCCTCCAGACCGCCCAGCTCGTCCACCAGGCCGCCCTCGCGGGCGTCGGCGCCGGTCCAGACCCGGCCGCGGGCCAGCTCGTGGGCGCGGTCCCGGGTCAGCGAGCGGGCCTCGGCGACCTTGCCCACGAAGTCGTCGTAGATGCGGTCCAGCCAGGCGTTGACCCGCTCCCACTGCTCGGGCGAGAAGGCGCGCGTGGTGGAGAACATCCCGGCGTTCGCGCCCTCGGCCACCAGCTCGGAGTTGACCCCGATCTTGTCCAGCAGCTCCGACACCACGGGCTTGCCGCCGAACACGCCGATCGACCCGGTCAGCGTGCCCGGCTGGGCGACGATGACGTCCGCGGCCATCGAGACGAAGTAGCCGCCCGAGGCCGCCAGGTCGCCCATGGACACGATCACCGGCTTCACCTTGCGGGTCAGCACGACCTCACGCCAGATGACGTCGGAGGCGACGTACGAGCCGCCGGGGCTGTCCACCCGGAACACCACGGCCTTGACGTGGTCGTCCCGGCGGGCGGCACGCAGCGCGGCGCCGACCGTGTCGGAACCCATCGCCCCGCCCCCGCCCAGTGGGCTGCGCCCGCTGCGGCCGGACCTGATCTGCCCGCTGCCGTGCACGAGCGCGATCCCGGCCGCCGTCGGGTTCGGCAGCTTGCGCACGGCGGCGGCCTTGGCGTACCGGGAGACGAACAGCAGGTGCGCGTCGTCCCCGGCGGCCGCCTTGACCTCGTCGTACACCTCGTCCCGGTAGGCCAGCCGGTCCACCAGCCCGGCCTCCACCGCCTCGGCCCCGAGGAACGGCCCCCGGTCGACCAGCTCGCGCACCTTGGCCGGGTCGAGCCGGCGCCCCTCCGCGATGCCCGCGACGAACTGCTCCACGACCGACTCGACGATGCGCTCCATCGACTCGCGGTGCGGCTCGGTCATGTGGTCGTGGGTGAAGGTGTTGGCCGCGGTCTTGTACTCGTGGCGCTGGCCCATCTCGTAGCCGACGCCCAGCTTGGCCAGGGTCCCCTTGACGAAGCGCTGCTCCAGTGCCACGCCGGTCAGACCCACGTCGCCGCTCGGCTGCAGGTAGACGCGCTCGAACGCGCTGGCCAGGTAGTAGGGCACGGTGCCGTTGCCGAACTCGCCGAACGTCTCGGCGAAGGCGACGGTCAGCTTGCCCGCGGCCCGGAACCGGACCACGGCCTGGCGCAGCTCCTGCACCATGCCGAGCCCCAGCGGATGGCCGCCGAGCCTGACGACCAGCGCCTTGACGCGGGAGTCGGCGCGGCCGCGCCGGAGGCCGGCCAGCACGTCGGACAGGCGAGGCTTGCGCATGGACAGCACCGCGGTGAGCGCGTCGCCGGGCGGTCCGTCGGTGAGCCCCTCGGTGAGATCGAGCTCCAGCACCAGCGGAGCGTTGCGCCGCTGGCGGATCCGGTCAACGGTTTCGAAGATCGCCTTCCCTGCGTCCATGAAACCCACCCTAAGCGACACATCTTGGACCGGTGCTCGATGTTCGTCACCGCTCTCGCACCCGGAGCTTCCGAGCCTCAGAGGCTGCCGGCGGCCTTCTTCAGCGTCGCGGCCGTCGCCTTGGAGCTCAGCCGCGCCTTCTCGGCGCCGGTGAGCTTCGTGGTGCCGTTCGTCCCGTGCGCCCAGTTGAGCCAGCCCACGAGCAGCGCGCTGTCCAGCCGCTGCCTGGCCGTCCTGGTCGCCTTCAGCGTGCGGTAGGCCGTGCCCAGCGTCGAGGCGCGGGTCAGCTCGGGGAAGACCTTGCTGGCCTTCTGCACGAGCTTCAGGTAGCAGGTGAGGGTCGCGTCGGGGATCGTGCCGCTGCCGCGATGGATCTCCACGGCCCACTTGGCGGCCGTCAGGCGCTTGCCGGCCGTGCCGCGGGTGCAGACCGCCGCCGCGGGCCTCGGCGTGACCGTCACCGTCACCGTGACCGTCGGCAGCGGGACGGGAGTGGGCGGCGTGCCCGTGCCGGGGTCCTCGGGCCCCTGGTCGCCGCCCGGGTCGCCCGGTGTGGGCGCGGGGCCGCTGCCGCCGGACGGTTCGGGCTGGGGATCGGGGCCGCCGGGGGCCGGCGTCTGGGTGATCACCGGCTGCGGCGCCGACCCGGTCAGCGCCGCGAGCACGTCCAGCCGGGGCGTGCTCACCTGAGCGCCGCCGGCCTCGTACGCGTACGGCCGGCCGGCCGCCTTGAGCCTGTCCACCAGCTCGGTCACCTGGGCCTGCGGCGACTGCGCCCTGAGCAGCGCGAGCGCGCCGGCCACGTGCGGGGCCGCCATGGAGGTGCCGCTGTGCACCGCAGCGGCGTCGTCCGGCACGGCTGCCTCGATCTCCACACCGGGCGCGAACAGGTCGAGCAGCGGTCCCCGGTTGGAGAAGTCGGCGATGGCGTCGGCGTCGTCGTTCGCGCCGACCGCGACGGTCGCGGACAGACAGGCGGGGAAGGCGACGCCCTCGTGGAACTCGTTGCCCGCCGCCACCACGGTCGCGGTGCCGCTGGCGAGCAGCGCCTCGACGGCCGGCCGGAAGGCCCGGCCCTCCTCGGTGTCGTCACAGGAGGCGTCGTACAGCCCGCCGCCCAGGCTGAGGTTGACGGCGGCGACCGGCCGCTGCAGGCCGGCCACGTACTCCATGGCCAGCCGCAGCGACGACTCGTACGCCAGCAGGCACGAGGCCTCGCCGCAGATCTCCTCGTCGTTGACCCGGCTGAACACCTGCACCGCGACGATCCCCGCGCCCGGCGCCACGCCGGCGGCGATGCCCGCCACGTGGCTGCCGTGCTCGCACAGGTTGACGCCGCCGTCGAGGCACCTGGGGGTCTCGGCGTCGGCGGCTCCGGTCCCGGTCTGCGTGGGCTGCCCGTTCGGGCAGAGCGACTCCACGCCCGGCTCCACGGCGGAGAAGCACGCCTCGTCCACGATCCGGCCGGCGAAGGCCGGGTGGTCGCGGTCGATGCCCGTGTCGAGGACGGCCACCGCCTGGCCGGTGCCGGTGAGGTTCTGGGCGTGCGCCTGGTCGGCGCCGATCAGCTTGAGGCTGGACGCCAGCGACGGGGGGTAGGCCCGGTCGCGGTGGATGGACGTCACCCGAGGGTCGTCCGCCAGCGTGGCCAGCTCCTCCGCGGTGCCCTCCACGACGATGAACGGCTGCGTCCGAGGTCGCAGCACCACGTCCACGCTCGCCTCGGCCGCCTGGGCCGCCACGGGCGCGCGCTGGCCCGGGTCGGTCAGCTCGACGATGGCGCGCACCCGGCCCTCGTCCACCGCCAGGCCGCCCTCCAGCTTCTCCGCCGGCCCGCCCGGCGTCGGTGTGGGTGTCGGGGCGGGCGCGGGCGTCGGTGCCGCGGGTACGGGCTCCTGACCGGGCTCCGCCGCGAACGCCGGGACCGAGGGGGCGGCCACGAGCAGGGCCAGCATGACGGAGCACACCATCAGGGGGCGAAGTCGCACGCGTCCTCCGAGAAGGGGGTGATCTTCGGAGTCTAGGAGGAATCACCCCGCGCGCACAGATCCGGAACCCCTTTCTCAGCCAACTTTCATGCGACATTTCCGGGCTCGTCGGATTCGGTGGTTTCGGTGTTCTCGGGGCGTTCCGCGAACAGCCACACCGCCCCCAGCGGCGGCACCCGCAGCCGGGTCGAGTACGGCAGCCCGTGGCACGGGTCCTCGACCGCCTCCACCGACCCCATGTTGCCGACCCCGCTGCCCCAGTAGTCGTAGGCGTCGGTGTTGAGCACCTCGGCCCACTCCCCGCCGTACGGCAGCCCGAGCCGGTAGTCCTCGTGCGGCGCCCCGCTGAAGTTGACCACGCAGGCCAGCGCCGACCCGTCGGCCGCGTACCGGACGAACGAGAACGTGTTGCCCGGCGCGTCGTCGGCGTCGATCCACCGGAACCCCTCGGGCTCGGTGTCCCGCTCCCACAGCGCCGGCAGCTCCTTGTAGCGCCGGTTGAGGTCGCGGACGAGCTGCTGCACGCCCCGGTGGCCGTCGAACTCCAGCACCCACCAGTCGAGCCCGCGCTCCTCCGACCACTCCGACCCCTGGCCGAACTCGCCGCCCATGAACAGCAGCTGCTTGCCCGGATGCGCCCACATGAACGCCAGCAACGCGCGGAGCTGCGCGAAGCGCTGCCACTCGTCGCCCGGCATCTTGCCCAGCAGGGACCCCTTGCCGTGCACGACCTCGTCGTGCGACAGGGGCAGCACGTAGTTCTCGGAGTAGGCGTAGATGAGCGAGAAGGTGAGCTGGTGATGGTGGTACTGGCGGAAGATCGGCTCGTGCTGGAGGTAGGCCAGCGTGTCGTGCATCCAGCCCATGTTCCACTTGAACCCGAACCCGAGCCCGCCCAGATGCACCGGCCGGGACACCCCCGGCCATGCCGTCGACTCCTCGGCCACCGTCGAGATGCCCGGGGCCTCCCGGTAGACGACGGAGTTCATCTCCTTGAGGAACTCGACGGCGTCGAGGTTCTCGCGGCCGCCGTAGACGTTCGGCGTCCACTCGCCCTCACGCCGCGAGTAGTCGAGGTAGAGCATCGAGGCGACCGCGTCCACGCGCAGCCCGTCGATGTGGAACTCCTTCAGCCAGTAGACGGCGTTGGCCACCAGGAAGTTGCGCACCTCCCTGCGGCCGAAGTCGAAGACGTACGTGCCCCAGTCGGGGTGCTCGCCGCGGGCCGGGTCGGCGTGCTCGTACAGCGGGGTGCCGTCGAAGCGGGCCAGCGCCCAGTCGTCCATGGGGAAGTGCGCGGGCACCCAGTCGAGCAGCACGCCGACGCCCGCCTGGTGCAGCCGGTCCACCAGGTGCCGGAACTCGTCGGGCGTGCCGAACCTGGCCGTCGGCGCGTAGTAGGAGGTCACCTGGTAGCCCCACGAACCGCCGAACGGGTGCTCGGCCACCGGGAGCAGCTCCACGTGCGTGAAGCCCAGGTCCACCACGTACTCCACGAGCTGCTCGGCCAGCTCCAGGTAGGACAGGCCGGGCCGCCACGACCCCAGGTGCACCTCGTAGACGCTCATCGGGGCCTGCTGCGGCGCCGTCGCGCCCCGGGCGGCGATCCACTCGTCGTCCTGCCAGGCGTAGGCGGACTGCTCGACGACCGAGGCCGTCTGCGGCGGCACCTCGGTCCGTCGCGCCATCGGGTCGGCCTTGTCGCGCCACACGCCGTCGGCGCCGAGGATCTGGTACTTGTAGCGCTCGCCCACGCCGATGCCGGGGACGAACAGCTCCCACACGCCCGAGCCGCCGAGCGAGCGCATGGGGTGGGCGGTGCCGTCCCAGTGGTTGAAGTCGCCGACCACCCGGATGCCCCGCGCGTTGGGCGCCCACACGGCGAACGCGGTGCCCTCGACGTCCTGGTGCCGCATCACCCGGGCGCCCAGGGCCTCCCACAGTCGTTCGTGCCGTCCCTCGCCGATGAGGTGCAGGTCCACCTCGCCCAGCGTGGGCCAGTGCCGGTACGGGTCGCGCACCTCGTGCGGCTCGCCGCCCGCGTACTGGACGCTGAGCGTGTAGTCGGGGGCCTTGTCGAGCCCGGGCACGGTGACCTCGAACACCCCGTGGGCCTGGTGTCTCATGTCGTGGGCGGTCCCGTCCTCCAGCACCACCCGCACCCGCTCGGCGAGCGGGCGCAGCGCCCGGAACGTGACACCGCCCGCGACGGGGTGCGCACCCAGGATCGAATGCGGATCATGGTGCGCCCCGCCCGCGAGGCGGTCGAGCTCTGTCCTCATCGGCATGCTCCCAACCCTGCCCTACGACGACCGTCCAACCCAGGCACTGCCCGCTTTCACCGCGACAATCACCGGAAGTTGTGAATATCACGTTTATGCGGCTAGATCGGTGGGGTTTGGGTGGGAGTTGTCCTGTTATGGGGTGGGGTTCTTCGCCGTCACGTCGCGCGGGGTGATCCGGAAGCCCTGCCAGTGGATCGGCATCGGGTCGGCGTCCTCGTCGCGGGCGACGTGGTGGAAGCCGACGTTCACCCACAGCACCGGGTCGGTCAGCCGCTCGCGGCCCGCGTACTTGTCCACCGACCTGCGGCAGCGCGGTGACGGGTTCTGCGTGGCCAGCCGCTCGCACGCCTTGTACTGGGTGACGTAGAGGTCGGCCCGGGTGAACGCCTCGTCGGCCGGCCCGCGGTACTCGGCGCTGTCGGAATTGTTGATCTCCCACGACATCGGATGCCTGTCGGTGTTGAGCGCGCTCGGGTCGACCACCCGCCACCAGCGCATGCGCTGGTTCACGGCCCGCGTCTCGCGGGTGAGACGGGTGCGCTTCATCGTGCGCTTCTTCGTCTGGTCGCCCGTGAAGTCGTACTGCTCCACCACGTCCCGCGAGCCGCCGTGGACGTCGAAGTCCATCCGCCAGAACACGTTGTGGCTGTGCGACTCCTCGAAATGGCTGTGCCCGACGCCGATTGGCCAGCCGTGCTTCGGCGTGGTCACGGTGCCGGCCAGCGACCCGGTGGCGCCCAGGCGCGGGGTGATGGAGCCGTCGTCGCCGAAGACGAACTCCGAGACGTAGGTGTACCAGCCGACCTGGTAGGCCGCCAGCACCACCAGCTCGCGCCCCTGCCGCGACCTGCGCTCGGCGGGGTCGCCGTAGCCGTCCTTGAGGTGCGCGTGACCGCGTGCCCGGTCGAGGACGCACACCTTCTCGGCCCGCCGCTCGCCGCCGGGGCAGTCACCGCTGGTCAGCGCGAACGCGGCCTCGCCCAGCGAGCCGATGTCGTGGTAGCGCGGCTCGCCGCTGTCGTACGGCACGTGGATCTGCGCGAGCGCGGCGCTGCGCAGCACACTGGTCGGGGCGCCGCCGCGCGGCGTGTAGACCACCTTGCGCAGGGTCAGCCCCTCGATCGTGCGCATCTCCCAGCACATCTGCCAGCGCGCGCCGTTCGGCAGGGTCTTGTCGATCAGGTACGGCGCGGCGCACGCGGCGGCGGCCGGGGCCGCGATCGTCACGGGGGAGGCGTGCGCCGCCGCGGCGACGAAGGCCGCGAGGGCGAGTCGGAGGAACACGTCACCACTCCAGGGTGTGAACCTTCTTGGCGGACAGGTCGACGACGATGCGGCTGGTGTCGAGGAAGGTGCCGTCGGGCAGCCGGACGAACAGGCGCAGGCAGCGGTGCCTGGCGCAGGCCCCGCGCGAGGCGGAGTGGATCAGCCCGCGCAGGGACAGGTCGGCCGCCGAGCCCAGCTCCCGGCCGGCGGCCCTGCGGTAGGCGCTCCTGACCCCGTCGCCGAACCGCGGATCGCGCAGCAGCAGCTCGGCGGCGCGCGTCTCCTCCTGACGGGACGGCGGCGGCTGCACCCCCGTGTCGGTGACCTCGCGGACGACCCGGCCCTCGCCGAGGTCCACCGTGCGGACGGTTAGCTCGTCGCGGGCGTAGTCGTAGACGTACGCCTCGGCCCGCCGCGCGCCCTCACCGTCCTTGGCGTCGTCGCGCTCGACGTAGAGCAACTGGGCCCGTCCGGCCGCCAGATGGGCGCGCATCCCGGCGGTCGCCAGGGCGGCGGCGCGCTGGATCTCCTCCGTCGTGAGCGGGTCGGCGGGGCCGGGCGCGGTGGCCCGCGCCGCACCGCCCGCCTGTGCCGCGCCCGGAGTGCCGTCGCCCGGCAGCAGCAGGACGCAGGCCCCGAGGCCCGCGACCACCACCCCCGAGGCCGCGAGCACCACCACTCGCCGCATGCCGCCTCCTTTACTCTGAGTTTGCGAGCACCTGCGAAGAGTAACTGGACGCGGCCCGGTCGGGGGCGGAACGACGATATTCGGCGGCAGCACGTTGACCTCAAGCATTGTTGAGGTCCTACGTTTCCCTCATGAGCGTCAACCGTGCGGGCAAACGCGAGTGGACCGGCCTGGCCGTCCTCATCCTGCCCACCCTCCTGCTGTCCATCGACGTGTCCGTGTTGCACCTGGCCGTCCCCGCGCTGAGCGCGGACCTGCGGCCGACCGGGGCACAGCTCCTGTGGATCAACGACATCTACGGCTTCCTCATCGCCGGGTTCCTGATCACCATGGGGACACTCGGCGACCGCATCGGGCGGCGCAGACTCCTGCTGATCGGGGCGGCGGCGTTCGGCGCCGCCTCCGTGCTGGCCGCCTACGCGCCGAACGCCGAGTCGCTGATCGCCGCGCGGGCGTTGCTGGGCGTCGCCGGGGCGACGTTGATGCCGTCCGTGCTGTCGTTGATCAGCAACATGTTCCGTGATCCGGCCCAGCGCACGGTGGCGATCAGCCTGTGGATGACCGGGTTCACCGGAGGCATGGTGATCGGGCCGCTGGTGGGCGGGGTGCTGCTGGAGCACTTCTGGTGGGGGTCGGTGTTCCTGCTCGGCGCACCGGTCATGGCGGTGCTGCTGGTGGCGGGTCCGCTGCTGCTGCCCGAGTACCGGGCCCCCCGGTCGGGGCGGATCGACCTGCCCAGCGTGGTGCTGTCGATCACGGCGGCGCTGGCCGTTATCTACGGCGTCAAGGAGTTCGCCTCCGGCGCCACCGGTTGGACCCCCGCGCTGTCCGTGGCGGCCGGGCTGGCGCTCGCCGTCGTGTTCGTCCGGCGGCAGCGCACGCTCGCCGACCCGCTCATCGACCTGAAGCTGTTCGCCGAGCGCCGGTTCGGCGGCGCCCTGGCCACGCTCCTGCTGGTCATCATGGTCGGGCCGGGGGTGGGGCTGCTGTCCGGGCAGTACCTGCAGCTCGTGGCCGGGCTGTCGCCGCTGGAGGCCGGGTTGTGGTCGCTGCCGCCCACCGTGGCGGTGATCGTGGGGTTCGTGCTGTCGCCGGCGCTGGCCCGCCGCTTCCGGCCCGGGTACGTCGGAGCGGCCGGACTGCTGGTGAGCGTGGCCGGGTTCGTGCTGCTCGCCCAGGTCGGGGCCGGCTCCGGGATCGGGCCGCTGGTGGCCGGGCAGGTGCTGTTCTTCCTCGGCGGGTCGCCGCTGCTGGTGCTGGGCACCGACATGGTGGTGGGCTCCGCGCCGCCCGAGCGGTCCGGCTCGGCGGCGGCCCTGTCGGAGACGGCCCAGGAGTTCGGCGGGGCGCTCGGGCTGGCGCTCTTCGGCAGCCTGGCCGCCGCCGTCTACCGGGCGCGGCTCACCGTACCGGAGGAAGTGCCCGCCGAGGCGGCCCAGGCGGCCCGCGACACGCTCGGCGGCGCCGCGACCGTCGCGGCACGCCAGCCGGCGCCCGTCGCGGCCGAGCTGCTGGACGGTGCCAGGGCCGCCTTCACGGACGGCCTCGCCGTGACCGCCGCCGCCGGCGCCGTGGTGCTCCTGGTGGCGGCGATCCTGTCCGCCGTGACCCTGCGCCAGGTCCCGCCCACCGGCCACCCGCCCACCACCCCCGACCCGGCGGCCGAGAGGGAAACCATCCCCACATGACCCGACGCGATCAGGCCGTCGTGGGAGGGGGCGACGCGATCGGACCGGGGTGGGGAGGCGTCGAGAGGGGCGGCGTGGTCAGGCCGGGGTGGTCAGGCCGGGGTGGGGAGGAGGGTGTCAAGGGGGGCGTCCGCACCGTCGGTCAGAGCCACGGCGAGGGCCGCGTCGCCCAGCGCGGCACGCACCCCGGCGATGATCCGGTCCACGTCACCCCGCTCCGCGGGCGGCAGCGGCGCGCCCGCCGAGCCGCGGAGCGCGGCGGCCTTGCCGAGCAGCCGTCCCGCCTCCTCGTGGGCCCCGCCCAGCGCGCGGGCCCCCGCCAGGCCCTCCAGGGCCAGCGCGACGGCCCTCGGGTCGCCGACCTCGCGCGCCGCCTCCAGCGCGTCGAGCTGCGCGGACAGGGCGGCGGCCGCGTCGCCGCGCTGCTCGGCGACGAAGCCCAGCTCGGCCAGGATCAGCGCCGCCCCCGGCGCCCCCGACACCTCCCGCACCCAGTCGATCCACTTGCGCAGCAGGCGCTCGGCCTCGTCGAGCCGCCCCTGCCTGCGGGCGCTGAGCGCCAGCCCCACCTCGGCGAACTCCTCGGCGGGCCGGTTGGACTGTGACACGGCCAGCGCCCTGGCCCGCTCGTGGTAGTCGTCCGCCAGCGCGTGGTCGCCGGTCAGCATGGCGGTCCGGCCCAGCCGCGAGAGCGCGTCGCAGACGGCGGTCAGCAGCCCGAGCTCCTCGGCCATCCGCAGCCCGTCGCGGCGCAGCTCGGCGGCCCGCTCGTAGTCGCCGGTGATCTCGGCGAGCGTGCCGAGGTTCTCGGCGGAGCGCATCTCACCCCACCGGTCACCGGCCTCGCGGAAGAGGGCCAGGCCGCGCTCGCCGTCGCGGCGCAGCGCGGCGAGGTCGCCGCGCATGCCGGCCCAGCTCGCCCGTACGCTCAGCGCGGCGGCCGTGCCCCACCGGTCGCCCAGAGACTCGCACGCCGCCAGCGCCGACTCGACCAGGCCCACGCTCACCGACAGGTCGTCGAAACCGAAGCTCGCGTAGCCGATGAACCACCGCGCCCGCGCCCGTCGCACCGGGTCGGCCACGGCCTCGAACAGATCCGGGTCGACCGGGCGCAGCCGTCCGGACAGCAGGGTCAGTCCGTCGAGCCAGAGCCGGGCCTGGGGGTCGCCGGAGACGGACAGCGCCTTCTCCAGCGCCCGCCGGCCCTCGCCGAACCTGCCGCGCAGCACCCAGTACCAGGCCATCGCGTTGACCAGCCGCACCGCCTCGTCCGCGGCGCCCAGCCGGACGGCGTGCTCGATGGCGGCCCGCACGTTGGCGCTCTCGGCGTCGAGCAGCGCGAGGTGGTGACGCTGCCCGTGGCCGCGCAGGTGCGGCTCGGCCCGCTCGGCCAGCCCGGCGTAGTGGCGGGCGTGCCGCAGCCTCAGCTCGGCCAGCTCGCCGGCCTCGGCCAGCCGCTCGACGCAGTAGGCGGCCACGGACTCCAGCAACCGGTATCTGCCGTCGGCCGTCGGCACCACCAGCGAGCGGTCCACGAGCCGGGTCAGCGTGTCGATGACGTCCAGGCCGGGCTGGGCGCACACGGCCGCGGCCGCCTCCAGCGTGCAGCCGCCGGCGTGCACGGCGAGCCGCCGCAGCACGAGCCGTTCCTCCTCGGTGAGCGGCTCCCAGCTCCAGTCGATCACGGCGCGGAGCGTCTGCTGCCGGGCCGGCCCGCCGCGCCGCCCCACGGCGAGCACCCGGAACCGGTCGTCCAGGCGGTCGGCGAGCCCGCGCGGCGTCAGCGCCCGCATGCGGGTGGCGGCGAGCTCCAGGGCGAGCGGCAGCCCGTCCAGCCGCGCGCAGACCTCCGCGACGGCCTCCTCGTCGTCCAGCCCGACCCCCGCACGGGCCCGCAGCAGCTCCGCGGCCGCCTCGCCGCCGAGCGGCGGCACCGTCCACAGGGTCTCGCCCGCGATCCGCAGCGGCTCCCGGCCGGTCGCCAGGATCCGCAAACCGGGTGCCGCCCGCAGCAGCCGCTCGGCCAGCGCGGCGACCTCCTCGACCACGTGTTCGCAGTTGTCCAGCACGAGCAGCGTGTCGCCGGCGCGCAACGCGGCGGCGAGCCGGTCGGCCATCGGGGCGGGCACGTCGTCACGCAGCCCCAGCACCGTGGCCACGGCCTCCTGTACCTCGGCGGGGGAGGCCGACGTCAGCTCGGCCAGCTCGACCAGCCACACGCCGCCGGGGAACGCCCGGCCCGGGTCGGCGGCGACCTCCAGCGCCAGCCGGGTCTTGCCGACCCCGCCCGGGCCCGAGAGCGTGACGAGGCGGTTGGCCGACAGCAGCGCCCGGACCTCGGCCACCGCTGCGTCCCGGCCGATCAGGGGGGTGAGCGGCGCGGGCAGGTTGGTGGCGGGCGGGGTGGGCGGCCGGCTGGGTGGTTCCAGCGCGGGGTCCTGCTCCAGGATCGCCTGGTGCAGCGCGGCCAGCTCGGGGCCGGGGTCCACGCCCAGCTCGGTGGCCAGCCGCTCGCGCAGGTCGGCGTAGCTCGCCAGCGCCTCGCTCTGCCTGCCCGCCTGGTACAGGGCCCGCAGGTGCACGGCACGCAGCCGCTCGCGTAGCGGATGCTCGGTCACCGGGCCGGCCAGCTCGGCGGCGAGCGGCCCGTGCTCGCCCAGCGCGAGGCGGGTCTCGGCCAGCTCCTCCAGGGCGGCCAGCCGCTGCTCGTCCAGCCGCGCGATCTCGGTGCGGGCGAACTCCTCGTCGGCGAAGTCGGCGTACGCCGGTCCGCGCCACAGCTCCAGCGCCTCGGTGAGCAGCGCGCGCCGGGCGCGGAGGTCGTCGTCGCGCCGGGCCCGGTCGAGCAGGGCGCGGAACCGGCCAGCGTCGACGTCCTCGGCCGCGGCGCGCAGCAGGTAGCCGGGCGCGCGGAAGGCGACCAGCTCGCGGTCGCCGAGCGCCCTGCGCAGCTGCGACACCTTCACCCGAAGCGCGGCGGGCGCGTCACCCGGCGGACGCCCGCCCCACAGGTCGGCGATCAGCCGGTCGGCCGATACGGGCGCGCCCCGGTGGACGAGCACGTGGACGAGCAGGTCGGCCAGCAGCGCGCGGACCTTCGCCTCGGGCACCTGGACCGGCTCGCCCCCCTGGCCCCACACCGTCAACGGGCCCAGCACCCCGAATCGCATCAGCCCCCCATAACCCTCTCCGAACGGAACCATAACCGGCGCCTCCGACAGTGGACTCCGGCGACCCGGAACGCCGTCCGGCGACCCGGAACAGCTCCTGGCAATCCCGAACACGTAAGGAACACCGCAGTGGCGACAGACATCTCGATCCTCGGACTCGGCCTGATGGGCAGCGCGCTGGCCGGCACCCTGCTCAAGGCGGGTCACCGGGTCACCGTGTGGAACCGTTCGGCCGCGAAGGCCGAGCCGCTGGCCGCCCAGGGCGCCGCCGTCGCCGCCACGGCGGCCGAGGCCGTGCTGGCTAGCCCGCTGGTGATCGTCTGCGTGCTCGACTACGCCGCCACCCGGCAGCTCCTCGACGGCGCCGACCTCGCGGGCCGCACCGTGCTGAACCTCACCAACGGCCGACCCGCCGAGGCGCGCGAGACGGCCGCGTGGGTGACCGGGCTGGGCGGCGACTACCTGGACGGCGGCATCATGGCCGTGCCGCAGATGGTGGGCGCGCCGGGCGCGCTCATCCTCTACAGCGGCTCGCCGGCGGCCTTCGACCGGTACGAGCCCGCCCTGACCGCCCTGGCCGAGCCCCGTTACCTGGGTGAGGACCCCGGTCTGGCCCCGCTGTACGACCTGGCCATGCTCAGCGGCATGTACGGCCAGTTCGCCGGCTTTTTCAGCGCGGCGGCCCTGATCGCCTCGGAGCGGCGGTCCGTGGCCGAGTTCACTGAGTCGCTGCTGGTGCCATGGCTGCACGCGATGGCCGCCATCACGCCGCCCATGGGCACGCAGATCGACGCGGGGGACCACGCCACCGACGTCGCCAACCTGGAGGTGAACCGGGTGGCCCTGGCCAACCTGGAGACCACCTTCCGGGAGCAGGGCGTCAGGCCGGACCTGCTGCTGCCGTTGAAGGCCATCATCGACCGGCGGGTAGCCGGCGGGCACGGTGACGAGGACCTGTCCGCCCTGGTCGAGGAGTTGCGCTGAGCCGTTCGGCTGACCGGCGGCCGGCCGGGCGGCTGACCCGTCAGAGGTCGTCGCGGCGGAAGGCGGCCAGGGGGATGCGGATCCACGTCGGCCGGTTGCGGGCCTCGTAGACGACCTCGTACACCGCCTTGGCCAGCTCGAACGCGCGCAGCAGGGCCGCGTCGCCGGCCGAGATGGTGCCGCCGCCCGTCACGTACCCGTCGAGGAACGCGGCCCGGTTGCGGTTCGCCCACTCCTCGGCGCGGCGCTCCAGCGAGGCCGGGTCCGGATGGTCGGCCAGCAGGTGGCGGGCCGCGTAGTCGAAGGAGCGCAGCATCCCCGCCACGTCGCGCAGCGGCGACGACAGGGCGCGGCGCTCGGCCAGCGGCTGGCCGGGCTCGCCCTCGAAGTCGAGGATCACCCAGTCGTTGGTCGTGCGCATCACCTGGCCGAGGTGGTAGTCGCCGTGCACCCGCTGCACGGCCACCTCGCCGGCCAGCTCCTCCACCCGGTGGTAGGCGGCCTCCAGGGCGCCGACGTGCTCGCGCAGCTCGGGCACCTCGGCCACGGCCCCGTCGAGCTTGCGCCGGAAACCCTCCGCCATCCGCTTGACCTCGTGCATCTCGACGACGTCGGTGGGGAAGGCGGCGGCCAGCTCCTGGTGCACGCGGGCGGTGGCGGCGCCCAGCCGGTGCGCCTCGGCGGCGAAGTCGCCTCCGGCGTCGGCCGCCGCGATGCCGGGCATCTGGTTGTAGAAGTCGCGCACGCTGGTCAGCGCGAGGTCCCAGCCGTCGGTGGAGTTGGACAGGAACTCCTGCATGATCGCCAACGTGGTGGGCGTGCCGTCGAGGTCGGTCTCCATCCAGCCGTACGGCTGGGCGATGTGCGGCGCGCCCCGCTCGGCCAACGCGGTGACGATCTCCAGCTCGGGGTTCACCCCGGGGATGAGGCGGCGGAACAGCTTGCAGATGTAGGCGTCGCCGTACACGAGTGAGGTGTTGGACTGCTCGGCGCCGAGCACCATGCTGCGCGGCGAGGTGTCGATGGTCACGCCGGGCAGGTGCCGGAAGCGCACCTCGCCCCAGCCGCAGTCCTCGGCCATGCAGTCGAGCAGCCGGCCCGTCAGCTCGGGGTCGTGGACCGCGTCGTAGACGTCCCACTCCGCACGTGAGGGGCCGCCGTCGAAGGCGTACGGGCCGTGCGGGCCGATCAGCGCGTGCTTGAGATGGTCGGGCAGCTCGCCCCGCATCCCCAGCAGGAGCTGGTAGCGATCGTGCGAGCCGGCCTGCCGCACCGACACGACGAGGTGGCGCAGGCCGGGGTCGCCGGCGTCGAGGATGACGTCCGACTCGATCGACAGCGCGTCGATCGGGCGCCCCTTGCCGCCGAACCAGCGCTGGCGGGCGATCCATGCGGCAAGGAGCTCGTCGAGCACGTCTTACTCCTCCTGGGTGCGTGGTGGCGGCAGGGTGAACCAGTAGAACCCATGCCCAGGAAGCGTCAAAAGATACGGAAGTTCGCCAATTGGCGGGAATGGGACCCCGCCCATCGTCTCGACAGGTGAGACGCCGACGAATCTCCGCAGATCAAGCTCGACCGGTTGCGGGAAGCGCGACAGGTTGTTCACGCACAGCATGCGGTCGTCGCCCAGCTCCCGGACGAAGGCGAGCACACTCGGGTTGGAGGAGTTGAGCTCGGCGAACTCGCCCAGCCCGAACACCGGGTGCCGCTTGCGGATCTCGATCATGCGGCGGGTCCAGTGGAGCAGCGAGCCGGCGTTCTTCTGCTGCGCCTCGACGTTGAGGCCCTGGTAGCCGTAGATCGGGTCCATGATCACCGGCAGGTAGAGCCGGCCGGGGTCGCAGTCGGAGAAGCCGGCGTTGCGGTCGGGGTCCCACTGCATGGGGGTGCGCACGCCGTCGCGGTCACCGAGCCAGATGTTGTCGCCCATGCCGATCTCGTCGCCGTAGTAGAGCACCGGCGAACCCGGCAGCGACAGCAGCAGCGCGGTGAACAGCTCGATCTGGTTGCGGTCGTTCTCCAGCAGCGGGGCCAGCCGCCGGCGGATGCCGACGTTGGCCCGCATCCGCGGGTCCTTGGCGTACTCGGCGTACATGTAGTCGCGTTCCTCGTCCGTCACCATCTCAAGCGTCAGCTCGTCGTGGTTGCGGAGGAAGATGCCCCACTGGCAGTGCTCCGGGATCTTCGGCGTCTGGGCCAGGATCTCGGAGATGGGGTAGCGCGACTCGCGGCGCACCGCCATGAAGATGCGCGGCATCAGCGGGAAGTGGAAGGCCATGTGGCACTCGTCGCCGCCGCCCACCGGGTCGCCGAAGTACTCCACCACGTCCGAGGGCCACTGGTTGGCCTCGGCCAGCAGCACCCGGTCGGGGAAGAGCCGGTCCACCTCGGCCCGGACGCGCTTGAGGTACTCGTGGGTCCTCGGCAGGTTCTCGCAGTTGGTGCCCTCCTCCTCGAACAGGTAGGGCACCGCGTCCAGCCGGAACCCGTCGATGCCCAGGTCGAGCCAGAAGCGCAGGACCTCCAGCATCGCGTTCTGGACGTCGGGGTTCTCGTAGTTGAGGTCGGGCTGGTGGTGGAAGAACCGGTGCCAGTAGTACTGGCCGCGCACCGGGTCGTAGGTCCAGTTGGACGTCTCGGTGTCGATGAAGATGATCCGCGCGTCGGAGTAGCCGGAGTCGTCGTCGGCCCAGACGTAGAAGTCGCCGAACGGGCCCTCCGGGTCGTGGCGCGAGGCCTGGAACCAGGGATGGGCGTCGCTGGTGTGGTTCATCACCAGGTCGGCGATGACGCGCATGCCGCGCTTGTGCGCCTCGTCGACGAGCTTCACGAAGTCGCCCAGGTCGCCGAACTCGGGCAGGATCTTCATGAAGTCGGCGATGTCGTACCCGCCGTCACGCAACGGCGACTCGTACAGCGGCAGCAGCCACAGGCAGTCGACGCCGAGCCACTGCAGGTAGTCGAGCTTGTCGATCAGGCCCTTGATGTCGCCGGTCCCGTCGCCGTTGGAGTCGCTGAAACCCCTGATCAGGACCTCGTAGAAGACGGCACGCTTGTACCAGTAGGGGTCGCGAGGCTTTTCCTCGTCGAAGGAGTTGGGTATGGGTGTGGAGCTCATGAGCCCTCCTTGGCGTGGCTCATGAGGGAGGCGCTAACACACACGTCGAAGACTCCCCGCTGAATTCTGATCTACCGTGGCGCGGCTCGGACGGTGAAGATGTGGGCAGGCTGGATATGGGGATCGAGGCGTACATAATTCCGCTGTCGCCAACGATACGACTCTCCGGACAGTTCGTCGTCCACCGCGAACTCCGCGTTCCAGTCGAGTCCCAGCGCGGGCAGGTCGAGGTCGACCATGGCCTCGTGGGTATGGTGCGGGTCGAGGTTGATGACCGCCAGGACCACGTCACCCATGGCGTGCCGTCGTGTGGCCGTGTCATAGGCGCCCGGGAGCCGCTTGGAGACGCAGACCATGTCCGGTTGGTCCACCCGGTGGAACCGTAGATTACGCAATTCCTGGAGGGCCGGATGGGCTCTTCGGAACAAATTCAGCTGGGTGATGAACGGCGCGAGGCTCCGCCCTTCCCGCTCTGCGGTTTCCCAATCGCGAGGTCTGTACTGATATTTCTCACTATCGAGATACTCCTCGCTTCCCGGGCGAACCGGAATATTTTCCCCGAGTTCGTAGCCGGAATACACCCCCCACGTCGGCGACGCGATCGCGGCGAGCACGGCCCGGATCTTGAACGCCGGTATCCCGCCGTGCTGCAGGTACTCGTGCAGGATGTCGGGCGTGTTGACGAACAGGTTGGGCCGCAGGAAGTGCGACGTCTCGTGGGCCAGCTCCGACAGGTAGCTCTCCACGTCGGACTTGGAGTTCTTCCACGTGTAGTACGTGTACGACTGGTGATAGCCGATCTTGGCCAGCGTCTGCAGCATCGCGGGCCGGGTGAACGCCTCCGCCAGGAAGATCACATCCGGGTCGGTGGCGTGGATGTCGGCCAGCAGCCGCTCCCAGAAGGCCACCGGCTTGGTGTGCGGGTTGTCCACCCGGAAGATCCGCACCCCGTGGTCCATCCAGTGCCGGACCACCCGCTTGACCTCGGCGTAGATGCCCTCCGGGTCCCGGTCGAAGTTGACCGGGTAGATGTCCTGGTACTTCTTCGGCGGGTTCTCGGCGTACGCGATCGAGCCGTCGGCCCGGACCGTGAACCACTCCGGATGCTCCCGCACCCACGGATGGTCGGGGGAGCACTGTAGGGCCAGGTCGAGCGCGACCTCCATGCCCAGCTCCCGGGTGCGGCCGACGAACGCGTCGAAGTCGTCGATCGTGCCCAGATCGGGGTGGATCGCGTCGTGCCCGCCGTCCTCCGAGCCGATCGCCCACGGCGAGCCGGGGTCGTCGGCCTCCGGGCTGAGCGTGTTGTTGCGCCCCTTGCGGAAGGTGTGCCCGATCGGATGGATCGGCGGCAGGTAGACGACGTCGAAGCCCATCTTGGCCACGGCCGGCAACCGCTTGGCAGCCGTCTGGAAGGTGCCCGACTTCGACACGCCGGCACCGTCGACGATCGCCCCCTCCGACCGGGGGAAGAACTCGTACCACGAGCCGTACAGGGCCCGGCGCCGGCTGACCCTGATCTTCCGCGGCCGTGACCTGGTCACCAGGTCGCGCAGCGGATGGGCCGCCAGCAGGGCCGCGGTCTCGGGCAGTTGCACCACCGAGAGCCTGGCCCGCGGGTCGCGGTCGCCGTCACGCAGCGTCGCGGCGATCGTCAGCAGCGCGGCCCGGTGCCCGCAGGCGCTCTCGGCCGAGCCGTCCGCGTGCCTGGCCGCCGGCTTCGCCGCCACCTTCGCGGCCGGCTTCGCGGACCGTGGCTGCGCCGGGATGTGCCCGTTCCTCGCCTGCGGCGTCGTGCCGCCGTTCGACGCGGGGCAGTCGGCCTGCCGTACGGCGCGGGCGGCCCGCTCGAACAGCCGCGCGCCCTCCTCGCACATGAGGTCCACGTCCATGCCGCGCGGGATCTTGATCTCGGCGTCGTGCAGCCACGTGGCGATGGGGTCGCTCCACGCCTCCACCCGGAACAGCCAGTCGCCCTCCGCCGGCAGGCAGACGTCGACGGCCCAGCGGTCGGTGCCGGGAGCCAGCTCGCGCATCGGTCTCAGGCGGCCGCGCTGCCCGTCGGGCGAGGTGAGCACCACGCCGGCGGCCACGGCGTCGTGACCTTCTCGGAACACCGTCGCCGAGACCTCGAAGGTCTCGCCCGCGACGGCCTTGGCGGGCCACTGCCCGCAGTCGACGACAGGGTGGATGTCCGTGATGGGAATTCTTCCGATCATCGCATCTCAGGGTTGCGACGGCACACTCGGTACCGCCGGAGGCTTCCGTGGCAAGAACGATCCTTGCATGTAAATTGTGGGCAGCAGTGGATAGACCTCCCGTGTCCCCGGGAGAACTGACAATGGTGGAAGTTGCCCCAATAGTCTCTCTTCATGCTTCTTCCCGGAAGGGGTTTGAAAGCCGCTGCTGAGGGTGAGGGTCTGACAGGTCCCTCCTAGCCCGTAGGGTGCACGAACGTGAGAGCTATCCGCCGGTTTACCGTACGCACCGTCTTGCCCCGGGAGCTGAGCGCACTCGGCGAGCTGGTCCACAACCTGCGCTGGTCTTGGCACCCCGAGACCACCGACCTCTTCGCCGAGGTCGATCCCCGCCTGTGGGAACAGGTGGGGCACGACCCGGTGGCGCTGCTCGGCGCCGTCGACCCGGCCAGGCTGGGCGAACTGGCCGCCGACCGCCGCTTCCTGCGCCGGCTCGCCGACGCGGCCGACGACCTGCGCGAGTACATGACCGCGCCCAGGTGGTACCAGACCCTGCCGGACGCCGCCCGGGCCATCGCCTACTTCTCCCCCGAGTACGGGATCGCCGCCCCGCTGCCGCAGTACTCCGGCGGCCTCGGCATCCTGGCGGGCGACCACCTCAAGGCCGCCAGCGACCTCGGCGTGCCGATCCTCGCGGTGGGCCTGCTCTACCGCCACGGCTACTTCACCCAGTCGCTGTCCCCGGAGGGCTGGCAGCTTGAGCACTACCCGTCGCTCGACGCGGGCGGGCTGCCGCTGGCCCTGCTGAAGGAGCAGGACGGCACCCCCGTCAAGATCCGGGTCGGCCTGCCCGAGGGCCGCACGCTGCATGCCCACATCTGGGTGGCGCAGGTCGGCCGCGTGCCGCTGCTGCTGCTCGACTCCGACGTGGCCGACAACGACACCGCCGCCCGCGACGTCACCGACCGCCTCTACGGCGGTGGCACCGACCACCGCCTCATGCAGGAACTGCTGCTTGGCGTCGGCGGCGTGCGGGCCATCCGCGCCTACTGCCGCATCACCGGCCACCCCGAGCCGGAGGTGTTCCACACCAACGAGGGCCACGCCGGCTTCCTCGGCCTCGAACGCATCCGCGAGCTGACCGAGGCCCGCCTGTCGTTCGACGAGGCGCTCGAAGCGGTCAGGGCCGGCACCGTCTTCACCACGCACACGCCCGTGCCCGCCGGCATCGACCGCTTCCCCAAGGACATGATCGAGCGGCACTTCGGCGGTGACAACGCCTGGCCCACCGTGGAGGTCGAGCGCATCCTCGCCCTCGGCGCCGAGGACGACCCGGGCCGCTTCAACATGGCGGTCATGGGCATGCGGCTCGCCCAGCGCGTCAACGGCGTGTCGAAGCTGCACGGCGAGGTCAGCCGGGACATGTTCAAGGCCCTGTGGCCCGGGTTCGACGTCGACGAGGTGCCGATCGGCTCCATCACCAACGGCGTGCACGCCCCCACCTGGGTCGGCCGCGAGCTGATGGAGCTGGCCGGGCGCGAGCTGCCGACTGTGGTCGAGCGGGGACGCGGCTGGGACGGCGTGCAGAAGATCTCCGACGAGGAGATCTGGGAGATCAGGGGCGTCCTGCGGCGCCGCCTCGTCGAGGGCGCCCGGGCCAGGCTGCGCCGGTCGTGGCGCGACCGCGGCGCCTCCGACGCCGAGCTGGGCTGGATCGACGAGGCCCTCGACCCCGAGGTGCTGACCATCGGCTTCGCCCGGCGGGTGCCCTCCTACAAGCGGCTCACGCTCATGCTGCGCGACCCCGACCGGCTCCGCAGCCTGCTGCTGGACCCCGTCAAGCCGGTGCAGATCGTCATCGCCGGCAAGGCGCACCCCGCCGACGAGGGCGGCAAGAAGCTCATCCAGCAGATCGTGAAGTTCGCCGACCAGGCCGACGTGCGGCACCGCATCGTGTTCCTGCCCGACTACGACATGGCGCTCGGCCGGCTCATGACGCAGGGCTGCGACGTCTGGCTGAACAACCCGCTGCGGCCGCTGGAGGCCTCCGGCACCTCGGGCATGAAGTCGGCGCTGAACGGCGGGCTCAACCTGTCGATCCGCGACGGCTGGTGGGACGAGTGGTACGACGGCACCAACGGCTGGGCGATCCCCACGGCCGACGGCGTGCTCGACACCGACCGGCGCGACGAGCTGGAGGCCGGCGCGCTGTACGACCTGATCGAGCACGAGGTGTCCGACCGCTTCTACGACCGGGCCGGTGACGGGCTGCCGCGCCGCTGGCTGGAGATGGTCAAGCACACGCTGGCCTCGCTCGGCCCCAAGGTGCTGGCCGGCCGGATGCTGCGCGACTACGTCGTGGACCTCTACACGCCGGCCGCGCGGGCCGCCCGCGCCCTGTCGGCCGACTCCCACGCCGGGGCCAAGGCGTTCGCCGCCTGGCGGCTGCGCGTGGCCAAGGCGTGGCCCGGCGTGCGGGTGGAGCACGTCGAGGGGTCCGGCGTCGGCGACACCCCCGAGGTGGGCGCCGCGCTGGAGCTGCGCGCCACCATCGCGCTGGGTGACCTGACGCCCGACGACGTGCTGGTCCAGGCCGCCTACGGCCGGGTCGGGCCGCACGACGAGCTGGAGCACCCGGCCTACCTGGCGCTGACACCCGCCGACGTGGACGACGACGGGCGCGCCCACTACACGGGCGTGGTGCCGCTCGACCGCACCGGGCCGTTCGGCTACACCGTCCGCGTGGTGCCGCACCACGCGCTCGCCGCCTCACCGGCCGAGCTGGGGCTGATCACCGTGCCCGAGGAGCCGGTCGGGATGACCAACGGCACCCTGCGCTGAGCCCGCGCGGGCCGCGGCCGCGCCCCCGCGGTTCCCGGCCCGCGCCAGGTCGCTTGACGGACCGGCATAATCGGGACTGTGGACGACAGCGGGAACGCTCTGAGAGCCGACACTCTGGTGGCCACGGTCCGGGGTGTGCTGCCGTCACTGACACCGGCCGCCCAGACCGTCGCCCGCCTCATCCTGGAGGACCCGGCGACGGTCGCGCGCAGCACCATCACCGAGCTGTCGGCCGCCTCCGGCACCAGCGAGGCCACGATCGTGCGCACGGCCAGGCTGCTCGGCTTCGCCGGCTACCCCCAGCTACGGCTGGCCCTGGCCGCCGCGGCGGCGCAGCCCGATCGCCTGGTGCCCGGCGACCTCGCCCCCGACGACCCGCTGTCGGAGGTGATACTCAAGGTGGCGCGGGCCGAGTCCGAGGCGATCAACGACACGGTCGCCCAGCTCACCTCCGAGCGGCTCGGCCTGGTGGTCACGGCCGTCACCGCGGCCCGGCGGGTCGACGCCTACGGGGTGGGCGCCTCCGGCCTCGTGGCCGGCGACCTCGCCCAGAAGCTGCTGCGCATCGGGTTGTCCAGCCACGCCTTCCAGGACGCCCACCTGGCGCTGACCAGCGCCGTGCTGCTCCGGCGCGGCGACGTCGCGGTCGGCATCAGCACCTCGGGCGAGACTCCCGACGTGCTGGAGCCGCTGGCCAGGGCCAAGGAGGCGGGCGCGACGACCGTCGCGATCACCAACAATCCGCGCTCCACCATCGCCGGGCTGGCCGAGCACGTGCTGATCTCGGCCGGGCGCGAGACGGAGTTCCGTCCCGGCGCCTTGGCCAGCCGCATCAGCCAGCTCCTGGTCGTCGACTGCCTGTTCGTCGGCGTCGCCCAGCGCACGTTCGACACCTCGCAGGAGGCGCTGCAGAGCACCAGGCGCGCCGTCGAGGACTTCATCCGGCGGACGCCGCCCGTCAGCCGGAGAAGCTGATCCGCACGTCGTCGGCCTTGACGAACATCACCCGGTGCCCGAACTGGATCCGCAGGTACTTCGTCTTGCCCCTGACCACCCGGTGGCCGGCCGGGTCGAAGGTGACGGCCCGGTAGTACTCCGTGGCGGCCGGTCCGGACAGGGTGTACTTCTCCCCGGCCGAGAACGTGTACTGCAGCGGGGTGACCGCCTGGTACGGGATGCCCGCCGGGTAGGCCTCCTGCTCCGGGTAGGCCCGGCCGTAGACGGGGACCGTGGCGAGGCCCGGCTTGGGCGTCACCACCAGGCCCATGGACGGCACGGCGGTCGGCGCGGCGGCCGGGTTGTGGAACCACGCCTTCTGGCCGAGGTACCAGATGGCCGTCCAGTCGCCCCGCCGGTCGGCGACGGCGAACCGCTGGCCGGTGGTGGCCCGGGCGCTGTGGTCGTACACGCTGTAGAGCGACTCGCCGGTGGGGTGCTTGCCGATGTCCTTGACCAGCGGCGCGTCGGCGCGTGGCTCGGTGCGCAGCCACACCGTGGAGGCGGGCAGCGGCGGGCAGGCACGTTCCGGGTTCTTGCGGTCGCAGCCGTAGAAGTACGGCTTGTTCGTGGCGAAGTCAGGCTTGATCATGATCGAGCCGGACCGGGGGCCGCCGAGCCGGTGCAGCGGGGCGCCCATCAGCTCGAAGTAGCGGGCCCAGTCCCAGAACGGGCCGGGGTCCTCGTGCATGCCCCTGACCGTGGTCGGCAGCGTGCCCGGCACGTTGTCGTGGCCGATGATGTGCGCCCGGTCCAGCGGCACGCCGTGCCGCAGGGCGAGGTAGCGCACCAGCCGGGCCGAGGTGCGGTACATCGCCTCGGTGTACCAGGTGCCGCCCTCGGCGAGGAAGCCCTCGTGCTCGATGCCGACGGACTTGGCGTTGACGTACCAGTTGCCGGCGTGCCAGCCGACGTCCTTGGTCTTGATCTGCTGGGCGATGTGGCCGTCGCTGGAGCGTACGGAGTAGTGCCAGCTACCGGGCCACTTCGGGTCCTGGTTCAGCTTGACCGACGGGCCCCAGTAGCCCTCCATGTCGTGGATGACGATGTAGTCGATCTTCTGGCTCGCGGGGCGGTCGGCCAGGTCGTAGTGGCCGTAGTCGTCCGGCGGGAGCTCCTGGTAGGCGGCCGGGATCCACTCGCAGGAGATGGTCGGCGGGCACTCGACGCCGTCGCGGCGAGCCGGGCGCAGGCCGAGCTTCTCCAGCCACCTCTCGATCCGCTTCAGGCCGGGCACCGGGCGCAGGCTGACCCGGTGGCCGTCGTCGGTGACCCGGGCCGCGCCGTCCTCGATCGTGGCGAACACCTCGTCGGCGAAGACCTTGGCCGCCTGCGCCTCCTCGGCTCCGGAGTACTTGGCGACCGCGCCGTACCACTCGCCGGGGTCGTCGCTCAGCGGCGCGCCGAGCGACTTCTGGTGGTCGGCGAGCAGCGCGGCGCCGCCCCGGATGTTGGCGGCCGGGTCGGTCCGCAGCTTCTCGTGCGTCTCGCCGGTGAGCCGGGCCGCCGCCTCCATGGTGCGCAGCGAGGCGGGTATCTCGGCGGGCGCGGGCGGCTCGACGCGGGGGTCGAGGGGCCTGCTCTCGTCGCCCCGGGGGTCCTCCTCGCCCTCGCCGTGGTGGTTGGACCCGGTGTAGGCGGCGGCGTCGGTGAGGTGCATGGGGCCGAACCCCGCGTCGTTGCTGGGCTGCCCGGCGTGCGCGTCCCAGCGCGACTCCAGGTAGGAGACGCCCAGCAGGACGCTCTCGGGGACGCCGAACTCACGGGCCGCTGCGGCGAACGCCTGCTGCCGGTCGGTGGGCTCCTGCGCGGCCTGCGCCGCTGTGACGTTCGCTAACGGAAGGAGGGCGACCGCGGTGATCGCCAACGCTCTGCGCATCTGGACGCTCCGGGGGTACGGGGGTGCGTGGGGCAGTCCACAGCGTCTCAATATTTTCTTTCCTGGGCGAGAGGCTAGAGAAGGAATTTTTCACGAGTGGACCCGGAGCATGATCGGAGGGCTCTTGTAGGGTTCCGGGCATGGGTGAGTTCGTACGCGTAGAGGTGGCCGACCAGATCGCCACGATCAGGCTTGATCGTCCGAAGATGAACGCCCTCAACGGCCGGATGCAGCAGGAGATCGGCGAGGCGGCCCGCGAGGTCGACGCCGACCCCGGCGTGCACGCCGTCGTCGTCTACGGCGGCGAGCGCGTCTTCGCGGCGGGCGTGGACATCAAGGAGATGGCCGCCATGTCCTACGCCGAGATGTCGCGCCACTCCGGCCCTCTGCAGGACTGCTTCACCGCCGTGGCCCGCATCGGCAAGCCCGTGATCGCCGCCGTCACCGGTTACGCGCTGGGCGGCGGGTGCGAGCTCGCCCTGTGCGCCGACTTCCGCGTCGCGGGCGCGTCCGCCAAGCTCGGCCAGCCCGAGATCCAGCTCGGCCTCATCCCCGGAGCGGGTGGCACCCAGCGCCTGCCCCGTCTGATCGGCCCGTCCCGTGCCAAGGACCTCATCTTCAGCGGCCGCCACGTCGGCGCCGAGGAGGCCTTCGCCCTCGGCCTGGTGGACCGGGTCGTGCCGGACGCCGACGTCTACACCGCCGCCCTGGAGTGGGCCGCCACCTTCACCGGCGGCCCGGCCCTCGCCCTGCGGGCCGCCAAGCAGGCGGTGGACCACGGCCTGGAGACCGACCTCGACACAGGGCTGGAGATCGAGCGGCTGCAGTTCGCCGGGATGTTCGCCACGCAGGACGCCCGGACCGGCATGACCGCCTTCGCCGAGAAGACCAAGCCCACCTTCACCGGCCGCTGACCCGCGGCCGACTGGGCGAGATGACTGATGTCAGAGATCTTGTCGCGGTTAGGCGGAGCACCGCCTTATAGCCATGGATTTGGCACTATCGTGGCGTTACATGATGCGCGTCCTGGTCCCCGCGCGGCTGCGTCGAGCCGTGCGCACGTGGTTCGATGCCCGCTACATCTCCATCGCCGACCACCGCCAAGACATCAGGGACGCGCTCTGGGAGGTCCAGACCCTGCGCCGGGAGATGGCGACCCTGCAGGCCGAGGTCGAACGCCTCAGGAAGGCCGCCGCCCGGCAGCCCGCCGCCCCACGGGCCGACACCGGCCGAACTGACACCGCCAAGCTGGACGACGCCCACCGGCTGGCCCAGGAGACCGCCAAGGCCCTCGACGGCGTGCTGCAGAACGAGGTCCTCGTCTGGCAGGCCATCGACGACCTGCGCTCCCGCCTCGCCGCCCCAGCGGGAGAACGCCCGTGCGCGTGACCTGGACCGGGGGCGAGCTGCTGTTCCGGCTCGACCCCGAGGACGAGATCACCGGCAAGGCCTCCGACGGGCATCCCGTCAAACTGGCGACCAACACCTGCCACCTGTCAGGCGTGCCCGATGACGCCCATCCCGACCTGTACGCCGTGGCCGCCTGGACCGTGGTGGCGCCCTGGACACGCAGGCGGATCACCTTCGACCGGGCCGTGTCGGCCCAGGTCGCCGCGGCGCTCCACGACGGGTGGGGCGTGGAGGCCGGCCCCGTGGGCGCCGAGCCGCGCCCGGCCGGACCCGTCCTGGCGATCTCCTACAGCGGCGGCGCCGACTCCGTGGCGGCCGCCACCGTCCACCCGGACGCGCCGTTCGTCCACTTCCAGCGCGTGCCGCACCCCCGCATCCCCAACCGGTGGCCGCACTACCGCGCGGACGTCCTGGCCCGGCTCGCCCGCCAGACCGGCCGGGACGTCACCGTCGTCCAGTCCGACCTCGAATACACGCTCGCCGAGCCCCGCCCCGGCTACCCGGAGCACCAGGCCGTCGCAGCGGGGGCGCTGCTGATGGCCGACCGGCTCCGGCTGGGCGGCCTCGGGTTCGGCTACGAGATGGGGTCACGGTGGCTCGGCGGCGGCCGCTACCTGCTCCGGTACACCCCCGACAACTTCCTGTGGGCGCCGCACGGCGCGTGGGGGCGGCTGTTCGCCGCCGCGGGCGTGCACATCGTGCTGCCCGTCGGCGGGGTGAGCGAGGCGGTCACCATGCGGCTGGCCATGAACTCGGATCTCAGGGCCCAGGTCCGCTGGTGCCTGCGCGGCACGGACGGGCCGTGCCGTACCTGCGGCAAGTGCCTGTACAAGGAGCTCATCCTGGCCGCCGTCGAACGGCGCCCCCTCGACACGCCCATCACCGCCGACCGGCCCGTCGCCCGCAAGTGGCTCAAGCCCCCGCCCTACGGCGGGCAGGAGATGATCGAGTACGGCCTCGCCCGCGTACCCGGCATCGAGAACACGCTGTTCGCCACGGCCCTGTCGCACCTGCGCCCCACCGAGGAGTCCACGAGCTGGCTCGACCGCTGCTACCCGCCGGCGATCGACGAGATCCCCGAGCGGTGGCGGGAGCAGGCGGCGACGTTCATGGCCGAACACGTGGGCTACATGACCGAAGCCGAGACACGCCGGGTGGAGACGTGGGGCTCCGCCGTGCGGAGAGGAGCGGACGCGTGAAGGTGTACCTGTCGGTCGACATGGAGGGCGTGACGGGGCTCACGGACCCCGAGGAGATGCACGCCGGCAAGCGCGGCTACGAGCGCGGGTGCGAGCTGATGACCGCCGACGCCAACGCCGCCGTGCGGGGCGCCTACGACGCGGGCGCCGCCGCCGTGCTGGTGAACGACGCCCACGGGTCCACCAAGAACCTCCGGATCGACCTGCTCGACCCGCGCGCCACCCTCATCCGCGGCCCCGGCAAGGCCCAGCGGATGGCGCAGGGGCTGGACGGGTCGTTCCAGGCGGCGGGGTTCGTGGGCTACCACGCCCGTGCGGGCGTCCAGGACGGCGTGCTCAACCACACGTGGATGGGCAAGGAGATCCAGAACGTCTACCTCAACGGCGAGTTGTGCGGCGAGACGCGGCTGGTCGCGGCGTGCGCGGGGTTCCACGGCGTGCCGGTTGTGCTGGTGACCGGCGACGAGGCCGTGGGTGCGGAGGCACGCGAACTGCTCGGCGACGTCGAGACCGTGGCGGTCAAGAGGGGGATCGACAAGTTCTCGGCCGAACTGCTGCCGCCGAGCGTCGCCCAGGAACGCATTCGTGAGGCGATGGCCAGAGCCCTCTCCCGGTTGACCGACTTCACACCGTACCGGCTGGCTCCTCCGTACACGCTGGGTGTGGAGTGGAACTCGACCGCCATCGCCGCCGCCGTGGCGCTGGTCCCCGGCGTGAAGTCGGTAGGGCCCCGTCACACCGAGTTCACGACGGACGACTTCGCGCAGATCATGGCCCTGTTCGGGATCTTCGCCACGATCGGCGGCCAGATCGCCTGCGGCAGCGGCCCCTACGGTTGATGGCCCTGGCGCGGGTGCTCGTGGCTAGTGGTCGTCCAGGCCGCGGGCGCTCATGGCCTCGCCCATCGCGTCCGCGTGGCGGAGGACGCTGACCACCAGGGGCACCGCGAACGCCCGTACGCTCCAGGAGAGGCCGCGCGCCTGCTGGGCCTCGCGCACCCTGACGGCGAGCGCCGAGATGACGGGCACGCTGCGGACGGCCAGGGACAGCACCAGGGAGACCCGGAACGGGTCGACACCGAGCAGGCGCAGCGGGGCGAGGCAGCGCTCGAAGCAGGCCATCATGTCGGTGAACCGCGTGGTCAGCGTGACCAGCCCGGCCAGCGCGACCGCCAGCACGACGCGGAGCGTGGAGGAGACCGCCCCGTGCAGGTCCACCAGCACGAACTGCATCACGAACAGCGCGGCGGCGAACCAGCGCAGCGGCTTGACCTGCGCCCACGCGGCGGCCGCCCCCACCCCCGACACCGCGTACAGCAGCACCACGAGCACGGTGGAACCGCCGAGCCACAGGGGCGAGCGGAGCAGGAGCAGCGTGGTGCACAGCAGGGCGAGGCCGAGCAGCTTCGCGCCCGCGGGCAGCCGGTGCAGCGGCGAGTCGCCGGGCACGTAGATGCCGGTCACGACATGAGCTTGCGGTAGTGGCCGATCGCCTGCCCGGGAGTGCCGTCGGCGGCGACGCGCCCCTGGTCGAGCACGACGACGCGGTCGAAGGAGTCGAGCAGGCCGAGATCGTGGGTGACCACGATGACCGGCTGCGGCAGTTCCCGCAGCAGCTCGGCGACGAGGCGGGAATGGCGCAGATCGAGCAGCGTCGTCGGCTCGTCCATGACGAGGAGCCGTGGTTCGAGCACCAGCACGGCACACAGCGCCAGGAGCTGCTTCTGCCCGCCCGACAGCAGGTGGGCGGGGTGGTCGGCGTGCCGGTCGAGACCGTACCGGGCCAGCACCTCGCGCACCCGCTCGGCCACCTCGGCCGGGGACAGCCCTTTTCGCCGCAGCGAGAGCGCGACGTCCTCCGCGACGGTCGGCATGACGATCTGCGCGTCCGGATCGGTGAACAGGAACCCCACGTCCCGCCGGATGCGCGCCGCGTGCCTGCGGGTGTCGTGGCCGAACACGGTCACGTCGCCCGAGGTGGGCAGGGCCAGCCCGTTGACGAGGCGGGCGAGCGTGCTCTTGCCGGAGCCGTTCGCGCCGACGACGCCGATCCTGTGCTCCGACAGGGACAGCGTCACGTCGGACAGCACGTCGCGCCCGGCGAGCCGGACGCCGACACCGGCGAACTCGATCATTCACACCACCTCGAACAGGGCCGCGACGCCCATGCCGCCGCCGACCGCCGCGGTCGCCAGCCCGAGGCTGCCGGGGGGAGCGCCGGAACGGACGAGCCTGCTGAACAGCCTGACCACCACGACCGCGCCGGTCGCGCCCCACGGATGGCCGAGGGCGATCGCGCCGCCGTCGGCGCAGACGCGGCCGAGGTCGGCCTCCAGCGCGTCCGTCACCGCGAGGACCTGCGCGGCGAACGCCTCCACGATCTCCACCGCGGCGAGGTCCTCCATGGTCGTCCCCGTACGGGCCAGCACCCGCCGCACGGCGGGCACCGGACCCCAGCCGGGCAGGGCGGGGTCGCATCCGGCGACGGCGCCCGCCAGCAGCCGGAGCCCCGGCATTCCCGCGCGCAGCCGCTCGGGCACCACGGCGACGGCGGCCGCGCCGTCGCTGATGGGCGAGGAGTTGCCCGCGGTGACCGTGCCGCCGGGCACGAAGGCGGCGGGCAGGCGCGCGAACGTCTGCCGGCGCAGGATGCGGGGCCGCTGGTCGGCGCCCCTGCCGTCGATCTCGACCAGCTCCGGGCCGAAGCCGGCCGCGAGCGCTCTGGCGTGGCTGCGCAGGGCGTAGTCGTCCTGGCGTTCCCTCGACACGCCGCGCGCGGCCGCGAGGGCCTCCGCGGCGGGACCCATGTCGGGGTCGGCGTGGCCCGCGGGCGCGAAGGGCGCCCGCTGGTACGGCTCGGCGGCGCCGCGCATGGTCCGCAGCGGCGCGGTGGACGCGCTCTCCACACCGCCCGCGATGACGAGGTCGGCGTCTCCCGCGCGGACGGCCTGCCCGGCCTGCAGGATCGCGGCCAGGCCGCTGCCGCACTGGCGGTCCACGGTGACGCCGGGCACGTCGTGCCCGAGGCCGGCGGCGAGCGCCGAGACGCGGGCGAGGTTGCCGCCGGGGCCCATGCAGTTGCCGAGCACGACGTCGTCGGCCGTGAGGTGCGGCACCTCCCGCGCGACCGCCGCGATCACCGGCGCGGCGAGCCGGTCGGCCGTCAGGGACCTGTACGCATGGCCCGCGGTGCCGATGGGGGTGCGCAGCGCCGCGACGACGACAGGCTGCCGGTTCACGTTCAGACCAGCCGCCTCAGCCCGGCGCCGTCGCCGACGAGCCGACCGGCCACCTCTCCTCGGGCGGGCTTGCCCGTGGGGGTGCGCGGCAGGTCGCCGATGGCGTACCAGCGTCTCGGCCGCTGCGCCGGGTCGAGTCCCTCGCGGGCCACCACCTCCAGCGTCGCGCGCGCGGGCGGCGAACCTTCCAGGACGGCGGTCACGACCGAGCCGAGCAGGGGGTGCGGCGAGCCGACGACGACGACGTCGGTGACGCCGGGCACGCCGCGCAGCACCGCCTCGACGTCCTCGGGCACCACGGTCGCGCCCCCGGTCTGGATGGCGCCGTCACCGCGCCCGCGCAGCCGCAACGGCTCTCCCGGCAGGTACGGCTCGGCACGGTCACCGACGCTCATCCAGCCGGCCCCGTCGGTCTTCAGCGGGCCGGCGGCTCCCGCCAGGTAGCCCTGGGCCAGCCACGGCGACCGGGCCCACACCTCGCCGTCGCGTACCTGGATCTCGACCTCGGGAAAGGGCCGCAGGCCCGTGCCGTCGGCGTCGACGGCGACGAACGACAGCTCGGTCGCCCCGTAGTACGACACGACCCTGACACCGGCCCGCGCGGCGGCGTCCCGTGCCTGAGGAGGCAGCGCGGCGCCGCCGACGACGGCGGTGCGCAGCCGACCGCCGCCGTCCGCCAGGACGTCGAGGACGGCGGGCAGCAGGTGCGGCACCACGTGGACGACCGTCGCCCGGTGGAGCAGGGAGGTCGGCACGCCCGTCGTCCGGCGTCCCGGAAGGACGACCGTCGCGCCGACGGCCAGCGCGTGGACGGCCGCGAAGGCGTACAGGGAGGAGACCAGCGGGCCCGGCACCAGCACGACGTCGTCGGGGCCGATGCCGGCCAGCGCGCTCAGGTGCGGGAAGGAGCCCGTCCACGACGCGCGGGTGCGCACCACGGCTCGTGGCCGTCCGGTGCTGCCCGAGGTGAGGCACGCCCACGCCGGGTCGTCGCCGACGGGCTCGCCCGCCGGCCGCGCGCTCGCGGCTGACGGGAGGGGCGCGTCGATGTGCCGGTCGACGGGGAGCGCGGGGATCACCCGCGCGCGCTGGTCCGCGTCGCACAGCAGCGGCGTGGCGCCGGCCAGGTCGGCGGCGAGCACGGCCACGAGCTGGTCGACCGGGTCGGACAGGGTGATCGCCACCAGGCCTGCGCCGCCGAGGGGCCTGGTGCTCACCTCGTGCCACAGCTCGGCGTAGGTGAGGGAGCCGGCGGGACCGTGCAGCGCCGGATGGTGAGGGCGTTCGGCGGCATGGCGCCGGACCAGGAGAGCGACGGGCATGGGCTGGCTCAGCCGGCCTTCACCCGCTCGCGATGGACGGCGGGGACGGCGGCGGGGTAGGCCCGCTGCGTGCCGCGCGCCACGATCGACGCGATCACCGCCTTGGCGACGTCGCCGGGCACGAACGCCATGCTGAGGAGTGCGGCCTGGGCGAGCGGCAGCCCCATGACGGCGGCCTGGACCGGGATGCCGATCAGGTAGATCACGCCGACGCCGCCCGCGAGGCACGCCACGAGCAGGCGGACGCTGCCGGGTGAGGCGCCGCCGCGCTCGACGATCCAGCCGGTCAGGGCCGCTCCGGGGATCCAGCCGAGGAGGAAGCCCACCGAGGGCCCGGTGAACACCCCGAGGCCGCCGCGTCCGCCGGCGAGGAGCGGCAGGCCCGCGGCGACCAGCAGGATCAGGACGGCGACGGCGAGCGCGCCACGCCAGGAGCCGAGGATGGCGCCGGCCAGCATCACGCCGAACGTCTGCAGCGTGATGGGGACGGCGTTGCCGAAGACGTTCAGCGCCCCGGGCAGGCCGAGGACGGCGATCAGCGCGGCGAAGACGCTGATCCGGGCGAGATCCGCCGTGCGGAAGCCGCGGCGGTGGGGCCGTGTCTGCATCATGCGTCCGATCCCACACCAGGACGCCCTGATCGAGCATGGAGGTTTCCTACAACGATTCCGATGCGGATCTGGGCGAACGGGACGTGACAGAGCGAGGATTTGTTGGTGATCGTTAGGCGGGGGTGCTGCGATGTCCGATCGTACGTCGTCGCCGGCACCGGACGCCCGGTAGGGGGCGACGGGGGCGCGGGTATACGGTGCCCTCTGGTCGTCGTGGCCGAGGAGCGTGGGCCGGAACGCCGGCCGGACTCCGGTGTGCTCGTGGGAGGTGGGCGTGGACGGGGCGGCGCTGACGCGGCGGGGGCTGCTCGTCGGGATCGGGGCGGCCGGTGGTGCGGGAGCGATGTACGCCGCCATGGGCGCGCTCGGCCTGGCCCCCGACGAGCAGGACAAGAGCTTCACCCCGCCCCGGCCCGGCGACTTCGCGCTGCGGGGCCGGGCCGCCGCCAAGGTGGTCGTCCTCGGCGCCGGGGTGGCCGGCCTGACCGCGGCCTACGAGCTGGGCAAGGCGGGCTACGACTGCACGGTCCTGGAGGCCAGGACCAGGGCCGGTGGCCGCAGTCTCACGCTGCGCCGCGGTGACCGGCTGACCGAGCTGAACGGCCCGGCGCAGGACGTGCGGTTCGGCGAGGGGGTGTACTTCAACGCCGGGCCCGGCCGCATCGCCCCCTGGATGGTCACTCTCGACTACTGCCGCGAGCTGGGCATCCCCATCGAGACATTCGTGAACAGCAACGCGAGCGCGTACGTCCACACGAACGGCAGGACCGTCCGGGCCCGCACCGCCCGAGCCGACATGTATGGATATGTCGCGGAATTATTGGCCAAGGCGACGAACGTGGGCGCGCTCAACCGCACGCTCACCAAGGACGACCGCGAGCGGCTGCTGGAGTTCCTGCGCCGGTTCGGCGACCTCGGACCGCGCTTCGGCTACGAGGGCTCGCCGCGACGCGGTTTCGACAGGTTCCCGGCCCTGGACGGCGGCGTCCCCGTCGCGGGCCCCGGCTCGCTGCACGAGGTCCTCGCCGCCGCCACCGGCCGGGCGATCACCAACGACTTCGGGTACGAACAGGCCACGCCCATGTTCCAGCCGGTCGGCGGCATGGACGCGATCGTGACGCGGCTCGCCGAGGCGGTAGGCGCCGACCGCATCAGGACGGGCGCCCGCGTCACCCGGATCACCGACCTGGCCGACGGCGTCGAGGTGACCTGGAACGGCGGCGCCGTCAAGGCCGACTACTGCGTCGCCACCCTCCCGCCCCACCTGCTCGCCAAGATCCCGCACAACCTGGGGGCCCAGGTGACCGCGGCGCTGCGCACGCCCGTGCCCGTCGCCACCGGCAAGATCGGCCTGGAGTACGGCAGACGCTGGTGGGAGCTGGAGGACCGGATCTACGGCGGCGTCACCGAGACCGACCTCGACATCACCCACATCTGGTACCCCTCCCACGACTACCACGCCGAACGCGGCGTGCTCGTCGGCTACTACAACACCGACGAGCACGCCGAGCTGTACGGCGCGCTCACCCCCGATGACCGCAGGCGCCGCGCCGTCACCCAGGGCCGCAAGATCCACGGCGACAGGTACGGCGAGGGGCTGCTGTCGGCCGTCTCGATCGCCTGGGAGCGCCAGGAGCACATCCAGGGCGGCTGGGTGCGCTGGCCCTCCGTTGATTCGTCGTTCACTCTTCTGCAACGCCCCGCCGGAAGGGTCTACTTCGCGGGCGACTGGCTCACCCGTCTCATCGCCTGGCAGGCGGGGGCGATGGAGTCCGCCCGCGACGTCGTCACGCGCCTGCACCAACGGGTGCTGCAGTCGTCGTGACGTCGCGCGCGCTGCCCGCGGGACCGGCGTAGGGTCCTTCGGGAGCGACCGAGGAGATGGGATGACGTTGCACTGGACACCGGCGACCGAGCGGACCGACCTGCTCGCCGACCCGGTGGCGCGGGCCGTGACGGCGTTGGGCGCCGGCGCGGCCGGGCCGTCCGAGGTGGCCGAGATCGACCCCGAGCTGGCCGACACGGCGGCGTTCTGCGAGCGCTACGGCGTCGCCCTCGACGCGTCGGCCAACTGCGTGGTCGTCGCCGCCAGGCGGGGCGGCGAGACCCGCTACGCCGCGTGCATGGTCCTCGCGACGATGCGCGTCGACGTCAACGGGGTGGTGCGCAGGCACCTCGACGCGCGCAAGGCCAGCTTCGCGCCGATGGCGCAGGCGGTCGAGCTGACCGGCATGGAGTACGGCGGCATCACCCCGCTCGGCCTGCCGGCCGACTGGCCGATCCTGGTGGACACGCACGTCGCCGAGCACCCCAGGGTGGTGATCGGCAGCGGTGTGCGCCGCTCGAAGCTCGCCGTGCCCGGAGCCACGCTCGCCGGCCTGAAGGGCGCGGAGGTGCTCGCCCTGTCGACCTGAGCCGGCGGCCCCGCGTCGCGACGTCCGCGGGCGGCCGGCACCCCCGTGAACGTAGCCAATTCGAGACCGTGGGATGGGAAACCGATGGGGCTCAGCCGGACGTTGTACGAGTGGGAATGTGGCCTCGTGGTTCATCTCGTGGGCGGGGATTAAGCCGGTATGGTGCTTCATGCCATGAACGATGACCGACTTGGCCCTTACCGGCTGCTCAGGCGGCTGGGTGAGGGCGGAATGGGCGTGGTCCACCTCGCCGTCGACCCGCAGGGGCGGCAGGTGGCCGTCAAGGTCCTGCGCTCCGAGGTCGCCGGTGACGAGGTCGCCAGGCGGCGCCTGTCGCGCGAGGTCGAGACCATGCGCCGGGTCCGTGGCAAGTACATCGCGGAGGTGCTCGACGCCGACGTCACCGGTCATCGCCCCTACATCGTGACCCGCTACGTCGCCGGGCGCGCCCTCGACGAGATCGTCAAGGACGAGGGCCCGCTGGAGCTGCCCGCGCTGCTCCGGATCGCGCACGGCGTGGCCTCCGCGCTGACCGCCGTCCACGCGGGCGGCGTGATCCACCGTGACCTCAAGCCCGGCAACGTGCTGGTCGTCGACGGCGACCCGATCCTCATCGACTTCGGCATCGCGCAGGCGGTCGACGCGACGCGGCTGACCCAGACGGGCATGTTCATCGGCACGCCGGGCTTCCTCGCCCCGGAGATCATCGAGGGCCAGGAGGCCGGGCCGGAGGTCGACGTCCACGCCTGGGCCGGCACGCTGCTCTACGCCGCCACCGGCCAGCCGCCGTTCGGCAAGGGCACGCTGGAGATGATCTTCTACAACATCACCGCGGGCAAGGCGGAGATCGGCGCGGCGCCCGCGCCCCTGCAGCCGCTGCTCAAGGCCGCGTTCCAGCGCAACCCGGCCAAGCGGCCCAAGGCGGCCGAGCTGGCCGAGCAGACCGCCCGGATGCTGCCCAGGTCGTTCAGCGGCGTGCCGGACGAGATCTCCACCGTGCCGCGTCCCGACCTGCCGCCGCCCACGCCGAGCGACAGCAGGCTCGACAGCAGGCCGGCGTACGAGATCTCCACGCCGCCCGTCACGCCCCGGCGGCTGCTCGACGGCCGGTCGGCGCCCATGGCCCCGCACCAGAGCCCGGCACACCAGAGCGCCCCGCACCACGGCGGCCCCCACCAGAGCCCGCCACACCAGAGCGGCCCCCACCAGAGCCCGGCACACCAGAGCGGGCCCCACCACGGCCTCCCGCCGCAGCCGCACCCCGGCCCCGGCGAGCCGTCCGGCCGTCCCGTGACGGGTCCAGGCGCCCCGCCGTACGGCGCCGGACCGCACGCCCAGGGCGGACCGGCGCCGGACCAGCCGTACGTCTCGCTGCTGCCCGACCAGGGCGACCCGTGGCCGACCCGGCGCGTCACGCCCGAGGAGCTGCGGCGCATCCAGGAGGAGGGCGCGCCGCCGCAGCCGTGGCAGCAGTCCCAGGCGGCCGGTCCGCCCCAGGCGCCCGCGTACGAGGGAGACGTGCCCACCCGGCGCGTCCGTCCCGACACGCCCGACTACGGCCGCCCGAGCGGTCAGGGCTTCGCCTCCGGACCGCACTCGTCCGGCTACCCGCCCGCCTCCGGCCCGCACCCCGCACAGCAGCGCCCCCTCCAGCAGCAGCCGCCCCCCTACATCCCGGCCCAGCCCCAGTACCCCCCCGACCCCCAGACCAAGCGAGAGCCGTTCATCCCCGGCGCCCGGCCGGGCCAGGCGCTCCAGCGCTCCAAGGCGTACGGCGTGGCCGCCGCGATGCTGCTCGTCGTCATGGCCGCCGCGGCGGTCGTGGCCCCCGTCCTGGTGGCCGTGGTCGCGGTCCCGGCCGCGGTGCTGCTGCGCGCGGCCGACCTGGCCCAGCGCGACCTCACCGCCCGCCGCTCCACCGGGGCGGCGGCGCTCGACGTGGTCCGGGTGTTCGCCCACCCGCGGGCGCTGGCCAAGTCGGCGGGCATCACGCTGGCGCTGACCCTCTACGCGCTCATCCTCGGCCTGCCCGTGACGTTGCTGCTCACCGTGGTGCTCGGCGCCGACGCGCACGACGCGCTGGCCTGCGGCGCGGCGGTGGCCCTGGTGACCGTCTGCGCGGGCCCGGGGGTGGAGGGACCTGGCCGCCAGATGCGCAGAACGCTCTCATCCCTCGTACCCTCGACAACAGCGGCGATGGTGCTGGCGGGAGTCCTCGCGGTGAGTGCCGCGCTCTCGCTGCTCCTCGCCTACTACACGATCGGGGCCGAGGCATGGCGGGCCGTATGGGCTCCGCTGGACGTCGGGCCGGTGGTCGAGCAGCTCAACGGACTGAAAGGGGACTCGGGGGGATGACGCGGGGACGGTGGCGATGAGCGGGGGCGACACCCAGGCGCCGGAGCGGATCGGTCCTTACCGGGTGGTGCGGAAGATCGGCGAGGGCGGCATGGGCGTCGTCCACCTCGGCGTCGACGCGGAGGGCCGCGAGGTGGCCATCAAGGTGCTCCACCCGCACGTGGCCGCCGATCTCAAGGCGCGCGACCGGCTGACCCGCGAGGTCGAGACGATGCGCCGGGTACGCAGCCCGCACGTGGCCGAGGTGCTCGACGCCGAGCTGGTCGGGGGCCAGCCGTACGTGGTGACCCGGTTCGCGCCCGGGCGCACGCTGGAGGACACGGTGCTGACCGACGGCACGCTCCCGGCGCGCGAGGTCATCAAGCTCGCCCAGGGGCTGTGCCAGGCGCTGGTGGCCATCCACGCCGCCGACGTGATCCACCGCGACTTCAAGCCGTCCAACGTCATGCTGGTGGACGGCGAGCCGCTGGTCATCGACTTCGGCATCGCCCATCTGGTCAACGCCACCCGGCTGACCCAGACCGGGATGTTCGTCGGCACGCCCGGCTACCTCGCGCCGGAGATCATCCGCGACACGGAGATCACCCAGGCGGCCGACGTGCACGCGCTGGCCTCGACGGTGTTCTTCGCCGCGACGGGCGGGCCGCCGTTCGGCACGGGCACGTTCGAGGCGGTCTGCTTCAACATCATGGAGGGCCGCGCCCAGCTCGACAAGGCGCCGGCCTGGCTGCGCGGCTGGCTCGCGCGGGCGCTCGACGTCGAGCCGTCGGCCCGGCCGAGCGCGCAGGAGCTGCTGCGGATGGCGCGGGCGCTCGACCCGGCGGTGACCACCTTCAACGAGACGCCGCCGGAGGCGCCGCCCGCCAAGGGCACGACGAAGAAGCTGTCGACCCGCACGCGGGTGATGGACTCCTTCTCCGACCTGCTGCCGCCGGTCGAGTACGACCGGCCCAAGCCGCGCCGCGAGGAGCGCAGGGAGGAGCGCCGCGAGGAGCGGCCACCCCCCTACGTGCCCGCGCCGATGCCGGCCCGGCCGGCGCCGCGCCCCGACCAGCGGGTGGCGGGCTATCCCGCCCCGGCGGCCCACCGCCCGGTCACGGCCCCGCCCGCGCCGCAGCCCACGCGCGAGTCGCGGCGGCAGGCCGCCGCCCGGCAGCGCCCCTCTCCTCCGCCCTACACGCCGCCCGGCGAGCGCAAGCGCTACCCGGTCGGCAGCGGGCTCACCGGCGCGCTGCTGCTGGTCACGCTGGTCGCCCTGACCGTCATGATGCCCGTCACCGTCGGCGCGGTGGCCGTGGCCGTCGCGCTGGTGCTGCGGGTGGGCGAATACCTCTTCGGCGACCTCGTCAAACGGCGTCAGGTGCGCGGCTCCAGCGCGGCCGACCCGCTGCTCGTCCTCGTCGGCACGCCCTGGGCACTGGTGAAGGCGTCGCTGGTGACGCTGGTGCACGTGCCGCTGGCGATGCTGTTCGGGGTGTGCGCCTGGGGGCTGTTGCGCTGGGGCGGCGGCATGAGCGTCAACGAGGCGGCCGCCTGGGCGGCGGGCGCGTTCTCGGCCGGCCTGTTCCTGCTGCCGGGCGGGGGTGCGCCGCGCCAGGCCGTCACCCGCACGCTGACCGGTGTGCTGCGCAGCCCAGGCGCCGCCACGGTGGCCCTGCTCGTCGTGGGCACGGCCGCGCTGCTCGCGGTGATGTTCGCGCTGGGCCAGAACACGGTGTGGGCGCCGTGGCAGCCGCCCGACGACGCGATCAAGGACTTGACGAGGAGCGCTCAGGACAGCGTGGTCGGGCTGATCAGCGGGTTGATCGGCTCCCTGCTCGACTCGCTGGGGCTGGGCTTCCTCGCTCCCTGGGCCTGAACCGGTGGCGGGCGGGCGGCCCGCCCCTGAGCGGGTTGTCGGGCGGGCGACCTTGATCGGAGGGGAGTCCCGGAGCGCCTTCGGGGGGAAGGATGGGGTATGAGCGATCGTCTCGGCCCGTACCAGCTCCTGTCCAGGCTCGGATCCGGCGGGTTCGGCGAGGTGCACCTGGCGCTCGACCCCGAGGGCCGCACGGTCGCGGTGAAGGTGCTGCACCCGCACGTGGTGGCCGACGCCGGGGCGCTGGCCCGGCTGGCGCGCGAGGTCGAGACCATGCGCCGGGTGGGCGGGCCGCACGTGGCCGAGGTGCTCGACGCCTCACTCGACGCCTCATCCGACGCCTCGGCTGACGGGGTTCGGCCCTACCTGGTGACCCGCTACGTCCAGGGCAGGCCGCTCAGCGCCGTGCCGGTGCCCGTGACGGGCCTGCGCGAGCTGGCCGCCGGGCTGGCCGGCGCGTTGCTGGCCATCCACGAGGCCGGGGTGGTGCACCGCGACCTCAAGCCGGCCAACGTGATGATGGCCGACGGGCTGCCGGTGGTCATCGACTTCGGCATCGCCAGCGCGTTCGACTCGCTGTCCGTGACCGCCTCGGGCGCGGTGGTGGGCACACCCGGCTACCTGGCCCCCGAGGTGCTCGAAGGGCGCGAGGCGGGCCCGGCGGCCGACGTGTTCTCGTTCGGCGCCACGATGGCCTACGCGGCGACGGGTCGCCGGCCGTACGGGCAGGGGCCGGCCTCGGCGGTCGCCTACCGGGTCGTGCACCACGAGCCCGACCTCGACGGCGTCCCCGGCTGGCTGGAGCCGCTGCTGCGCGACTGCCTGGCCGCCGACCCGGCCGCGCGGCCCACGGCCGCGCAGATCTGCGAACGGCTGGGCGTGGATCCGGCCGCGGCCGTCCCGCCGCCTCGGCGGCGCGTCGCGCGGTCACGTGGTGGCGACGTGCACGAGCTGGACACGCGGCAGTGGCGGCCCGGCGACCGGGCGCGACCGGGCTCCCCCGAGGAGACCAGGGGGCGGCACCGGGAGAAGGTGCGCAGGCGCTGGGTGATCGGTTCGGGGCTGTTCGTCTCGCTGCTGTCGGCCGCGGCCTGGGAGCCGCTGCCCGAGGTGGCGCTGTTCCTGCTGGCGGGGTACGCGCTGGCGGTCGTGGCCGACGCGGGCGTGGCGCTGTTCGCCCGCGCCCCGTACCTGCGTGGCCGGATCGTGGTCGATCTCGCGGGGATCGCCGGCGCCGCCGGGCTCTGCTTAGGGCTCAACGCGGCCTTCAGCACGTTCACGCTGGCGCTGTTCGCGGGAACCGCGCTGGTGGCGGGCATTGTCTTCCTGCTCTCGGCGTGACGGCCGGTCGCGGATCCAGGACCGGAACAAAGTTCGGTAGGGTGGGATGGGTTACGATTTGCGGTGAAGCTACCCGTGGGTAACATGACGGCGGAGGCCGGGGCGAACCCCGCGCACCCGCTGTCGGAGGCCCACAGGTCACCTGGCACTCTGGACAGCATGCAACCAGCGCCCGTCGCACCGTCGCGGCGGCGCACGCGAACACGGGAGGTCGGCCACCGGCCATGAACATCGTCGTCTGCGTGAAGCAGGTCCCTGACACGGCGACCGAGCGCAAGCTGCGGTCCGATGACAAGACGCTCGACCGCGACGCCGTGGACGGCGTGGTCAACGAGCTTGACGAGTACGCGGTCGAGGAGGCCCTGAAGCTCAAGGAGGCCCACGGCGGTGAGGTGACCGTCCTCACCATGGGCCCGGGCAAGGCCACCGAGACCATCCGCAAGGCGCTGGCCATGGGCGCCGACAAGGCGGTCCACCTCAGCGACGACGCGCTGCACGGCTCCGACGCGCTGTCCACCTCCTACGCGATGGCGCAGACGCTGAAGAAGATCGGCTTCGACCTGGTCATCCTCGGCTCGGAGTCCACCGACGCGCGCACCGGCGTGCTGCCCGCGATGCTGGCCGAGCGGCTCGGCGCCCCGCAGCTCACCCTCGCCCGCAAGGTCGACGTCAGCGGCTCCTCGATCACCATCGAGCGGCTCACCGACTACGGTTTCGACCGGGTCGAGGCCACGCTGCCCGCCGTCGTCTCCGTGGTCGAGAAGATCAACGAGCCGCGCTACCCGTCCTTCAAGGGCATCATGGCGGCCAAGAAGAAGCCGGTCGAGACGCTCGGCATCGCCGACGCCGAGATCGCGGCCGACCAGGTGGGCCTCGGCGCGGCCTGGTCCGAGGTCGTCGAGTTCGCCCCGGCCCCGCCGCGCGCGGCCGGCACCATCGTCAAGGACGAGGGCGACGGCGGCGCGAAGGTCGCCGAGTTCCTCGCCTCCAAGAAGTTCATCTGAGAACGGGGGTTTTACTGATATGTCGGAGATTCTCGTTCTCGTCGAGCACGTCGACGGTGAGGTCAAGAAGGTCACGCTGGAGCTGCTGACCCTGGCCCGCTCCCTCGGCACGCCCGCCGCCGTCTGGGCCGGCCCGGGCATCACCGCCGACGCCAAGGCCAAGCTGGCCGAGTACGGCGCCGACAAGATCTACGTCGCCGGCTCCGGTGACGTGGTCGACCACGTGGTCGCCCCCAAGGCGGAGCTGCTCGCCCAGCTCGTCGCCGACAGGTCGCCGGCCGCGGTGCTCGTGGCCGCCACGGCCGAGGGCAAGGAGGTCGCCGGCCGCCTCGCGGTCAAGACCGACTCCGGCGTCATCACCGACGCCGTCGGTCTGCGGGAGGGCTTCGTGGCCGACCAGTCGATCTTCGGTGGCGGCGTCAACGTCCAGTCGCGGGTGCGGCGCGGCACGCCGATCGTCGCCGTACGCCCCAACTCGACGGCCCCCGAGGCCGCCGCCGGGGCCGGCGCCGAGGAGGAGGTGACCGTCTCCCTGAGTGACGGCGCCCGGGCGGCCAGGATCGTCGAGCGCGTCAAGCAGGAGAAGGGCGCCCGCCCCGAGCTGACCGAGGCCGCGATCGTGGTCTCCGGCGGCCGCGGCGTCGGCTCGGCCGAGAACTTCGCCGTCATCGAGGCGCTGGCCGACTCGCTGGGCGGCGCCGTGGGCGCCTCCCGGGCCGCGACCGACGCCCAGTGGTACCCGCACCAGTTCCAGGTGGGCCAGACGGGCAAGACGGTGTCGCCGCAGCTCTACATCGCGGCCGGCATCTCCGGCGCCATCCAGCACCGGGCCGGCATGCAGACCGCGAAGAACATCGTCGCGATCAACAAGGACCCGGAGGCGCCGATCTTCGAGCTCGCCGACTACGGCGTCGTGGGCGACCTCAACCAGGTCGTCCCGCAGCTCACCGAGGAGATCAACAAGCGCAAGTAGCCGGTCGGAACGAAGACAGAGGGCGCCGCACATCGTGCGGCGTCCTCTGTCATGTGAGGATTCCACGTGTCATAAAAGGCTGACGCCGCCCGGGTCAGAGCCAGCCCATGTCGCGGGCGCGGCGGACGGCGGTGTGGCGGTTCTCCACCGCGAGCTTCGTCACCGCCGACGACAGGTAGTTGCGCACGGTGCCCTCCGACAGGTGCAGCTCGCGGGCGATCCGCGACACCGGCGCGCCGGAGGCGGCCACGCGGAGGGTGTCGAGCTCACGCGGGGTCAGCGGGCACTCCCGCATGGAGAGGGCGTCGGCGGCCAGTTCCGGGTCGATGTAGCGGCCGCCCTCGTGCACCTGCCTGATCACCCGGGCCAGGGTGGCCGCCGGGTTGTCCTTGCCGACGAAGCCGCGCACGCCCGCCGCCATCGCCCGGCGCAGGTAACCGGGGCGGCCGTACCCGGTCACGATCACCACCCGGCAGGTCGGCGCCACCTCGGCGATCCGCTCGGCGGCGGTGAGCCCGTCGAGGCCCGGCATGTCGATGTCGAGCATGGCCACGTCCGGCCGCAGCTCGCCGACGAGGCGGACCGCCTCGTCGCCGCGGCCGGTCTCGGCCACGACCTCGATGCCCGGCTCGGTGCCGAGCAGCGCCGCGAACGCGCCGCGCACCAGGTGGTGGTCCTCGGCGAGCAGCAGCCTGATCACGCGGTCCCCCCGGCCAGCGGCACGGCGGCGCTGACGCGGAACGCTCCGCCGCCCGCCTCCGTGGTCAGCGAGCCGCCCGCCGCCGACAGCCGTTCGGCCAGACCGGTCAGGCCGTTGCCGCGCGCCACTTTGGCGCCGGCCGGCCCGCCGTCGTTGACCATCTCCAGGATCACCTGGTCCTCCTCGATGTGCACGGTGACCTCGCACCAGCTCGCGGCGCTGTGGCGCAGGACGTTCGTGACGGCCTCACGGGCGACCCAGCCGAGCGGCACGTGCACGTGGCGGGGCAGGTCCGCGGGCAGCTCGGGCCGGTCGCAGCGGATGCCGGCCGCGCCCAGCACGGCGACCACGCCGGCCAGCTCGGTGTCGAGCGACATCGCCCGGTAGCCGCGCACGACCTCCCGCACGTCGTGGACGGCCGCGCGGGAGATCCGCTGGATCTCGGCCAGCTCGGCGCACGCCTCGCCGGGGCTCGTACGGACCAGCCGCTCTCCCAGCTCGGCCCGCAGCGCGATGGCGTGCAGGGTGTGGCCGAGGGTGTCGTGCAGGTCGCGGGCGAAGCGCAGCCGCTCCTCGTCCACGGCGCGGCGGGCCAGCTCCGCCCGGGCCTCACGCAGGTCGTCCACCACGTGGCACAGCCAGGCCACGCCGTACGTCGTGGGAGCCATGAAGGGCATCGCCACGGCCCCGATCGGCAGGGCGAGCGGCAGCGGCATCCCCGAGACGAGCATCACGAGGATCGCGGCGACGGTCGCCGCGAGCGTGACGGCCCAGGTGACGGCGGCGCGGGTGAAGACGACCGAGGCCGCCGAGATGAAGGCCATCGGCAACGCGATCCAGCTCACCCCGGCGAACAGCGGAACGCCGTAGGAGATGACGGCCACCACGCCCACGTCGAGACAGTGCCGCCAGGTCAGCCTGCGCAGGAACGCGGCCCACAGGACCCGCGCGTAGCAGACGGTCAGGAGGGTGCCGAAGCCGGCGGCCACCGGGACGATCCACCCGGACCCCGTCTCCATCGCCATGCCGGCGGCGGGCACGGCGAGCATCGCCACCATGGACCCGGCGAACAGGGTCACCGCCACCCCGGCGATGACCCTGGTGCTGACCACGCGCGCCTTCATCGGCCCCAAGGTTACGGTCATGCGCGGCGTGGGTCCCACCGGAAGTAGCGGCGGGTGCACCACAGGCTCACGCCGATCCACAGCAGGGCGACGCCGAGTCCCGCGGCCGACACCTGGAACGCCTCCAGGAAGCCGACCTCCGGGGCGCCCTCCCGGCCGAAGTCGCGGCCCAGGAAGGCGGTGCGCATCATGCTCACGACGGGCGTCAGCGGCAACCGCTCGGCCACGCGCTGCCCCCACTCGGGCAGCTCCGACAGCGGCACCAGCATGCCCGAGCCGAACATGCAGACCAGCAGCACCGGCAGCGCCACGAGCTGGGCCACCTCGTAGTTGGGGATCAGCCCGGACGTGCCGATCGCCAGCGCGGCGAACACCGCCGCCCCCAGCACGAAGGCCAGCAGCATGAGGGGGATGTTGCGCGGCACGGGAGCCCCCACCACCGCGATGACGTAGGCCAGGATCACCCCGCCCTGTACCGCTCCGACGAGCGTCGCGTGCAGGATGTCGCCCGCGAAGATGGCGCTGGTGGGCAGCGCGCTGCCGCGCAGCCGCTTGTAGACGCGCTCCTCCCGCCGCACCACGATGCCCGTGCTGATCGTCATGTACGAGAACGGGAAGACCACCGCGATGGCTCCCACGGCGGCGAACACCGCCACCGGCACCCCGCTCACCGTGGCGCCGGCACCCCCGTCGCCGCTCGTGTACGCGAACGCCATGAACAGGGGCAGCAGCAGCACGCTGAAGGCGAGTCCGCGCTGGCGCAGCAGCACCGTCTGGTTGAGCCGCGCCTGCGCCCACACCATCGACGTCCAGCTCGCGAACCCGCTCATGCCGCCACCCTCTCCGTCTCCGCGACCTCCAGGAAGACCTCCTCCAGCGACGGCCGGCGCACCTCCAGGCCGGTCAGCCCCAACCCTCGCTGGTGTGCCCACGTCAGCAGCACCCGCAGGTCCTCCTGCGGCTCGTCCGTCTCGATCATGTACGCCTCGCCGTCCACCCGGACCGAGCGCCGCGTCAGCCCGGGGACGTAGGGCAGCTCGCTCGGCCGCACGCCCGGCAGCCGGAACGCGATGCGGGTGCCGCGGGTGGCCAGCACGTCGCCCAGGGTGCCCTCGGTGACGATCCGCCCGGCGTGCATGATGGCCAGGCGCTGCGCGAGCTGCTCGGCCTCGTCGAGGTAGTGGGTGGTGAGCAGGACGGTGACGCCCTCGGCGACCATCTCGCGCACCAGCGCCCACACGTTGCGCCGCGCCTCCGGGTCGAGGCCGGTGGTCGGCTCGTCGAGGAAGAGCACCTCCGGCCGGCCGAGGACGGCCAGAGCCAGGTCCAGGCGGTGCTTCTCGCCGCCGGACAGCTGGGCGACGCGGACGTGCTCCCGGTGCGCCAGCCCGACCCGGTCGAGGACGGCGCGGCGCTCCATGGCCCGCGGGGTCCAGCGGCGCCAGGCGTCCACGGTCTCGGCGACGGTCAGGTCCTTGTAGAAGCCGGCCTCCTGCAGGACCAGGCCCACCCGCCGGCGGACTGCGGCCCGTTCGGCCAGCGGGTCGTGGCCGAGCACGCGCACCTGTCCCTCGGTCGGCGCGTGGAAGCCCTCCAGGACGTCGAGCGTGGTGGTCTTGCCCGCGCCGTTCGTGCCGAGCAGGGCGTACAACTCGCCGCGGGCGACTTCGAAGCTGATCCCGCGGACCGCCTCGAAGTCGTCGTAGCGCTGGTGCAGGTCCCGCACCTCGATCGCTGTCGTGTTCACGCCCTCACTGTGCCGGTGCGTGCCCCCTGTCCGGCAGTCGCCCATCTCAGCAGCCGGCCGGGACTTGTGCGGAGCCGGGCCATGACATTTGTCAGGCCCCGGCCTCTCCGAGCGGCCCCTTCCGAGCGGCCCTTTCTCTGAGCGGCCCTGTGCGGGCGGCCCTGTGCGGGCGACCGTCAGGCCGCCGCGCGGGCGGGCTCGCGCTCGGCGGGCGGCAGGACGGTGATCCGGGCGGGCTCCTCGCGCGGCAGGAACCGGGCCGCCACGGCGATCAGCACGCCGAGGAGGACGGCGATGCCGAGGGCGGTGCGCAGCGACGTGACGTCGGACAGGAAGCCGATCACCACGGGACCCAGCAGCAGCCCGGCGTAGCCCATGGCGCCGGCCTGCGCGATCGCCGGGCCGGGGTTGTCGGTGGCGGTGCCGGCGAGCGACAGCGTCATCGGCGAGATCGTCGCGACGCCGAGCCCGACGAAGAACATCGCGAACAGCGCCACCATCGGCGCCGGAGCCGCCAGCACGACGGCGAAGAACCCGGCCGTGGCCACCCCGGACACGGTCAGCATGCCCCGCACGCCGAACCGGGAGCGCAGCCGGTCACCGGTCAGCCTGGCGATCAGCATGCCCGCCTCGAACACCGGGTAGCCGAGCGCCGCCAGCGCCTCCGGCGCGCCCAGGGAGTCGCGCATGAACAGCCCGTTCCAGTCGGCGACCGTCCCCTCGACCATGAACGCGAAGAACATCAGCGCGCCCAGCAGGTAGACGATCGGCGGCATGCGCCGGCGGGCCGCCGTCCCGGCCTGCCCGGTGGAGGGCGCCTCCGGCAGGTAGGCCCGGCCGATGACGACCATGAGCGGCAGCGAGACGAGGCCGACGAGCGCGACGTTCGCGGTGAACGACAGACCGAAGGCGATGGACAGGCTGCCCAGCCCGCCGGCGGCGATGGCGCCGACGCACCAGCCCGCGTGCATGCCGTTGAGCAGCGGCCGGCCGTAGGCGCGCTCCACCGTGGAGCCCTGGGCGTTCATGGCGATGTCCACCACGCCGAACGCCATGCCGAAGAACGCCGCCGCCACCAGCAGCAGCGGCAGGTTGGGGGCGAAGGCCACGCCGACCAGGCCGAGCGCCGTCGCCGGGCCGCCGACGCGCAGCAGGGTCTTGCTGCCCGTACGGGCCATGACGCGGCGCATGGACTGCATGGTGACCAGCGCGCCGAGGCCCCACACCAGCAGGATGGTCCCGACGGCCGACTCCGACAGGCCGAGCTTGTCGGTCAGGGCCGGGATGCGCACCGTCATCGTGCCCACCATCAGTCCGGCCACGACAAAGGTGAGGACAGCGCCGTAGCGGGCGGTCCGCAGGTCCTGCGTCATCGTTCGTACCTCTCACAATCTCGGATCAGGGGTGTGGGGCGCGCGCCCGCCGGGCGGCCCCGGGCGGTGGGGGATGGGGCGGCGACTCGCGCGTGGGCGCGGGCTCGGCGGCGGGGGCAGGGCGCGGGGGACGGACGTCCCGAAGGTGGGAAGCCCCTCGTGAGGGCTGGGTGAAGGCGGCCCCGGCGTCGCGGGGAGGCTCCCCTCGGCAGGGAGGGCCGCGGCCGGTGACCGGAGGCGGGCCTGTCGGCAGGCCGCGCGCGGGGGCGGGACGTGTCGGCCCGCCCGCCGTGCTACGGCATGGCCTCCGGTTTCAGCAGCGCCATCAGCCGGGCTTCCAGGACCACCAGGTCGTCCTCGGTGTTGAGCCCGGGGTCGTGGCTCGCCACGTCCCACAGGCCCTCACAGGCGAGGCGGACGATCTGCGACGCCGTCGGGTCGGGCTCGCCGGCCAGCTCCTCGCGGTGCCAGCGGGTCATGGCCTCGCGCAGCGGGGCCAGCAGATAGAGGTTTCCCGAGGCGCCGGTGACCACGGCCCAGCGTCGCAGCCGGCCCGAGCGGACCGCGGCCAGCGTGGCTCTGAGGTAGCGCTCGGTGTAGGTGTCGCCCGGCTGGTCGATGAGGAGCTGGTCGAAGTCGGCGATGAGCCGCTCCACCATCCCCTTGATCAGGGCTTCCTTGCTGCTGAAATGGTAGAGAAGGCCGCCCTTGCTCACGCCCGCCCGGTCGGCGACGGCGGAGAGGGTGAGCGCGGTGGAGCCCTGGTCGCAGAGCAGCTCCTCCGCGGCGTCCAGCAACTCGTCCCTTCTCATGCCGCCTACTATACCGTCCGGACGGTACACCGGCAAACGAGATACCCTTGCCGGGTGAGCAGACCGCCCGCCTATCTCGACCACGCGGCGACCACGCCCATGCTGCCCGAGGCGATCGAGGCCGTGACGGAGCAACTGGGCCGGGTCGGCAACGCCTCGTCGCTGCACGCGGCCGGCCGGCGGGTGCGCAGGGTCGTGGAGGAGGCGCGCGAGACCATCGCCGACGCGCTCGGCGCGCGGCCCAGCGAGGTGGTCTTCACCTCCGGCGGCACCGAGGCCGACAACCTCGCCGTCAAAGGACTCTACTGGGCGCGTGCCCCGCGCACGCGCATCCTGATGAGCGCCGCCGAGCACCACGCCGCCCTCGACCCCGCCCAGTGGCTGGCCGACAGCCAGGGCGCGAAGGTGGAGCTCCTGCCGGTCGACGAGGCCGGCCGGGTCCACCCCGACACGCTGCGCGCCGCCATCGCCGCCGGCCCCGACGACGTCGCCCTGGTCAGCGTCATGTGGGCCAACAACGAGGTCGGCACCGTCCAGCCCGTCCACGTGCTCGCCGCGATCGCGCACGACCACGGCATCCCCTTCCACACCGACGCCGTGCAGGCCGTCGGACAGCTCCCGGTGTCGTTCGCCGACTCCGCAGCCGACGCGCTCGCCCTCACCGGACACAAGATCGGCGGTCCGATGGGCGTCGGCGCGCTGCTGCTGGCCAGGGGCGTCACCCCCGTCTCGGTGCTGCACGGCGGCGGGCAGGAACGCGACGTGCGCTCGGGCACGCTCGACGCGCCCGCCATCGCCGGGTTCGCCGCCGCGGTCCGCGTCGCGGTCAAGGAACAACGGGAGCAGCACCGCCGCCTGACCGAGCTGCGCGACGAGCTCATCGAACGCGTCCGCCAGGCGGTGCCCGACGTGGTGCTCAACGGCGACCCCCGGCACCGGCTGCCCGGCAACGCCCACTTCTCCTTCCCCGGCTGCGAGGGCGACGCGCTGCTCATGCTGCTCGACGCCAAGGGCGTGGAGTGCTCGACCGGATCGGCCTGCTCGGCGGGCGTGGCGCAGCCGTCCCACGTGCTGCTGGCCATGGGCGCCGAGCCGGCGGCGGCCAGGGGGTCGCTGCGGTTCACGCTGGGCCACACCTCGACCCGTGACGACATCGACCGCCTGATCGAGGTGCTGCCCGCCGCCGTCGAGCGGGCCCGCCGCGCCGGCCTGAGCTGACCGGACCCGCCCGACAGGTCAGCTGACCGGGCCCGCCCGACAGGTCAGCTGACGAACGGGACGACCGCGCTCCACGCCGGGTCGCCCGCCACGTCCACGCGCGCCCGGCCCTCCGGCCAGCCCGCCGCCAGCTCGTGCAGCCGCCCGGCGGTGTCACCGTCCGGGTCGGCGTACACGTGCACGATCCGGTGCCCCTCCGCGTTCAGGTGCACGGCGAGCACGGCCGCGGCAGCCGGCTCGGCCAGCAGCGCCGTCAGCCGCTCGTCGAACGCGCGCAGCGCCTCCACCGACTCCCCGGCGGGCAGGCCGTCGTCGTCGCGGTGCGCGTACGGCAACGTGACCATGACGTGCTGGTCGTACAGCGGGAAGTCCACCGGCCGCAGCGGATGCCTGGCCGTGGCCACCAGCGCGGCGCCCGAGGCCGTCTGCCCCTCCAGCAACGCCCACTGCTCCTCCGCGTAGCCGGAGGCCAGATCGGCGACCACCGCCGGCAGGTGCACGGCCGCCACGGCGTCGATCGGCTGGTGCGTCACCGCCGTGATCTCGCCCACCCAGCGGGCCACCTCGTCCTCGCCCAGGACCCGGTCGAGCGCGAGCAGCGCCGCCTCCATGCGGTCGTCCTCGTCCAGCTCGCCGAAGATCGGATGGTAGGCGGCCACGTCCACCCGGGAGGCGCCCAGCGGGGCGCGCAGCCCGAGCACGAGCTTGCCCACCGGCACCTCGACGCCGCCCACCTCGACCGTCAGCTCCTGCGCCCGCGCGTTGGCCTGACGGGACGGATGGAACTCCCACAGCAGGTCGCCCGTGGGCGCGGCCCTGACCCAGCGGTGCGCCAGCGGGCGCAGCTCCGCGTCGCCCGCCGCCGTCACGACCAGCGCGTGCGCCGCCTCCCGGCCCGGAGCCAGCTCCCAGACCAGGTCGGGGTGGACGGCCCGCACGGCCGGGCCCAGCTCGGCCGCCAGCCCCGCGGTGTCGCCCGCCGCCAACAGAGCGTCGATCCGGGGCCTCGCACCCTCCCACCACGCCCAGAACGCGGCGATGCCGTCATCTTCCACGTCGCCCTTGCGGCCGAACAGTCGCATAGCCGTGCATCCTTCCAGAAAGGGCGCGGGGGAGCGCGCCTGGGCGCCGCGCGAAGCGCACCCTCCATCGGACAGTACTCTGGAACGGTCATGGGACTGCGTGTGCTTGCCGCCATGTCGGGCGGCGTCGATTCAGCCGTGGCCGCCGCTCGGATCGCCGAGGCCGGTCACGACGTCACAGGTGTGCACCTCGCCCTGTCGGCCAACCCCCAATCCCACCGCACGGGAGCCCGGGGCTGCTGCACGGTCGAGGACTCGCGCGACGCCCGCCGCGCCGCCGACGTGATCGGCATCCCGTTCTACATCTGGGACATGGCCGAGCGCTTCCAGCGCGACGTGGTCGAGGACTTCGTCGCCGAATACGCCGCGGGCCGCACGCCCAACCCGTGCCTGCGCTGCAACGAGAAGATCAAGTTCGCGGCGGTCCTCGACCGGGCGCTCGCGCTCGGGTTCGACGCCGTGGCGACGGGCCACCACGCCCGGCTCGTCGACGGCGTGCTGTCACGCAGCGTCGACCCGGGCAAGGACCAGTCCTACGTGCTGGGCGTGCTCACCCGCGAGCAGCTCGGCCACGCCATGTTCCCGCTGGGCGACTCCACCAAGGCGCAGGTGCGCGAGGAGGCGGCCAGGCGCGGGCTGACCGTGGCCGACAAGCCCGACAGCCACGACATCTGCTTCATCGCCGACGGCGACACGCGGGGCTTCCTGGCCGGGCGGCTCGGCTCCGCCGAGGGCCCCATCGTCGACCAGGAGGGCGAGGTGGTCGGCAGCCACCGGGGGGCCCACGGGTTCACCGTCGGGCAGCGCAAGGGTCTGCACATCGACCGGCCCGCCGCCGACGGCAGGCCGCGCTACGTGCTGTCGATCGAGCCGGTGTCCAACACGGTGACCGTCGGGCCGCGCTCCGCGCTGGAGGTCACGTCCATCACCTGCGGACCACCCCTCTGGAACGGGCCGTCCGTCCTCGACGACCTGACCGTTCAGCTCCGCGCCCACGGCGAGGTCTACGGGTGCCGCATCGAGGAGTCGGGCGGCCGGCTGCGCATCGACCTCGACCGGCCGGCGACCGGAGTGGCCCCGGGCCAGGCGGCCGTCCTCTACACGGGTTCGACCGTGATCGGATCCGCCACGATCGCCCACGCCGCCTGACCGCTCCGCCGCCTGACCACCCCGCTACGGCAGGTCGATCGACTCGCCCACGGCCAGCCTGCGCATGTCGGCGCCCTGCTTGTCGGACTCCAGCTTCAGCCAGTTGTCCACGAGCGACAGACCGACGTCGTTGAGCAGCCCGTCATGCGTCGAGTACGCCCGCGCCGGGCGCACGGTGCGCAGATACTCGACCATCTCCGAGCCCTTCAGCCACGGCGCGTGCGTCGGCACCAGCAGCGTCGGCACCTCCACGTCCGGCACCGTCAGCGCGTCACCCGGATAGAACACCTCGTCATCGAGCAGGAACCCGACGTTCTGGACGATCGGCATGTCGGGGTGGTTTTTCGCGTGCCACTCGCCGAACACCCGGATCGCGAAACCCGCCGCCGTGAAGTCGTCGCCATGCCGCACCACCCGCACCTTGGCCGGGACGCCGGACAGCTCCCCGGCGACGCCCTCGCAGGTCCACACCTCCAGCTCGGGCGAGGCGGACCTCAGGCGCTCCACGTCGAGGTGGTCGAAATGCTGGTGGGTGACGAGCACCGCGTCGGCGCCGTCGAGCGCCTCCGCCTCGCTCAGCGTGCCCGGGTCCACGACGAGGACCTTGCCGTCCTTCTCCACTCGCACGCACGCGTGGCCGTACTTCGTGAGTCTCATTCCGGAGAGCCTACGCTTGTCCCATGTTGACGTGGGAAGCCACTGGCGTCGGGTCACATCCCGGACGAGATCATCTGGAGGCGGCGCGCGTCGTCTTCGGCGAGGTGCCCGGCCTGCCCTACCTGCCGGAGCTGCCGGCCCGCGGCGTGGGCGCCGACCTGGTCGGCCGGACGGCCGCGCTGCTGGTGGACCTGCCGGTGGAGGTGCAGCCGTCGGGCTGGCGGCTCACCGACCGCCCCGGCCGCGACCACCGCAGGGCCGTCGACCACCTCCGGCGCGACCTCGACGGGCTGGAGGAGGCGGGGCACGCCCACGAGGGGCCGCTCAAGGTGCAGGTGTGCGGGCCGTGGACGCTGGCAGGCGCGGTCGAGCTGCGCCACGGCGACAAGATGCTGTCCGACCACGGCGCGGTGCGCGACCTGACCGCCTCGCTGGCGCAGGGCGTCGCCGACCACGTCGCGGAGGTGCGGCGGCGGCTGCCCGGCGTCACCGAGGTCGTCCTCCAGCTCGACGAGCCGGGCCTGCCGGGCGCGCTGGCCGGCACGGTGCCGACCGCGTCCGGGTTCGGGCGGCTGGCCGCCGTCGAGGAGTGGCGGGTGGAGGAGTCGCTGCGCGCCTTCCCCGACCCCGTCGTCCACTGCTGCGCGCCCGCCGTGCCGTACGGGGTGCTGCGCAGGGCCGGCGTGCGTGGCGTGTCCGTGGACGCCTCGCTGGTCAGGCGGCGCGACGAGGACGCCCTGGGCGAGGCGGTCGAGGCCGGCATGGCGCTGCTGCTCGGCGTCGTCCCTGGCACCGACACCCGGTTGCCCGGTCCTGACGTGGTCGCCAAGCCGGCGCTGGAGCTGTGGCGGCGGCTCGGCTTCTCGCCCGACCGGCTGGCCGGGCAGGTCACGCTCACCCCGGCCTGCGGGCTCGCGGGGGCGTCGCCGGCGTACGCCAGGGCGGCGCTGGCCGTCTGCCGCAAGGCGGCGCAGGTGCTCAGGGACGACCCGGACGGCGAGTCACGGGAGCGCTGACCGCTCCGCCCGGACGCCGCCCCGGGTGGCGAGGGGGCGGCCGGGGCCGCCCGGCCGGCGGTCACGTGGTGGACCCGTGGCGCTTCGCGGGCGCTTCCATGAGGGTTCCCTGGGCCGTTCTTGTCGGTGCCGGGCGATAACGTTTCCTCAGGTCGGGGACGCGGCGAGAGTGAAGGAGGACTCGCGTGAGCGAGCCAAGCGCCGGGGGCGTGCCGGTGGTCGCGCTGAAGCGGCACGCCGAGCTGACGGAGCTGGTCGAGGAGGCGCGCTGGCGTTACTACGTGCTCGACCAGCCGACGGTCAGCGACGCCGAGTTCGACGGCTGGTTCCAGGAGCTGCTCGCCCTGGAGGAGGCGCACCCGTCGCTCCAGACGCCAGACTCGCCGACCCAGAAGGTGGGCGCGCCGGTCTCGGGCGACTTCGCCAAGGTCCGGCATCTCGCCCGCATGGAGAGCCTCGACAACGCCTTCGACGCGGCCGACATGGCCGCCTGGCAGGGCAGGGCCGAGCGGCTGGCCGAGGGCGACCCCGGCCCCTACCTGGTCGAGCTCAAGATCGACGGGCTGGCGGTGGCCCTCGTCTACCGTGACGGCAAGCTGGAGCGCGGCGCCACCCGGGGCGACGGCCGCACGGGCGACGACGTCACCGCCAACGTCCGCACGATCAAGGGCGTGCCGCACCGGCTGACGGGCGACGACGTGCCCAGCCTGGTCGAGGTGCGCGGCGAGGTCTACATCCCGGTCGACGACTTCACCAAGCTCAACGAGCAGCTCATCGAGCAGGGCAAGCCCCCGTTCGCCAACCCGCGCAACTCCGCCGCCGGCACCCTGCGCCAGAAGGACCCGCGCATCACCGCCCAGCGCCCACTGCGCATGATCGTCCATGGGGTCGGCGTGTGGGAGGGCGCGACGGCGCCGCGCGCCCAGTCGGAGGTCTACGAACGGCTGCGCTCGTTCGGGCTGCCGGTCAGCGACCTCTACCAGGTGGTGCGCGGCCTCGACGAGGTCAACGAGTTCATCGAGCACTACCGCGTGCACCGGCACGACCCGCCCTACGAGATCGACGGCGTGGTCGTCAAGGTCGACGACTTCCGCACCCAGCGCGAGCTGGGCTCCACCTCGCGGGCGCCGCGCTGGGCGATCGCCTACAAATACCCGCCCGAAGAGGTCAACACCAAGCTGCTCGACATCCAGGTGGGTGTGGGGCGCACCGGCCGGGTCACCCCGTTCGCGGTGATGGAGCCCGTCGTCGTGGCCGGCTCCACGGTCGAGCGGGCCACGCTGCACAACGCCGCCGTCGTGGTCAAGAAGGGCGTGCTCATCGGCGACATGGTGGTGCTGCGCAAGGCGGGCGACGTCATCCCCGAGATCGTCGGCCCGGTCACGGCGCTGCGCGACGGCTCCGAGCGGGAGTTCGTCATGCCCACCCACTGCCCCGAGTGCGGCACCGAGCTGGCCTACGAGAAGGAGGGCGACGCCGACCTGCGCTGCCCCAACGCCCGCGGCTGCCCGGCGCAGATCCGCGAGCGCATCTTCTTCGCCGCCCGGCGCACCGCCCTCGACATCACCGGCCTCGGTTACGTCGCGGCCACCGCCCTCACCCAGCCGCTCCCGCCGCAGCAGCCGGCCGTGCGCACCGAGGCCGACCTGTTCGACCTCACGCTCGACCAGCTCATCCCCATCAAGTCGGTGGTGCGCGACAAGGACACCGGGCTGCCCAAGATCGACCCGAAGACGGGCGAGGAGAAGGTCGTCTCGTTCTTCTCCAACATCAACGGCCAGCCGAGCCAGAACGCGCTCACGCTCATGCAGGAGCTGGAGGAGGCCAAACAGCGGCCCCTCGCACAGGTGCTCGTCGCCCTGTCGATCCGCCACATCGGGCCGCCCACCGCCCGCGTCCTCGCCGACCAGATGCGCTCGATGGACGCCATCATGAACGCCTCGGAGGAAGAGCTGGCCGCCGTGGAGGGCATCGGCCCCCGCGTCGCCGCCACCATCCGCGAATGGTTCGCGGTCGACTGGCACCGCGAGATCATCGAGCGCTGGCGGGCGGCCGGGGTGCGCATGGAGGACGAGCCCGCTCCGGAGAAGGGGCCGCAGACCCTCCAGGGCCTCACCTTCGTCGTGACCGGCACCCTCGACGGCTACACCCGCGACAGCGCGGCCGAGGCCCTCACCAGCCGGGGCGGCAAGGTCGCGGGCTCGGTGTCGAAGAAGACGTCGTTCGTGGTCGTGGGGGAGAACGCCGGATCCAAGTACGACAAGGCGGTCAGCCTGGGAGTCTCGATCCTCGACGAGCAGGGCTTCGAGGTCCTCCTCAAGGACGGTCCGGAGGCGGCCGCAGCGGTAGCCCTCACCCCCGACGACGACCCGGGATGACATCGGGGATCTCGCCCCGCTGCACGGGAGGGCCCGCTTCACCCCCGGCCTGAAGGGCCGCCGACGGGTGTGTGATCGCGTTTCGCGGGCAGGCCCCATCCAGCCAGGGCTCGCGTCTCTCCGGAAGGCCTTTCATGACAGTCGAACAGCCGACCATCTGCTCAAGGTGCCAGGGCGTGACCATCGCCCTGCATGCCAGCGCCTACACGCCCGCTCGCGCCCGGCTGATCGTCACCAACGGCTACTGCCGCGGCCACGGCTTCGACGCCGGGCACGGCTCCGACGCCGGGCACGGCTTCGGCCACGACAGCCGCGCCGAGATCGTGGCCTCCCCTCGCCACAGTCAGCGGCATCAGGCAGAGCCGACCGTTCCTGCTCGGCGTCGTGACGTCTCTCCGGTCAGCCACGCCGAGGTGTGACGAAGCCGCCGCCCGGGCGCTCGGTCACGCCTGGGCGCTCGGTCACGCCTGGGCCCTCGGTCACGCCCGGGTTCTCGTTCCCACCAGGCACTCCACCATGCCCGGACAGGGTGTCGCCCGCGAACGGGTCGGGCGGCGCGGGGGCGGGCCGGGCGTCCCGGTATGCCCGGGGCCCTGATGGGACCCGCGACGTCCGATGCTCGCAGAGCTTGTGACGTCCGACGCCACGCACGTCCACGGGTTTCGTGAGGTTCAACGGTCGGGGGTCCGAGGCGGTGGTGGGGTTCGCGATGGTTTGTCGGCGTGTGCGAGGGCGGGCGCCGGCGCGGTGACCGGGAATCCCTGACCCCTCGGGGCGGGTACTCAGGAGCGGACTCCGGACGGGACTGTCCGCCGACTTTTCCCGCCAGGGCAGCAAAAGGGGTGAAAACCCGCCCCTCAGGTACAGAGCGTCGATATGCTGTCTACGCAGTGTTGTTTCTGGGCATATGTCCGAAAGGAGAAGTGACAGAACGTACGCGCTCGGTTTCGCGAAGTGGGGTAAAGGTCGTACCCTCCCATAGTGACCTGATGGGGGTTCTGTTTACCGATGACTGACCCAACCGACACCCGCGACACAGGGCCACGTGTCGGCACGCCGCTGTGGGCCTACCTCGCGGGAGTCTCCGTGATCGGCTTCACCGCGCTGGTGGCGGCCATGCTCGGGCTCGATCCGGGTCCGCTGGCCGAGCTCGCCCGCACGCCGCTGTTCTGGGTGCTGGCCGTGCTGGTCATCCTGGGTGAGCTGCGCCCCGTCATGGTGTCGTCGGCGACGCAGGTGGGCGGCACCTACCCTTCGACGATGTTCACCTTCGCCGTGCTGCTGCACTTCGGGCTGCCCGTGGCGGTGCTCATGCAGACGGTCGCCGTCGTTCTGAACGGGGTGGTGACCCGCAAGGCGTGGCATCGGGTGCTGTTCAACACCGCCCAGTCGACGCTTGCGCTGACCTCCGCCGCGGCCGTGCTCGGCGTGTTCGGGATCGTGCCCGCCCCCGAAGTGCCGTGGGTGCCGTCCGGCGGCGACCTTCCGGCGATGGGGCTGGCCGGTGTCGCCTACTTCGCCGTGCGCGCCGCGCTGGTGAGCGGGGCGGTGGCGCTGCACGAGCGGCGTTCGATCACCCGGGTGCTGAGGGCGTCGCTGGGCCCGCAGAGCCTCGTCTACGCCGGGCTGCTCGGCCTCGCGCCGCTGGTCGTGGTCGTGATGAGCCGCGCGCCCGAGCTGGTGCCGCTGTTCGTGGCGCCGTTGGCGGCCGTCTACTTCACGGCGACGCTGTCCATGCGTCGCGACCACCAGGCGATGCACGACGAGCTGACCGGCCTGCCCAACCGCAAGATGTTGATCGTCAGCACCGAGGAGGCGCTGGCCGAGGCCCGCCAGGAGGAGCGGGTCGGCCTGTTCCTGCTCGACCTCGACCGGTTCAAGGAGGTCAACGACACGCTCGGCCACCCGGTGGGCGACCGGCTGCTGCAGATGGTGGCGCACCGGCTCACCCACTCCGTGCGGCCCGGCGACGTCGTGGCGCGGCTCGGCGGTGACGAGTTCGCCGTCCTGCTGCCGTCCATCAGGGACGCCCACGCGGCCCGCGAGGTGGCGGCCAGACTCCGGGCCGCCCTCACCGAGCCCGTACGCCTGGAGGGCATGACGTTCGACCTCGACGGCTCGGTCGGCATCGCGCTCTACCCCGACCACGCGCCCGACTTCGAGCTGCTGCTCCAGCGCGCCGACGTGGCCATGTACCTGGCCAAGGAGGGGCGCACCGGCGTCGAGCTCTACCAGCCCGACAAGGACCGCAACTCTCCCGAACGCCTCAACCTGCTGGGCGACCTGCGCCGCGCCGTGGACAACGGCGAACTGGCGTTGCACTACCAGCCCAAGGTCTGCCTCACCAGCGGCACGGTGCACGGGGTGGAGGCCCTGCTGCGCTGGCGGCACCCGGCGTACGGGCCGATCGCCCCGGCGGAGTTCATCCCGCTGGCCGAGCAGTCCTATCTGATGCGCCAGCTCACCGCGTACGTCATCGACGCCGCGCTGCAGCAGGCCGCCCGCTGGTGGCGCGCGGGCCTGCGGGTGCGGGTCTCGGTGAACGTCTCGGCCCGTGACCTGCTCGGCTCCGCCCTGCCGGAGCAACTCGAACGGGGCCTGGCCAAGTACGACCTGCCACCGGCGGCGATCCAGTTGGAGGTCACCGAGCGCATCCTCATGGGTGACCAGACCTACCTGCACGAGACGGTCAAGGCGCTGGCGGCGCTCGGGGTGCCGCTCGCCCTCGACGACTTCGGCACCGGCTACTCGTCGCTGATCCGGCTGCAGCGCCTGGCCGTCTCGGAAGTCAAGATCGACGCGTCGTTCGTCCGGCGGATGGCCGAGTCGGAGGACGACGCCCGGATCGTGCGTTCCATCGTCGACCTGGTCCGCTCTCTCGGCCTGCGCTCGGTCGCCGAGGGGGTCGAGTCCGACGAGGTCGCTCTGCGGCTCGCCGAGATGGGCTGCGACCTGGGGCAGGGATGGCTGTTCGGCCGCCCCATGCCTCCCGGCGATGCCACGGCCTGGCTGCAGGAGCGCCACGCCGGCGCCGACATCGAGTACGGCTACCGCCCCGAGGTCACCCAGACGGCCTGACGATCGAAGTGCACTTCGTCGAAGTGCACTTCGATATCTGGGACGGCCCGTGATCCCCAAGCCGGACCGCTTCTTCGCCCGTGACTTCGAGTGGCGCCATCTGGCCAGGTTCGCCGCCGGGAGGTGCCGCCCGCGCTTCCGTCGATCATCCAGCGGGAGATCGACCGGGCGATCGCCCGGGACGCCCACGTCTCCCTGCTGCTGTGCGGATCGGCGATGTCGGTGATGGGGCGCCTCCTGGCAGGAAGCGCGCCGCTGCGTGGGCGGGCGTCGCTGGAGCTGGTGGTGCGCCCGTTCGACCACCGTACGGCGGCGGACCACTGGCGGATCACGGACCCCCGGCTGGCGGTGCGCACCCACGCGGTGGTCGGTGGCACGCCCGCCTACCTGCGGTTCGTCGGTGGTGACACGCCGCAGGGGCTCGACGACTTCGACGCATGGGTCCAGCGGACCGTCCTCGACCCGGGGACGCCGCTGTTCCGTGAGGCCCGCTACCTCCTGGTGGAGGAGTCGGACGTACGGGACTCGGCTCTCTACCACTCCGTGCTGGCCGCCGTCGCCTCCGGCAACGGCACCCGGGGCGGGATCGCCGGATACATCGGACGCAGAGCCGCCGACATCGGCCATCAGAGCCTCCCGAGGGGACCGGCGGCTTCAGCCGCCGGGGGAATCGGGAGCGGGAGGGCCGTCAAGGCCCGAGCGTGCCCTGACCCGCCAGGTCTGCGCATCACGGGTCTCCTTCCGGGTTTTGGTCGGTGCCTGTCGGTACCGTGGTCGCGTCGTTACCGAGTGTGGGAGGTGGGTGTGCGCAGGTCGTTCAAGTTCCTGCTGCGTCCCACCAGCAGGCAGGCCGCCGCCCTGACAGCATGCCTGGACGACCACCGAACCCTGTACAACGCCGCTCTGGAGCACCGGCGCACCGCCTACGCCAGGGCCGGGGTGAGTGTCCGCTACGGCGATCAGTCGGCGGAACTGAAGCACATCCGCGCCGACGATCCAGAGGGTCAGGGCCGGTGGTCGTTCTCCTCCCAGCAGGCCACGCTGCGCCGCCTGGACAAGGCGCTCCGGGCGTTCTTCGACCGCGTCAAAGCCGGGCGCACGCCCGGGTTCCCGCGTTTCAAGGGCCGGGGCTGGTTCGACACGGTGCAGTGGCCGAAGGACGGCGACGGCTGCCGGTGGGACTCCCAACCCGAGCATCCGGCCGCCACATTCGTGCGCCTTCAGGGCGTCGGACACGTCCGGGTGCACCAGCACCGGGCCGTGAAGGGCCGGGTCAAGACGATCAGCGTCAAGCGTGAAGGCCGCCGCTGGTACGTCGTGCTGTCGTGCGACGACGTGCCCGCGCAGCCCCTGCCCGCCACGGGCGTGGTCGCCGGGATCGACCTGGGCCTCGCCTCGCTGGTCACGACCAGCGACGGCCACCACATCGACAACCGGCGGCACCTGGCCGCCTGCGCCGGCCGCCTGGCATCGGCCCAGCGAGAACTGGCCCGTAAGAAGCGGGGATCCAAGCGCCGCCGTAAGGCGGTCGCCCGGGTGGCGGCGTTGCACGCCAAGGTGCGGCGGCAGCGGGTGGACGGCGCGCACAAGGCCGCCTTGGCGCTGGTGCGCGGCTGCGACGTGATCGTGCACGAGGACCTGCGGATCACCCACATGATGCGCTCGGCGTCCGGCACGATCGACGCCCCCGGCCGCAACGTCGCGCAGAAAACCGGCCTCAACCGTTCGATTCTCGACGCGGGTTGGAGGGTGTTCCTGACGATCCTCGCGCACAAGGCTGAAAGCGCCGGTCGAGAGCTGATCGCAGTCGATCCCCGCAACACCTCCCGCACCTGCGCCCGCTGCGGGCACTGCGCGAAGAACAACCGCCTCACCCAAGCCGCGTTCACCTGCACGGCGTGCGGGCACACCGCGCACGCCGACGTGAACGCGGCGACCAACATCCTCAGGGCAGGGCTTGCCCTTCGCCAGGCCGCCCAAGCGGCTTAGCGAGAAGCCGCTCCCTTCAGGGAGCGGAGGAGTCACCACCTCAACGTGCTGGAGGACCTCGGAGGACCACCTGCTGCGGCGGGAGCCCGACGTCTTTCGCCCGTCCCGTTCGGTCTACCGCGTGTGCGAACCGCTGGTGACGTTCTACCAGGTCGTGATGCGCCCTCGTTGGGGGCTGCTGGAGAGCGGGCGGGCGGCGCCCGTCTGGACGGACTCGCAGGGACGTTTCCAGGACCAGGTGGTGGGCCGCACTTCGAGGAGTTGTGCCGCCAGTTCGCCCGGATCGAGGACGTCTTCGGCGAACTGCCGGGAGAGGTCAGGGCCGGAGTGGTCACCGACGCCGAGCGTCGCGAGCAGATCGAGGTGGACGTCGTGGTCTTCGTGCCCGCGATGCCCGGCGAGCCCCGGCGGGTGCTCTCACTGGGCGAGGTGAAGTGGGGCAGGAGGATGGGCCCGCGGCACAGCGCGCGGCTCAGGCGGGCCAGGGAGGTGCTCGCCGCGAAGGGTTACGACGTGCGTGACACCGTGCTGGCGTGCTACAGCGGGGCGGGCTTCGACGGCGCTCTGGCCTCGGAGGCGGACGTGCGGCCCGTGGGGTTGGGGGAGCTGTACGGGTGACGGCGGGCCAGGGTGTGTTTCCCGGGGTGTGTTTCCAGGTGGTTAAGGGTTCGGAGGCGTTCCGTCGACGCCCCTAGGATGTGAGTGTCCCAACTCCATCCACGAAACGGGTTCAACGACTCATGTCCGCCATAACCCGCGACGAGGTCGCACACCTGGCCCGGTTGTCCAGGCTGGCGCTCACGGACGACGAGCTCGACCACTACGCCACGCAGCTCGATGCCATCATCGAGTCGGTCGCGAAAGTAGCCGAGGTCGCCGCCGAGGACGTGCCGCCGTCGTCGCACGCGCTTCCGCTGACCAATGTCTTCCGTGCCGACGAGGTGCGACAGTCTCTCACCCCCGAGCAGGCCCTCTCCGGCGCTCCCGCCGTCGAGGACGACCGCTTCCGGGTGCCGCGCATCCTGGGGGAGGAGGCATGAGCCTGATCCACAAGACCGCCGCGGAGCTCGGCGCGCTGATCGCCGGCGGCGAGGCGTCGGCCGTGGAGGTGGCCGAGGCGCACCTCGACCGCATGGCCGAGGTCGAGCCGAAGGTCAACGCGTTCCTGCACGTCGACCGCGAGGTGACGCTGGCGCAGGCCAGGTCCGTCGACGAGCGGCTGCGGGCCGGCGAGCGGCTCGGGCCGCTGGCGGGGGTGCCGGTCGCGCACAAGGACATCTTCACCACCCACGACATGCCGACCACGGCCGCGTCCAAGATTCTCGAAGGCTGGCGCCCGCCGTACGACGCGACCGTCACGCGCAGGCTGCGCGAGGCCGGGCTGGTGATCCTCGGCAAGACCAACCTGGACGAGTTCGCCATGGGCTCCTCCACCGAGAACTCCGCCTACGGCCCGACCCGCAACCCGTGGGACCTCGACCGGGTGCCGGGCGGCTCGTCGGGCGGGTCGAGCGCCGCCGTGGCCGCCTACGAGGCGCCGCTGTCCACCGGCACCGACACGGGCGGTTCGATCCGCCAGCCGGCCGCCGTCACCGGCATCGTCGGCATGAAGCCGACCTACGGCGGTTCGTCCCGCTACGGGCTGATCGCGTTCGCCAGCTCGCTCGACACGCCGGGCCCGTTCGCCCGCACCGTGCTCGACGCGGCGCTGCTGCACGAGGCGTTCTCCGGGCACGACCCGCTCGACTCCACGTCGATCGACGCGCCGGTGCCGTCCGTGGTCGAGGCCGCCCGGCAGGGCGACGTGGCGGGCATGCGGATCGGCGTGGTCAAGGAGTTCGGCGGCGACGGCTACCAGCCCGGCGTGCTGGCCCGCTTCAACGAGGCCGTGGCGCTGCTGGAGTCGCTCGGGGCCAAGGTGGTCGAGGTGTCGTGCCCGTCGTTCGCGACGGCGCTGCCCGCCTACTACCTGATCGCGCCGTCGGAGTGCTCGTCCAACCTGGCGCGCTTCGACGCCATGCGCTACGGCCTGCGCGTCGGCGACGACGGCACCCGCAGCGCCGAGGAGGTCATGGCGCTGACCCGGGCGGCGGGGTTCGGCCCCGAGGTCAAGCGGCGCATCATGCTGGGCACGTACGCGCTGTCGAGCGGCTACTACGACGCCTACTACGGCCAGGCGCAGAAGGTGCGCACGGTCATCTCCCGCGAGTTCGAGGCCGCTTTCCACCAGGTGGACGTGCTGGTCTCGCCGACGACGCCGACGACGGCGTTCCCGATCGGCGAGCGGGCCGACGACCCGATGGCAATGTACCTCGCCGACCTGTGCACGATCCCGACCAACCTGGCGGGCAACGCGGCCATCTCGGTGCCGTGCGGCCTGGCCGACGAGGACGGGCTGCCGGTCGGCCTGCAGGTCATGGCGCCGGTGCTGGGCGACGACCGCTGCTACCGGGTGGGCGCCGCCGTCGAGAAGGCCCTGGACAGCCGCTGGGGCGGCCCGCTGCTGGCCCGGGCTCCCGAGCTGTAGAAGGGGTGGCGGCATGCTCACACACATTGAGATTGACGGCTTCAAGTCGTTCGCAGATTTCAGGCTGGACGTGCCGCCATTCCTCGTGGTCCTGGGGCCCAACGCCAGCGGGAAGTCCAACCTGTTCGACGGCATCCAACTGCTTCGTCAGTTGGTGGACACCCCGTCGCTGTACGACGCCTTCGCCGCCGCGCGAGGGGATCTCGGAGAGCTGTTCAGGCGCCGAGGTGACGGTCGCGTCGTGGACCGCATGTCGTTCGTCGTCGAGGTGCTGCTGGATCCGTCCGTGGCGGATCAGTTCGGCGCGGAGCTCCAGGTCACGCATACCCGCATCCGATACGAGCTCGACATCGTGCAGCGTCGCAGTGAGGATGGTTTCATCCGGCCCTACGTGGCGCGTGAGGAAGCACGGCCCATTCGCTCCGCGGACGACTCCTGGCTGCGTCGTCGTCCCGTAGGGCGGGAGTTTCGCTCCGCCTTCCTCAGGTACAAGAGGCAATCTCCCCTCCTGGAGACGACCGCGGACGATGCCGGTCGACCGGTGTTCCGCATCGCGCAGGAAGGCAGGCAGGGCCGCAAGCGTGAGCTGGCCGCGCACGCCGCGGAGGCGACGGTCCTGTCGAGCATCACCTCGGCTGGAGAGTTTCCTCTGCTGTACGCGTTGCGGAAGGAGATAGCCTCCTGGCGGTTCCTCCAGCTCGATCCGGCTTCCCTGCGGATGCCGAGTTCGCGTCACCAGCGTGGCGAGCAACTCGATCCGAACGGAGCCAACCTCGCCAAGGTGCTGCGGCGGATCGAGCAGACGACTTCGGACGAGTTCGGGAGCTCACTCGACGAGATCGCCACCGACATGGCGCGCGTCGTCCGGGGTTTCGCCGGCATAGAGGTTGAGGAGAATCCGGCCAAGGAGCAGTGGGAGGTCTATCTCCGGACGCGTGACGAGGGGCGCGTCAGTGCCCGGGTCGCATCGGACGGCACGCTGCGGGTACTGGCCCTGTTGGCCGCTCTGTACGATCCTGGGCATCGCGGCCTCATCTGTTTCGAGGAGCCCGAGAACGGGATCTATCCGCAACGGCTTCGAGAGCTCGTGCGTCACCTGCGAAGACTCGTCACGGATCCGGGAGAGGCCGTGGTCGAGGGGGCGCCCTTGGCGCAACTCATCATGAGCAGTCACTCCCCGCTGATGCTGCTCACCGTCGACCGCGAAGATCTGCTGGTCATGGACTGGATCACGGTTCCCGAGGCAGCTGAACCAGGGGTGGCGAGCAGGGTGTCGCGTGCTCGTCAACTTGCCCCGCTGTCACCAGGTGGCACACCACCTCTCGACGAAGTGGGGCTGGTGGTCTCGGAACCGGAACGGCGGGCTTTCGCCGCCATCTCGGAAGAAGAGGCGCGACAACTGCTGGAGGCGGCCTCGTGATCGAGGTGAACGCCTGCCTGGCCGCCGAAGGCAACTCCGACTACGACTTCCTGCCGGTCCTGCTTGAACGGGCGCTCAATCGGATGTGCCTGCCGTACCACCTTCGAGTGGCGCCCGTTCAGGTCCTGCGCATATCGGTGCAGGCTGGGGAGTCGAAGCATCAGGCCGTGTGCAGGGCGGCCGAGGCCGCCTCGTCCGGGATGACGCTCCTCTTCTACCACTACGACGGCTCTGCGGATTCCTCCCGGGAGGAGAGGAAATACTGGACCCCGCTGTTACGACACTGGCAGACCGCTGCCTTGGCACGTCCAGTGGTGCGGGTGGTGCCTGTTCGCGAGATGGAGAGCTGGGCTCTGACCGACGTCGATGTTCTTCGTCGGATCGCCGGCTCATCGTGGGATGAGAGCACCGTCCATCAAGCCGACCGCCTCGCGCGCGTCGAAACACTCGCAGACCCGAAAAGGACACTGTCCGACATCGTCACGTGCGGCAAGCGGCGTCGGCGGGCAGGTCGTGAAGCTGCTGACTACCTTGCGCTCATCGCCGAAACGATGAGACTCGAGCACCTGGAACGTGTGCCCTCATTCCGGCTGTGGCAGGCCGAGACTTTGGAGGCGCTGAGAGAATTGAGGTTGATCCGTGACTGACAGCACAGTCGTCATGCGCTACGACGAGGCGCTCGGCCGGTTCGAGCCGGTCCTGGGCCTGGAGACGCACGTCGAGCTGGGCACCGCGTCCAAGATGTTCTGCGGCTGTCCGACGACGTTCGGCGCGCCGCCGAACACCCATGTCTGCCCCACCTGTCTGGCGCTGCCCGGTTCGCTGCCGGTGGCCAACGCGCAGGCGATCGAGTCGACGATCCGCATCGGCCTGGCGCTCAACTGCTCCATCGCCGAATGGTGCCGTTTCGCCCGGAAGAACTATTTCTATCCGGACATGCCGAAGAACTACCAGATCTCCCAGTACGACGAGCCGCTCTGCTTCGACGGCTACATCGACATCGAGGTCGACGGCAGGAGCGTGCGCATCGAGATCGAACGGGTGCACCTGGAGGAGGACACCGGCAAGTCCACCCACATGGGCGGCGCGACCGGCCGCATCCACGGCGCCGACTACTCGATCGTCGACTACAACCGGGCCGGCATCCCGCTGGTCGAGATCGTCACCAAGCCCATCCCGGGCGCCGACCGGCTGGCGCCGGAGGTGGCCAAGGCGTATGTCACCGAGCTGCGCGAGATCATGCGCTCGCTGGGCGTCTCCGACGTGCGCATGGAGGAGGGCTCGCTGCGCTGCGACGTCAACGTGTCGCTGATGCCGCGCGGCTCGTCGGAGTGGGGCACCCGCACCGAGACCAAGAACGTCAACTCGCTGCGCAGCGTCGAGCGTGCGGTGCGCAGCGAGATCGAGCGGCAGGCGGCGATCCTCGCCGACGGCGGCCGCATCGTGCAGGAGACCCGCCACTTCCACGAGGACACCGGCACCACCACGTCCGGCCGGTCCAAGGAGGAGGCGCAGGACTACCGCTACTTCCCCGAGCCCGACCTGGTGCCGATCGCGCCCGACCCGGCGTGGGTGGCCGAGCTCAAGGCGGCCCTGCCCGAGCTGCCGTCGGTCAAGCGCAAGCGGCTGCAGGCCGAGTGGGGCCTGTCCGACCTGGACATGGAGGCGATGCACAACGCCGACGCCATCGACCTGGTCGAGGCGACGGTCGCGGCGGGCGCCAAGCCGGCCGACGCGCGCAAGTGGTGGATGGGGGAGCTGGCCCGCCGCGCCAACGAGAGCGGCGTCGCGCTGGCCGGCCTGCCGATCACGCCCGCCCAGATCGCCCGGGTGGCCGAGCTGGTGGCCGCCGGCTCGCTCAACGACAAGCTGGCCCGCGAGGTGCTCGAAGGCGTGCTGGCCGGCGAGGGCTCGCCGGACGAGGTGGTCGAACAGCGCGGCCTCAAGATCGTCAACGACGAGGGTGAGCTGTCGGCGATCGTCGACCAGGTCCTCGCCGACAACGCCGACGCGGCCGACAAGGTCCGCTCCGGCAAGATCGCGGCGGCCGGCGCCCTGGTCGGCGGCGTGATGAAGGCCAGCCGTGGCAAGGCCGACGCCGCCCGCGCCCGCGCCATGATCCTGGAGAAGCTGGGCGTCTCCGAGTAGCCCGGCGACGTAGCTTGGCGACACGCACGAGAAGGCCCCGCCCGGTCTCGTCGACCGGCGGGGCCTTCGCGCATCCCAGCAGCCTCCCCTGGCGCAGTGACATCCAGGTGCCCGGCAGGGGACGGGTTAATCCTTGCGCGCGGGTTGATTTCCGCGGGTGGGGGTGGGCGCGAGTTCGCGCCGTTCGGCCAGCCTGCGCACCAGGGGGGTGAGCAGCGCGCCGAGGGACAGCAGGAGCAGCACGACGGCGATGGGGCTCTGCACCAGCACGGTGACGTCGCCCGCCCCGATGGCGAGCGCCCGGCGTAGCTGGATCTCCGCCATCGGGCCCAGGATCATGCCGATCACCGCCGGCGCGATGGGCAGCCCGAAGCGGCGCATCGCGAACCCGAGCAGGCCCAGCACGAACAGCACCACCAGGTCCACCACCGTGCCGTTGAGCGCGTAGACGCCCAGCGCGGCGAACACGATGATCCCGGCGTACAGGTAGGGCCGGGGCACGCGCAGCACCCGGGCCCAGAGCGGGGCCAGCGGCAGGTTCAGCACCAGCAGCATCGTGTTGCCGACGAACAGCGACGCGATCATGCCCCAGACCAGCGCCGGGTTGTGGTCGAACAACTGGGGGCCGGGCTGCAGCCCGTACTGCTGGAAGGCGGCCAGCAGGATCGCGGCCGTCGCCGAGGTGGGCAGGCCCAGCGTGAGCAGCGGGACGAGGGTGCCCGCCGCCGAGGCGTTGTTCGCGGCCTCGGGGCCGGCGACGCCCTCGATGGCGCCCTTGCCGTACTCCTCGCGGGCGACGCCGCGCGCCAGCTTCTTCTCCGTCGCGTACGACAGGAAGGTCGGGATCTCCGCGCCGCCGCCGGGCAGCGCGCCGAACGGGAATCCGAAAGCGGTCCCGCGCAGCCACGGCTTCCACGAGCGCGCCCAGTCGGAACGGCCCATCCAGGCCCGGCCCACGGGCACCACCTCGGGCGTCGCGTGCCGCAGCCGCGACGCCACGTACAGCGCCTCGCCCAGCGCGAACAGACCGACCGCGACGATCACCACGTCGATGCCGTCGAGCAACTGCGGGACGCCCAGCGTCAGCCGCGCCTGCCCGGTCTGCTGGTCGATCCCGATCAGCCCGATGACCAGGCCCAGCCCCAGCGCGGCCAGCCCGCGCACCAGCGAGCGCGACAGCACCGCCGACACGCCGACGAACGCCAGGATCGCCAGCGCGAAGTAGTCCTCGGGACCGAAACCGATCGCGAAGTCCACCACCAGAGGCGCGGCCACGACGAGCAGCCCGGTGGCGATCGTGCCGGCCACGAACGAGCCGATGGCCGCCGTGGCCAGCGCCTGCGCCGCCCGCCCGCGCCGGGCCATCTTGTTGCCCTCCAACGCGGTGATCATCGAGGCGGACTCGCCGGGCGTGTTGAGCAGGATCGACGTCGTCGACCCGCCGTACATGCCGCCGTAGTAGATGCCGGCGAACATGATGAACGCGCTCGCGGGCGGCACGGTGAACGTGATCGGCAGCAGCAGCGCCACCGTCATCGCGGGCCCGATCCCCGGCAGCACGCCGACGAGGGTGCCGAGGGTGACGCCGACCAGCGCGTACAGGAGGTTGACCGGCGTCAGCGCCGCGGCGAAGCCCTCCATCAGGAGCTGGAACGAACTCACCTCAGATCACCCCCTGCAGCGGACCGCCCGGCAGGGTGACGCCCAACCCCTTGACGAACAGCAGGTAGGTGACGATCCCGACGACCACGCCGACCGCCGCGGCCCGCAGCTTGTGCTCGGCGCCCAGCACCACGGACATGCCGAAGAACAGCAGGGACGCGCCGATGATCCAGCCGACCGTGTTCAGCACCGCGGTGAACGCCAGGAAGATCCCGCTCACCAGCGCGACGCTGCGCCAGTCGGCGGGCGCGTCGGCGTCGATGTCCTCGCTCTCCTCGGGGTCGCCCCGCCCGCCGCGCAGCACGTCCACCACGTAGCACACGCCCACGACGATCATCGCGCCGCCCACCAGGATCGGGAAGAACCGCGGCCCGAGGCCGAGCTGCGAGGCGGCGGCCGACACGTCGAGGGTGCCCACGATGACGAACACGCCCAGCCCCAGCACCACGAGGGCCAGGGGCAGCTCGGGCCGCCACCACCCGCGCCGCGGCCCGTCGGGCGCGGCGCCGGCGGCGGGAGCCTCCGGTACGGGTGTGTCAGGCGACATCAGGACACGAGGCCCATCTCGGCGATGATGCCCTTGACCCGCGCCTGCTCGGCGTTGAGGTAGTCGGCGAACTGCTGACCGGTCTGGAAGGAGTCGATCCAGCCGTTCTTGGCCACCGCGTCCTTCCACACCTGCGAGTCGTGCATCTTGGTGACCAGGTCGGTCAGCGTCTTCTTGGCGGCGTCGTCGAGCCCGCCGGGCGCCACGAAGCCGCGCCAGTTGGCCAGCTCGACGTCGAGGCCGCCCTCCTTGAGGGTGGGCGCGTCGAGGTCGGCCAGCCGCTCGCCGGAGGTGACGCCCAGGGCGCGCAGCTTGCCGGACTTGATGTGCTCGGCGAACTCGCCGACGCCGGAGATGCCGATGGTGACCTTGTTGCCGAGCAGCGCGTTGAGCGCCTCACCGCCGCCGGAGTGGGCGATGTAGTTGACCTGCTTGGGGTCCACGCCCGCGGCCTTGGCCATCAGGCCCGCCACGATGTGGTCGGTGCCGCCGGCCGAACCGCCCGCGACCGACACCTTCGCCGGGTCGGCCTTCCAGGCAGTCACCAGGTCGGACAGTGACTTGAGCGGCGACGCGGCCGGGACCACGACGATCTCGTACTCCTCGGTCAGCTTGGCGATGGGCGTGGTGTCGCTGAGCGTGACCTTCGACTTGTTCTGCTCGATCGCGCCCACCATGACCAGGCCCATGGTCATCAGCAGGTTGCCGTTGCCCTTCTCGCCCGCGAGCTGGGCGAGGCCGATGGTGCCGCCGGCGCCGGGCACGTTGTAGACCTCGTACTTGCGGCTCGGTTCGGCGGCCTTGAGCGCCTGCTCGGCCACGCGGGACGTCTGGTCCCAGCCGCCGCCGGGCGAGGCGGGCGCCATGATGCGGAGCGTGCCGGTGCCGCCGCCGCCTCCGCCGGTCGTGTTTTCGCCGCAGCCGGTCAGCGCGGCCAGTGAGATCGCCGCGAGCGCGGCGAGGATGCGCAGACGCATGTGTACTCCAAGGGGGGATTTCACGTTATGGAATCTGGATGGTGAAGTCCGTCCCCGGCAGAGTCGAGCTTTCTCTGATAGTAGTCTTTTAGTTCGTTTTGGTCGCGATCCCGCTGTGACCTGCGACTGTTTCCATGGGTCAGATGAGACGGGTTCGTGACGCCTCCCTCGGCACCCAGTTGTTCGTGCTGCAGATGGTGATCGTGCTGCTCGCCGTCGGCGGCACCGCCGGCGTGTGGGCCACCCGCACCCGCGACCAGCTCGACTCGCTGCACCAGCAGCGGGCGCTGGCCATCGCCCAGTCGATCGCGGGGCTCCCGCAGGTGCGCGCCGCCTTCGACATGCCCGACCCGGAGTCGGTGCTGCAGCCGCTCGCGCTCAGCGTGCAGCAGTCCACCGGCGCCGACTACGTCGTCATCGCCAACCGCGAGCAGACCCGCTACGCCCACCCCAACGCCGCGCTGATCGGCCGGAAGCTGTCCACCGACGGCACGTCGGTCCTGACCACCGGCAGGAGCTGGGTCGGCACCGAGACCGGCACGATCGGCACCACGGTCCGCGGCAAGGCGCCCGTCTTCGACGAGTACGGCGACGTCATCGGCCTGGTCTCGGTGGGCGTGCTGGAGGCCACCGTCCTCGGCCAGCTCGCGGGCGCGCTGCCGCCGCTGCTGTGGACCGCCCTGGCGGTGCTGCTCGCCGGGTTCGCGGCGGCGGCGCTGATCACCGCGCGGGTGCGCAGGCAGACCTTCGGCCTGGAGCCGAGCGAGATCGCCGCGCTCCTGGAGCAGCGCGAGGGCGTGCTGCACGGCGTCAAGGAAGGAGTGCTCGCCCTCGACCTCACCGGCAGGGTGACGCTGGTCAACGACGCGGCACGCGAACTGCTCGGCGAGGTCGGCGAGGACCTCACGCGGATGCCGGTGTCGGAGCGGATGCGCGACGTGCTCGGTGGCGCCGACCCGGGCGCGGACCGGATCGTCCTGCACGGCGACCGGGTGCTCGTGCTCAACCGCACGCCGGTCTCCGTGCGCGGCCAGCACCGCGGCTGGGTGGTGACGCTGCGCGACCGCACCGAGCTGGTACGGCTGGCGCGCGAGCTGGACGACACCAGCAGCGCCACCGAGGCGCTGCGCGCCCAGGCGCACGAGTTCGCCAACCGCATGCACACGGTCGTCGGCCTGCTGGAGCTCGGCGAGCACGAGGCGGCCGTCGGCTTCATCACCCGGGGCACCGTCGGCGCCTACGCCGCCGACCTGCGCGAGCGGGTGCAGGACCCGACGCTGGCCGCCCTGCTGCTGGCCAAGTCCGCCGAGGCGGCCGAGCGTGGCGCCCGGCTGGTGCTCGCCGACGACTCCGACGTGCCCGAGGGGGCGCTCGGCGACCCGCAGGACGCCGTGCTGGTCGTCGGCAACCTGGTGGCCAACGCGATCGACGCGCTCGACGGCGCCGCCGGCACGATCGAGGTGTCCGTACGGGCCGGCAGCGACGGCCTGCGCGTGCGCGTGGGCGACTCCGGGCCGGGCATCACCCCCGGCCTGGTGGAGGAGGTCTTCAGGGAGGGCTTCACGACCAAGGCGGCCCAGTCGGGGCCCCGCGGACTGGGGCTGGCCCTGACCCGGCAGGCCTGCCTGCGCCGGGGCGGCTGGGTGAAGGTGCGCAACGACAACGGCGCGGTCTTCACGGCGCTGCTCCCGCCGCCGTTCGGGACGGCCGCCCGATGACGGCGATCCGCGTCCTCGTCGTGGACGACGACTTCATGGTGGCGCGCATCCACGGCGGCTACGTCGCCCGCGTGCCCGGGTTCGAGGTGGTCGCCACCGCCCACAGCGGGGCCGACGCGCTCGCCGGGGTCGCCCGGCACCGTCCCGACCTCGTGCTGCTCGACATCTACCTGCCCGACATGTCGGGCCTGGAGGTGCTCAAGGCGCTGGACGACGTGGACGTCCTCGTGATCAGCGCCGCCCGCGACGTGCCCACCGTCCAGGAGGCGATGCGCCGCGGCGCCGTCAACTACCTGATCAAGCCGTTCACCGTGACCGCGCTGGCCGAGCGGCTCCAGCAGTACGCCGAGACCCGCAGGCAGCTCACCGCGATCGGCCCCGAGGCGCGCCAGGACGACGTCGACCGCCTTTTCGGCACGCCCAGCTCGACGGCCGCGCTGCCCAAGGGCTTGTCGCCGGCCACCTGCTCGCTGGTCGCCGACACGCTGCGCGAGGCGGGCCGTGACCTGTCGGCCGCCGAGGCCGCCGAACTGGCCGGCCTGTCGCGGGTCAGCGCCCGCCGCTACCTGGAGTATCTCTGCGTCGCGGGGCGGGCTGAGCTGCGGCCGCGCTACGGCACCGCCGGCCGCCCGGAGCACCGTTACCGGTGGACAGGTTGACACAGTTCCGTAGCCGGATTCCGTGACATAGACGGATGCGCGTGCCTTACTGTTGCCTGAGAATCAGGCAGCGGAACGGGAGGAGATTGAGGCGTGGGTAACCCCAAGCCGATCCAATCACCGACCGATCCCTTCGCGTCGGTGCCGTTACCCTCCTCGGGCACCACCAGCAGACGGCCGCGCATCGAGGGCCTGCCACCCGGAGTCTCCCGCGACATCTTCGGCGGACCTGACGGTTCCGCCCAGCAGCCACCGCGGCCCGCCCCGGCGGGCCCCGCGCCGGCCCCGACCGGAGGGCAGGGCGGCGGAGCCCTGCCGCCCGTCACACCGCCCGCCCAGCCGTGGCCGGTCAGCCACGGCAAGCCCGGGCCCGCCACGTCCCGCTCGGCGGCGTTCGGCACGGTCGGTGACCCGGAACGGCCGTCCGCGCTCGACGAGCCCGAGCCGCCCCGGCGTCGCCGCGTGCTGCCCGGCGCGCTCATCCTGCTGCTGGTGCTGGTGCTGCTTGCCTACCTGGTGCCGGCCGTGATGATGTCGGGCGCGGTGCTGCGCGGCACCAGCGTGGCGGGCGTCGACATCGGCGGCCTGACCGTGACGCAGGCGGCCGACAAGCTCCGCACCGAACTGGCCGCCAAGGTCAGCAAGCCCGTCACCATCGAGGTCTCCGGCCGCAAGGAGACCGTCCAGGCCGACGAGGCAGGCCTCGAACTCGACGTCGTCGCCACCATCGGCGAGGCGCGCAGCGGCTTCCCCAGCCCTGTCGACGTGTGGCGGGGCCTCACCGGCACGACCGAGCTGCAGCCGAAGCTCACCATCGACACCTCCCAGCTCACCCGGACCGTCGAAGGGCTCGCCAAGAGCCACGACAAGGAGCCGCGCGAGGGCCGGGTGACCTTCGAGGGGCTGCGCCCGGTGGCGACCGAGCCCGCGGACGGCGTGCTGCTCGACCGGGAGGACGCCGTCCGCCGCATCGCCGACGCCTTCCTCAACTCCCGACCCAGCGCGGTGCTCACCCTGCGGCCCGCCAAGGCCGAGACCACCCCCGAAGTCGTCGCCGAGGCCAGGGCCGAGGCCGGGCGGGCCGTCGCCGCGCCCATCACGCTCGCCATCGGAGCCAAGCGGGCCACGCTGCCGCCCGCCACCATCGCCGCGCACCTCAGCTACGTCGCCGACGGCAAGGGCGGGCTCACGCCCCGGTTCGACGCCGAGGCGGCCCTCGCCGCCGTCGAACGTAACCTCGTCGACGAGAGCCAGGCGCCCCGCGACGCCACCTACCGGATCGTCGACGGCAAGCCCGAGCTGGTCACCGCCCGGACCGGCAGGGGAGTGGACGGCGAGCGGCTGGCCCGCGACGTGACCAGGGTGATCGGACGGCAGGGCGACCGGATCGTGCCCGTGCGGCTGTCGGTCGTCCGTCCCGAGGTCGCCACCGCCGAGGTGAGCAACCTCGGCATCAAGGAGAACGTCGCCGAGTTCACCACCACCTTCGAATGCTGCCGGCCCCGCGCCACGAACATCCAGCGGATGGCCGCCCAGCTCGACGGCCACGTGGTCAAGCCGGGCGAGACGTTCTCCCTGAACGACACCGTGGGCGCGCGCACCCGCGAGGCCGGCTACGTCGAGGCCGACCAGATCGTCGGCGGCCGGATGGTCGGCATCATCGGCGGCGGCGTCTCGCAGTTCGCCACCACCCTCCACAACGCCGCCTACTTCGGCGGGTTCGAGGAGGTCGAGCGCACCCCGATGGACTACTACGACGCCCGCTACCCGGCCGGCCGCGACGCCGCGCTGCTCTATCCCGACCGCGACCTGAAGTGGCGCAACGACTCCGAGTACGGCGTGCTGATCAAAACCGCCTCCACGGGCACGTCGGTCACCGTCACGCTCTGGAGCACCCGGCGCTACGACAAGATCCAGGCCGTGGAGTCCGAACGGCGGGCCCCCACCGCGTTCCGCCGCACGACCAGCGGCGCGCCCGGCTGCATCCCCACCGTCGGGACCCCCGGCTTCACGATCGACGTGACCCGGGTGTTCGTCAAGGACGGCGAGGAGGTCAAGCGGGACCCGAAGCAGACCACCAAGTACCGGCCGCAGGCCCAGGTGATCTGCGCCTCCACCAACGACCCGGGCTGACCCGCCGGCCCGCTCACGGGCGTCCGGGGGTGACCGCCAGGATCTTGTCGTCGCCGTCACGCGGTGTGCCACGGCCGTCCTTGTTGCTCGTCGACACCCACACCGTGCCGTCCGGTGCGGCCGTCACACCGCGCAGCCGGCCGTAGGTCCCGGTGAAGTGGGCGACCGGCTCGCCCGGCGAGCCGTCCGCGCCCAGCGGGATCTGCCACAGGCGCGCTCCGCGCAGCGCGCCCATCCACAGCGACCCGCCCGCGTGGGCCAGCCCGGACGGGGAGGCGTCGGAGGTGGCCCAGGTGACGACCGGGTTCACGAAGTCGGGGTCGTCTCCCCGGCCCTCGACCTCCGGCCAGCCGTAGTTGGCGCCCGGCTCGATGCGGTTGATCTCGTCCCACTGGTTCGCGCCGAACTCCGAGGCGTACAGTCTGCCCGCGGAGTCCCAGGCGAGACCCTGCACGTTGCGATGGCCGAGGCTGTAGACGAGCGTGCCGAACGGGTTGCCGGGGGCGGGGGCGCCGTCCACGGTCATCCGCAGGATCTTGCCGGCCAGCGAGTCGCGCCGCTGGGCCAGCTCGCGGTCGCCGACCTCGCCCGTGCCGGCGTACAGGTGACCGTCGGGGCCGAACTCCAGCCGGCCGCCGTTGTGGATGGCCCCCTTGGGGATGCCCTTGACGATCACCTTCGGCTCGCTCACGCCGCTGTCGCCGAGGCGGTAGCGGACGATCCGGTTGTCCTCGGCGGCGGTGTGGTAGACGAAGACCTGGTCGTCCCTGGCCGCCACGCCCATCAGCCCGCCCTCGCCGTCGGGTTCCACACCCTCGACGACGCCCAGCTCGGTCACCCGCCCGTTCGCGGCGACCCGCAGCAGCCTGGCCGTGTCGCGCTCGGTCACCAGCGCGTCGCCGCCGGGCAGGAACTCGATCGCCCACGGCACCGCCAGGTCGCGGGCAACCGTCCTCGGCTCGCCGGGCGGCGCGGCGGCGGACACCGCGGCCGTCGGCGTCACCCCGCCGCCGTCCCCCGACGGCGTCCCGCTCGCGCCGGAGCAGGACGTGAGAGCCGCCACCGCCATGATCGTCAAGAGCTTCCTCATGTGTTCCATACTTACTCCCGCGCCATAAAGTTTCCGGCATGAAGATCTGGGTTGCTTCCGAGGCCGTCGCCGGCGTCCTGTCCGACCTGCCCGGTGTGGAGTGCGTCGTCTACGACGGCAAGGGCCCGGAGCCCGACGGGGCCGAGCAGGTCGAGGTGTGGATCCCGCCGCTGCAGGGCGTGCCCGACGTGCCGGGCCTGCTGGCCAGGATGAGCTCGTTGCGCCTGCTGCAGACGGTGACCGCGGGCGTGGAGCCGTACCGGCCGCACCTGCCGGAGGGCGTCGTGCTGTGCAACGCCCGCGGCGTGCACGACGCGGGCACCGCCGAGTGGGCGGTCGGCGCGATGATCGCGGTGCTGCGGGAGTTCCCCGGCTTCGTGGACGCCCAGCGCAGGGGCGAGTGGACCTACCACCACACCGGCGTGCTGGCCGACGCGACGGTGCTCATCGTCGGCCACGGCTCCATCGGCGCCGCGCTCGAACGCCGGCTCGACGGCTTCGAGGTGGAGGTCGTCCGGGTGGCCAGGAGCGCCCGCGAGGGCGTGCACGCCATGGCGGAGCTGCCCGGCCTGCTGCCCGCCGCCGACGTGGTGGTGCTGCTCGTGCCCGCGACGCCCGACACCGCCGGGATGGTCGACGCGGCCTTCCTCGCCCGGATGAAGGACGGCGCCGTGCTCGTCAACGCCGCCCGCGGCGGGGTGGTCGACACCGACGCGCTGGTCGCCGAGCTGCGGACCGGCCGGTTGCGCGCCGCGCTCGACGTGACCGACCCCGAGCCGCTGCCGCCGGGGCACCCCCTCTGGACCGCGCCGGGGGTGTTCATCACGCCGCACGTGGCCGGCAGCACCCCCGCGTCGGTCCGCCGCACGCTGCGCCTCGTCCGCTCGCAGTTGCTGCGTCACCTCGCCGGTGAGCCGCTGAAGAACGTGATCACGGACGCCTACTGAGCGCGCGTACCTGAGAGGAATCCGGAACGTGGCTGGCTCGTGACCTTCGGTGCGTACGGTTGCCTTGTACCAAGTGCTTCCTGACTCACTGTCAAGTAAGTCCTGGGAGCAATTGGTCCGTGTGGTTATCAGATCGGTGACGACATCGGCGTTGTCACCCCCCGGACACCCGCGACCACGCACACTGGCGATGTGGTCCGCCGAGCCCCGGCGGGCCCCCGGGCAGAGTTCGAGACGGGATGGGCAACGACTGTGATCCGCTGGCGTGACCCTCGGGCACCGCTGACCGCCGCCGCGGCGGCCGGCGCCGCGGGGTTCGTGGCCGTGCTCGTGGCCGGCGGCCCGGCTCGGGGCGTCGCGGGTGCCATCGCCGGGGTCCTGGCGGCCGTCCTCGCGGCGGTCTCGCTGCTGACCGCCCTGTCCCGGCTGGCCGACGACCGGGCGCTGGCGACGGGCGCGCGCTGGATGGGCGGGGGCGCGCTGGTGTGGGCCGCGGGGGTCGTCCTGCGGCCGATCGCCGAGAGCGCGAGCTTCGCGCTCAGCTTCGCCGACCTGGCGCTGCTGGTGGGCACCGTCCTGATGGGCGGCGGGGCGCTCATCGCCTCCGGCCGCACGCTGCCGGGCCGGGTCGTTTTACGGCTCGTCACCGACGCCTACCTGTGCGCGGCCTCGCTTTTCCTGATCGGCTGGGTGCTGGCCCTGCGCCACGTCTACCACCAGTCCGACCCGGCGACCTTCACGTTCACCATGCTGCCGCCGATGATCTCGCTGCTGGTGACGTGCGCCGCGATCCCGTCGGTGGTCAGGAGCCGGGGCACGGCCTGGCCGCTCGGCCCGGCCGGGCTGGGCGTCCTGCTCACGACCACCATGGCCGGCACCGCCGACGCGGTCGCCCGGCTCACCGAGACGGGCCAGCCGGTGTGGAGCGCCGTCCCCGCGCCGGTGGCGTTCCTGCTGCTGGCCGCGGCGCCCTGGGCGCAGCGCCCCCGCGACCCCGAGGCCGTCGCGCGGCCCGCCGCGCCCGTCGTCGGCGCCCTGCTGGCGTTCGTGCCGCTCGGCCTGGTGGCGGTGGGCACGATCACGCTGATCGTCCATCTGGCGGGCGGGCGGCAGGTCACGCCGGTCACCGGCGTCGTCGTGCTGGCCGGCTCCGCCGTGCTGCTGCTGCTCGTCCGGCTCACCGTGGTGGCGGGCGTCAACTCCCGGCTGCGCCGGCTCGTCGCGCTCGCCGACCGGCAGCTTCGCGAGCTGGCGGAGAGCACCGGCGACGTGGTCATGCTGGTCGACTACGAGGGCGTGGTGCGCGAGATCGGCCCCGGTGTCGAGGCGACGTACGGCTACTGCCCGGAGGAGATCGTCGGCGGCACGATCTTCGACTACATCCACCCCGAGGACGTGCCCGGCATCCAGGCGGCGCTGGGCGCGATGAGCCTCGACGACGAGGGAGCCGACCCCGGCGCCTGCATGATCGCCTGCCGGGTCCGCGCGGCCGACGGCACCTGGCGGCCCACCGAGTCGGTCGCCACCTGCAACGTGGGCGGCGAGGAGTTGCTGCTGGTCACCACCCGCGACGTGAGCGACGAGGAGGCGCTGCGCAACCAGGTGGCCCACCTGACGTTCCACGACGGTGTGACCGGCCTGCCCAACCGCGCCTACTTCGAGGAGCGCACCCGCGAGGTGCTCTCCGGCCGCACCGGGCACGTAGCCGTGATCTTCCTCGACCTCGACGGGTTCACCTCGGTCAACGACTCGGTCGGCCACGCCAGCGGCGACTACCTCCTAGGCCAGGCGGCCCGGCGGCTCCGTGGCGCCGTCCGGCCCGACGACACGCTCGCCCGCTGGGGCGGCGACGAGTTCGCCGTGCTCGTGGAGACCGGCGGTGAGGCGCAGCTCGCCGTCGACCTGGCCGAACGGCTGCTGCGGGCCGTCTCCCAGGAGCCGTTCCGGGTGGCCGACCGCGACGTGGCGCTGACCGCGAGCGTCGGGGTGGCCTTCGCCGAGGACGACATGCCGGCGGGCGACCTCATCCGCAACGCCGACGTCGCCATGGCCAGGGCCAAGGAGCTCGGCGGCCGCCGGGTCGAGGTGTTCGCCGCGCAGATGCACGCCGACGTGGTGCGCCGGCTGGAGCTGGCCGCCGACCTGCAACGGGCGCTGATCGAGCACCAGTTCGCGATCGAGTACCAACCGGTCGTCGACCTCGCCACCTCGCGGGTGACGGCGGTCGAGGCCCTCGTGCGGTGGTGCCGCGGCTCGGGCTACGTGCCGCCGGAGGAGTTCCTCGGCCCCGCCGAGGACACCGGGCTCATCGTGCCGCTCAGCGAGTGGATCCTGCGCGAGTCGTGCCGGGAGGTGGCGGCCTGGCGGGCCTCCTCCTGGGACATCGGGCTGTCGGTCAACCTGTCGGCCCGCCAGATCACCGCGCCCCGGTTCGTCGAGACCGTCGAGGAGGCGCTCGCCGAGAGCGGGCTGCCCGCCTCCGCGCTCACCCTCGAAGTCATCGAGGAGATGCTCGTCGAGGACGCCGAGGAGACGATCAGACGCCTGTCCGAGCTGCGCGCGCTCGGCGTGCGGCTGGCCATCGACGACTTCGGCACGGGCTACGCCTCGCTGGCGTTCCTGCGGCAGCTCCCGGTCGACATGATCAAGATCGACCCGTCGTTCGTGTCCGGGCTGGGCCGCGACGACACGCTCAGCCTGCTCACCCGCACGATCGTGCGGCTCGGCCACGACCTCGGCCTCATCGTGGTGGCCGAGGGCATCGAGCGGCCCGAACAACTGGAGCTGCTGCGCGAGATGGGCTGCACCCGAGGCCAGGGCTTCCTGGTGGCCCGGCCCATGGCGGCGCGCGGAGTCGACTCCCTGATGCGGACAAGTCTCACGGTCTGAGACGGGTGTCCCACCAAGTTGACACCGGGGGCCGGGGAGCGGCTAAGGTGTGCCCATGCTTCGCAGTGAGATTCTCGTAGTACTTCGCCGGCGCGCGGGCCGATAGCGAAGCACTTCGACCTGCGCGCCGCCCCTGGTCCCGCCACATGGTGGGGAGGGGCATTTTTTATGTCCTCCAAGCGACAGCCACGCAAGGAACGAGCCGATGACCGAACGGATGACAGGTGCACAGGCCCTGGTCAGGGCGCTGGAGCACGTGGGAGTCGACACCGTTTTCGGGATCCCGGGCGGCGCCATCCTCCCCGCCTACGATCCCCTCTACGACTCGACCAAGGTCCGGCACGTGCTCGTACGGCACGAACAGGGTGCGGGGCACGCGGCCGAGGGATACGCCCAGGCCACCGGCCGTGTCGGGGTGTGCATGGCGACCAGCGGCCCCGGCGCCACCAACCTGGTGACGCCGCTGGCCGACGCCTACATGGACTCCGTGCCGATCGTGGCGATCACCGGGCAGGTGGCGAGCGCCTCGATCGGCACCGACGCCTTCCAGGAAGCCGACATCTCCGGCATCACCATGCCGATCACCAAGCACAACTTCCTGATCACCGACCCGCTCGACATCCCGCGCACCATCATGGAGGCCTTCCACATCGCCTCCACCGGCCGGCCCGGCCCGGTGCTGGTCGACATCTCCAAGGACGCGCTGCAGGCCGACACCACGTTCTCCTGGCCGCCGGTCATGCAGCTGCCCGGCTACCGGCCGGTGACCCGCCCCCACTCCAAGCAGATCCGTGAGGCGGCCAAGCTCATCGCCGAGGCGCAGCGCCCGGTCCTCTACGTGGGCGGCGGCGTGCACAAGGCGGGCGCGGCGCCCGAGCTGCTCCAGCTCGCCGAGCTGACCGGCATCCCGGTCGTCACCACGCTGATGGCCCGCGGCACGTTCCCCGACAGCCATCCGCAGCACCTGGGCATGCCGGGCATGCACGGCAGCGTCGCCGCCGTGGGCGCGCTGCAGAAGTCCGACCTGCTGATCGGCCTCGGCGTGCGCTTCGACGACCGGGTGACCGGCCAGCTGTCCACGTTCGCGCCGCACGCCAAGGTCGTGCACGCCGACATCGACCCGGCCGAGATCTCCAAGAACCGCCACGCCGACGTGCCGATCGTGGGCGACTGCAAGGAGGTCCTCGGCGACCTCATCACCGCGCTCGCGAACATCGGCAAGCAGGGCGACTACACCGCCTGGTGGGCGCTGCTCAACGGCATCAAGGAGACCTACCCGCTCGGCTACGACGAGTTCGAGGACGGCTCGCTGGCCCCGCAGTACGTCATGCAGCGGCTGAGCGCCATCGTCGGCCCCGACGCCTACTACGTGGCGGGCGTCGGCCAGCACCAGATGTGGGCGGCCCAGTTCGTCCAGTACGAGAACCCCGGCACGTTCATCAACTCCGGCGGGCTCGGCACCATGGGCTTCGCCGTCCCCGCGGCGATGGGCGCGAAGATGGGCCGGCCCGAGTCCACGGTGTGGGCCATCGACGGCGACGGGTGCTTCCAGATGACCAACCAGGAGCTGGCCACCTGCGCCCTCGAAGGCGTGCCGATCAAGATCGCGGTCATCAACAACGGCAACCTCGGCATGGTTCGCCAGTGGCAGACCCTCTTCTACGACCAGCGCTACTCCAACACCGACCTGCAGACGACACGCCGCATCCCGGACTTCGTCAAGCTGGCGGAGGCCTATGGTTGTGTGGGGCTGCGTTGCGAGCGGCCGGAGGACGTCGACGCGACCATCCGCAAGGCCATGGAGATCACCGACGTGCCCGTGGTGGTCGACTTCGTGGTCCACCAGGACGCGATGGTCTGGCCCATGGTCGCGGCGGGCACCAGCAACGACGAGATCAAGATCGCCCGTGACATGGCGCCGACGTGGGAGAGCGACGATGAGTAGGCACACGCTGTCCGTGCTCGTGGAGAACAAGCCGGGCGTCCTCGCCCGGGTTTCCGCGCTGTTCAGCAGGCGCGGCTTCAACATCGACTCGCTCGCCGTCGGGCAGACCGAGCACGACGACATCTCCCGCATGACGATCGTGGTGAGCGTCGAGGAGCTGCCGCTGGAGCAGGTCACCAAGCAGCTCAACAAACTGGTGAACGTGCTCAAGATCGTCGAGCTCGACCCGTCGCAGTCCGTCCAGCGCGAGCTGATGCTGATCAAGGTCAAGGCCGACGCAGACAGCCGTTCCCACGTGCTGGAGCTCGTCCAGCTCTTCCGCGCCCGCTGCGTCGACGTGGCGGCCGACGCCGTGACCATCGAGGTCACCGGCACTCCCGACAAGCTCGAGGCCTTCGTCAAGGTGCTGGAGCCCTTCGGGATCAAGGAGCTCGTCCAATCGGGCATGGTGGCCATCGGCCGCGGCGCCCGTTCCATCACCGACCGGTCCCTCAGGGCACTGGACCGTACCGCCTGAAAGGTTTAACGCAAGTGACCGAGATCTACTACGACGACCAGGCCGACCTGTCGATCATCCAGGGGCGTCACGTGGCCGTGCTGGGGTACGGCAGCCAGGGCCACGCCCACGCGCTCTCCCTGCGTGACTCCGGCGTCGACGTGCGCGTCGGGCTTCCCGAGGGCTCCAAGAGCCGCGAGAAGGCCGAGAACGACGGCCTGCGCGTGCTCACCCCGTCGGAGGCGGTCGAGGAGGCCGACCTCACGATGATCCTCGCGCCCGACCACATCCAGCGCGACCTGTACTCCCAGCACGTGGCCCCCAACCTGGTCGAGGGCGACGCGCTGTTCTTCGGCCACGGCCTGAACATCCGCTACGGCCTCATCGAGGCGCCCGAGGGCGTCGACGTCTGCATGGTGGCCCCCAAGGGCCCCGGCCACCTCGTGCGCCGCCAGTTCGAGGCCGGCCGCGGCGTGCCGTGTCTCGTGGCCGTCGAGAAGAACGCCTCCGGCAAGGCCCTCGACCTGGCGCTCTCGTACGCCAAGGGCATCGGCGGCACCCGGGCCGGCGCGCTGAAGACGACCTTCACCGAGGAGACCGAGACCGACCTGTTCGGCGAGCAGGCCGTGCTGTGCGGCGGCGTGTCCGAGCTGATCAAGGCGGGCTTCGAGACGCTGATCGAGGCCGGCTACCAGCCGGAGGTCGCCTACTTCGAGTGCCTGCACGAGATGAAGCTCATCGTGGACCTGATGTACGAGGGCGGCATCTCCAAGATGTACTGGTCGGTGTCCGACACCGCCGAGTACGGCGGCTACACCCGCGGCCCGCGCGTCATCACCGACGAGACCCGGCAGGAGATGCGCCGCATCCTGGGCGAGATCCAGGACGGCACGTTCGCCCGCCAGCTCGTCGAGGAGTTCGACGGCGGCCAGAAGGAGTTCAGCCGCTACCGCGAGGAGCTGGCGGAGGACCCGATCGAGAAGACGGGCGCCAAGCTGCGTCCGATGATGAGCTGGCTCAAGGCCTGACGCTCCCGTGCGGTGGGACGTGCGCGGGCGCGTCCCACCGCCTCCTCGCCGGAGGTCAGAGCCCGTCGGTGCCCGTGGCGATCCGCCGGAAGACGATCGTCGCCCGGAAGGCGCCCGGCGTGTCGGGGTCGGGCTCGGCCTTGGCGCTGAGCACGTCGATCTCCGCGTGGCTGCCGTAGAAGCGCGCGGCGACGGGATAGGCGGCCCGCTGGATCTCGTCGGGCGTGGCACCGGTGATGGTCACGTGCAGGTCGAAGGGAATGGGCCTCATCGGGTGTCTCTCCTCACCGGCCGGCGATCCACCGAACCGTCGTCTGGGGAAACGGCTGCGCACACCGCCGGGGAGGATGCCCTCTCAGATCTCCCGCGGGTACATAATGATCGCTTTCCCCGCGGGGGACGGATCATGCGGTCAGCTTCGCCGGGAACGAAACCGCTGCCCACACCGGTCCGCGTCCGGATAGATTGCCGGGCATGCGTGAAGTGGTCACCGCGGACGGCCGGGTGCTCGCCGTCGAGGAGTGGGGCACACCCGACGGCACGCCGGTCTTCTACCTGCACGGCACCCCCGTCGGACGGCTGGCCCGCCACCCCGACGACTCGCTGTTCACCGGGCTCGGCATCCGGCTGATCACGTTCGACCGGCCGGGGCTCGGCGGGTCCACACCACGGCCCGGACGGCGGGTGGCCGACGGCGCCGACGACGTGGCCGCGGTGGCCGACGCGCTCGGCCTCGACAGCTTCCCCGTCTACGGGGTGTCCGGCGGCGGCCCGCACGCGCTGGCGTTCGCCGCCCGCCATCCCGGCCGCACCACCCGAGTGGCCTCGCTGGCCGCGCTCGCGCCGCGCGACGCCGACGGGCTCGACTGGACGGCCAGGATGATGGCGGGCAACGTCCGCACCGCCGAGGTCGCGCTGCGCGACCGGGAGGCCATGGCCGAGCACCTCGGCGCGCAGCCGTCCACCCCGCCGCGGCTGCCCGACTCCGAGGCGGCCGTGCTGTCGCGGCCCGAGGTCTCCGCCATGCTCGGCGCGGCCTTCGCCGATGCGCTGCGGCCCGGCATCGACGGGTGGGTCGACGACGCCCTCGCCCTGTTCGGCATGCCGTGGGGGTTCGACCCGGCCGACATCACCGTGCCCGTGCTGCTGTGGCACGGTGAGCTGGACCCGGTGGTCCCGGTGGCGCACGCCCGCTGGCTGGCCGCCCGCATCCCCACCGCGACCCTCACCGTCCAGCCCGACGCCGGGCACGCCGGCCACTTCGACGCCACCCCGGCTGTGCTGTCTTGGCTGCTGGAGGGCGACCGCGCCGCACCCACGGCCGCCCCGGCCTCCGCCTGACCCGCTCCGGACGGTGGGCGGCGGCTACTCCTTGATCAACGCGTCGCGCGGCCCCCCGTAGACCGGGTTGCGGTCGTAGCGGCGGTCGGTGACCAGCAGGCGCACCACACCCTTGCGCACGTCCTCCGCCTCCCAGACGACCCAGTCGTCCCCCACGGGCTTGCTCTGGGTGCGCAACTCGCCGAAACCGCCGGGGTTGCCCGGTGCGATCTGCATGATCAGGAAGACGGGCTTCAGACCCCGCCTCCTGATCTCCGGCAGCACCTCGCCCACCGTCTTCTCGTCCACCCGGAAGCCGGCCAGCGAACCGTCCTTCGTGGTGGCCAGCCGGTAGCCCTTCTGCTCCTTCATCGTCGGCGTGTCGTCCGGGACCAGTTCGCACGGCGCCACGGGGCCCTTGTAGACGATGGTGCTGGTGCTGCCGCCACCACCGAGAAGGGGCGTGATCGTCCAGACGAACGTCTCGCCGGGCTTGAACTGCCGGGTGTTGACGCGCATCCGCCACCCCTTCTTGTCTCCTGGGATGTTCTCCGGCAGCCCGTAGCGCGCGGACGGCCCGTACTGTCCGGACAGCTCGTCGTCCACCACCACACCGCGCGGCTCGCGGCATTTCTTCCCTTCCGGGACGAAGTCCACGATCGCCGGGACGTTCAGCTCCTTCAGCCGGCCGGCCAGCCCCTCGGCGTCGCGGAAGTCGCGGACCTCGATGTACACCGTCCCGTCGGCCTTCTTGGTGACGGCGTAGGACGGGCTCACGCCGGGGCCGCTCCGCAGCAGGCTCGGGCCGACCACCACGCCGCCGGCCAGCACGGCCGAGGCGGCGAGGCCCAGCGCCAGGCGCCCCGGGCGACGGGCCCACGCCGGGCGGCGTGGACGGCCTGACCTCACCGGGCGTCCGGTGGGCTGGGCCGCGGTGCCGGGCTCCTCGGCCGTGATCGAGGCCAGCAGCGCCCGCGCCCCCGCGTCGGACGGGCTGCCCCCCGTTTCGCCCGGTGCGACCCGGGCCAGCGCGCGCGTCAGGGCGTCGAGGTCGTTGTCGTTCACAGCAGGGTTCTTCACAGCGGCCTCTCCATCGGGACGAACCGGCTTTCCGACGTGTGGTGCACTCCCGCCTCGGCGAGCGCGCGGGAGAACCGCTTGCGCGCCCGGTGGAGCCTGACCCGGACGGCGTTACGCGTCAGGCCCAGCACTCTGGCGATCTGCTGCCGGTCCAGGCCCTCCCAGGCGACCAGCGACAGCAGCTCGCGGTCGTCGTCGGGCAGGCTCCGGAACACCTGGGCGATCGCCGTCAGCTCGACCCCGCTCTCGGGACCCGCCGTGTAGAGGTCGGCCAGCTCGGCGTCGAGCTCCGCGTTGCGCGCCTGCCGGCGGCCGTCCGTCCGGAAGTGGTTGGCCAGCACCTTGCGGGCCACCCCGTACAGCCACAGCGTCACCTGCTCGCCCTCCGGCAGCTCGTCCGCCCGCCGCCAGGCGATGGCGAACGTCTCCGCGACGACGTCCGCCGCGTCCTGCGGCGACGCGCAGCGGCGCGCGGCGTACGCGGTGATCTGGCCGTAGGTCTGTCTGTAGACGGCCTCGAACCGGGCCGGTCTCTCGTCATCCACGGGCGCTTCCCATGACAGTCTTCCTTTGCCGATGAGGTACGGACATCCCCGTCTATGTAAGGAAGGACCGCAGCATTACCGGCGTCGGTCGACGAATCACCGTGTGCCGGCCGGGCGGCGGATGGGGCACGGGTGGGCGGTGTGCCGGTTCGGGCCGCAGATGACGCTTATCGTGACGAACCGGCCGCCGGTCAGCCACTCGCCCCACTGCACGTCCACCCCGCGCGGCAACGCGTCCCCCGCGGCGTCGAGCCGGGCGGGCAGGCCCACCCGGTCCGGGTGCGGGAACGCCTTGCGCACCGTGCCGTACCGGGTCGCCAGCCACTCCACGGCCTGGGCGGCCTCGTCGAACGTGGCGGTGATCCGGGAGGCGGGCCTGGCCAGCCAGTCGCCGGTCAGCATGGGCGGCAGCGGCGAGGTCGCGAACTCCGGTGAGCCGGGGCGGCGCTCCTCCTCCCGGTCGAGCTCCTCACCGCTGCCGATCCAGGTGTAGGCATGCCAGTGCACGGGCCACCCCCTGAGACGGACGGCTGCACAGGGGGTCATTCCCCCATCGGCCGGCGTTGTCCCGGGAGGGCGGCGATGCGCCGGGGGCGGTCGTCAGTGCGCGGCGAAGACCTGGGTCCAGTACGGGCCCTTGGTGACGTGGCCGACGCCGATGTGGGTGAAGGCGCAGTTCATGATGTTGGCCCGGTGGCCGGGGCTGTCGAGCCAGCCCTGGACGACCTGGGCGGCGGTGCGCTGCCCCATGGCGATGTTCTCGCCCCACGTGCTGATCGGCGCGAAGCCCGACGCCTTGACGCGGTCACCGGGGTCGCGGCCGTCGGGGGAGGAGTGGTCGAAGAAGCCGCGTGCCGCCATGTCGGCGGAGTGCCGTTCGGCCGCCGTGTGAAGCTTGGGGTCGTGGACGAGGGGGCGGCAGCCCTTCGAGGCCCGCGCCTGGTTGGTCAGCTTGACGACCGCGTCCTCGACGCTCGACGCGCCGGTGGACGCGGTGGCGGGGGTGGGGGTGGAGCGGGTGGCGGTGCTCTTCGGCGTGGCGGGGGGCTCGCAGAAGAGCTTCACCGGGCGGGATTTGGCGGTGACGGCGCCGTCGACGTCGATGGCGGTGACGTAGTAGTGGGCCGGGGTCCTGATGCACCGCACGCCGGCCACGACCCTGCCGTTGGTGACGAGGCGGGAGCCGCTCTTCAGCGTGCGGTCGGCGCCGGGCAGGACCTTGGTGAGCCGCACCCTGAGCCGGGTGCGGTCGTCGCAGCCCGCCCTGGAGGCCGCCGCCCTGATCGTGCCCTTGTCGATGACCGGCTGCGCCGCGGCGACCCGGCACGGCCGGCGGGTGCTCGCCGGGGCGTCCTCGCGGGCGTCCGAGGCCCCGGCGGCGCCCGCGCGGACGTCCGTGGGGCCGGTGGCGCTGGTCCGCGCGGGGACGGGGGCTCCTTTCGCGGCGGCTCCGGTGGTGGCCTCGTCGGCGGGTGCTTCGAGGGCGGCGGGCACCCATGCCGGGGTGCTGACCAGACCCGCTGCCGTCAGACCGCCGAGACAGGCCAGGACCTGCAGTCGCCTGCGCAAGATGTGCTCCATGAGGTTTAAGACATCGTGTCGAATCCGCATTCTGTCGGGTACACAACGGACATGTCACGCGAATCCGGACTATATCTGGAGCTCCAGGTAGCCGAATCGTGACCGAACCCGGGCCGATCCGGGAGCTCCGTCGGCTTTCTGGGTCACAATGATCCGCATGCCTGCCATGCCCGAAGATCGCGTTGAGACTGCGCATCCGTCCCGATTCAACGACTACGACAGCCTCGCCGAGGGGTACACGACCGAGAACGAGACCAGCCTCCTGAACGCGTACTACGAGCGTCCCGCGATGCTGGAGCTCGCCGGCGACGTGACCGGCCGGCGCATCCTCGACGCCGGCTGCGGCTCAGGCCCCCTGTTCGCCGAGCTGCGCGATCGAGGCGCCGTCGTCACCGGCATCGACGCGAGCGCCGGGATGCTGGAGATGGCCCGACGGCGGCTGGGCATCGAAGCGGACCTGCGGGTCGCCGACCTGGCCGGCCCGCTGCCCTTCCCCGACGACACCTTCGACGACGTCATCGCGTCTCTGGTGCTGCACTACCTGGAAGACTGGGGACCGACACTGGCCGAGCTGCGCCGCGTGCTGAGGCCTGGTGGCAGACTCCTCGTCTCGGTCGACCATCCTTTCTCCGTCGCTCTCTTTCGGCACATGGCCGGGAAGAAGCCCAAGTACTTCGAGACCCGTAACCGGACCGAAGAATGGACCATGGGTGGGCAGAGCGCCCAGATGAGCTTCTGGAGCCGGCCGCTGCACGCGATGACCGAGGCCTTCACCGAGGCCGGCTTTCGCATCAGCGTCATCAGCGAACCGCCGTTCGTGCCGGAAGCCCGCGAACTGTTCCCCGAGGAGCTCCGCGAGATCACCGGCACGAGGTTCCTGTGTTTCCTGTTCTTCGTTCTGGAAGCCAGCTGACGGGCCAGGGCTTCGGACGGGCCGGGCCCGGCCACATGGGGTGACCGGGCCCGTTCACCAGAGGGCGCTCAGCAGTGCGCGGGCTTGAGCCAGGAGCATTCCAGCTCGGGGGCGTCGGGCGCCGCCTGGCGGAGCTGCGGCAGCGCGTCTACCGTGCCGGCGCGCCTGAACTGGGCGAGCCGGATGGCGATCTTGTCCTCGATGTCCTTGGGCGAGCCCGACAGGTACTGGTTGAGCATGACGGAGAAGACCAGCGGCTCGCCGTCGGCGCTGGTGACGTACCCCGACAGCGCCGTGACGCCGGTCAGCGAGCCGGTCTTGGCACGCACGTTGTCGGCGGCGGGCGTGCCCCGCATCCGGCTGCGCAGCGTGCCGCCGACGAAGCGGTCGGCGTTGCCCGCGACGGGCAGCGAGTCGTAGAAGGCCTGGAACCACGGCTTGCCACGCACGGCGGTCAGCAACTGGGCGATCGAGGCGGGCGAGAACCCGTCGCGGCGAGACAGGCCCGAGCCGTCGCGCATGTTGAGCACCTGGACGCCGTTCGCCCTGGCGAAGTCGGTGCTCACCTTGAGCCCGGCGGCCCAGGTGCCCTGGCCGGAGACCTTGCGGCCCATCGCCTTGGTGAGGATCTCGGCGTGGATGTTGTTGCTCAGCTTCATGAACGGCACCAGCAGCTCGCTCAGCGGCATCGACGCGCGCTCGGCCAGTTTGGCCGCCCCGGCAGGGGCCGCGCCCGTGACGGTCGGGCCGAGCACCCGCACGCCGCGCTTCTTCAGCGCCTGACGGAACAGCGCGGAGGCGTAGGCGGTGGCGTCGTCCACGGCGACCCACTCCTGGTACGGCGTCGCCACCGTGCCGGTGATCACGACCGTGCGGGTGCCGTGCTGCCGCTCGATGAGCACGTCGGTGGACGTGCCGGCCGTGGCCTTGTTGACGATCTTCAGGTAGTCGGTCTCGGGGGTGGTGGAGACCTTCACCTTGCCGCCGTCGGCGGCCACGGAGACGATCACCGAGCCGGCGTCGTAGTCGCGGTCGGGGGAGGCGGTCAGGGCGGAGACGGGCGCCGCGTAGTAGGCGGTCTCGTCGTCCCAGGCCCAGTCGTTGCCGAGCCGTACCGAGTCGAACCAGGTGTCGTCGGCGACCAGCCTGCCCGCGACCGTCTTGACGCCGGCGCCGGCCACCTCGGCGGCCAGCGCGTCGTAGTCCTCGGCCAGCATGGTCGGGTCGCCGGTGCCGCGCAGCACCAGATCGCCGGCGAGCACCGACCCGGCCCTGCGCCCGGCCGACAGCACGCTGGTGGTGAAGCGGTAGTCGAGGCCGAGCGTCTCGGCGGCGGCCGCGGCGGTGAACAGCTTGGTGTTGGAGGCGGGGATCATGAGCTTGCCGCCGTCGGTGTTGTAGAGCTCGTCACCGCCCGTGGCGCTCCTGACGACCACGCCGGCTCGGGCGATCGTGAGCCGGGAGTCGCTGAGGATCTGGTTGATGTCCTGGGTCAGGTCCGCCACGCCGGGCGAGGGGTCGAGGGCGATGGCGGGGGAGGAGGGGCCGGACGCCCACGCGAGGGCCGCGACGAGCGTGCCCGCGAGGAGGGAGGCTGAGGTGCGCCGCATGGGTTCTCCAAGGGACTGGGGGTCTCGCCTGGATCATGAGGGCAGCACGGCCAGCCTGTAATACGCAAATATCCGTATTTTTCGCGCCAGGTGGCCGGGCGAGCGGCCTGGCGGCCGGGTGGCGCGGGCGGAAGGCGCGGCGTGTGCCGGCCCGCGCGCCGAGGGGCCGAGCCGTCAGCCGGACGGCTGGGGCGAGCTGACCAGGAACCCGCAGTCGCCGAACGAGATCTCGTCGCCCGACTTGATCCGGGCCGGGCCGACCAGCCGCCACCCGTTGATCCGCGTGCCGTTGAGCGAGCCCAGATCGACGAGCATCCAGCCGCCGTCGTCCTCGCGCCGCAGCTCGGCGTGCACCCGCGAGACCGTCAGGTCGGACAGCACGAGGTCGCACGCGGACCCGCGCCCCACCACGTAGCGGGCCCGGTCGTCGTCGGGCAGGGCGAGGCGGGGCAGGCGCGGCCGGCGCCAGGCGGCGCGCAGGCCCGTGGTGAAGTCGGAGGCGGAGGCCACCACGTCGGTCAGCCGTTGCCGCAGCGACTTGCGGCGCGGCAGGTCGGCGACCAGCCGATCGAGCTCGTCACGGTTGCGGGCGCGTAGTGCCTGGTCGACGCGGCCGACGAACGTGTCGTGGGAGATCCGTCCTTCGGCGGCCCGGTCGCGGAGCTCGTCGATCGCGCGGTCACGCTCACCGTCGGACGCGCGGAACGGTGGATGCGTCGAGCTCATGCCCCGAGTATCGGCCTTTTCCGCGTTCTCTGTCCAGAAACCCCGAATCTACCGGCGGTTCAGTCGAAGCTGTTGCGTCGAGCATACTCAGTATGCATACTCAGTAACCATGTCGATCAGGCACGGGCTACTCGCGCTTCTCAGCAAGGGACCGCGGTACGGCTACCAACTCCGGGTGGAGTTCGAGGCGTCGACGGGGGCGACCTGGCCGCTCAACATCGGCCAGGTCTACACGACGCTCTCGCGGATGGAACGCGACGGCCTGGTCGCCCCCGGCGGTGAGGACGAGCAGGGGCGCGCCCTCTACACGATCACCGAGGCCGGCCGGCGGGAGGTGGAGCGATGGTTCGGCACCCCCGTCGCCCCCGCCGACCGGCCTCGGGACGAGCTGGCCATCAAGCTCGCCATGGCCGTGGCCGCCGGTGACGTGGACGTCCGCGCGGTCATCCACGCCCAGCGCACCGCCACGATGCGGTCGCTGCAGGAGCTGACCAGGGCGAAGAGGGCCGCGACCGACGGGGTCGCCGAGCGCCTCGTCCTCGATTCGATGATCTTCAAGGCCGAGGCGGAACAGCGCTGGCTGGACCACTGCGAGGCCGTTCTCAAGGAGAAACACTGATGACTGTGGTGACGTTACGGGGCGTGACCCGTACGCACGGAGACGTGTCCGCGCTCGACGGGGTGAGCCTCGACGTCTCGCCCGGTGAGCTGGTCGCGGTGATGGGCCCGTCGGGGTCGGGCAAGTCCACGCTGCTCAACGTGGCCGGCGGGCTCGACCGGCCGACCTCGGGCAGTGTGACGATCGGCGGCACCGACCTGGCCACGGTGAAGGACCTGGCCGCGCTGCGCCGCCGCGAGGTCGGTTACGTCTTCCAGGACCTCAACCTCATCCCGTCGCTCACGGCCGCCGAGAACGTGATGCTGCCCCGCGAGCTCGACGGCGTCCGCGCCGCGCGGGCGCGCGCCGAGGCGCTGTCGGTCCTCGCCGAGGTGGGCGCCGCCGACATGGCCGACCGCTTCCCCGAGGAACTGTCGGGCGGCCAGCGCCAGCGCGTGGCGATCGCCCGCGCCCTGGTGGGCGAGCGGCGGCTGCTGCTGGCCGACGAGCCGACGGGCGCGCTCGACACGGCGACGGGCGACGAGATCCTGGAACTGCTGCGCGACCGCTGCGACAGGGGCGCCGCGGTCCTGCTCGTCACCCACGAGCCCCGCTACGCCGGCTGGGCCGACCGGGTCGTCTACCTGCGCGACGGGCAGATCGTCGACGCGGCGGCGGTCCGCCTGGAGACCGCGCGATGAGCGCCTTCCGCGCCGCCCTGCGCATCGCCCGCCGGGACGCGCTCCGCTTCCGGGGCCGCACCGCCCTCATCATGGTGATGATCGGCCTGCCGGTGCTGGTCTTCACGGCCGCCTTCACCGGCTACGCCACCATGCAGGTGAGCCCTCGGGAAGGGATCACGGCCGCGCTGGGGCAGGCGGACGCCCACCTCGTCACCGTGCCGGGAAGAGTCGTGCGGCAGGACCCCTCCGGCCGTGGCTACCAGACCGAGGGCGCGCAGGAGAAGCCGCACGTCACCTGGACGGCCGAGAAGGCCGGCGCCCTGCTCGGGGGCCGGCTGATCCCGTACCACACCGGATATCTGGAGGTGCGGCTCCCCGACGGCTACTCCGACGTCCCGGCCATCGAGCTCGACCTGCGGGACCCCATGACGCGAGGCGTCCGGGCCCTGAGCGAGGGACGCCTGCCCACCGCCCCGGGAGAGGTCGCCGTCTCTCCGGCGATGGCCGACCGCGGTGCGAAAGTGGGCACCACGATCAAGCTCACCGAGCGGGACGCGCCCTTCCGCGTGGTCGGCGTGGTCGAGCACCCGCAGCAACCCGCGTCCAGGGAGGTGGTGTCCTTCCCCGGTGGCCTGGCGAACGCGCGCGACCAGCTCGCCCCGGGCTGGCTCGCCGACACCCCGTCACCGGTGCTGTGGAACGACGTGCGGCGGCTCAACGAGGCGGGCATCCTGGTCGTCTCCCGGGCCGTGATCGAGGACCCGCCGCAGCGCTTCTGGGCGGAGGAACGCCCGCTCGACAGGGAAGCCCCGCTCTGGATCGCCATCGCCGTGGTCCTCATCGTCATGGAGACGGTCCTGCTGGCCGGGCCGGCGTTCGCCGTGGGCCTGCGCCGGCGACGGCGGGAGCTCGCGGTGATCGCCGCCCACGGCGCCTCGGCCGGGCACCTGAGAACGATCGTGCTCGCCGACGGCCTGGTCCTGGGCGGCGCCGCGGCGCTGCTCGGCGCCGCGCTGGGGGTCGCCGCCGGCTGGGCCGGAGCCGCCGTCCTCGACCAGTGGTACGGCTCGCTCGGCCCGCTGGAGGTGGCCTGGTGGCAGACGCTGGCGATCGCGACGCTGGGCCTGATCAGCGGTCTGGTCGCCGCCGTCGTGCCGGCCGTGCAGGCCGCGCGGCAGAGCGCCGCCGAGATCCTGGCGGGGCGCGGCGGACAGGTGCGCGACCGGGCCGGCCGCCCGCTGCTGGGACTCGTGCTGGTGGTGGCGGGCCTCGCCGCCACGGTCCACGCCCTGCGCGGGACCGAGCTGGCCATCGTCGCGGCGTCGGTGCTCGTGGTGTTCGGCCTGGTGGCGCTGATGCCCTGGCTGGTGCGGTTCCTGGGGCGCGCCGCCCCCTCGCTGCCGCTCCCGATGCGCCTGTCCGTACGGGACGCCGGCCGCCACCGCGGCCGCACGGCGTCGGCCGCCGCGGCCGTCATGGCGGCCACCATGGCGGCGGTCGCGGTGAGCGTCGGCGTCACCAGCAACGCCGCCGAGGAGGAGGCCCGCTACTCGGCGAGGGGGCCCATCGGCAGCGCGACGATCACCGGCTCCGAACTGGACGACCGGGAGTGGGCCGCCGCCCGGGCGGCGGTGCGGGAACGCCTGCCCGGGGCGCCGGTCGTGGCCTCGCACGTCCCGGCGCAGGACGAAGGCGCACACGGGGTATGGGACACCGTGTGCGGCCGGGGAAGCGAGCCCAACGTGCTGATCGGCGGCGCCGATCTGCTCGCGTTCCAGCAGGGACGAACGGACCCCGCGGCGGCCGCCGCCCTGTCGGCCGGCAAGGCGGTGGTCTTCGACCCCGCCATGCTCTGCGGCGGGACGCTCGTGCTGGACCTGGTGACCTACGGCAAGGGCGAGAAGGAGCAGCACCAGGAGCTCAGGATCCCGGCCGTGCCGGCCCAGGGAGCCGAACCCCGGCAGCGCGGCGCCGTGGTCCCGCTGTCGGCCCTGACCCGGCTGGGGGTCAGGACGGCGGAGCGGCGCCTGCACGTCATGCACCGGCCGGCTGACCTGATGCAGTTCCGGAGCGAGCTCCGCGGGGTGAACCGCGGAGTCTGGGCCGAGCTGGAGCAGGGCTACCACAACGACGCGCGCTCCCTGCACATGGCGGCGTTCGCGCTGGCGGCGGTCCTGGCACTCGGCGGCACCTTCGCCGCCACCGGGCTCGCGGCGGCGGACATGCGGCGCGACCTCGACACGCTCTCAGCCGTCGGCGCCGCGCCGCGGACGCGCAGGCTCGTGGTGGCCACCCAGGCCGGGTTCATCGCCGCCACCGGCACCCTGGTGGGGCTGGTCGCGGGCCTCGTCACCGGGATCGCCCTGACCTGGCCCATGACGCGTCACGGCGCCGCCGGCGGTGGCTCCGTCCTGGATCCGGGTCCCACCGTGGTCGCCGTCCCGTGGCTGCCCGTCGCCGTGGGCGTCGTGGGCCTGCCGATCCTGGCCGCCCTCGTGGCGGGTCTGGTCACGCGGACGCGGCTGGTGGTGGCGCGGCGGCTGGCCTGAGCCGGTACTTCAGCGTCATCAGCACCGACAGGAAGATGATGAGCGCCGGGACCGCGGCCTGGCCGACCAGGACCGCGGTCAGGGCGCTGCCCGGCTGCTCGACCGGCCGGCTGGGCTCCGACTCAAGGAAACCGCCCAGCGACAGGATGCCGCCGAACAGGAGGGCGCCGAACGAGGCGACCCCGCTCTCGATCGCCGTCCACAACCCGGTGAACACCCCGGCGCGCCGCCTGCCCGTCGCCTCGGCGTCCACCGCGATCACGTCCGCCAGCATCGAGAACTGCAGGAGCTGGACCCCGGCGTAACCCATGCCCACCAGCAGCAGCATGACGTGGGCGTACCAGGCGCCGATCGCCGGGGTGGCCAGCGCCGCCAGCGTGCCCACGCCGAACATCGTCGCGGCCAGGATCATCGCGCCGCGCTTGTCGAGGCGCTTGGCCAGCCGGACCCAGATCGGCATCGTCAGCAGCATCGGCCCGACCAGCGCGGCGAAGAGGGTGCTCGTGGCCTTGGGGTCGCCCAGGGTGTAGGCGGCGAAGTAGGGGGCGGCGGCGAGCATCATGCTGACGGCCGTCATTTGGGCACAGCTCAGCGCCAGCAGCCACATGAACGCGGGGTTGCCCCGGGCGGCCGCGATCTGGTCGCGCAGCCGGCCTCCGTCGGGCTCGGGGGCGCCGGTCATGGGGGCGCGGGCCGTGCCGAAGAAGGAGCCGAGCATCGAGGCGAGCAGCACCCCGGCGATCGTCACGGCCATCAGCCGGTAGCTGCCCAGGGTGCCGCCGTCGCCCTCGCTGTTGACGATGGCCGGCGCGAGGATGCCGCTGATCACGGTGGCCGCCCCGATGAAGATCATTCGCCACTGCAGCAGCGAGGTGCGCTCGTGGTAGTCGGAGGTCATCTCGGCGGGCATCGCCTTGTACGGCACCTCGAACAGCGCGTACGCGGTGGCCGCGGCCATGAAGCAGGCCCCCACGTACAGCGCGGCCGGCACCCCCGTGAGCGGCGGTCCGGCGAAGACGAGGAAGAACGCGACCGGCAGGGTGCACGCGCCCGCGAGCAGCCACGGCCGGCGGGGGCCGAGCCGCGACCTCGTGCGGTCCGACCAGCGGCCGACCAGCGGGTTGATCAGCAGGTCCCAGACCTTGGGCGCGGCGACCACCAGCCCGGCCAGCCAGGCGGGCACGGCCAGGAAGTTCGTCATGTAGTAGAGCAGCAGCAGGCCGGGCACCGCGCCGAAGGTCGCGGTGCAGAAGGACCCGACGCCGTAGCCGAGCCGCACACCGCGTGAGACCGTGGGCACGCCGAGGGCCGGTGTGATCATGCCTCATCTAAACCCAGCGAGCCTTCGTCCGGTAGGCCCGGTTTGCGACCCCGGGCCTCCTGCCGTCTCCTGAGCAGCTAGTCGGAGACCGCGGCGCACACCACGTGAGCGCCGATCTCGATCATCCGGCGCTCGCTGCGCGCGTCCGCCACCCGGGCCATGAGGATCGGCGCCTCGCTGGCCGCGAACTGCGGCAGCCGGGCGCGCACCAGGCGGTGCAGGTCGCGGACCACGTCCTCGGCGGCCGACATGTGCACCTTGACGTGCAGCATGATCCCCGGCACGCCCGAGGCGGTGCTGGCCTCGGAGATCCACACGTGGTGCACCAGGGGGAAGTCCGCCAGCAGGTGCCCGATGGCGAGACGCAGCGCCGGCAGGATCGGATGGGTGCAGCGCCGGTAGCCCGGATCGACCTGCTGCATGGGGCCCGACAGGTGCGGCCGCGGCGCCGGGATCCACGGCATCGCGGGCGCGTCCGGGGTGGGCGGCGCCACCTGGGCGAGCGCGGCCCCGCGTGACACCGTGGCCATCGCGCCGGTGGCGTACGCGGCGGGGGTGGCCCCCGACAGCACCGGGGTGGGTCCGGTGCGGGTGGAGGTGAGGAAGCGTTGCAGGTCGTCGATGGGCACGGCCGCCGCGGCGGGCCCGGCCGCGTCGATCACGATCTCGCGCACCCCGGTGACGCGCCGGATGTCGAGGATGGTGTCGGCGTCGCAGGCCGACAGCGAATGGCTGCCCCGGTGCCTGGCGTAGGTCACCGGTCCGGTGTATCCGAGCAGGACCCGGTCACCGGCCTGGGTCGTGCCCAGGACGACGGAGCGGTCGGGTCGCACGGCCACCAGGACTCCACCCTCGGCCAGGGCCGCAAGCAGGCGGTGCGGGGCGCCATGCTGTGCGAGCACGTCGGCAAGCGCAGGATTCCCGATGCTCATAGGACGAACCCTAGGTAGTCGGCCACGGCTTATCAGGCTAATGGCCAATAAATCCCTCGATCAAGACAAAGTTGGACGCTGGGTGGATGACTTTGCCGGCTCCAGGGTACGTCGGCCTGTCTCACATTCCGGGTCCCTCGTGAACGCGTTCACAAGCGCGGATAGACTGCGAGGGATCCCGGGGGACTCGCCGACGCGTCCCCCAGCCCGCCGCACGCCTTAAGGATCCATCCCGTGACAAAGCCCGTCGTTCTGGTCGCAGAGGAGCTCTCCGAGGCTGGCCTCGCCGTCCTCGGCGCCGATTTCGAGGTCCGCCACACCGACGGCGCCGACCGTTCCCAGCTGCTGCCCGCGCTCGCCGACGTGGACGCGCTGATCGTCCGCTCCGCCACGCAGGTCGACGCGGAGGCCATCGCCGCCGCGCCGAAGCTGCGCGTGGTCGCCCGTGCCGGTGTCGGGCTCGACAACGTCGACGTCGAGGCGGCCACCAAGGCCGGCGTGATGGTCGTCAACGCGCCCACGTCCAACATCACCAGCGCCGCCGAGCAGACCCTCGCGCTCATCCTGGCCAGCGCCCGCAACACGGCCCAGGCCCACGCCGCGCTGAAGAACGGCGAGTGGAAGCGGTCCAAGTACACCGGCGTCGAGCTCGACGGCAAGGTCGTCGGCATCCTCGGCCTGGGAAAGATCGGCCAGCTCGTGGCGCAGCGCCTGCAGCCGTTCGGCGTCGAGCTGATCGCCTACGACCCCTACCTGCCGCCCGCCCGGGCCGCGCAGATGGGCGTGAAGCTGCTCTCCCTCGACGAGGTCATCAAGCAGAGCGACTTCATCACCGTGCACCTGCCCAAGTCCAAGGAGACCGTCGGCCTCATCGGCGACAAGGAGCTGCACGAGGTCAAGCCGTCGGTCCGGATCATCAACGTGGCCCGCGGCGGCATCGTGGACGAGGCCGCCCTCTACACCGCGATCAAGGAGGGCCGCGTGGCGGGCGCGGGCCTCGACGTCTTCGCCAAGGAGCCGTGCACCGACAGCCCCCTGTTCGAGCTGGACCAGGTCGTGGCCACGCCGCACCTCGGCGCCTCCACCCACGAGGCCCAGGAGAAGGCCGGCACCCAGGTTGCGCGGAGCGTGAAGCTGGCCCTGGCGGGCGAGTTCGTGCCGGACGCGGTCAACGTCCAGGGCGGCGCGGTGGCCGAGGAGGTCAAGCCGGGCCTGCCGCTCGCCGAGAAGCTGGGCCGGGTGTTCACCGCGCTCGCCGGCGAGGTCGCCACCAAGCTCGACGTCGAGGTGCGCGGCGAGATCGCCGCCCACGACGTGCGGGTGATCGAGCTGGCGGCGCTCAAGGGCGTCTTCAACGACGTGGTCGAGGATTCCGTCACCTACGTCAACGCCCCGTTGCTGGCCAAGGAGCGCGGCGTCAGCGTCGAGCTGGTGACCAGCTCCGACAGCCCCCTCTGGCGCAACGTGGTGACCGTGCGCGGCGTGCTCGCCGACGGCCGCCACGTCTCGGTGTCCGGCACGCTCTCCGGCCCCCGGCAGATCACCAAGATCGTCGAGGTGAACGGCTTCGAGATGGAGATCGAGCCGACCGAGCACCTGTGCTTCCTGACCTACACCGACCGCCCCGGCATCGTGGGCGTCGTCGGCCGTCTCCTCGGCGAGCACGGCGTCAACATCGCCTCGATGCAGGTGGCGCGTGACGTCAAGGGCGGCAGGGCGCTCATCGCGCTGACCGTCGACTCGGCCATCCCCGCCGAGGTCGTCGAGCAGATCGTCTCGGAGATCGGCGCCGAGAGCGGCCGCACGGTCGACCTGGAGGACTGAGCCCGTACGAGTGGGTGCGGCTGCCGCCGGCATGGTCCGGCGGCAGCCGCTTTTCTGTCTCAAGATGCGAGATATTAGGACATCCAACGAGACAGCACCTCGACCGCCGGGTACTGTCGTGGGTGATGCGCCAGGTTCTCGTACTCATTACCTGCCGCGGCGGGGCCTGTTAGGGCAGGTCGACCACCCGCCGCGGTGAGCGGCGTCGCGTCGGCCGTCAGTCCCTTGTCGTCCGGTCCGTGACCCGGACCGCGAGTTCAGGCCCGGTCGGATCCGTGACCGGGGTCCGACTCTCCTCACCCGACGCTCCGCGAGACGAGATGAGCAGCCACATGTACGAGATGTATCCCTACAACCGTGCCGACGAGCGCGACGACGAGGCCGCCGAGGCCCTGCAGACCGCACTGGACCGCCGTGACAACGGCGGAGCGCCCGAAAGCCTGGGTCGTTAGGCCCCGAACTCCAGCCGGTAGAAGGCGGCCAGCCGCCGCACGGCCGGCACCGTTCCCGCCATCCGCACCAGGATCCGGTACGGCCCCGGCAGCCGGTCGTAGCCGTCGAGGTCGAAGACGCTCAGCGCGTCCACGCAGCGCAGCCTCGGGCTGATCGACAGCAGGTCGGCCGGCCCGTCGATGCCCCAGCGCATCGTGGCGCCAGCCTTGCGGACCGGCGGGTTAAGCCACTGCAGCCGCAGGCCGCGGGGGGCGAGCGCGTCGAAGATGAGCCGGCCGCTCGCGAACCCCTCGGCGATCCGCCGCAGCAGCGCCCGGCCGCCGTCCCGGTCGAGGTAGTAGAGCAGGCCCTCGGCGACGACCAGCACCGGCTTGTCCCGGGGGACGCGGTCGAGCCAGCCGGCGTCGGTGACCGACGCGCCGATCATCGTGTACCGGGGGCGCTCGGGGAACAGCCGCCGGCGCAGCTCGATGACGTCGGGGTAGTCGACGTCGTACCAGTCGACGCCCGGCGGCGGATCGAGCCGGTGGGCGCGCGTGTCGAGGCCGCAGCCCAGGTGGAGCACGCTCGCCTCCGGGTGCCCGGCCAGGAACTGCCGGGCCCAGCCGTCGAGGTGCCGGGCCCGCAGCGCCACGGCGGCGGCGGTGCCCCGCGTCATCCCGGTGCGGCGGAAGTCGTGGTCGATCCGCCGGGCGATCTGCAGGGAGAGGGCGTCGGCGAGGATCGGGTACGGCGCGCGGGCGTCGAGCGCCCTGCCGTGGAGCGTGGCGAGGAGCGTGGCCTTCTCGGCGGTCAGCCGCACCTTCTCGGTTGTCACGTCATCACGGTAGTACGCGCGACCGCACCCGTCCCGTCCTCACAGGGCAGTGGCGACCGGCATGGCCGGTGGCGGGGCCTGGCGCAGCTCACGGATGTGCGCCCAGCGCTTGACCCCCTTCGGGTCGGGCCGGACGGCGCCCACGAAGGAGGCGCGGCGTCCGGCGTCCAGGCGTTCCTCCTTGACCACGTCGCCGGTGCGTGGCGCGTGGACCATGTGACCGGGGCGGGAGATCATGCCCACGTGGCCGAGGCCGTTGAAGAAGACGAGGTCTCCGGGCTTGAGGTCCTTCCAGGCGATCTTCCTGGAGTAGGCGCCGTACTGGGAGGCGGCGACGCGGGGGAGTTCGATGCCCGCGGACTGGTAGGCCCGGAGCATGAGGCCGGAGCAGTCGTAGCCGCTCCGGCTCGCCCCGCCCCAGACGTAGGGGGTGCCCTGCTTGTCCAGGGCGTACCTGACGGCGAGCTTCCAGGCGGGGAGCTGGATGTCGCGGGTCCTGGCGCGCTTGATGTCGGCTCCGGTGAGGGTGACGCCACCGGGGTCCGGTGTCGCCGCGGCCACGGGGGAGGCGGTCACGGGGGAGGCGGTCACGGGGGTGGGTGCCGCCGCGGCGGCGGGGGAGGCGACCGCCAGTCCGGCGGCGGTCGTGGCGAGGGCGAGGGCGGGCGTGAGCATGGCGATGCGCGGCACGAGGAGTCCTTCCACACGGCCGGCCGGGTTAGCTGACGGGCTCGGGCCTGGAAGTGGCCCTACGGCACGCGGACGTGCCGATTCGCCCCGAAGGGGGAGTGGGTCCCCGGCTCCGCGCAACGGCTGCGCGGATTAGGCTTGAGGGACTCTAACGAAACGGTCAAAGCACCGCAATACGGGTAAAACGGATGTCCGAGCGTTGAGATCGGGTGTTCGTCAGCCGAGACGACCCGGTAAGGTACCGGCCATGGAGTCGCGCAACACACGCCTGGCAGTGATCCCCGGAGACGGCATCGGCACCGAGGTCGTGGCCGAAGGGCTCAAGGTGCTGGAGGCCGTGGGCGTCAAGTTCGAGGCCACCCACTACGACCTCGGCGCCGCCCGCTACCACCGCACCGGCGAGACGCTGCCCGACGCCGTCCTTGAGGAGCTGCGCGGCTACGACGCGATCCTGCTCGGCGCCGTCGGCGACCCCAGCGTGCCGCCGGGCATCCTGGAGCGCGACCTCCTGCTCCGCCTGCGCTTCGCCTTCGACCACTACGTGAACCTGCGCCCGGTCAAGCTGTTCCCTGGCGTGCGGACCCCGCTGGCCGACACCTCGCCCGAGGACATCGACATGATCGTGGTGCGTGAGGGCACCGAGGGCCTCTACGCGGGCACCGGCGGCACGATGCGGCGCGGCACGCCGCACGAGATCGCCACCCAGGAGTCGCTCAACACCGCCCACGGCGTCGAGCGCGTGGTCCGCTACGCGTTCGAGAAGGCCCGCTCGCGGCCGCGCAAGAAGCTGACGCTGGTCCACAAGACCAACGTGCTCACCTTCGCCGGCGACCTCTGGCAGCGCACGGTCGACCGGGTCGCCGAGGAGTTCCCCGAGGTGGCCACCGACTACTGCCACATCGACGCGGCCTCGATGTACTTCGTCACCCAGCCCGAGCGTTTCGACGTGGTCGTCACCGACAACCTCTTCGGCGACATCATCACCGACCTCGGCGCCGCCATCGCCGGCGGCATCGGCCTGGCGGCCAGCGGCAACATCAACCCCGAGGGTGCCGCGCCCAGCATGTTCGAGCCGGTGCACGGCAGCGCCCCCGACATCGCCGGGCAGGGCAAGGCCGACCCGACCGCCACGATCCTGTCGGCCGCCATGCTCCTCGACCACCTCGGCCTGCGGGCCGAGGCCGCCCGCGTCGAGCAGGCCGTCGCCGACGACATCGACGCGCGGTCGGCGGGACGGGCGAGCCGCACCACCCATGAGATCGGCGACGACATCACCGCGCGAGTATCGAGCTAGGGCCGCCTCAGCTCGACCAAGCGCCTGGCGGTCCGCACCGGACCCGCCAGGCGCTTTTCGCATGCCAAGGGCGCAAAACAGCCCCGTCACCCCTTGCCATCCCAAATGGCGAGACAATAGGAAGTACTGACCGCTGCCGAGCAGTCCAGGCCGGCATCGCGCCACAGCAGAGAGAAGGACGTCCGTCATGACCATCGCTCAGAAGCTCAGCTTCGACGTGCAGCTATCCGACCACGCTCGCACCGCGGCCGAGCGGGAGCAGGTACTGACGAACCCCGGCTTCGGGCAGACCTTCACCGACCACATGGTCGTCATCGACTACACCGACGGCCGCGGCTGGCACGACGCCCGGCTCGTGCCGTACGGGCCGCTCAGCCTCGACCCGGCGACGTCGGTCCTGCACTACGCGCAGGAGCTGTTCGAGGGGCTCAAGGCCTACCGGCAGGTCAACGGCTCCATCGTGGCCTTCCGCCCGTACGCCAACGCCGCCCGTCTCAACCGCTCGGCCGTCCGCATGGCGATGCCCGAACTGCCGGAGGAGACGTTCGTCGAGTCGCTGGAACTGCTCGTCCAGACCGACCGCGACTGGGTGCCGACCACCGAGGGGCACAGCCTCTACCTGCGGCCCTTCCTCATCGCCACCCAGGTGGGCCTCGGCGTCAACTACCCCTCGCGCACCTACTCCTACATCGTCATCGCCTCCCCGGCCGCCTCCTACTTCAGCGGCGGCATCAAGCCGGTCTCGGTGTGGCTGTCGACCGAGTACACCCGCGCCGCCCCCGGCGGCACCGGCTTCGCCAAGTGCGGCGGCAACTACGCCGCCGCCTTCGTCGCCCAGCGTCAGGCCGTCGAGAACGGCTGCGACCAGGTCGTGTGGCTGGACGCCGGGGCGCACGAGTACGTCGAGGAGATGGGCGGGATGAACCTGTTCTTCGTCTTCCGCGACAAGCTCGTCACCCCGTCGCTCACCGGGACGCTGCTGCCCGGCATCACCCGCGAGTCGATCCTCACCCTGGCGGCCGACCTGGGCCTGGAGACGGAGGAGCGCCTGGTCTCGGTGGAGGAGTGGCAGGCCGGCTGCGAGTCGGGCGAACTGACCGAGGTCTTCGCCTGCGGCACGGCCGCGGTGGTCACGCCGGTGGGCTCCGTCAAGGGCGCCGACCGCGCCTGGACGATCGGCGACGGCACGCCCGGCCCGGTGACCATGCGCGTGCGCGAGGAACTGGTCGGCATCCAGTACGGCTCGCGCCCCGACCCGCACGGCTGGGTCCACAAGATCTGCTGACCGTCACCCCCGGCCGTGGGGGCTCACTCGTCGACGAACTTGCCGGTGTCGAGGGTGAGCTTCCACGGCCCGGGCAGATCGAGCGGCTCACCGATGGCCACGTCGGTGTGGTGCACATAGACGCCTCTGTCGGAAGGATGGCTCATCAGGCTGCAGGTGCCCTTGAGGGGGTCGATCCGGAGGAAGAGGGGCACCCCGGCCGTCGCGTAGCCGTCGGGCTTGATGTCGTAGTCGTCGTGGACGCTGCTGGGCGACACCACCTCCACCACCAGCAGGGTGTCGGCGGCGTAGAGCTGGTCGTCGCCCCACGTGCGCGGCTCCGGCGAGGCGACGGTCAGGTCGGGGATGTAGCGGTCAGCCTGGGCCCCGAGGAAGAGCGTGATGTGGGTCCCGATGTCCCAGTCGTGCTCGGTGGCCCGGTGGATGATCTGCTTGAGCAGCCTGGAGACGGCCTTGTTGTGGTTCCACGTAGGCACTTCGTTCACCACGATCCGGTCGCGGATGAACTCCACCCGGTGCCTGGGCAGCAGATCGCAGACGGCCTGATAGTGCCGGTCGAGTGGCAGCGTCGGGGTGTGCTCGGTCTTGGGGCGTTCCAGAACCTTGGCCATGCTTCCATCATCCCCTCCTGGGCGATAAGCGCAACGTGTTTCGTGGGGTACTCACCGTAACGATGCGTGTCAACGTTCGCCCAAGTTTTCGCAAAGCCGTTCGCTAGTTCTTTCGGATCATGGTGAGGCCGTCGGCCAGCGGCAGCAGCACCGTCGTGACCCGGGGGTCGTTCGCCACCAGGTCGTTGAACTCCCGCATCAGCACCGTCGTCGCCGCCTCGTCCGCCGGGTCGGCGACCCGGCCCGACCACAGGGTGTTGTCCACCATGAGCAGCCCGCCGGGCCGCAGCCGTTCGACGAGCAGCTCGTAGTAGGCCGGGTAGCCGGGCTTGTCGGCGTCCAGGAAGGCGAGGTCGACCGGCCGGTCGAAGGCGGCGAGCGTGTCGGCGGCAGGCCCGAGGGTGAGCGTGATCCGGTCGGTGAGCCCGGCGCGTTCCCAGTAGCGCCGGGCGATCGACGTCCATTCCTCGCTCACGTCGAAGCAGTGCAGCCGCCCGCCGGACAGCCCGCGGGCGATGCAGACGGACGAGTAGCCGGTGAACGTGCCCACCTCCACCGCCACGTCGGGCGCCACGAGCTGTGTGATCATGGTGAGGAAGCGTCCCTGGTCGGGGGAGATCTGCATGCCCGCGCGGTCGCCGGTCGCGGCGAGCGTCTCGGCGGTGAGCTCCTCCAGCAGCCCGTCGGGCGGGGTGGAGTGGTCGAGGAGGTAGCGGGCGACGTCGGGCTGGAGCACGGAGGCCTTCATCAGGCCATTGTGCCGGGCCGCCGCGACACTCGCGGCCGCTGGACCGGCCGGACGACCCTTTGCGACCGGTTTCGGGTAGTGTCACGGCCGATCAACGAGGTGAGGTCGGGGAATGAAGACGAGGTTGGCGGTGGCCGCGGTGGCCGCCTGCGCGGTGCTGGCCGTGATCGCCGCACTGGGGCTCACCGGGCCCGCGGGGTCGGCACAGGGCGTCCGGCTGGTGCGGCAGAGCGACGGCAGCATGGTGCTGGCCGACACCGGCGGCACCGCTCCCGTGCTGGACGTCTACGAGGACTACGACTGCCCCGTCTGCAAGGAGTCGCACACCCTGGTGGACGCGACGATCCAGCGGCTGGCCAGGGAGGGCAAGGTCAAGGTCGTCTTCCACCCGGTCACGATCTTCCGCGACGAGCCGATGCGCTCCAACTCCGTCCGGGCGGCCGCCGCCGCCCGGTGCGTGCCGGAGGCCAACTGGCTGGCCTTCCGCGACGAGCTGTACGGCATGCAGCCCGCCCCGCACGGCGTGGCGTCGGGTTTCACGGTGGAGGAGCTGGTCGCGGCGGCCAGGAAGGCGGGTGCGGCCGTGGACGAGTGCGTGGCCTCGCAGGCGTACGCCGAGGCCCACCTGCTGGAGAGCGCCAGGGCGCGCATCGACGGCACGCCCACGCTGATGCTCGACGGGCGGGTGCTGGGCGGCGAGGCGTTCGACCCGAGAGCCCTGGAAGCGGCCATCGTCGGGGAGCCGGGCGTCACGGTGTGAGCGGGCCCCGGGTCGATCGTTCGTCCCAGAGGATGAGACCGATGTGCCGGATCGTGAGTGCGTGTGGCAGACTGCCAGGCACCATGTTCTACGGTCTGCTCATTATCGGCAGGCGCGCTGGCTGACGCAGGGACACCGCCAGCGCGCAGACCTCTCACGTCCGTGAGGGGTCTTTTTGTTTTCCAGGGCCTTCAGGGAGAGACGACACCATGGCCGACGACCGCTTCCACGTCTATGACACGACGCTGCGTGACGGCGCACAGCAGGAGGGGCTCAACCTCACCGTCGCTGACAAGCTCGCCGTCGCGCGCCACCTGGACGGGCTGGGCGTCGGCTTCATCGAAGGGGGCTGGCCCGGCGCCAACCCCAAGGACACGGAGTTCTTCAGGCGCGCTCGAACAGAGCTCGACCTGAAGCACGCGCAGCTTGCCGCGTTCGGCGCGACCCGCCGGGCAGGTGTGAAGGCCGCCGACGACCCTTTGGTGGCCGCACTGCGCGAATCCGGCGCGCCGGTCGTGACTCTTGTCGCCAAGAGCCACGACCGGCACGTGGAGCTGGCCCTCCGCACGAGTCTCCAGGAAAACCTGGCGATGATCCGCGACACGGTTTCCCACCTTCGTGCGGAGGGACAGCGAGTCTTCCTCGACGCCGAGCACTTCTTCGACGGCTACCGGTCCAACCCAGCGTACGCGCTGGAGGTGCTGCGGACGGCGGCCGAGGTGGGCGCCGACGTCGTCGCCCTGTGCGACACCAACGGCGGCATGCTGCCGGACGAGCTGGCCGACGTCGTGCACGCCGCCGCCCAGACCGGCACCCGGCTCGGCATCCACTGCCACGACGACACCGGCTGCGCGGTCGCCAACACCCTGGCCGCCGTCAAGGCGGGCGCGACGCACGTGCAGGGCTGCGCCAACGGCTACGGCGAGCGCTCCGGCAACGCCAACCTCTTCACCGTGGTCGCCAACCTCCAGCTCAAGCGGGGCTTCGACCTGGTGCCCCGCGAGGCGCTGGCCGACATGACGCGCATCGCCCACGCGATCACCGAGGTCACCAACGTCACGCCCAACTCCCACGCCCCCTACGTGGGCACCTCCGCCTTCGCGCACAAGGCCGGCCTGCACGCCAGCGCCATCAAGGTGGACCCCAACCTCTACCAGCACATCGACCCGGCGCAGGTCGGCAACGACATGCGCATGCTGGTCTCCGACATGGCGGGCCGGGCCTCGGTGGAGCTGAAGGGGCGCGAGCTGGGCTACGAGCTGACCCCGGAGAGCACGAAGACGCTGGTCGAGCGGGTCAAGGACCTGGAGGCCCAGGGGTTCACCTTCGAGGCCGCCGACGCCTCGTTCGAGCTGTTGCTGCGCGACACCGTGCACGGTGAGCGGCGTCGCCACTTCGAGGTGGAGTCGTGGCGGGTGATCGTCGAGCGGACGAAGGGCGGCGAGCTGGTCAGCGAGGCGACGGTCAAGCTGCACGCCAAGGGGGAGCGGATCGTCGCCACGGGCGAGGGCAACGGCCCGGTCAACGCACTGGACCGCGCGGTGCGGCTGGCGCTGGAGAAGCTCTACCCGGAGCTGGCCCGGCTGGAGCTGGTCGACTACAAGGTGCGCATCCTGGAGGGCACCCACGGCACGGGCGCCATCACCCGGGTCCTCATCACCTCCAGCGACGACACGGCCGAGTGGGCCACGGTCGGCGTCGCGGAGAACATCATCGACGCGTCGTGGCAGGCGCTGGAGCAGGCGGTCACGTACGGCCTGCTGCGAGCGGGCCGCGAGACGTCCTGAGGCGCCGGCGGCGGCCGCGCCGACGAGCGGCCGCCGCCGGCAGGTCGGCAGCGGACCGCAGGTCGTGGCGGGCGGGGACAGCCCTTGGACCACCTGCGGTCCTCGCACGTGTTCCGCCGCAGCGGAAGGATCATTGTCGCCGCCCGGGGCCGCGGGCGGCCAGGCTCTGCTTGTACTGCTCCGTGGCCTGCCGGAGCGACTCGCTGACGAGGACGAGAAGTTCGGCGGTGGCCTCGAAACGGGCGCCCGCCGGGGTCGCGGCCCCGAGGACCTCGCTGCCGCGTTGCGAGGCTGCCACCAGGTCCTCGTTCATCCGCACGGAGGCGAGGATGGACCGCAGCCACATGTCGTCGTCGACGACGTAGAGTTCGCGGCGCCCGCCCGGGGGCCGTTCGCGCGTGAGCATGCCCTGCTGCTCCAGGAAGGTGACGGCGTGTGAGACGGACGCCGGGCTGACGCGGAGCCGCTGGACCAGGTCGGCGGCGGTGAGGCTGCCGGAGTCGGTCACGTACAGGCTGGCCATCACCCTGGCCGCCATGCGGGGCAGCCCCTGCTGCACGAGGAGATCGGTGTAGGACTGCGTGAAGTCCTGGACCGCCTGCGGGTCGCGCCCATGGCCGCTGTCGGGGGGCGGCGGCGCGGGAGGCTGTGCCTGCTTCTGCCGGCGCGCGCGGTGTCGGGTGGCCTCGTGCGCCCGGTCGGCCCCGTAGCCGTCGGGCCCGCCGTTGCGGGTGACCTCGCGCATGATGGTCGAGGCCGGCCGCCCCAGGCGCCGGCCGATCTCCGCGTATCCGAGACCCTCGGCCAGCCATGCGGCGATGTGCTCTCGGTCCTGGCCGGTCAGCCTGTGTCCGGGCATCGGTGCTCGGCTCCCATCTGTCGACATGCGCGAGGTTCGGCGCCCCCGCACAGTATGCATTCACCGGCAGTCCATTGCAATGCTTGATCGGAACACCCATTGCGTTCACCCTCATGCTCATTGCAAAGAAGGACTATAAATCGAATCTATCAGCCAAGATACGGCTCCTTTGCTTGTTGACTCATATCTGAATGCAATGTACTGTCTCAGACGTTCAGAGATTGCTGAACAACAACCCCCACTGTGCAAGGAGCTTCTCCATGGAAAACGGCAGGAACGGCTTGTCCGCACCGGGGCTGCGCCGACTGCGTGACGTGCTGGCGCGGCATGTCGAGTCCGGGAAGATCCCCGGGCTCGTCGCCCTGGTCGGCCGGGGCGAGGAGACCCATGTCGAGGCGATCGGGACGATGCGCCATGACGGCGGCGCGCCGATGCGCCGGGACACGATCTTCCGGATGGCGTCCACGTCCAAGCCGGTCGCGATGGCGGCGGCGATGGTGTTGCTGGACGAGTGCCGGCTGCGGCTGGACGACCCGGTGGACCCGTGGCTGCCGGAGCTGGCCGACCGCCGGGTGCTGAAGCGGATCGACGGGCCGCTGGACGACACCGTGCCGGCCCGGCGGCCGATCACCGTGCGCGACCTGCTGTCCTCCACGTTCGGGCTCGGCATGGACCTGACGGCCCTGGGCAGCCCGATCATGGGTGCGATCTTCGAGCAGGGGCTCACGCCCGATCTGCCGGAGCCGATGCCCGGGCCGGACGAGTGGATGCGCCGCCTGGGCACGCTACCGCTGATGCACCAGCCCGGAGAGCGCTGGCAGTACCAGATCAGCCACGACGTGCTCAGCGTGCTGGTGGCCAGGGTCGCCGGCCAGTCGTTCGAGGAGTTCCTGCGCGAACGCGTCCTCGACCCCCTGGGCATGAAGGACACCGGCTTCCACGTGCCCGCCGACAAGATCGACCGGCTGCCGGTCCTGTACGCCCCCGACCCGCAGACCGGACAGTTCAACGTGTGGGACGAGGCCGAGGGTGGACGCTGGAGCAGCCCTCCGGCGTTCCAGGGCAGTGGCGGCGGGCTGGTCTCCACCGCCGACGACTACCACGCCTACTTCCGGATGCTGCTCAACGGCGGAACGCACGGCAACGAGCGGATCCTGTCACGGCCCGCCGTCGAGCTGATGACCACCAACCGCCTCACGCCCGAGCAGACAGCCGCCCGCACCGCCCTGGCCACCGACAACGTCCATCTGTCGTTCGGTCAGGGCCAGCACGGCGGCTGGGGCTTCGGGATGGCGGTGCGCACCTACCGCGGCGACTACGCGCCCGTCGGCCAGTTCGGCTGGGACGGCGGGGCCGGCACCTCGACCTACGCCGACCCGGCCAACCGGCTCACCGGCATCCTGCTCACCCAGGTCGGGATGTCCGTCCCGAATGCGGCACAGCTCATCCACGACTTCTGGACCACCCTCTACCAGGCGATCGACGACTGACTCCGAGCCGAACCCCCGAGCCACCCGTCACACCTCCGAAGGAGCGCACCACCATGACCCTCGCCCTCACCGACCAGGACAAGGCCACCCTGCGTACCGCCGCCTACGGCGCCGTCTCGCTGATGGCCGCCGCCGCCGGCTCGCCGCACAAGGCCGCCACCGCCGGCTCCATCGCCCTGGCCTCGGCGACCGGCCCGATCGGGCACGTGCTCGCCGCGAAGAGCAAGGACATCAACCTGTACGGCAAGTCGGTGGCCGAACTGGCCGACCACGTGCTGCCGGCCCTGACGGCGGCCATGAGCCTGCTGAAGGAGCAGGCCCCGGCCGAGGCCGGCGACTTCCGCGGCACCGTGCTCGTCGCCGTCGAGACAGCCGCCCAGGACCAGCCCAGCCCCACCACGGCCGACATGGCCCGCAAGATCACCGAAGCGCTCGACGCCGCCTGACGGCATGGCCGTCCGCGACCACGCGCTAGAGCAGCCGGGCCGGGAAGGTCACGCCCTGCACCTTGACCTTCCCGCCCGAGCACGACACCTTCGGCTCGTCGGTGTCCGGCACGATCACGGTCAGCAGTGACGCGGCCGCCGGCGACACGACGACGACGGCGGGCGTCTTCGACAGGTAGGTCGGTGACACCCAGCCGAGCCTGCCGCCCCGCTCCACCCGCTGCCCGCCCACCGGCTCGCAGTCGGGGGAGATTTGGAGCAGCGTCACCTTGAGCTTGCCGTCGCTCAGCACGACGCGGCCGCCGCCGTTCGAGACCACCTGGTAGGACGGCGCGAACCGCCACACGCTGCGCACCTTGCCGCCGCCCGAGGCGGTGTCGTGCACGGCCATCAGGTCCTCTCCGTGGTTGACCAGCACCGACCGGGTGCGGCTGACCCCGTACGCCTTGTCGGTGAGTCGGAAGGCCTGCCGGTCGTCGCCGTACGCGGTGCCGGTGAGCGCGCTCGCGGTGCGCGGCCGGAACCGCCGGCCGACGACGGTCGGCACGTTGTGCGCCTCGGGCGACATCGTCCAGTAGCGGTAGGCGCTCTTCTCGTAGGAGTGGAAGCCGGTGTCCACGAGGATGTCGCGGCCGTGCGCGTAGTAGGTGACGCCCAGGTGGTCCTCGTGGCCGTGGAACTTGGCGCCGGGGCCGAACCTGATCGAGTAGTACGCCGACTCGGGCTTCCCCCAGGCGGTGCGGCCGTAGACGTAGCCGGCCCGGTAGACCTTGACCTCCCGCTTGGGCGTGCCGGTGTCCATCCTCGGCTCGGTCTCGGCGCTGCCGTCGCCGATGGGCACCATGTAGCCGTTGGGCTGGGTGGAGTGGGCGACGAACTCCTTCAGCGCCTCGGCCCGCCGGGAGATCTCGCCGGGCACCTTGCGCCCGCAGTCCTTCATGTTGGTCATCGCGACCTGGAGCCGGCCGTACACGTAGACGGCGTAGCGCGGCGCCTGCTCCATGAGCGCGCCCTGGGAGTCGACGTCGAGCTTGACGGTGCCGGTGAGCCGCTTGACGGCCAGGCCCGTCCAGTCCTTGCGGTTGTGGCGGCAGCCGATGCTCATCAGCGCGATGTCCTGGTCGATGCCGTGGTTGTGGCCCTTCTTGTAGAGCCTCGGGTCGGCGAGCAGCCGCGCGTGCTCGGCCAGGCTGTCCTTCAGCCAGCCGTCCTTGACGTGCATGCTCAGGCAGACGAGCGCCTGCGAGCGCAGGGAGACGGGGTGGTCCTTCCACACGTACGCGGGGGTGCCGGGGGCGGTGCGCCGGTTGCTGCTCACCCAGTCCTTGGTGATCTCCTCGGCCCGGTCGAGGTAGCGCTCCTCGCCGGTGTTCTCGTAGGCGACCACGAGCGTGCCCATCCAGCGCAGCGAGTGGAAGACGAACTCCCACGAGCGGTTGCGGTACGGGCTCGCGTGCCAGTCGATCTTCTTGCCCAGCTTGACCGGTGGCAGGCCGACGAGCGAGATCTCGCCCTTCATGACGTCGTCCACGGTCGGCGTGGCGGGGATCCAGTCACCCTGGCACTGGCTGGTCCGCTTGGGCGCCCCCATGGTCTGCGCGGCGGCGTGCGCGGTGGCGTGCGCGGTGGCCTGTGCGGCGGCCTGTGCGGGGCTCCCCAGCATGCCGGTGGTGAGCATGAGGGCAAGGGGGATCGCGAGGCGGCGCACGCCGGGTCCTTCCGGAGCAAAAGAGCAGGGGCCGAACATGCTGTCTGAATCTGGATCAACCGGTCAAGTTGGCTGCCGGATCGTTAGCGGCCGGAGGGGACTTGCGGGCCTTTGTATCCTGGTTTGCCCGTATCGACGCTGAGCCTGAGTGGCCGAGGAGGCGGACGGTGTCCAGAGTGCGCGCACACGGCGCCTTCCTCGTCGCCCTGCTGGCCGGGGTGGCCCTGCGCGCCCTCGCCGTGCTCGGCTACCAGCCGGCGATCTGGTTCTGGGCCGACTCCTTCGCCTACCTCAACGCCGCGCTGGACCCGCGCCCGCTGGAGACGCGCACGTCGGGCTACTCGCTGTTCCTCTGGGCGCTGCGGCCGCTGTCCGGCATCGACCTCGTCGTGATCGCCCAGCACCTGCTCGGCCTGGCCGTCGGCGTGCTGGTCTACGCGCTGCTGCGCCGCCGCCTGCCCGGCTGGGCGGCCACGCTGTTCGCACTGCCCGTGCTGCTGGACGCCTTCCAGATCCAGCTCGAACACCTGATCATGGCGGACCTGCTGTTCGTGTTCCTCGTCATGGCGGCGGTCGCGCTGCTCGCGCGGCGGCCCCCCACGCCCCGGACGGCCGCGGCGGCCGGCCTGCTGCTGGCCGCCGCGACCGTCACGCGGACCGTCGGGCTGCCGCTCATCGCCGTGGTCCTGATCGTGCTGCTGCTGCGCCGCGCCGGCCTGCGGCCCCTCGTCGCGCTGGCCGTGGCGGCCGCGATCCCGCTCGGCGGTTACGCGGTGTGGTTCCACTCCGAGCACGGCACGTACGCGCTGAGCCGCGGCGGCACGTTCCTGTGGGCGCGGACGATGACGTTCGCCGACTGCGCGCGGATCGACCCGGACACGCACGAGCTGTGCCCGGCCGAGCCGCTCGGACAGCGCAAGGCCCCGCCGGAGTACATCTGGTCGGCCGACTCGCCCATCACCTCCGTCAAGGGCGGCTCCGCCCGGCGCGACGAGCTGGCCGGCGCCTTCGCCCGCCAGGCGATCCTCGCCCAGCCCGTCGACTTCCTGGCCGCCGGGCTGACCGACCTCGCGCACGTCTTCTCCTGGGAACGCCGGGTCTACCCGGTCGAGGGGCCGCAGAGCGCCTACGTCTTCCCGGAGCGGCCGGCGCCGTTCAAGGACTCGATCGCCTCCCGCGACCGGACCGCCGAAGAGATCACCACCGCTTACCAGGGACACTCCGGCGAGACGGTGACGGTGCGGCCGTACGCCGACCTGATCCGCGGCTACCAGGAGTTCGGCTTCCTGCGCGGCCCGTTCCTCGCCGCGCTGCTGCTGCTCGGGCTGGCCGGGGTGGCCCTGCGATGGCGGCAGCTCGGCGGCGAGGTGCTGCTGCCGTGGGCGTCGGCGATGACGCTGCTCGTGCTGCCGGTGCTCATCGCCGCCTTCGACCACCGCTACGTGCTGCCGGCCGTGCCGCTCGCGTGCCTGGCCGCCGGGCTGGCCGTCGCCCGCCGCACGACCGCGCCGCCGAGGCCGGAGCCCGAGCCGGCGACCCTGGCTGTCGGCTAGTTGGCCGGATCTTTTCGATAGGTGACCGCACGGCCGCTCCCGCGCGCGGACGCCTGACGACATGATGGCGCCATGAAGCTGAACGACCTCGTGCTCCCCGACACCGCCGCCTGCCGCGCCGCCCACGAGGTGGCAACCCGCTACCAGTCGCCGTCCCTGCTCAACCACTCGATCAGGGCCTACGTGTGGGCAGCGGCCCACGCCCGGCTGCACGACATCGGCTTCGACGCGGAGCTGCTGTACGTGTCGGCCATGCTGCACGACCTCGGGCTGGTCGCCGAGTTCGACAGCAGCACCGTGCCCTTCGAGGAGGCCGGCGGGCACGTGGCCTGGGCCTTCTGCGCCGGCGCCGGCTGGTCGCCCGAGCGCAGGCAGCGCGCCTACGAGGTGATCGTCCGCCACATGTGGGCCGAGGTGCCGGTCGAGGAGGACCCCGAAGGGCACCTGCTGGAGCTGTCGACCGGCATGGACATCTCCGGCCGGCGCACCGACGAGATCCCCGCCGACCTCCGCCAGGAGGTGCTGGCCCGGTATCCGCGGCTGGACCTCGCCAAGGAGTTCGCCGCGTGCATCGCCGACCAGGGCGAGCGCAAGCCGTCGAGCCTGGCCGGCGACTTCGTCCGGTCGGGCGTCGCCGACCGCATCGCCGCCAACCCGCTCGACCGCTCCTAGCCCGCCGGGCCGCCGCGCCTCACTGCCGCCCCGCCGGGCCGCGGCGCCTCACTGCTGCTTGGGACCGGCGCTCTGGACGACCTCGAACGACCACACCTCCGAGCCCGTGGCGGCCGGGCCGCGCCCGTGGCCGTGCCCCTGCCCCTCGCCCTGAGCCCCGCCGCGCCCGGCCTCACCGGCGGCCTGGGCGTGGCCGCGCGCGAACGACTGCCCCTGCTGCCACGCCTGGAAGTCGTCCTCGCTGCGCCAGCGCGTGTAGACGAGATAGCGGTCGGTGCCCTCCACCGGCTTGAGCAGCTCGAACCACTCGAACCCGTCGGACGACTCCACCATCCCGGCCCGGCCCGCGAACCGGCGCTCCAGCTCCTCCCGCATCTCGGCGGGCACCGTCAGCACATTGATCTTGACGACGGACAACGCGACCCCTCTCGCGACAGTCTCACCGCACCCCCCTGCGCGAACCGGTGCGAGCTCCAGGCTATCGCCGGGGGGCGTCGCCGGAACTCGCGACCCGGCGGCGGCGATAGCCTTGTCGGGTGCGTATAGCGAGGTTCTCCACAGGCGAAGGCGTGTCGTTCGGCGTGGTCGAGGGCGGTCCGGGCGAGGAGTTCGTCTCCGCGATCTCCGGTCACCCGTTCGGGCAGGTGCAGTTCACCGGTGAGCGCCACCCGCTGAGCCAGGTGAAGCTGCTCGCCCCCATGCTGCCCAGCAAGGTCGTGGCCATCGGGCGCAACTACGCCGAGCACGCCCGTGAGATGGGCAACGAGGTGCCCGGCGAGCCGCTCATCTTCATGAAGCCGTCCACCAGCGTGATCGGCCACGGCGAGGCCATCGCCTACCCCACCACCCTGTCGCACCGGGTCGACTTCGAGGGCGAGCTGGCCGTGGTGATCGGCCGGCTGTGCCGCGAGGTGCCGGTCGAGCGGGTCAAGGACGTCGTCTTCGGCTACACGTGCGCCAACGACGTGACGGCGCGTGACCTGCAGAAGCGTGACGTGCAGTTCACGCGGGCCAAGGGTTTCGACACCTTCTGCCCGCTCGGCCCGTGGATCCGGACCGACCTCGACGCGGGCGACCTGGCCCTCACCACGACGGTCAACGGCGAGGTGCGCCAGAGCGGCCGCACCAGCCAGCTCGTCCACGACATCCCGGCCCTCGTGGCCTACGTCAGCGCGGTCATGACGCTGATCCCCGGTGACGTTATCCTGACCGGCACCCCGGCCGGCGTCGGCCCGATCGAGATCGGTGACGAGGTCAGCGTCGGCATCGAAGGCATCGGCACTCTCACGAACAAGGTGGTCGCTCGTGACTGATCTACGGGTGCGTTTCGCCCCGTCCCCCACCGGCATGTTCCACGTCGGCGGCGCCCGCACGGCGCTGTTCAACTGGGCGCTGGCCGAGCAGGCGGGCGGCAGGTTCGTGCTGCGCATCGAGGACACCGACGCGACCCGCAACCGGCCGGAGTGGACCGAGGGCATCATCTCGGCGCTCGACTGGATCGGCATCAACGGGTCCAACCCGGCGTTCGAGGGCCCCTACTTCCAGTCGGCGTACGAGTCGCAGCACCGCGAGGCGGTCGCCAAGCTGCTCGCCGACGGCATGGCCTACCACTGCGACTGCACGCGCGAGGCCCTGCAGGCCCGCACCGGCTCCGAGCACAAGGGCTACGACGGCCACTGCCGCGGCCGTGGCCTGACCGGGGGGGCGGTGCGCTTCCGCACCCCCGACGAGGGCGTGACCGTGGTCGACGACGTGATCCGGGGCCGGGTCGAGTTCCCCAACGACGCCCAGGAGGACTTCGTCATCGCCCGCACCGACGGCTCGCCGCTCTACGTGCTGGCCAACGCGGTCGACGACATCACCCAGGGCATCACCCACGTGGTGCGCGGCGAGGAGCACCTGGGCAACGCCGCCAAGCAGCAGTTGCTGTGGCCGGCGCTCGGCGCGACCCCGCCGGTGTGGGCACACCTGCCGGTCATCGTCAACGAGCAGCGCAAGAAGCTGTCCAAGCGGCGCGACAAGGTGGCGCTGGAGGACTACCGCGCCGAGGGCTACCTCGCCGAGGCCATGGTCAACTACCTGATGTTGCTGGGCTGGGGGCCCGGCGACGACCGCGAGATCATGCCGTGGTCGGAGATGATGCCGCTGTTCCGGCTGGCGGACGTCAACAGCTCCAGCGCGTACTTCGACGAGAAGAAGCTGCGCGCGTTCAACGGCGAGTACATCCGCGCCCTGCCCGTCGACACCTTCGAGGAGCGCTGCGCGCCCTACCTGGAGCCCGACTGGGACCGTGAGACGTTCAGCAAGGTCGCCGGGCTGGCGCAGACGCGCATCGGGCTGCTGTCGGAGATCCGGCAGAACGTCGACTTCCTGTTCCTCGACGAGCCGGTGTTCGACCAGCCGTCCTGGGACAAGGCGATGAAGAACTCCCCGGTGGAGATCCTCACCGGCTTCCTGGAGCGGCTCGACACCGTGAGCTGGGACCCTGAGTCGCTGAAGACGGCGCTGGAGGAGGTCGGCGCCGCCCACGGGCTCAAGCTGGGCAAGGCGCAGGCCCCGGTGCGGGTCGCGGTCACCGGCCGGACGGTGGGCCTGCCGCTGTTCGAGTCGATCGAGGTGCTCGGCCGCGAGCGGACCCAGGACCGGATCCGCTCGGCGCTAGCGCGCCTGCGAGGCTGACGCACGCGCCGGCCGCCATCGACAGCCACACCCCCGTCACACCGAGCCACCCGCTCAGCGCGTACGCCAGGGGAAGCTGCACGGCGAAGCCGGCCAGCGTGGCGGCGAGCAACCGGCCGCCACGCCCGCTCGCCTGCAGCACCCCGCCCACGGCGATCAGCCCGCCGAACGGCACCAGATAGAGCGCCATCCAGCGCAGGAAGCCGACGGCGGCCGCCGGGTCGGCGGTGAAGAGCGCCGTGACGGGCCAGGCCACGGCGTTCAGCACGGCCGCCACCACCGCCCCGGCGCCCAGGCCCAGCCACAGGGGCGAGCCGGTGGCCTCGCCGCGCGCGGTGCGGATCAGCGCGGCCTGCCGCAGGGCGTAGAAGACCATGACCCCGGCCAGCATGACCTTCTGCCCGATGCCGTAGCCGGCCAGCTCCGCCGTGCCGAACCCGGCCACGACGTCCACCAGCGCCAGGCCGACGGCGGAGCGGGCCAGGAAGTCCCCCGACATGGGCAGCCCGGTCCGCACCACCTGCCGGGCCGCGCTCGCGCCGCCCGGCTGCCGCGGCTCGTCCCGCCGCAGGGCACGTGCCAGCGCGACCAGCGACAGCCCCAGCGTGACCGTGCGCGCCGCCACGGTGGCCACCGCCGCCCCCTGGACACCCAGGCCGAGCCCGTAGACGAACAGCGGGTCGAGGGCCACCACGAGGGCGTTGCAGACGAGCGCGTGCCGCATGGGCCGCCTCGTGTCGCCCAGCCCCTTCAGCACGCCGTCCACCACGGTCTGCGCGAAGTAGACCGGCAGGCCGCCCAGCGAGATCAGGAAGAAGTCCGCCGTCGGCCGCCACTCCGCGGTGAACAGCGCGGCCAGCGGCTCGCGCAGCAGCACCGCCGGCACGGTGATCGCCACCGACAGGACGGCCCACAGCAGCCAGCCGGCCCGCACCACGGGGCCCAGCGGCTCGCGGCCGTCCCTGCGGCCCACCAGCACCGTGATCCCGGTCGGCACGGCCAGGAACAGTCCGTAGGCCAGGTATTCGGCGGTGGTGGCCACGGTCACCGTCGCGATGGCGGCCTCGCCCAGGCCGGACACCCACAGCAGGTCGATCAGGCCGACCGCGACCACCGCCGTGACCAGCTCCACGTAGACGGGAAGGGCCAGCCGGATCATCGTTAACCTCGTTTCGTTGTATATCGAATAGAGGTATAGCGCTACGATGCGTCCATGGCAAGCGGCGGTGACCTCGCCCTCACGATCCTGGGGTTCCTCAACGAACGGCCGATGCACGGCTACGAGCTCAAGGCCCGCCTGGCAGGGCTGTCCGGCCACCTGCGCCCCGTCAGCGACGGCGCCCTCTACCCCGCCATCTCCCGGCTCCAAGCCGCCGGGCTGGTCCAGCGGCACGAGGAGGCAGGCACGGCGGCGGCACGCAGACAGGTGCTGACCCTCACCCCCGAGGGCCGCGAGGAGCTGCTGCTGCGGCTGCGCGAGCCCGCCGACCTGCAGATCAGCGACCAGAGCAGGTTCTTCGCGCTGCTCGCGTTCCTGTCGGCGCTGCCCGACCCGGCGGACCGGGCGCGGGTCCTGCGCCGCCGCCTCGCCTTCCTGGAGGCCCCCGCCGGCTTCTTCTACGAGGACGGCGAACCGGTCAGGGCGCGCGACGAGCCCGACCCGTACCGGCGCGGCATGCTCGTGATCGCCCGGGCTGCCAGCCGGGCCGAGCGGGAATGGCTCAAGGAGCAGATCGCGGAACTCAGTCTTCCGCGATAGTCCCTACCGTCACCCCATGACCTATCTCGTGACAGGCGCGACCGGTTCCGTCGGCAGGCACGTGGTGGACGAGCTGCTACGAGCCGGCCACCCGGTGCGCGCGCTCACCCGCGACCCCGCCCGAGCGGCCCTGCCCGAAGGCGTCCAGGTGGTGCGGGGCGACCTCACCCGGACCACGACGCTCGCACCCGCCCTCGACGGCGTCACCGGCGTCCACCTCATCGACGTGGGCGGCCCGAACTACACGCCGCTGCCCAACGGCCAGGAGATCGTCGACCTGCTCGCCCGGGCCGGCGTGCGCCGGGTGACGCTGCTCAGCAGCTGGGCGCCGGGCACGCTGGAGCCCGCCGTCACGGGCTCCGACCTGGAGTGGACGTACGTCCAGCCCACCGAGTTCATGGCGAACGCCCTGGCGTGGGCGGAGTCGGTGCGGACCGGGGGAGTGGTCGAGGAGGCGTTCGGCGCGACCCGGACGGCGATGGTGCACGAGGCCGACATCGGCGCCGTCATCGCCGCCGCGCTCACCGAGGACGGCCACGCCGGCAACTCCTACGGGCTGACCGGGCCCGAACTGCTCGACATGCCCGCCAAGGTGCGCATTCTCGCCCAGGCGATCGGCCGGGAGATCACGTACGTGGAGCTCACCGTCGAGCAACTGCGCGAACGACACCGGGCACAGGGCGTGCCCCAGGAGATGATCGATTTCCACGTGGCGGCGTTCGGCGAGGTGCCCGAGGACGCCTACCAGGTGACGCCGACCATCGAGCAGGTCACCGGCTGCCCGCCGCGCACCTTCCGGCAGTGGGCGCAGGAGCACGCCGGGGCGTTCCTGTGACAGGCGTCAGCGGCGGGGCGGATGTCCGCGGAGGGGCCGGTGCCCGCAGCGGGACGGGCGTCCGCGGCGGAGCGGGGCGCGTCCGCCCCGTCCCCGCCGCGGACGAACCCCGCTAGACCAGGCCGCGGCGCTCCAGCAGCGGCTGGATCGACGGCTCACGCCCGCGGAAGTCGCGGAAGGCGGCCAGCGGGTCGAGGCTGCCGCCCCGCGACAGCAGCGTCCGCCGGAAGTGGTCGCCGTTCTCCCGCTTCAGACCGCCGTTCTCCTTGAACCACTCCACGCTCTCGGCGTCGAGCACCTCGCTCCAGATGTAGGAGTAGTAGCCGGCGCTGTAGCCGCCCGAGAAGATGTGGGCGAAATAGTTGGTCCGGTAGCGCGGCCGGACGAGCGGGAAGGCGATCCCGGCCGCCTCCAGGGCCTTCTGCTCGAACGCCTCGGCGTCCGCCACGTCCTCGCCCGGAGCCAGCCGGTGCCAGGCCCAGTCGAGCAGGGTGGCGGCCAGATACTCGACGGTCATGAAGCCCTGGTTGAACTTCTCCGCCGCCTGCATCTTCTCGACCAGCTCGGCCGGCATCGGCTCGCCCGTCTCGTGGTGCCTGGCGTAGTTGGCCAGCACCTCGGGCCAGGTCGCCCACATCTCGTTGACCTGCGACGGGTACTCGACGAAGTCGCGCGGCACGCTGGTGCCCGAGACACGCGGGAAGCGCACCTCGGAGAACAGGCCGTGCAGCGCGTGCCCGAACTCGTGGAAGGCGGTGGTGACCTCGTCGTAGGTGAGCAGCGTCGGGCCGGTGGCCGGTTTGGTGATGTTGAGGTTGTTCAGCACCACCGGCTTCTCGCCGAACAGGAACGACTGGTCCACCAGGTTGTTCATCCACGCGCCGCCGCGCTTGCCCGGCCGGGCGTACGGGTCGAGCGCGAACAGGCCGAGCGCGCCGCCGTCCTCGTTGAACACCTCGAAGACCCGCACGTCCTCGTGGTAGCCGCGCAGGTCCGGCCGCTCGGTGAACGTGATGCCGTACAGCCGGGTCGCGGCGTGGAAGATGCCGTCGCGGAAGACCCGGTCCAGTTCGAAGTAGGGGCGCATGGCCGAGGCGTCGAAGTCGTAGCGGGCCTGCCGGACCTTCTCGGCGTAGAACGACCAGTCCCACGGCTCGATCGCGAACCCGGCCTGTTCGGCCAGCGCCTCGGCCTCCTTGCGGGCGTTGCGCACCGCCGGGCCGACGAGCTGGTCCAGCATCTCCTCGACCGCCTCGACGGTCTTGGCGGTCTGGTCGGCGACCCGGTAGGCGGCGTGGTCGGGGAAGCCCAGCAGGCTCGCCCGCTCCGCGCGCAGCTTGGCCATCCGCATCGCCAGCCCGAAGTTGCGCGGCGCGCGCTCCACGCTCAGCGTGTAGAGCCTGCGGCGCACGTCACGGTCGGTGAGCTGGGCCAGGCCGGGCTGGTTGGTGAAGTTCAGCAGCGGCAGGACGTAGCGGCCGTCGCGCTCCAGCGAGGCGATCCGGGCCTCGTCGAACCCGTCGAGCTCCTTGGCGTCGGTCACCACCAGGGCGGAGTCGTTCGCCGCCTTGAGCAGGTTCTGGGCGAACTCGGTGGACAGCCGCGACAGCTCCTCGTTCAGCTCCCGCAGACGGGCCTGCTCCTCCTCCGACAGGTCGGCGCCCGCCCGGACGAAGTCGTCGCGGTACTTCTCCAGCAGCCACGCCTCCTCAGGGTCCTCCGTGGTCACCTGCTTGATGCGCGCCCACAGCGCCCGGTCGAGCCGGATCGCGTCGCTGTGGCGGGTCAGCTCGGGAGAGATCCGCTTCTCGATCTCCATGACGCCGTCCGTCGAGTCGGACGCCACGACGCTGAAGAACGCCGTGGCCGTGCGCTGCAGGATGCGCCCGGACCGCTCCAACGCGGCGATCGTGTTGTCGAAGGTGGGCGGCTCGGCGCTCCCCGTGATCGCCTCGACCTCGGCCAGCTGCTCGGCCATGCCCCTCTCGAAGGCGGGCAGGTAGTGCTCCTCACGGATCTCCGCGAAGGGCGGCAGTTGGTAGGGCAGGCTGCTGGGGGCGAACAACGGGTTCTCGGCCAACGCTCGGGCTCCTCCACGTGGTGTTTTGTCCCCCACAGCTTGGCACGATCGGACCCGTGCCGGGCGCTGCCGTCCTATCGTTTTGGCTATGGAGCCCAAGCTGAGCTATTCTTTCGGACGTCGCCGAACGCGCCCCCCCGGGGCTCGGGCCGGTGGGGTATGGTGTAATTGGCAGCACGACTGATTCTGGTTCAGTTAGTCTAGGTTCGAGTCCTGGTACCCCAGCACGTAACGGATGTCTCGCAGAGACATCCGTTTTTTGCTTTTACGGCCGAATGCCGCATTCGGCGAAGCTTCCCCTGCCGCCTCACGTTCTCGTTCGCCGCCCGGCGCAGCTCCTCCGCCACCGGTTCGATCCGCTCGGCCGGCGACGGTTTGGTTGTGCTCCACGGGGTGCGGTAGAGTTACACGCGTCGCCGGGGAGGCCCGGCGACGATCACTTGTGGGACATGGTCCCGTCGTCTAGTGGCCCAGGACGCCGCCCTCTCAAGGCGGTAGCGCCGGTTCGAATCCGGTCGGGACTACCACAGTCACCACAAGTCATCGCGAAGGTCCCGTCGTCTAGTGGCCCAGGACGCCGCCCTCTCAAGGCGGTAGCGCCGGTTCGAATCCGGTCGGGACTACCCAGCCTCACACCAACGCCCCGAGCGCCCGCGCCGGGGCGTTTCGCATGCGCGGACCTCGCCAGAACTTCTGCGATACCTTCGTCACTATACGCACACGAGTGCTAACGTCACGTATCACTTGGCCTCGACAGCCGCCAAACGGTTCCTGGAGGAGATCATGTCGTCCACAGCGTGGCCGGTCTACAGCCCCTTCGCCCATGAGCACTACGGCAAGGGCAGGGCGGAAGGCATAGCCGAAGGCAAGGCGGAGGGCAAGGCGGAGGGCAAGGCGGAGGGCCTGGCCGAAGGGGAGATCGAGGCGCTGCTCACCGTGCTGGACGCGCGTGGGCTGACCGTGAGCGGGGAGGCCAGGGCTCGCATCACCTCATGCACCGATCTGGCCCAGGTTGAGGAGTGGATCCGCCGGGCGGTCACCGCCACGTCCCTCGACGACCTGTTCGTCTGAGCCCCGGGTGTAGCGCGCCGTGCGTGCCACGCCCGTCCGTGAGGGCCGGACGGTCCTCGTGAGGGTGGGGCGTGGCCCGCATCGGGCGACAGCCGGCGGAGCGCGGGAGGCTCAGGACTGGGAGCGGGCCTTGAAGAGGGCGCGGCGAGCGGCCTTGGCGACCTGCTTGTCCGGGTGGACCTGTGAGATCAGGTCCAGCAGCTCCTCCACGTGCGCGTGCGGGATCTTCCAGATCACCTCAAGAAGGTCGTTGAGCAGCTCCGGCCCGATGTCGCGCAGGCTGCTCACGAACTCCGAACGCCCCAGGCCGGCCGAGATGGTCCACATGTCGAGGATGAGCCAGTGCGTGTCGTCCTGCGTCGGCTCGGGGGCGCCCTCCACGCCGAGCTGGCTCAGGTGGGTGGCCGCGTACGGCCGGAGCGACGACTGTTTGAGCGCCTCCTGCCAGGCCGGCACGGCCGCCTCGCCGAGGGTGCCCACCACGCTGGCGGCCTGCACCCGGATGAGGGCGTCGCTCTCGTCCTCGGCCGCCGCCTCCAGCAGCTCCTCGGCGGCCCGGCCCGGCTGGCGCAGCCGCATCCAGGCGGCGAACTCGGCGTCCGCCTCCTCCTCCGGCAGCTCCGCGCTGAGGGCCAGCAGTTCGTGGGCGCTCATCGACTCGATGGCGGGCCGGGCGTCCACGTCGATGTCGGCGTCGTCGACCAGGTGGACGACGCCTTCGGTGCCGAGCGGCGTCAGGGCGAGCGTGCCTCCGGTCGCCACGCCGTCGACGACCGTGGTGCCCTCGACGGTGATCAGCCCGTAGCCGACGAGCCAGTCGATGACCGGCGTCAACGGGTCGCCGGCGGCCTGCCAGGCTTCGGCGCCCAGCTCGTCGATGTCGGCGGCGGCTTCGGCCAGCTCCCGGCGCAGCCCGTCGAGCTCGCGGGTGCCGCCGGCCAGCAGCAGCCGGACCAGCAGGGCCCGGGTGAGCCCGGTCAACGCCATGGCGAGGTCGTCGTCGGCCAGCTCGGGATCGCCGTAGTCGACGGAGTGGAGGCCGAGCATCCAGGCCTCGAGCACGTCCTCGTCGTCGTCGAACGGCCATTCGGAGGTGTCGTCCTGCGCCGCGACGGTGTCGCCTTCGCCCGGCTCCAGGAACTCCAGGTCGACGGCGAGGTTCCAGATGTTCCACAGCATGGGGACGGCCTCGGCGAGCGGGCCGTCGGTCTGCGGCGTCGGCAGCCCGATGGCCGTCAGCGCCTCCTCGACCTCCGCGTCGGACAGCAGCGTGTCCTCGCCCACCCGGCGTCCCGAGCCGACCCACAACGCCAGGTCGCGGGCCTTGGCGATCAGCGGCACCTCGCGGGCGGCCGCGGCCAGCTCGCTGTCGGGCCGCAGCCGGATCGTGGGCAGGTCGGCCAGCTCGTCGGCGAACGGCTCGAAGTCTCCCAGATCGCCGGTCTCGTCCTCGACGTCGTCGCCCTCGCCGTCGTCGAGGAGGTCCTCCATCAGCTCGACGAACTCGTCCTCGACGTCGTCGAGCTCGGCCCGCAGGTCGCCCAGCGAGTCGGACCCTTCGGTCAGCCTGCCCGTCTGCGAGAGGAAGGTCAGGTAGGCGTCCACGGCCGGGAGCATGCCGTCGGCGGCGGAGTCGGGGTCCTCCACCACCTTGGGCATGCGGTCGAGCAGCAGATTTCGCAGGTCGGCGCGCTTCCACGTGCCGAGATCCTGGGAGAAGGCGAGACGGTGCCACAGAGCTGCCGGTCCCACGAGCTCGGGGTCACTGTCGGGCGCGTTGGCGCGCGCCCACAAGATGAACTCTTCGAGCAGGGGTCGCAGCTCAGTGGCGGCTACCTCGATGCGATCTGTCACGCACTCAGGCTAGTGCGCCCGCGAGGCAGTCGGCTCCCCGAATACGCCGTTTGGCTGATCATGACGTGCGGCGCATCGATTCGGTGATGCGTTCGGCGGCCGCCATCACGGGCACCGCGTGGAGCCGGCCGGGCGCCCTGGTGAGCCGTTCGATGGGACCCGACACGGACACGGCGGCGATCACCTTGCCGCCGCTGCCGCGGATCGGGGCGGACACGCTCGCCACGCCCTGCTCGCGCTCTCCCACACTGTGCGCCCACCCCCGGCGGCGTACGGAGGCCAGGGTCGCTGCGGTGAACTTGGCCCCGCGCAGCCCCCGGTGCAGCCGGTCGGGCTCCTCCCAGGCCAGCAGGATCTGCGCCGCCGAACCCGCTGTCATGGGCAGCGCCGAGCCTACGGGCACGGTGTCACGCAGGCCGCTGGCGCGTTCGGCCGCGGCCACGCAGACCCGCTCGTCACCCTGCCGGCGGTAGAGTTGCGCGCTCTCGCCGGTCAGGTCACGCAAGTGCATCAGTACGGGCGCGGCCACGGCGAGCAGCCGGTCCTCGCCGGCGGCTGTGGACAACTCCGACAGGCGTGGGCCGAGGACGAACCTGCCCTGTGTGTCACGGCTCACAATGCGGTGGTGCTCAAGGGCGACAGCCAGTCGATGCGCGGTGGGGCGGGCCAATCCGGTGGCCTGAACGAGTTGGGCCAGCGAGGCCGGGCCGGCTTCGAGGGCGTTGAGCACCAATACGGCCTTGTCGAGTACTCCGACTCCGCTAGAGTTGTCCATACACCGATACTGCCGTCTCGACATATGAGAAGGCAAGTCGGGAGGCGTCACTGCGACAGCGGTGCATCGCACCAACAGGAGGAGATCATGGGCCGCACACTGGCGGAGAAGGTCTGGGAGCAGCACGTCGTGCGCCGCGCCGACGGCGAGCCCGACCTGCTCTACATCGACCTGCACCTCATCCACGAGGTGACCAGCCCGCAGGCGTTCGACGGGCTCCGGCTCGCCGGCCGCAAGGTGCGCAGGCCCGATCTCACCATCGCGACCGAGGACCACAACGTGCCGACCGTGCTCGGCCCCATCGCCGACCCGGTCTCCAAGACCCAGGTCGAGACGCTGCGCAAGAATGCCGCCGAGTTCGGCGTCAGGCTGCACCCGATGGGCGACGCCGGTCAGGGCGTGGTGCACATCATCGGCCCGCAGTTCGGCCTCACCCAGCCGGGCATGACCATCGTGTGCGGCGACTCCCACACCTCCACGCACGGCGCGTTCGGCGGCATCGCGTTCGGCATCGGCACCTCCGAGGTCGAGCACGTGCTGGCCACGCAGACGCTGCCGGCCTACCGGCCGAAGACGATGGCCATCGAGGTGTCGGGCGAGCTGCCCGTGGGCGTCACGGCCAAGGACCTGATCCTGGCCATCATCGCCAAGATCGGCACCGGTGGTGGCCAGGGTTACATCGTCGAGTACCGCGGCGAGGCCATCCGCAAGCTCTCCATGGAGGGCCGGATGACCGTGTGCAACATGTCCATCGAAGCGGGCGCCCGGGCCGGCATGATCGCCCCGGACGAGACCACGTTCGCCTACCTCAAGGGCCGCGCGCACGCGCCCTCCGGCGAGCTGTGGGACCAGGCCGTCGCCTACTGGCGGACGCTGCGCACCGACGACGACGCCGTCTTCGACAAGGTCGTCGAGATCGACGCCTCGACGCTCACCCCCTACGTCACCTGGGGCACCAACCCGGGCCAGGGCCTGCCGCTGGACGCGGCCGTGCCGGAGCCGGAGAGCTTCGCCGACCCGATCGAGCGCTCCGCCGCCGAGCGGGCCCTGGAGTACATGGGCCTGACCGCGGGCACGCCGCTGCGCGAGATCGAGGTCGACACGGTGTTCGTCGGCTCGTGCACCAACGGCCGCATCGAGGACCTGCGCTCGGCCGCCGAGATCCTGCGCGGCCGCAAGGTCAGGACCCGCACGCTGATCGTGCCGGGCTCGATGCTGGTCAAGCTGCAGGCCGAGCAGGAGGGGCTGCACGAGGTGTTCAAGGAGGCCGGGGCCGAGTGGCGGGAGGCCGGGTGCTCGATGTGCCTCGGCATGAACCCCGACACCCTCCAGCCGGGCGAGCGCAGCGCCTCCACCTCCAACCGCAACTTCGAGGGCCGCCAGGGCAAGGGTGGTCGCACCCATCTGGTGTCGCCGCAGGTCGCCGCCGCGACCGCGGTCACCGGCCGCCTCACCGCCCCGGCGGACCTCTAGCGAGGTCACGGCGGGGCGCGCGCCGCCCCGCCGACGTGCCTCTCTCTGCCGACCTCTAGGAGATTTCGACCATGGACGCTTTCACCACCCACACCGGTACGGCGGTGCCGCTGCGCCGCAGCAACGTGGACACCGACCAGATCATCCCGGCCGTCTGGCTCAAGCAGGTCAGCCGCACCGGCTTCGAGCGGGGCCTGTTCGCCGCCTGGCGCGAGGACCCGGCGTTCGTGCTGAACGACCCGGCCTACCAGGGCGCCTCCATCCTCGTCTCCGGTCCCGACTTCGGCACCGGCTCCTCGCGTGAGCACGCCGTCTGGGCGCTGCAGCAGTACGGCTTCCGCGTGGTCGTCGCCGCGCGGTTCGGTGACATCTTCCGCAACAACTCCACCAAGATGGGCCTGCTGCCGGTGGTGCTGCCGGGCGAGAAGGTGGAGGCGCTGCAGGCCGCCGTAGAGGCCGATCCGTCGCTCCAGGTGACGGTCGACCTGGCCGGCCGGGAGGTGCGCTGGGCGGGGGAGGCCGTCGGCTTCGAGATCGACGACTACACCCGCTGGCGCCTGATGGAGGGCCTCGACGACATCGGGCTGACCCTGCGTCACGCCGACGAGGTGGCGGCGTACGAGAATGGTCGGCAGCCATGGCTGCCGACGACCGTCTGACGGACGACCTCGAAGACGACGAGCTGGCGCGGCGGTTGCGCGAGGCGCACCGCCGCGTACGCGCGCTGCCCAGCGCCGACAAAGCGCGATATGCCCGTAGATACCTGGCAATCTGCGACCTCGCCAAGCGCGATCCCGACCGGGCCACGGCCCGGCTGGAGGCTCTCCTGGCCGAGCTGGACGGCGGATCCGACACGCCACGCGCAGCCGAAAGCACGCCGGGTGATTGAGTTCGCCCGCAATCAGGCTTAGTTTCGGGAGAGTAAGGGGTTTCTACGTCTTAGCTTCGTGAGCTGGAACCCCGAGCCGTAACGGGGGGAGCACAACGTATATGAACAAGCGAGAGCTCGTTGACGCCATCGTAGAGCGGGTCGGCGACCGGCGCACTGCCACCGAAGCCGTCAACGCCATCATCGATGTCGTCCAGAAGACGGTAGCGAGCGGGGACAAGGTCTCGATCACGGGCTTCGGCGCGTTCGAGATGGTTCACAAGCCGGCTCGCTCGGCCAGGAACCCGTCGACGGGGGCGGAGATCAAGGTTCAGGAAAGCTGGGGGCCCAAGTTCCGTCCGGGCTCCGACTTCAAGGAACTGGTCAACGCCGGCGGCAAGAAGGCCGCGAAGAAGAAGTAACGCAGCCCGCACGCCCGGCTCCGCACATCTGGGGAGCCGGGCGTCTCGCGTTCCGGGGCCTCACTCCAGGGGCACGGGGAACGTCGACAGCGTGACGTAGGTGATCTCCTCGCCGCGCGTCACCAGGCGCACCCGCTGCCCCTGCCGAAGCAGCCGCAGCGGCCCCGCGTCGAACGCGGGCGCGCCGAAGGACAGCACCGTCCCGTCGTCGAGGAAGACCGTGCCGGAACGGGTGGTCTCGTCGAAACTGCGCACCGTGGCCTGCACGCAACCAGGGTAAACCGTCTCAGGGCCGCGGCCACAGCTCCTCGACCACGGCCGCGGTGTGCCGGCCCAGCCCGAGCGCGCGGGCGGCGCGCAGGTCGGCGGGGGTGTCCACGTCACACCGGACCGACTCGATGCCGTCCGGGCACACCTCCTTCGCGCCGCCGGCCAGGTGCCTGGCCCGCGACTCCCCGCCGAACCGCGGCGTGAACGGCACACCCGGCCGTACCCCGTAGAACGTGGTGCCGACGTCGAGCGCGTCCGGCACGAACGCCTGGTCGAACTCGGCGGCCGCCGCCAGCGCGACGGCCAGCTCCGCCGGGCGCAGCGCCGGCAGGTCGGCCTGCAGCGCGCCCACGGGGGAGCCCGGCGCGAGCCGCGCCGCATGGGCGGCGCCCGTCCGCAGCGCGGTGTTGAGCCCCCGGTCCGGGTCGGGCACCACGTCGGCGCCCAGCGCCGCGAGCGGCCCCGCGGCGGCCGGGTCGGCGGTCACCACGATGACCCGTTCGACCACCGGGCAGGAGAGCGCCGCCGAGACCGTGTCGCAGGCGACCGCGACGGCCAGCCGCGTCCGGTGCGGGCCCGTCGCGGCGGCCAGCCGGGTCTTCGCGGCGACCAGCGTCTTCACCGGGATGACCAGTGACCAGCGGTTGCTCATAGGCTTAAGCATCGCGCCTCGACATCCCCGGCGACCAACCGGGAGACTTGGGGCGCACACCGTTCGGCTTGGAGGAGAGCATGAGGCGCCTCACGCGACCATCGCGTTTCTGGGAGAGCCTGGCCGTGGTCATCGTGAAGCCGTTGTCGCTGCTCCTGGTCAACAGGGACTGGCGGCACGGGGAACGGATCCCCCGAGAGGGCGGGATCATCATCGTCGCCAACCACCTGTCGTGGACCGATCCGGTGCTGCTCGCGCACTTCCTGTACAACAACGGGCGCTGGCCCGTGGTGCTGGCCAAGTCGGCGCTGTTCAAGGTGCCCCTGCTCGGCCACGCGGTGCGCTCGCTGTGCGCCATCCCCGTCTACCGCGGCAGCGCCGACGCGGCCAGGTCGCTGCACGAGTCGGCGCAGCGGCTCAAGGACGGCGGGGCGATCCTCTTCTACCCGGAGGGCACGTGCACCCGCGATCCCGCCCTGTGGCCGATGGTCGGCAAGACCGGCGCGGCCAGGCTCGCGCTGGAGAGCGGCGCCCCGGTGATCCCGGTGGCCCACTGGGGAGCGCACGAGCTGCTGCCGTACGGGGAGAAGCGGCCGCGGCTGTTCCCGCGCAAGACGTTCCGGGTGTCGGTGGGACCGCCGGTCGACCTGTCGAAGTACGCGGGCCGGCCCCCGCACGCGAGCGTGCTGCGCGAGGCGACCGCCGACATCATCGCCGCCATCACCGCGCAGCTCGCCGAGCTGCGCGGCCAGAGAGCGCCCGAGACGCCCTACGACCCGGCCGGACGGTGACCCGATGACCAAGGCCGCCGTGTTCGGCACCGGCTCGTGGGGCACCACGTTCGCCATGATCCTCGCCGAGGCGGGCACCCGCACCACGATGTGGGGACGCCGGCCGGAGCTGGTGCAGGCGATCGACCGCACCCACACCAACCTCGACTACCTGCCGGGTGTGGCGCTGCCCACGTCCCTGCGCGCCACGACGGATCCGGCCGAGGCGCTGGAGGGGGCCGACTTCGTGGTGCTGGCCGTGCCCTCGCAGTCGTTGCGGGCCAACCTGGCCGCCTGGCGCGAGCACATCCCGCGCGACGCGGTGCTGGTCAGCCTGATGAAAGGAATCGAGCTCGGCACCACCAAGCGGATGAGCGAGGTCATCCGCGAGGTCGCCGGCGTGCCCGAGGACCGGGTCGCGGTCGTCTCCGGGCCCAACCTGGCCAAGGAGATCGCCCAGCGTCAGCCCGCCGCGACGGTCGTGGCCTGCGCGGACGAGAGCGTGGCCGCCCGGCTGCAGGAGGCCTGCCACCTGCCGCCGTGGTTCCGGCCCTACACCAACCCCGACGTCGTGGGCGTCGAGCTGGGCGGCGCGGTCAAGAACGTCATCGCGCTGGCCGTGGGCGTCTCCGTCGGCATGGGCATGGGAGACAACGTCTCGGCCATGCTCATGACCAGGGGTCTGGCGGAGATCTCCCGGCTCGGCGCGGCGCTCGGCGCTGACCCGCACACCTTCGCCGGGCTGGCCGGCATGGGCGACCTGGTGGCCACCTGCACCTCGCCGCTGTCGCGCAACCGGACGTTCGGCGAGCGCCTCGGCAAGGGCATGACCCTGGCCGAGGTGATCGCGGCCACCCGGCAGACCGCCGAGGGCGTCAAGTCCTGCGAGTCCGTGCTGGAGCTGGCCCGCAAACACGACGTCGAGATGCCGATCACCGAGGTGGTCGTGGGCGTCGTGCACGACGGCATGTCGCCGGGCGAGGCGGGGATGCTGCTCATGTCGCGCTCGCCCAAACCCGAGCGGTACGGCGTGTGACCGGCGCCCCGCCGGCCAGGGCGGGAACGACCGTTGCGGACACCACGCCCGGGCTTGACTCGCTGTAGGTGGGACACGCCGGTAGATTCGGACCTCATGAGCAAGCCACGCGTCGCCGTCGTTTTCGGTGGTCGCAACTCCGAGCACGCCGTGTCCCTGATGGGCGCGGGCAGCGTGCTGGAGGCGATCGACAAGAGCAAGTACGAGGTGATCCCCATCGGGATCGCCCAGGACGGCAGATGGGTGCTGGCGGCGTCCGGCCAGCGGTTCGCCATCGAGGAGGGCGAGCTGCCCGAGGTCGACACCTCGGGCGCGGCGCTGGCGCTGCCGTCGGGCGAGGGCACGCTCGTCGCCTACGATCCGGGCAGCATCCCGGTCGAGCTCGGCTCGGTCGACGTGGTGTTCCCCGTGATGCACGGGCCGTTCGCCGAGGACGGCACCATCCAGGGGCTGCTGGAGATGGCCGGGGTGCGCTACGTCGGCTCCGGCGTGCTGGCCAGCGCGGTCGGCATGGACAAGGCGTACATGAAGACCGTCATGGCGGCGGCCGGGCTCCCCGTCGGGCGGTACGTGGTGGTGCGCGAGCGCGACTGGCGGCTGGACCGCGAGCGGGTGCTCAAGGAGGCCGAGGCGCTGGGCTGGCCGGTGTTCGTCAAGCCGGCCCGCGCGGGGTCGTCGCAGGGCATCTCCAAGGCGCACGACCGCGCGGCGCTGGAGGAGGCCGTCGAGTTCGCCCGGCGGCACGATCCCAAGGTGCTCATCGAGGCGGCGATCGCCGGGCGGGAGATCGAGTGCGCGGTGCTGGAGTCGCTCGGCGACGAGCCGCCCGGCGCGTCGCTGCCCGGCGAGGTGAAGATCGAGGGCGGGCAGGAGTTCTTCGACTTCGAGGCCAAGTACTACCCCGACCAGATGTCGCTCACCGTGCCCGCCGACCTGCCGGGCGAGGTGGCCGAGGAGTTGCGGGCGATGGCGGTGCGGGCGTTCGAGGCGCTGGAGTGCGAGGGGCTGGCCCGGGTCGACTTCTTCTACACGCCGGAGGGGAAGCTGGTCCTCAACGAGATCAACACGATGCCGGGGTTCACCTCCCTGTCGGTGGCGCCGCAGCTGTGGGCCGCGTCCGGGCTGCCCTATCCCGCCCTGGTCGACCGGCTCGTCCAGCTCGCGCTGCACCGGTCACCGGGGCTGCGCTGACACCTGGGCGATCGGGCCGGAGAGGTCGGCGAGCACCGCGCCGGCCGTGCGCGTGCCCGCGATCGTCACCTCCACGTAGAGGGGGGCCTGGATCGCGGTGTAGAGGGCCGGCTTGTCGGGATCGGCGAACCAGCCCACCCCGTTGATCTCGTCCAGCCGGTCGGTGGGCGCCATCCGCGACGGCCGGGGCACGCCGCAGCGCAGCGCGATCTCCGCCTCGCCCCACACGGCGACGTACGGCGACTCGGGCGTGGACGCGGTGCGCTCCACGCCGTCGAGCGTCCGCGGCAGCCGCGGCGCGAGCCGGTCACATGCCGCAGCCGCCTCGCCCTGAGGGGCGGGCGGCTCCACGTGAACGGCGCCGCACCCGGCGAGCACGAGCAGGAGCAGCGGGACGGCAGCGGCACGCATGGGAAACGGTCTACCTCAGATGTGGACGATCGGGCACGTCAGGGTACGTGTGATCCCCTCCACTGCCTGAATCTGGGCGACGACGAGCTTGCCCAGCTCGTCGACGTTGTGGGCCTCAGCGCGGACGATGACGTCATAGGGTCCCGTGACGTCCTCCGCCTGTGTGACCCCCTGGATGCCGGAGATCTCGTGGGCCACGCTCGCGGCCTTGCCCACCTCGGTCTGAATAAGGATGTAGGCCTGCACCATTACGTCCTCCCGGGCGATTGGATCACGCCGAAGGGCCACCGTACCCTGAGAGCGTCAGGAGGTGTGTCATCAGAGTAGGAGATCTAGGCGAATTCGGAGCGGTGGGTCGGATTTCAGGACGTCTGCCCCAGGGCGCGGCCGTTCTGCTCGGCCCCGGCGACGACGCCGCGGTGGTCGGCGCGCCCGACGGGCGTGTCGTGGTGTCGACGGACCTCTTGATTGAGGGTAGGCACTTCCGCCGCGATTGGTCCAGCGGCTACGACGTCGGCCGCAAGGCGGCGGCCCAGAACCTCGCCGACGTGGCCGCCATGGGCGCCGTGCCGACCTGCCTCGTGGTCGGGCTGGGAATGCCGGCGGACCTGCCGGTCGCCTGGCTCGACGCGCTGACCGACGGGTTCCGTGACGAGTGCGCCGAGGTGGGGGCGAGCGTGGCCGGTGGCGACGTCACCGGGTGCGACCTGCTGGTCCTCGGGGTGACCGCGCTGGGCGACCTGGGCGGGGGCGCTCCGGTGACCCGGGCGGGCGCCCGGCCGGGTCAGGTGGTGGCCGTGGCGGGACGGCTGGGACACGCCGCCGCCGGGCTGGCGCTGCTCGAGGCGGGCCTGCGGGAGGAGGTGCCCGCCTGGGAGGGCACGGCGCTGGGGGCGGCCGTGGCGGCGCACCGGCGGCCGCTGCCGCCGTACCGGTGCGGGCCCGAGGCGGCGCGGCTGGGCGCGGGCGCGATGCTGGACGTGAGCGACGGGCTGCTCCAGGACCTCGGCCACGTCGCGAAGGCCAGCGGCGTGCGGGTCGAGCTGGACCCCGCGGCGTTCACCGTGGGCGAGCCGGTGGCCGCCGCCGCGAAGGAACTGGGGGCCGATCCGCTCGACTGGGTGCTCACGGGCGGTGAGGATCACGCGCTGGCCGCGACGTTCCCGCCGGAGGTGGTGCTGCCGTCGTCGTGGCAGGTCGTGGGGCGGGTGGTGACCGGTGAAGGGGTGTACGTACCGGGCCGGTCCGCGGTTCGAGGCGGATGGGATCACTTTCGGTGACCCTGTATTCGAATTGCGTGAAATTTCCCGCATATGAGGTTTGACTCATGGGATTGCTGTGACAAAGGCGTAGCAAAGGTGTTATGAAGATTGGCGGCCATCGGTAACCGGCAGAAAGGGCAGCCATGGGCCGCCACACAGGTGGATCCGACGACGCGAATGAACGGGGGAACGGCAGATCCGACGACTCTCCGGAGGGGGACCTCGAGATCAACGCCGACCGCGCCGCGCAGTGGGCCGCCGTGCCGGACCCGTCCGCCAAGAGCTCCTTCTGGGATCGGGTGGACGAGCCGCGGTCCGACCCGCCCGGCTGGCCCGAGCTTCCCGACCGGGCCGAGGTGACCGGACAGTGGGCGCCCATGCCCCAGCGCGAGCCCGGCGAGACCATCCGCCGGTCACAGTCCGACCCGTTCGAGACGACCGGGGCCTTCGCGGCCCCACCGCCCCGCGCGGACGGCAGCGCGGACGGCGGCGCGGTGCCGCCGGCCGCCCGGCCGTTCGAGACGACGGGCGCGTTCGCGCGGCCGCCGGAGTGGGACGCGCCCGCGGCCGGTGAGGCCGTGGAGAGCACCCAGACCTTCGGCCCGCCCGCCTTCGACGCCCCCCGGCCCGCCGACCCCTTCGGCGGCGGCTCCGGCCCGTTCGCGGCGGCCGGACGGTCATCGGCGCCCGAGCCGTCCGACACCCACGTCTTCGGGCCGTCCATGGCCGCGCAGGGCGGCGGCGCTCCCGGCGGCACCGGACCCCAAGGGTTCGGGCCTGCCGGCGGTGACGCGACGCAGGGGTTCGGGCCTGCCGGCGGTGATGCCACGCAGGCGTTCGGCGCGCCCGGCGGCCGCCCGGACGGTCTGAACGGCCAGGACGGCCCGGACGGCTCCGAGCGCACGCAGGCGCTCCAGGCACCCGGCGGGCCGCCCGAGCCGGGCGACGTCAAGGTGTACGGCAGCCCCACGATGGTCGACGCCCCGGCCCCCGAATGGTCCGAACGCGACAACGGCTTCCTTGGCTCCGGCTGGTCGTCCGACGAGCCGAAGGCGGAGGAGCCGGTCTCGCGCCGGCGCGGCCGCCGCACGTCGCCTCCCGGCGGTGGCGACGACGACCGGACGGACGCCCCGGGCGGCGGACGCAGGGGGCGGCTCGCGCTGCTCTCCGTCGCCGCCGTGGTCGTCGTGCTCGGCGGCACCGTCGCCGGGGTGAAGCTGATGAGCGGCTCCGGTGCGTCCGAGCAGTGCCAGGGCGCCACCTGCGCCGCCGTACAGGGCACCAACCAGCCCGGGCCGCTGGCCTCCTCACCCGCCGACGGGGCCGGTGACCCGATGGAGGAGGACATCGAGGAGCCCAGCGAGGAGCCCACCGGCAAGCCGGCCGACGACGCCACGCCGTCCGGCAGCGCGACGCCGCGGGCCACGGCCACCGCGCCGGCGCCCCGCCGCACCAGCTCGCCGGAGCCGAGGCCCACCCGGACGAAGAAGGCACAGGTCAGGCCGTCCGACGAGCCGTCCCCGCCGACCTTCGAGGAGAGCACGCCGACCGAGACGCCGACCGACGAGGTCACGACGATCATCGATCCGGGCGGCAAGCCGACCGACGGCACGACCGCGGCCCCGCTGCCTACCGGCAGCACCACCGCCGCACCCCAGGGCGCCGGGCAGACGGTGAACGTCGACTTCGACGTCGTGCGCCAGCGCGTGACCGGCTACACGGCGCGGGTGGACGTCGTCAACGCCTCCGCCGAGCCGCTGCGGTCGCCGACCCTGTCCATGCCGGTCGAGGGGCGCGTGGTGAGCGTGAAGGGCGCCGAGTGGTCCCAGGACGGCGACCTGCTGATCATCGACGTGACGGGCTCCCTGGAGGCGGGTGGGTCGGCCGCGATCACGTTCTCCGCCACGGGCAAGGCCGCCCAGCCGGCCAACTGCGGGCTCGTCGGCGGGGACTGCGCCGTCAGCTGAGGTTCGCGCGGGGAGTGGTTGGATAGGCCCATGACCGCTATGACCCCTCCCCGCGTGCTCACCGTCGCCGGGTCCGACTCCGGCGGCGGGGCGGGCATCCAGGCAGATCTCAAGACCATGCTCGCGCTCGGCGTGCACGGCATGAGCGTCATCGCGGCGGTCACGGCCCAGAACTCCCTGGGCGTCCAGGGCTACTGGGAGCTGCCGCCCGAGGCGGTCCGCGCCCAGCTCGACTCCGTGCTGGGCGACATCGGCGCACAGGCCGTCAAGACCGGCATGCTCGCCTCGCCTCAGCTCGTCGAGGTCGTGGCCGCCGTGCTGGGCGGGTACGACGCCCCGGTGGTGGTGGACCCCGTGGGCGTGTCCAAGCACGGAGACCCGCTGCTCGCCCCGGAGGCCGTCGAGACGGTCAGGACGCGGCTGCTGCCCGTCGCCACCGTCGTCACCCCCAACCTGTGGGAGGTGGAGCAGCTCACCGGCGTCAAGGTCGAGGACGAGGGCGACCTGCGCCGCGCCGCCGACGCGGTGCTGGAGCTGGGGGCGACGTGGGCGCTGATCAAGGGTGGTCACCTGCCGGGCGAGCCGGTCGACCTGCTGACGGACGGCACGAGCGAGCACCGGTTCACCGCCGAGCGGCTCGACAACCGGCACACCCACGGCACCGGCTGCACGCTCGCCTCGGCCGTCGCCTCGTACCTGGCGCTGGGCGAGGACGTGCCGGCCGCCGTGGGCCGGGCCAAGGAGTACGTGACGGGGGCGATCAGGCGGGGCTTCCCGCTGGGCGACGGCATCGGCCCGGTGGACCACGCCTGGCGCTGGCGCTGACCTGCCGGATCAGCCACGACGGCCACCACCTGCCCGTTACGAGCGCGCGGAGTGGTGCCGGGCACGACGAAGGCCCGCCGCTCGTTCGTCACGGGCGGCGGGCCTTCGCGGAAGTCGAACTAGCGGGTGACCTTACCCGCCTTGATGCACGACGTGCAGACGTTGAGCTTCTTCGGCGTGCCGCCGACGACCGCGCGAACCGTCTGGATGTTGGGGTTCCAACGACGGCGGGTGCGGCGGTGGGAGTGGGACACGTTGTTGCCGAAGATCGGCCCCTTGCGGCAGACATCGCAGACGGCAGCCACGGTATCGCTCCTTTTTACAGTCGATGTAGCCCAGTCCGCTTGATGCTGTCGGGCGGAGGGCATGCCGGGACAACCGGCTAGCCAGACGAGGATATCCGATCCGCACCCCCGGGGGCGAACTCGAGCACTGGACTCGGGCGGATGCGGAGATATTCTCCTCGTCTAACGGTAGCGCATCCGGGAGGTTGGAACGTCGCGTATGGAGGTCCTCGACCCACCCGGGGTGCGCCGCTGGATACGTCTGGCCGCTGACGCGCTGGGGCGGGCCCGCGCCGAGATCGACGCGCTCAACGTTTTTCCCGTCGCCGACGGCGACACCGGCACCAACCTCCATCTCACCATGCTGTCCGCCGCCGAGGCCGTCGAGGCGCTGCCCGACGACGTGGAGGCGTCGGTGGTGTGGCAGACGCTCTCGTACGGCGCGCTGGTCGGCGCGAGGGGCAACTCCGGGGTCATCGTCAGCCAGGCGCTGCGCGGGCTGGCCGACGTCCTCAAGGACGGCGCCGACCTGCGTGACGGGCTGGCCAGGGCGGCGTCGCTGGCGCGGGAGGCCGTGGCCAGGCCCGTCGAGGGGACCGTGCTGAGCGTGCTCGGCGCGGTGGCGCGGGCCGTACAGGACTGTGACGGCGGGCCGGCGGAGGTGGCCCGGCGGGCGGCGGGCGCGGCCCGCTCGGCGCTGCGACGCACCCCCGAACAGCTCGACGTGCTGGCACGCAGCGGCGTCGTGGACGCGGGCGGCGCCGGGCTGGCCATCATCCTGGAGTGCCTGGTGGCCGTGGTCACCGGCGCCACCAGCGAACGCTTCGAGGTGCCCGCGCCGACCGGCCGGGTGACGCCGATGAGCGAGGTGGGCGCCGGATACGAGGTCATGTACCTGCTCGACGCCGACGACGCGGCCGTGGCGAAGCTGCGCCGCGAGCTCGACGCGATGGGTGACTCGCTGGTCGTGGTGGGCGGCGACGGGCTGTGGAACGTCCACGTCCACGTGGACGAGGCCGGGCCGGCCGTCGAGGCGGCGCTGCGTGCGGGCCGGCCGCACCGGATCCGCATCACGTACCTGGCCGAGCGGACCCACCGCGGCGGCGCGGGCAGGGGCGTCGTGGCGGTCGCGGCGGGTGACGGCATCGCGGCGCTGTTCGAGGAGAGCGGCGCGGTCGTGGTCCGGCGGGAGCCCGGCACCAGCCCCTCCCTGCCCGACATGCTGGCCGCGATCAGGAAGGCGGGCGGCGAGGTCGCCGTGCTGCCCAACGACGAGGGCGCCCGAGCGGTCGCGGTCGCCGCGGCGGAGATCGCCAGGGAGGACGGGGCGGCGGTCAGCGTGCTGCCCACCAGGGCCACCGTGCAGGGGCTGGCGGCGCTGGCCGTCCACGACCCGCTGCGCCGGTTCGACGACGACGTGGTCGCGATGACCGACGCGGCGGGGCACACCCGGCACGGGCACGTCGTGGTGGCTGACAGGGAGGCCGTCACGAGCGCCGGCCCGTGCCGCCCCGGCGACGTCCTGGGGCTGATCGACGGCGACGTCGCGGTGATCGGCGGCGGGCTCGACGAGGTGGCCGAGACCGTGGTGGACCGGATGCTGGCGGGCGGCGGCGAACTGGTGACGCTGGTGACGGGGGCGGCCGCGCCGGCCGGGCTGGCCGTACGACTCGAACGCCATCTGGGCAGGACGCGGCCGGACGCCGACCTCGTGGTCTACGACGGCGAGCAGGGCGGCTACCCGCTGCTCATCGGCGTGGAGTGAGGCGGCGGGCTTCCGTGCGAGGCCGCGGCGCGCGTGGTTCCTGTCGGTCCCAGGCGGTAGAACATAGAGCCGTGAGCCGTTTCGACGAGCCGCTGACCAAGGCGCTCGACCCGAAGACCGCCAAGCTGTTGCACAGTGTGCTCGGCCTGGAGACGGTCGGCGACCTGCTGCGCCACTATCCACGCCGCTACGCCGAGCGCGGTGAGCTCACCTCGCTCGACGCGCTGGAGGTCGACGAGCACGTCACCGTGGTGGGCGAGGTCAGCAGGCTCATGCGCAAGCCCATGCGCAACCGTGGCGGCACCTGGCTGGAGGTCGAGGTCGTCGACGGCGCCCGCAACAAGATCTACCTCTCGTTCTTCGGCAAGGGCTCCCATGTGGCCGAGACGCGGCTGAAGACCGGGCGGCGCGGCATGTTCGCCGGCAAGGTGGGGCTGTTCGGCTCGCGTTCCCATCCCCGCTGGCAGCTCTCGCATCCCGAGTTCGAGCTGTTCGAGGAGAGCGAGGCCAGCGCCGAGGAGTTCTCGGTGGCACCGGTGCCGATCTATCCCGCCGGCAAGGACCTCACGCCGTGGGTGATCCGGCGGGCGGTCGGCGTGGTGCTCGACACGCTCGGGCCGCTGCACGACCCCCTCCCCGACGACCTGCGCGTCCGCCACGGGCTGCAGGACCTGGGCGAGGCGCTGGTGGCGATCCACCGGCCGAAGGATTTCGCCGAGGTGCACCGGGCGCGGCAGCGGCTGAAGTTCGACGAGGCGTTCGTGCTGCAGGCCGTGCTGCTGCAGCGCCGGCAGGCGGCGGTCGCCTGGCCGGCCAAGGCGCGCCCGCGCCGCGGCGACGGGCTGCTGGCCGACTTCGACGCCCGGCTGCCGTTCGCGCTCACCGAGGGGCAGGCGCTCGTCGGCGAGGAGATCGCCGCCGACCTGGCGCGCGAGCACCCCATGCACCGGTTGCTGCAGGGCGAGGTCGGCGCCGGCAAGACCGTGGTCGCGTTGCGCGCGATGCTGCAGGTGGTCGATGCCGGGGGCCAGGCGGTGCTGCTGGCTCCCACCGAGGTGCTCGCCCAGCAGCACCACCGCTCGATCACCGCCATGCTGGGCGACCTGGCGCAGGGCGGCATGTTCGGCGGCACCGCCGTCACGCTGCTCACCGGCTCGATGGGGGCCGCCGCCCGCCGCTCCGCCCTGCTCGACGCCGCCTCCGGCACGGCCGGCATCGTCGTCGGCACCCACGCCCTGCTGCAGGAGCACGTCCAGTTCGCCGACCTGGGCCTCGTCGTGGTCGACGAGCAGCACCGCTTCGGCGTCGAGCAGCGCGACGCCCTGCGCGAGAAGGCCGGCGGCGGCCGCCCCCACGTGCTCGTCATGACCGCCACGCCGATCCCGCGCACGGTCGCCATGACCGTCTTCGGCGACCTGGAGGTCTCCACCCTGTCGCAGCTCCCCTCCGGCCGGGCCCCGATCACCACCCACGTGGTGCCCGCCGCCGAGAAGCCGCACTTCCTGGAGCGCACCTGGGAGCGGGTCCGGGAGGAGGTGAGCCTCGGCCGGCAGGCCTACATCGTCTGCCCGCGGATCGGCGACGTGGAGGGCGACGAGGGCGACCTGCGGGCGTCCGCCGACCAGCCGCCGGCCGACGACGAGCGCCGGCCGCCGCTGGCCGTGCTCGACGTGGCCGACCTGCTGGCCGAGGGGCCGCTGCACGGTCTGCGCCTCGGCGTCCTGCACGGCAAGCTGCCGCCGGAGGAGAAGGACGCGGTGATGCGCGCGTTCACCAAGGGCGAGCTGGACGTGCTCGTGGCGACGACGGTGATCGAGGTGGGCGTCGACGTGCCCAACTCCTCCGTCATGGTCATCATGGACGCCGACCGGTTCGGCGTCTCCCAGCTCCACCAGCTCCGCGGCCGGGTGGGCCGGGGCGGGCTGCCGGGGCTGTGCCTGCTCGTGTCCGACTTCCCCGGGGGCACCCCGGCGCGCGCCCGCCTCGACGCGGTGGCCGCCACGCTCGACGGGTTCGAGCTGTCCCGGGTGGACCTGGAGCAGCGGCGCGAGGGCGACGTGCTCGGCGCCGCCCAGTCGGGCAAACGGTCGTCGCTCAAGCTGCTGCAACTGCTGCGCGACGAGGACGTCATCGAGGCGGCGCGGGAGGAGGCGGCGCGGCTGCTGGCCGATGATCCGGAGCTGGTGGCGTACGAGGGGCTGCGCGCGGAGATCGACCGGCTGCTGGCGGACGAGCGGGCCGAATACCTGGAGAAGACCTGATACGTGGAGCAGACCTGACTCCTCGTCCTGGCGTTCCGGCGGCTGCGCATCGCTTTGGGGCGTCGCAGGTCGGCGCGGCGTGGGGAGCGGCGGTTCGGCGCGGCCGGTAGGCGGGGACCGGGCGTCGCCGGTCGCAGAGCGGGATCGGCGGCGTGTGGCCGGTGTGAAAAAGGCGTTGGGCCCAGCCTTGGGGACGGCCTCCCCCCGAATGCCGTCCCCGGCTGGGCCCACCCCCCCGGGTCAGGTGCCGAGGGAACCGGCGTGCGGAAGGGCTCACGACCACGCCGGTCGGCCTTCTTATGGGTCACCTCGAAGGCCGCAGACTCATCATGCGTGGCAGGTGGGGCGTTGTGAATCACCCTTGCGCTGTCGAGGCCGACACTTGTCCACTCTTGACCTGCGCCGACATGCGGAACAATGGCCCTCATGACTCGGATCATCGCGGGCGTCGCGGGTGGACGCCGCCTGGTCGTGCCGCCGGGGCGCGGCACCAGGCCGACCAGCGACAGGGCGCGAGAAGGGATCTTCTTGACGCTCGACTCCCTGTACGGGCTGGCGGGCGCTCGGGTGGTGGACCTGTACGCGGGTTCGGGGGCCGTCGGGCTGGAGGCGTTGTCGCGGGGGGCGGCCCATGCGCTGCTCGTCGAGTCGGACCCCAAGGCGGTCAGCACGATCAAGGCCAACGTCCGGTCGCTGGGGCTGGGGGGCGCCCAGGTGGTGGCGGACAGGGTGGAGCGTCTGCTCGCCAGGGGTCCCGGGGGTGCGGGACTCGACCGTGGTCCGGGGGGTGCGGGACTCGACCGTGGTCCTTGCGGTGCCGGACACGACCGTGGCGGGCGGGGCGAGGGGGAGCGGTCCGGCGCGCGGGACGTGCCGTCCGGCGCGTACGGCGGGCCGTACGACATCGTGTTCGCCGATCCGCCCTATGCCGTGTCCGGAGAGGAGGTCGTCCGGGTGCTGGAGTCGTTGCGGGACAACGGGTGGCTGGTTGAAGGCGGTTTGGTGGCGTTCGAGAGGGAGACGCGGGGAAAGGCCCTGATGTGGCCGGAGGGCTACGTTGAGGAGAGGGTCCGTCGTTATGGCGAAGCGTCCGTTTGGTACGGTCGCGCCGCCTGGAACCCGTAGACCTGCCCGTAGAGCTGGGAGGCGTCTTGCGCCGCGTTGTCTGCCCGGGGTCGTTCGACCCCATCACGAACGGTCACCTCGACATCATCGGCCGGGCCGCCCGGCTGTACGACGAGGTCACCGTGGCCGTGCTCATCAACCTGGAGAAGAGCAGCCTGTTCACGGTCGACGAGAGGATCGAGATCCTGCAGACGGTGACCAAGGAGTTCGCGAACGTCAAGGTGCGCAAGTTCCACGGCCTGCTGGTCGACTTCTGCAAGCAGAACGACATCCCGGCCATCGTCAAGGGCATCAGGGTCGTCAGCGACTTCGACTACGAGCTGCAGATGGCCCAGCTCAACTACCGGCTGTCGGGCGTGGAGACGCTGTTCATGCCGACGAACCCGGAATACTCGTTCCTGTCGTCCAGCCGGGTCAAGGAGATCGCCAGGTACGGGGGCGACGTGTCGGGCCTGGTGCCGGACCTGGTGCACCAGCTCCTGGCCGAGCGGCTCGGGGGCTGAGCGGCACCTGCTATCCTTTCATTTCGGCCTTGTACGACGGCGACCATTCCGCCATGCCTAGCGAGAGCAGGATGACTCAGCACCTCGACCCCCGCTCCCCTTGGGTGATCTCCACTCACGACCTGGGAAAGCGGCCGGGCACGATGCGGCGGTCGACCCTGACCCTCCCGGCTCCGGCGAATCTCGGCGTCGACATGATCGGTGTCCCCAAGGACGCCGAAGTCGAGCTGGACCTCCGGCTCGAAGCAGTGATGGAAGGCGTGCTCGTGTCGGGCACGGCGCAGGCCCCGCTCGCCGGGGAGTGTGCGCGGTGCCTCGATCCGGTGTCCTCGGACATCGAGGTCGACCTGCAGGAGCTGTTCTTCTACTCCGACGAGGACGCCTCGGAGGACGACTCGCTGCTCGACGGGGAGCTGCTCGACCTCGAGCCGACGTTCCGCGACGCGGTGGTGCTTGCACTGCCGCTGAGCCCCGTCTGTCGTGACGACTGCGAGGGGCTCTGCGTGGAGTGCGGGATCAAGCTGGCCGAGGCCGGCGCCGATCACCGGCACGAGAAGATCGACGCTCGTTGGGCGTCGTTGCAAGGTCTGGTTACCGAGAACGATAACGATCAGGAGAAGTGACGTGGCCGTCCCGAAGCGAAAGATGTCGCGGAGCAACACCCGCGCCCGTCGCTCCCAGTGGAAGACGACTGCTGTCGCCCTGGTGAGCTGCCCGCAGTGCCGTTCGCCCAAGCAGCCGCACATCGCGTGCCCCACCTGCGGCACCTACAACCGCCGTCAGGTCATCGAGCCGTCTGCCTGATCCGCGTAGTTGACGTGTTGCCGACCGGGTGCCATTGTGCCCCGGTCGGCGTTAACGTCTAGATGCGTGCGGTAGTGGTTCGCCCGCGGTCGTGGTGGACGCCGGGGCTCAGTCTCCCCGACGCCCACCACGTTTTCGGGCATCTCCGCAGCCGTCGCGCCATGTGAAGATGTCCGAGGAGGAAGCCGTGGGCGCAGGTCCCAAGCCGGTGGCCGTGGAGGTCGCCAGGGAAGAGCTCGATCGGGTGCTGTCCGTCAGTCTCGGCCCCGACATTCTGGAGCGGGCCCTGACGCACCGCTCGTACGCGTACGAGAACGGCGGCCTGCCCACCAACGAGCGCCTGGAGTTCCTGGGCGACTCGGTGCTGGGTCTGGTGGTCACCGACACCCTCTACCGCAACCACCCCGACCTGCCCGAGGGGCAGTTGGCCAAGCTGCGCGCCGCGGTGGTCAACATGCGTGCCCTGGCCGACGTGGCCCGGGGTCTGGGCCTGGGCCGGTTCCTGCGGCTGGGCCGCGGCGAGGAGGGCACCGGCGGGCGTGACAAGTCGTCGATCCTGGCCGACACGCTGGAGGCGCTGATCGGCGCGGTCTACGTCGACAAGGGTCTCGACGAGGCGTTCCGCGTGGTCCATCTGCTCTTCGACCCGCTGATCGTCCGTTCGGCCTCGCTCGGCGCCGGGCTCGACTGGAAGACCTCGTTGCAGGAGCTCACCGCCTCCGAGGCGCTCGGCGTGCCTGAATACCACGTCGAGGAGAGCGGCCCCGATCATGCCAAGTCGTTCACCGCCGAGGTGCGGGTGGGCGGCGAGTCCTACGGCGCGGGCAGCGGCCGCAGCAAGAAGGAGGCCGAGCAGCAGGCGGCCGAGGCGGCCTGGACCCGCATCCGGGCGCGCCGCGAGCAGCGCGAGAGCCAGCCGGCGGGCTGAGGTGCCCGAGCTGCCCGAGGTCGAGGTGGTCCGGCGGGGGCTGGCGCAGTGGGTGGCCGGCCGGCAGATCGTCGCTGCCGAGGTGCTGCATCCGCGGGCCGTCCGCCGTCATCTCGCGGGCCCCGACGACTTCACCGCCCGGCTGAAGGGCCGGGTCGTGCTCTCCGCCGAACGCCGCGGCAAATATCTGTGGCTCCCGCTGTCGGGCGCCGAGGAGGCGCTGCTCGCCCATCTCGGGATGAGCGGTCAGCTTCTCGTGGTGGAGCCCGGCTCGCCGCCGGAGAAACACCTGCGGGTCCGGCTGGGCTTCGGCGACGGCGGCTCCGACCTGCGGTTCGTCGACCAGCGGACGTTCGGCCACATCATGCTCAGCCCGCTGCTCGACGGCGTTCCCGCGCCGATCGCGCACATAGCTCCTGACCCGTTCGAGGCGTCCTTCGACGACGACCGCTTCGCCGCGGCGTTGCGCCGCCGGCGGACCGAGGTCAAGCGGGCTCTCCTGGACCAGTCGCTGATCAGCGGCGTCGGCAACATCTACGCCGACGAGGCGCTGTGGCTGGCCAGACTGCACGGGGCCCGCCCGACCCAGACCCTCACCCGGCCCAAGGTCGCCGAGCTGCTGGCGGCGGTCCGTGAGGTGATGACCGCGGCCCTGCACCAGGGCGGCACGTCGTTCGACAGCCTCTATGTGAACGTCAACGGCGAGAGCGGCTACTTCGAGCGTTCCCTGGAGGTGTACGGCCGGCGTGACCGCCCATGCTCGCGCTGCGGCACCCCGATCATGCGTGAGGCGTTCATGAACCGTTCGTCGTTCTCCTGCCCCCGATGCCAGCGACGCCCGCGCTGACCAGCGCGAGGCCGGCGCCGAGCCACAGCACGGCGGAGATCGACACGCGGTCCACCACCAGCCCGCCGGCCAGTGCGCCGAGCGCGATGGCCGCGTTGAACACGGCGGTCAACAGGGCCATGCCGGCCTCGCCGCCGCCCGCCTTGCCGACCCAGATCTGCAGGGTCACCGACACGCCTCCGTAGGCGACGCCCCATAGCAGGAGCAGCGCGCCGGCGGCGACCGGGCCCGCGGCGCCGACCGGCGGCAGGGCGACGGTGGCGACGCCGATCAGCACGGCCAGGGTGACGAGCACGGGCCCGGGCCGCCGCGGCACGCGGGCGCCGGCGGCGAAGTTGCCGAGCACGCCGGCCAGGCCGTACCCGAGCAGGATCGCGCTGACGGCGGCCGCGCCCGTCCCCGCCACCTGCTCCAGGAACGGCCTGACGTAGGTGTAGGCCGCGAAGTGGCCGGTCACGACGAGCGCCGTGACGATGAGGACGATCCGCAGCGGGCCGGAGCGCCACACCCGCCCGAGGTCGGACAGGCGGCCGGCCCGCTCGGCGGGCAGCGGCGGCAGCAGCCGGATCAGGGCCGCGCACAGGGCCGCCGCGAGCAGCGCGACGGCGGCGAACGCCGCCCGCCACCCGGCGAGGGAGGAGACGAGTGTCCCGGCGGGCACGCCCAGCACGGACGCCACCGCGATGCCGGACGAGATGACCGCCACGGCCCTGCCGGCGCCGGACGGGGGCACGAGCCGACCCGCCATGGCGAAGGCGAACGCCCAGAACCCGCCGATGCTGATCCCCGTCAACACTCGCGCTCCGAGCAGCACCGGGTAGGCGGGGGCCAGCGCCGCCAGCAGGTTGGCCGCCGCCAGCAGCGCCATGAGCCCGCTCAGCACGGTCCGCCGGTCGAGGCGCCGGGCGGCGACGGTCAGCAGCGGGGCCGAGCCGGCGGCGACCAGTCCGGGGGCGGTCATCGTGAGCCCGGCCGTGCCCTCGGACACCCGCAGGTCGGTCCCGATCGAGGTGAGCAGCCCGACCGGCAGCATCTCGCTGGTGACGACGGTGAACGTGCCCACCGCGACCGCGGTCACGGCGAGCCGGGCGGCCCCGGTGTCCTGGGGTGTGGTCATGGTCGTGGTCATGCGTTCCAGCGTCGGGCCGTGGCGGCGGGGGAACAATGACAGGACGCTGAGGCTTGGTTTAGCTGGACTAAGGGGTGACATGGAGTTCAGGGAACTGGAGTGCTTCGTCGTCCTGAGCGAGGAGTTGCACTTCGCGCGGGCCGCCGAGCGGCTGTACGTGTCGCCGGGCCGGGTCAGCCAGCTCGTCCGGGCGCTGGAGACGCGGATCGGGGCCCGGCTGTTCGAGCGGACCAGCAGGCGGGTGCGGCTCACGCCGCTCGGTGAGAGCTTCCTGGCCGATCTGCGGCCGGCCTACGACGGTCTGGCGGATGCGGTGGGCCGGGCCCGGTCGGCGGCGCGCCAGGTGACGGGCGTCCTGCGCGCGGGGTTCCTCGGGACGCCGACCGACCTGGTGACCGACGCCGTGCGGGCGTTCGAGCGGCTGTACCCGTCGTGCGAGGTGCACCTGGTGGAGGTGCCGCTCGCCGATCCCTTCGGCAAGGTGCGGGCGGGGCTGGTGGACGTGGCCTTCACGCTGCTGCCGGTGGACGAGCCCGACCTGCGCACGGGTCCCGGGCTGAACGAGGTGCCGGTACGGCTCGGGCTGTCTGTGCGGCATCCGCTGGCCCGTCGGCCCGCCATCGGGGCCGAGGAGCTCGCGGACCTGCCGCTGATCGGCCTGGACGGGCCGGCGCCGCGACGCTGGCGTGAGTTGGTCGCCCCCTCCTGCACCCCGGCGGGCCGGCGCATCTCCTTGGGGGGTACGGTCGCCACCAGCCAGGAGGGCATCACGTTGGTGGCGCTCGGCCGGGGCGGGATGCTGTTCTGCACGCCGACGGCGGCCTATCACGAGCGGGACGACGTGACCTTCGTCCCCGTCACGGGGTTGCCCGCCTCGGTGCTCGGGCTGGTGTGGCTGGGCGCGGCCGAGACGGCCGCGGTGCGGGCCTTCGTCGAGGTGGCCGTGGCGGAGGCGGCGGGGCGGCCGCGGGCGGCGTGACAGGCGCGAAGAGAGGGGGAACGTGGAGGACGTACGGCTGACCGCGTGGGTCAGGGGACGCGTGCAGGGCGTCGGGTTCCGCTGGTGGACCCGGTCGCGGGCGCTGGAGCTGGGGCTGGAGGGCTGGGCGCGCAACATGGACGACGGCCGGGTCGAGGTGGTGGCCCAGGGGCGGCGTCAAGCGTGCGTCAAGTTGCTGGAGCTGCTGAGGGGTTGCGACACGCCGGGTAGAGTCGATGGAGTAGTGGAAAGATGGAGTGAAGTCCGAGGTAGTTTGGGCGGTTTCCGGGAGCGGTAGCCGCTTTCACTAAACCGCCCAAATGGGGTATAGTTGTGTGCCGGGAGTGCCCCTCGGCGGGGCGTGGCGGTCCGCTCGACTTGACCGTCCACACTGCCGGTGCGACTCTTGTTAAGTACCACGCGCACCCCTCCCGCGGAATAAGAAGTGCGCGAACCAGTCTGGTCACTCAGCGTGGAGGACCCTTTACCATGGCGAAGGCTCTACTCGGCCACGTCGGTGGTCCTGACCCTCGGATGGTCTCCGAGATGCGTCGCTTGCAGCAGCGCATCCGTGACCTGGAGGCAGAACTCATCCGGCTTCAGGCCCAGAATGACGCTCTTGCGGCGCAAACCCGCGATGAGGCACTCAGCCGCATGCAGGAGCGCGAGCCGGCACTCACCTGAGAGTGATCGGAACGCAAGATCCAGGGACGTCTCAACGAGGCGTCCCTTGTTATTTGCCCTCTTCCGGAAGCCCTTTCCCGGCCTTTTGCCTGGCCGTCCACTGAGGATGCCGCGGCTGCCAGCGCCTGTCGGTGAGGACCAGTAGGCTTTTCCGGGTCCCGTCCAGGGACGCCGGACACGTCGTGAGTCGTCCGTCGTGAGTCGTCCAGGGAGAAGGGGGCCGGCGCTTGTACCTGAAGACCCTCACCCTGCGCGGCTTCAAGTCCTTCGCCTCGGCGACCGCCCTGCGCTTCGAGCCGGGCATCACCTGCGTCGTGGGCCCCAACGGCTCCGGCAAGTCCAACGTCGTCGACGCCCTGGCCTGGGTCATGGGCGAGCACAGCGCCAAGTCGCTGCGCGGCGGCAAGATGGAGGACGTCATCTTCGCCGGCACCTCGTCCAGGCCGCCCCTGGGCCGGGCCGAGGTGACGCTGACCATCGACAACTCCGACGGCGCGCTGCCGATCGACTACACCGAGGTCACGATCAGCCGCCTGATGTTCAGGTCGGGCCAGAGCGAGTACGCCATCAACGGCGACACCTGCCGCCTGCTGGACATCCAGGAGCTGCTGTCCGACTCCGGCATCGGCCGTGAGATGCACGTCATCGTCGGCCAGGGGCAGCTCGACGCCGTGCTGCACGCCGGCCCCGAGGACCGGCGGGCGTTCATCGAGGAGGCGGCGGGCGTCCTGAAGCACCGCAAGCGCAAGGAGAAGGCGCTGCGCAAGCTCGACGCGATGCAGGCCAACCTCACTCGCGTCCAGGACCTCGCCACCGAGCTGCGCCGCCAGCTCAAGCCGCTCGGCCGCCAGGCCGAGATCGCCCGCAAGGCCGCCGTGATCCAGGCCGACCTGCGCGACGCCCGGCTGCGCCTGCTCGCCGACGACATGTGCGTCCTGCGCGACACCCTCGAACGGGAGGCGGCCGACGAGGCGGCGATCCTGGCCCGGCGCACCCAGGTGGAGACCGAGCTGGCCGAGGCCCTGCAGCGCGAGGCCGCCCTGGAGAGCGCCGAGGCCGAGGCCCAGCCGCGGCTGAGCGCCGCCCAGGAGACCTACTTCCGGCTGGCCTCCCTGCGCGAGCGCATCACCGGCCTGGAGCAACTCGCCGCCGAACGCCACCGTCACGCCGTCGACGCGGCGGCGGTCGAGCGCCGCGGACGCGACCCCGAGGACCTCGAACGCGAGGCCGCCGAGGCGCGTGAGCAGGAGCTCATCCGCCAGGCCGAGCTGGAGCAGACGCAGGAGCTGCTGGAGGACACCGTGCAGCGGCGCGCCGAGGCGGAGGCCGCGCTGGGCGCCGAGGAGCGGCGGCTGGCGCTGGCCGCGCGGGCCGCCGCCGATCGGCGCGAGGGCCTGGCCCGGCTGCGCGGCCAGGTCGACTCGGTGCGCAGCAGGTCACGCGCCGCCGAGGAGGAGATCGGCCGGCTCAACCGGGCCGTCGCCGACGCGGCCGAGCGCGAGCGGCGCGCCCTCGACGAGCTGGAGACGCAGCGGCAGGAGGAGCCCGCCGCCGACCCGGCGCCGGCCGCTGAGCTGGCCACCGCGCAGGAGCTGGTCGAGCAGGCCAAGGCCGTCGCGGACGAGGCCCGCGCCGCCGTCGAGGAGGCCAAGGCCGCTCTCGCGGCGCCCCGTGCGGCCCTGCAGACCGCTTCGTCGGCCGTCGGCACGGCCCGGGCGGCCGACCAGGAGGCACAGCGGGCCGTGGCGGCGCTCAGGGCGCGCACCGAGGCCCTGGAGCTGGGCCTGGCCCGCGGTGGCGACGGCGGCGCCAGCCTGCTGGAGGCCGGGCTCGACGGGGTGCTGGGGCCGCTCGCCGCCTCGCTCCAGGTCACGCCCGGCGCCGAGCCGGCGGTCGCGGCGGTGCTCGGACCGGTCGCCGAGTCGGTCGCCGTCGCCTCGCTCGGCGCGGCCGTCCAGGCACTCGACCTGCTGCGGGCCAAGGAGGGGGGCCAGGCCACCCTCCTGGTCGCGGGCGCGCCCGGCGCGGCCGCCACCGGCGGCGCGGAGGAGCGCGGGCCCGCCCCCGAGGACGGGGAGTGGGCGGCGGAGCTGGTGACGGTGCCCGGCCACCTGCGGGCGGCCGTCGGTCACGTGCTGGCCGGCGTCGTCGTCGTGGACGACCTCGACGCGGCGCGCCGGGTGGCCGAGCGGCATCCGGGGCTGCGCGCCGTCACCCGGCAGGGCGACGTCGTCGGCCCCCACCTGGCCAGCGGAGGCTCCGCGGGCGGCACGTCCGTGCTGCAGGTGCGGGCCGCGCTGGACGAGGCAGTCGCCGACCTGGCGGAGGCCGAGGCCAGGGCCGAGCGCACCGCCGCGGCCCTGGAGGAGACGTCGTCGGCCGAGCACGAGGCGCGCGCCGCCCTGGAGGCGGCCCAGTCGCTGGTGAGCGAGGCGCAGACCGCCGCCGGCACCGCCCAGGCCGGGGTGAGCGCGGCGCAGAGCGCGCTCGACCAGGCCAGGGCCCGCCAGCGGGAGGCCGACCAGCGGCAGGCCGCCGTCGCCAGGCGGCTGGCCCAGTTCGAGGCCGCCGCCAAGGCCGCCCACGAGGAGGCCGAACGCCTGGCCAGGAGTGTCGCCGCCGCCGAGGAGGCGCGCGCCGAGGGCCAGGCGGAGCTGGCCGAGCTGGAGATCCGGCTGGCCGAGGCCGAGTACGCCCAGGAGTTGGAGACCGAGCCCACCACCGACGTCCGCGACGAGCTGGCCGCCGCCTGCCAGAGCGCCCGGCAGCGCGAGGTGGAGGCCCGCCTGCAGGTGCGCACCGCAGAGGAGCGCGTCAAGGGCATCGAGGGCCGGGCCGACGGCCTGGTCCGCGCAGCCCAGCGCGAACGCCAGGAGCGGGCTCAGGCCGCCGCCCAGCGGGCCAGGCGCAGGCGCCAGGCCGCCGTGGCCGAGGCCGTGAGCAGGGGAGCCAAGCAGGTCCTCGCCACGCTCGCCGAGTCGGTCCGGCTGGCCGCTCGCGAGCGCGACGACGCCGACCTGGCCAGGGTGGCCGTCGACGCCGAGCTCAAGCAGGTCCGGGTCCGCGTGCGCGAGCTGGGGCAGGAGCTCGACAAGCTGGTCAACCGGGTGCACGGCAGCGAGATGGCCCGCACCGAGCAGCGGATGCGCCTGGAGCAGATGGAGCAGCGCGCGCTGGAGGAGTTCGGCGTGGCGGCCGAGACACTGATCTCCGAGTACGGCCCGCAGGCGCCCGTGCCGGGCGAGCCGCCCACGCCGTACGTGCGTGCGGAGCAGGAGAAGCGCGCCCGGATCGCCGAGCGGCAGATGCAGCAGCTCGGCAAGGTCAACCCGCTGGCGCTGGAGGAGTTCGCGGCCCTGGAGGAGCGGCACGCGTTCCTCAACTCGCAGCTTGAGGACCTGAAGAAGACCCGGCGCGACCTGCTGACGGTGGTCAAGGAGGTCGACGACCGGGTGGAGCAGATGTTCGCCTCCGCCTACGAGGACGTGGCGCGCGAGTTCGAGCAGATCTTCACCCGGGTGTTCCCCGGCGGCGACGGGCGGCTGGTGCTGACCGCCCCCGAGGACATGCTGACCACCGGCATCGAGGTGGAGGCCCGGCCGCCAGGCAAGAAGGTCAAGCGGCTGTCGCTGCTGTCGGGCGGTGAGCGGTCGCTGACCGCGGTGGCGTTCCTGATCTCCATCTTCAAGGCGCGGCCCTCGCCGTTCTACGTCATGGACGAGGTCGAGGCGGCGCTCGACGACACCAACACGCAGCGGCTGCTGACACTGTTCGAGGAGCTGCGGCAGAGCTCCCAGCTGATCGTCATCACGCACAACAAGCGGACGATGGAGATCGCCGACGCGCTGTACGGCGTGTCGATGCGCGGCGACGGCGTCACCCAGGTGGTCAGCCAGCGCCTGCGCGAGCGCGAACCCGCCTGATCAGCCACAAGGGCGGCCGATCGGCGTGGCCCTGTGCCCGAGCATGCCGGTTGATCTGGAAAACTGACATGTTGTGGATGGTTACCTCGGTGTCATCGTGATCGTGGCACTCGTCGCCCTGCTGGCGGCGGGTGGCCTCTTCCTGCTGTTCCGCCCGGGTGGCAAGGCGGCGCCGCCGCCGGTCAAGCCGCCCGAGACCGTGCCGCTTCCCGAGGAGAAGGAGAAGCGCCCGGCTCCGGGGGGCGAGGAGGGCGAGGGCGCGACGACCACGGTCCCGCCGCCGGTCAAGCCGGCCGAGCCGGTCGTCGTCAAGCCCGAGGTGGAGGTGCCGCCGCCGTCCGCCGGCCGGATGGTGCGGCTGCGCTCGCGGCTGGCCCGCTCGCAGAGTTCGCTCGGCCGTGGGCTGCTCGACCTGCTCTCGCGTGACCGGCTCGACGACGAGGTGTGGGACGAGATCGAGGAGCTGCTGCTCACGGCCGACGTCGGCGTGTCCCCGACGCAGGCGATCGTGGAGGAGCTGCGCACCCGGGTCAAGGTGCTCGGCAGCCGCACCCCCGACGAGGTGCGCGCCCTGCTGCGCGAGCAGCTCCTCGTGCAGATCAACCCCGACCTCGACCGCACGCTCAACGTGGCCAGGCACGGCGAGCGGGCGGCGGTGGTCCTCGTCGTCGGCGTCAACGGCACCGGCAAGACGACGACCACCGGCAAGCTGGCCCGGGTGCTCGTCGGCGACGGCAAGAAGGTCGTGCTCGGCGCGGCCGACACCTTCCGCGCCGCCGCCGCCGACCAGCTCCAGACGTGGGGCGACCGGGTCGGGGCGGAGGTCGTGCGCGGACCTGAGGGCGCCGATCCGGCGTCGGTGGCCTTCGACGCGGCGGCCAAGGGCATCGAGGCCAAGGCCGACGTGGTCATCGTCGACACCGCCGGCCGGCTGCACACCAAGACGGGCCTGATGGACGAGCTGGGCAAGGTCAAGCGGGTCATCGAGAAGAAGGCCACGGTCGACGAGGTGCTGCTCGTTCTCGACGCCACGACGGGCCAGAACGGCATGCGGCAGGCCCAGGTGTTCGCCGAGGTGGTCAACATCACCGGCATCGCGCTGACCAAGCTCGACGGCACGGCCAAGGGCGGCATCGTCATCTCGGTGCAGCGGGAGCTGGGGGTGCCGGTCAAGCTGGCCGGTCTCGGCGAGGGGCCCGACGATCTCGCGCCGTTCGACCCCGAGGTCTTCGTGGACGCCATCCTGGGGGACTGAATCCCGCCTTTTGGCGATAGATGGTGGATGTTTCGGCCTTTTATGTAAGGCGATAGGAAATACCTCTTACCGAGCCAAGCCTTGATCGCCGAGTTGGCGTGTGTTCACATGAACCGGTCATCTCCGAGATCGCCTTTCGCCGGTCTCGTCATGCTTGAACGTGAGAGGGTCCCGATGAAGAAGATCGTCGTTCACAAACCCGGAACCGTGAAGCCTTCCGGGAGCGCCGCACCGCGGCACGGCGTCTGACACGGCTCCGCACCGGCGTCCCGCATTGGGGACGCCGGCGCGGCCGCGCCCGACACGGACCACGGAGAAGGACGCATGGACACGATCGTTCTGGACGCCGACCGCAGGATCCACGGCCCGTACACGCTCGGGGCCGCGCTGCTGGGTCGGCTCGTGCCCGAGGCACTGGAACACCGGCCCGGCCTGGTGGCCGCGTACGACATCGAGATCCGCGCCGCCGCGCCCGCGCTGGGCGTGCCGGCCCGCAGGCGGACGCTGGCCGAAAGCCTGCCGAGAGCGCAGCGCATCCTCATCCCCGGTGCCCGGCGGACGCTGCGGATCGCCAACGGGCTGGCCGAGTTCGTCCGCGACCACCTGGTGCGCACGGGCCCGCTCACCGTCACGGTCGACAACCTCGGCGAGGCCGACCCCACCGACACCGAGCTGGTCGAGGTGCTGCGGCGGCGGCTCGACCCCTGCCTGCTGCGGATCGTCCCGGGCCGCACCGCACCCCGCACCGGCCCGCCGCGTGCCGACTTCGACCGCTTCCGCGACGAGGGGTTCCACCACGCGATGGTGGAGTCCGGGCTGGAGGCGCTGCGCGGGACGACGTACGCGGCGACGCCCGAACGCCGGCGGCTGCTCGTCCAGCGGGTGGCGGCGGCGCTGGAGGCCGTCGAACGCGAGGACGAGGCCCGCGCCCTGTACGACCGCGCCCGCAGGGACAGCGTCGACCCCAAGCACCGCGCCACCATCGCCTACGGCACGGCGATGATCCTGGTGCGCCACCACGACCACGCCAGGCGCGACCCCGAGGAGGCGCTGGCCTGGATCAACGAGGCCGTCGCGATCACCTCGCTGCTGCCCGGCCGCCGCGAGCGCGCCTTCCACCTGGGGTTCGACCTCAACGGCAAGGCCCTCGTCGAGGTGCGCAGGGGGCGGACGCAGGCCGCCCTCGACCTGGTCGAGGAGGCCCTCGACCTGGCCGAGCGCGACCTGCCCGGCGAGCACCCGATCCACCGGCTCGTGCTGTACGCCAACCGCGCCCAGCTCCTGGCCCAGGCCGGCCGCGTCCAGGAGGCGCTGGCCGACTACGCGGTCGCCATCAGCGCCGACCCCGGCTACCCCGACTACTACCTCGACCGCGGCGCCGTGCTGCACCGGCTGGGCCGGCACGCCGACGCGCTGGCCGACTTCGAGGCCGCCATCCGGCTCAGCCCGCCCTTTCCCGAGGCCTACTACAACCGGGCGGAGGTGCGTTACGCCACCGGTGACCTCGACGGCGCCCTCGCCGACCTCGGCCACACGCTGGAGCTGGACCCCGACTTCGTCCCCGCGTACGCGAACAGGTCCGGCCTGCTGGCGGCCGCCGGCGACCACGCCGGCGCGCGGCGCGACGCCGAGCACGGGCTGGCGCTCGCACCCCGCGATCCGCACCTGAGGTGCGTGCTCGGCCAGGTGGAGGCCGCCGCGGGCCGGCGGGCCGCGGCGATGGCCGCCTTCGACCTGGCGCTGGAGCTGGACCCCGACCTGGTGGCGGCCTGGGCGAGCCGGGGCGCGCTGGCGTTCGACGCGGGCGACCACGAGGCCGCGCTGGGCGACCTGACCCGGGCGCTGAAGCTCGCCGAGTCGCCCGAGCTGCTGTTCAACCGGGCTCTGGTCCTGCGGGCCGCCGGCCGTGCGCACGAGGCGAGGCAGGACCTGCTCAGGGCCGCCGAGCTGGCGCCCGACGACCCCGACATCGCGCGGGCGTCAGCGGGCGGGTGAGCCGTGGGGGCGAGGCGTCGCCGCGGCCGTCGCCGGGTCGCCGGCGCGGCGGGAGTCTCGCGGGCCGCGCCCCGGACGGGTGCTCAGGAGCGGGAACGGGGGCCGATCGGGACGACCAGAGGAGTCCCCGCCACCGGGTCGGGAATGACCTTGGCGTCCAGGTCGAACACCTCGCGCAGCAGGTCCTCCGTCAGCACGTCGTGCGGGTCGCCGGCGGCCACCACCTGGCCCTCGCGCATGGCCACCAGCCGGTCGGCGTAGCGGGCCGCGAGGTTGAGGTCGTGCAGGACCATCACGATGGTCCGGCTCGCCTCCCGGTGCAGTTGCCGGACCAGTTCCAGCACCTCCACCTGGTGCGCCAGGTCGAGGAACGTGGTCGGCTCGTCGAGCAGCAGCAGGTCCGTGCCCTGCGCCAGGGCCATCGAGATCCAGGCCCGCTGCCGCTGCCCGCCCGACAGCTCGTCCAGCGGCCGCTCGGCCAGGTCGGCCAGACCGGTCATCTCCAGGGCCCGGCCCACGGCCGCCTCGTCGTCCGACGACCACTGCCGGTACCAGGTCTGGTGGGGGTGCCGGCCCCGGGCGACCAGGTCGGCCACCGTCAGGCCCTCGGGGGCGGTCGGCGCCTGGGGGAGCACGCCGAGCACCTTGGCCACCTCGCGGGTCGCCATCCGGTCGATGCGCTTGCCGTCGAGCAGCACCTCGCCCCCCTGCGGCTTGAGCAGCCGGCCGAGGGCGCGCAGCAGCGTGGACTTGCCGCAGCCGTTGGGGCCGATGATCGTGGTCACCGTGCCGGAGTGGACGCCGAGGTCGAGGTTCTCGACGACGGTGCGTTCGCCGTACCCGAGCGTGACGCCGGCCGCCTGCAGCCTCATTTTCTGGCCCTCCAGATCAGGTGAATCAGGTACGGGGCGCCGAGTACGGCGGTGACGATGCCCACGGGCAGTTCGAGCGGGGAGAAGGCCGTGCGGGCGATCAGGTCGGCGCCGGCGGTGAGGACCGAGCCGACGACGGCCGACGACAACAGCGGCGGCTGAGCGCAGCGGGCCAGCCGCAGGGCGATCTGCGGCGCGGCCAGGGCGACGAACGCGATCGGGCCCGCCGAGGCGGTGGCCACGGCGGCCAGCAGCACCGCGGCGAAGATCATCAGCGCGCGGGAGAGGTTCATCCGCACGCCCAGCGCGGTGACCGTGTCGTCGCCGAACCGCAGCGCCCCCAGCGAGCGGGTGCCGAGCATCGTCGACGGCACCAGCACCGCCAGGGCGAGCGCCACCGGCACGACGTGCTCCCAGCCGCGGCCGTTCAGCGAGCCGCTGATCCACACCATGGCCCGGCCGGTGTCGTTGACGTCGCCGACCGTCAGCAGCCAGTACTTCACGTTCGTGAACACCGCGGCCACGCCGATGCCGACCAGCACCAGCCGGTAGCCGTCGAGGCCGCGCCGCCAGGCCAGCGCGTAGACCGTCACCGCGCCGACCAGGCCGCCGAGCAGGGCGAGCATCGGGATGCCCACGGCCGAGAACAGGCCGCTGGCGCCGCCGTACGCGCTGCCGCTGAGCACGACGCCGGCCACGACCGCGACCGAGGCTCCGGTGGTCACGCCCAGGATCTCCGGGCTGGCCAGCGGGTTGCGCGCGATGGACTGGATGATCGCGCCGGACAGCGCGAGCGCGCCGCCCACCAGCGCGCCGGTCAGCGCGCGCGGCAGGCGCAGCTCCATGACCACGAAGTGGCCGGCGTCGGCCGGGTCGAGCGTGGCCCGCACGACCTCCGCGAGGCTCATGTCGATGTCGCCGAGACGCATGTTCAGCGCCATGAGCAGGCCGAGCAGCAGCAGCCCGCCCAGCGTGAGCACGGTGCCGCGCAGCCGTACCTGCCAGGACAGGCCGGCCACGCGCAGCGGGAAGGCGGTCATCACAGCCTCACCGGCTTCCTGCGGCGCACCAGCGCGACGAAGAAGGGCGCGCCGACCAGCGCGAGCACCACTCCCACCTCCAGCTCTCCCGGCGGGGCGACGACCCGGCCGATCACGTCGGCGAGCAGCAGCAGCGCCGCGCCGGCGAGTCCCGCGTACGGCACCAGCCAGCGGTGGTCGGTGCCGGACAGCGGGCGGGTCAGGTGCGGCACGAGCAGGCCCACGAACGCCAGCGCCCCGCACGCCGCCACCGAGGCGCCCGTCAGCAGCGTGACGGCGGTGACGCCGACGGCGCGGGTCAGCGCGATGTTCTGGCCCAGGCCACGGGCCACGTCCTCGCCGAGCGACAGCGCGTTCAGACCGGGCGTGTTGACCATGGCCAGCACCAGCCCGGCCGCGATGAACGGCAGCACCTGCCAGACCACGTCGGGTCCGCGGGCGGCGATCGAGCCGGCCTGCCAGAACCTGAAGACGTCCATGGCCTGCTCGTCCAGCAGCACGATGGCGGAGGTCAGCGCGTACAGGAAGGCGCTGACGGCGGTGCCGGCGAGCGCCAGCGTCACCGGCGTGGGCCCGCCCCGGCCGCCCACCATGCCGAGCGCGAACACGCCGACGCTGGCGAGCAGGGCGCCCGCCAGGCCGAACCAGATGTAGGCGAACAGGCTCTGCGCGCCGAGCAGGATGATCGAGGACACCATCGCGAACGCCGCGCCCTGGGTGACGCCCAGCAGGCCCGGGTCGGCGAGGGGGTTGCGGGTGTGGCCCTGCATGAGCGCCCCGGCCACGCCCAGCGCGAGGCCGGCCAGCACGCCGAGCGCCGTCCGGGGCAGGCGCAGCGAGCGGATGACGATGTCGTTCTCGGTGCCGGCCGGGTCGGTCAGCGCCCGCCAGGCGTCGGGGAGCGGGACGGCCTTGGCTCCGATGGTGATGCTGAGCACGACCGCCAGTGCCAGGGCCGTGAGAAGGCCGGTGAGCACGAGGAGCCGCCGGCGGCGGAGGCCGTGGAGGCGCGGCGCGACGGCTGTTGCGGTCACGTGGTCCCTCCAAGCGTTTGCCCGATCCCGGTGAAGTATGCCAGCTTAGGCAGGGCTAACCTAAATTAGGGTTGCCTAAACTTTTACCAGGGAGAGGGACTTTCGATGAGACCGTTGCGCGCGTTCGTGGGCGCCATGGCCCTGGTCGCCGGGCTGGCGGCCTGTGGCTCGACAGACTCCGCGTCGCCGGCGGCCTCCGGGCAGGCCAGCGCCGAGGGCGGAGCGGCGTTCCGCACCGTCAAGCACGCCATGGGCGAGACGGCGATCCCGGCCCAGCCCAAGCGGGTCGTCGCCCTCGACCAGAGCTTCGTCGACGCGGCGCTCACGCTGCAGACGCCGGTGGTCGGCTACACGACCTACCGGTCGATCGAGGACAAGCTCCCCGACTACCTCGGCGCGGTCGCCACCGAGTACGGCAAGGAGGCCACCCCGGTCGGCACCCTGGAGGAGCCGAGCCTGGAGAAGATCGCGGCGCTCAAGCCCGACCTGATCCTCTCCGCCAAGGTCCGGCACGAGGCCCTCTACGACAAGCTCTCCAAGATCGCTCCGACGGTCTTCAGTGAGACGACCGGCGCCATCTGGAAGGAGAACCTCCGCCTCGTCGGCCAGGCGCTCGGCAAGGAGGATCTGGCCGACACCACGCTCAAGGAGTTCGAGGACCGCGCGGCCAAGATCGGTACGGCGATCAAGGAGAAGCGGGACGGCAAGCTGCCGTCCATCTCCATCGCCCGTTTCGCCGGCGAGCCCACGGTCCGGCTGTACGTGGAGAAGTCGTACTCGGGCCTGATCATGAAGGACATCGGCTTCCCCCGCCCCGAGGGCCAGCCCACCGCCACGGACTCGATCGTGGTGGACGTCAGCCAGGAGCGCATCGCCGACCTCGACGCCGACCACATCTTCGTCGCGACCTACCCCGACCCCACCAGCGACGGGCCCAAGGCGAAGTTCGTCGCCAACCCGCTGTGGGGCAAGCTCAAGGGCGACAAGCACGAGGTGAACGACCAGACGTGGATGACCGCGGTGGGCATCCAGGGCGCCCACGCGGTGCTCGACGACGTTGCCAAGATCTTCGAGGTGGACCCGGCGAAGGTCACCTCCTGACCCCCGCCGGTCAGGCGGGCAGGTCCCGTCAGGCGGGCAGGCCCCGTCAGGCGGGCAGGAAGGAGCGCAGGTCGGCCAGGTGCGGGTGGATGTCGAGGCCCTGGGCGGCGAGCCAGGCCGGGTCGCAGTAGGTGCCCCGGTATCTCTCGCCGCCGTCGCAGATGAGGGTGACGACGCTGCCCCGCTCGCCGGCCTCGCGCATCTCCTTGATGAGCTCGACGCAGGCGGCGACGTTGGTGCCGGTGGAGCCGCCGACGTCGCGGCCGGTCACCTCGCGCACCCAGTGCATCGCGGCGATGGACCGGGCGTCGGGCACGGTCACCATCCGGTCGATCACGGTCGGTTGGAAGGACGGCTCGACCCGGGGTCGTCCGATGCCCTCGATGCGCGAGCCGCGGGCGGTGACCGAGGCGTCGCCCGAGACCCAGCTCGGGTAGAAGGCCGAGCCCTCCGGGTCGGCGACGGCCAGCCGCGTCGGGTGACGGCGGTAGCGGATGTAGCGGCCGATCGTGGAGGACGTGCCGCCGGTGCCGGCGCCGACGACGATCCAGGTCGGCACGGGATGGGGCTCAAGTGCGAGCTGCGCGAAGATCGACTCGGCGATGTTGTTGTTGCCGCGCCAGTCCGTGGCCCGTTCGGCGTAGGTGAACTGGTCCATGAAGTGGCCGCCCGTCTCGGCGGCGAGCCGGTGCGACTCCTCGTAGATCGTGGTGGGGTCGTCGACCAGATGACACTTGCCGCCGTAGAACTCGATCAGGTGACACTTCTCCGGTGACGTGGAGGCGGGCATCACCGCGATGAACGGCAGGCCCAGCAGCCGGGCGAAGTACGCCTCGCTCACCGCCGTCGACCCGCTGGACGCCTCGACGATCGTGGTGGTGGGGCCGATCCAGCCGTTGGCCAGGCCGTACAGGAACAGGGAGCGGGCCAGCCGGTGCTTGAGTGAACCGGTCGGGTGCACCGACTCGTCTTTCAGGTAGAGGTTTACCCCCCACTGCGGGGGCAGCGGAAAGACATGCAGATGGGTGTCACAGCTCCGGTTGGCGTCGGCCTCCACCTTCCGGATGGCCTCCGCCACCCAGTGACGCGTGCCGGTGTCATGACGATCGACGAAATCCATGGTCATACGCTATCTCATGTGACTCTTGCCACTTTTTTCGGCAAATTGGAAGGGCAGTGTTATGGTAACGAGACAAGTCCAGCCGTGGACGTGATAACGCACGCCGCGAGCCAGATGGACTTCTCACCTCTCTGACCAGGCGTAACCGCTAACGCCGCCCTTACGGGCGCGCTGCCATCATGGGTTCTACTATCGGCGGCCTGTGCCGGGATGGGGATACATCGCTAGGGGGATATGACTTGATCACTATGACCGACGAGCAGCGTCAGGACTGGTTCGAGCGCGACGTCGTGCCTGTGACGTCGCAGCTCTTCGCCTCCGCGATGCGCCTGACCCGCAACACGGCCGACGCGGAGGACCTCGTCCAGGAGACGGTCGCCAAGGCCTACACCTCCTACCACCAGTTCCGCGAGGGCACGAACCTCAAGGCCTGGCTGCACCGCATCCTGACCAACAACTTCATCAACGACTACCGCAAGCGGCAGCGTTCTCCCAAACTGTCCGCCGCCGAGGAGATCGAGGACTGGCAGCTGCACGCCGCCGAGTCGCACACCTCCACCGGCCTGAAGTCGGCCGAGACGGAGGCGCTCGACCGGCTGCCCGACAGCGTCGTGATGAACGCCCTGCGCTCCCTCCCCGAGGACTTCCGCGTCGCCGTCTACCTGGCGGATGTCGAGGGCTTCCCCTACAAGGAGATCGCCGAGCGTATGGGCACCCCGATCGGCACGGTGATGTCCCGCCTGCACCGTGGCCGCCGCCAGCTCCGCGGGATGCTCGAGTCGTACGCCCGCGAGGAGGGCGCCATCCGCGTCCCCGCCCAGAGCGCCGCCTGAGCGAGCGCCGCCTGACCGAGCGCCGGCCTCAGCCGGCGCTCAGGCGCATGTGCAGGCGCACGCGCAGCGTCCCCCGATCGGCGCGCAGCTCGACGTGGTCGCACAGTTGCCGGCTGATCCAGAGCCCGTACCCCCGAGAGGCCTCTCGCTCCGGCGGCAGGTAGCCGGGCAGCGGGTCGTCCAGCGCGCCACCCGTGTCGGCGATCTCGCAGACCAGCTCCCTGCCGTTGACCCACATCCTGATCGTTCCGTGCCCGGCGCCGTGCTCGACGCTGTTGGCGGCGATCTCCGAGACTCCGAGCACGAGCGAGGAGACCAGGTCGCGGTCCATCCCGGCCGCCCTGGCGTAGTCGCCGACCGCGTGCCGGAGCGCCTTCAGCTCGGGCGCCGTGAAGCGCAGCGACTCCACCCGTCCGTCCGGGTCCGGCAGCGGCGCGTGGTCGCCGTCGAGCACCAGCTCGTGCGGCCGGACGTACGCCTCGCTCGCCGCCTCGCCGCCGGGGCCGAGCACGAAAGGGTGGGTGCTCGCCAGGTGCGCGAGCACGTCAGGGGGCACCCTGCGGCGATCGTAGGCGCACAGCAGCCGCGCCGCCGTGCCGCGCAGCGCCACGTTCAGCACCGACTCGTAGCGGATCCACGCGCGGGTCTCGCGCTCGCTGCGGCCCGCCCAGACGGGCTCGCCCACGATGAGGGACCGCCCCTCCGTCGCGTACTCGTGGCAGGCGGCGAGCGTCCGCTGCGGATGGCTGTACCAGGAGGCCGCGATCCTGCCGTCGATCCGGCCCGCGTCGCGGCCGAGCGCCTCGGCCAGCAGGGCGAGCTTGGCGGTGCAGGTGACCACGAGCACCCGCCTGCCCTCGTCCAGGGCCTCGCGCACGCGGGGCAGCACCAGGGCGGCGAACCGCTCGTCGGAGTCGTACGGCAGGGCGACGTGCCGTAACGGCTCGCCGTCGGGTGGAGGCCGGCCAGGGCGCACGGCCGAAAAGTAGCAAGCGCTTGCCTGTTGTGCAACGGCTGTGCGGATGCTCACCGGCTCACCACGGCTGCCGACGAGGCCGCCGACGAGGCCGGCGCGGCCCGCGACACCTGACCTCCGGCCGCGAGACGGTGACCGTCGGTGCGGCATGGGAGGCTTGGACCCATGGGTTTCAGCGGCTTCCCCGACGAGGCTTTCCTGTTCTACGAGGGACTGGAGGCGGACAACTCCAAGACCTACTTCACCCGCCACCGGCACCTCTACGAGGAGGCCGTGCGCGCCCCCATGCTCGCCCTGGCCGAGGAACTGGCCGAGGAGTTCGGGCCGGCCCACCTTTTCCGGCCCCACCGTGACGTCCGCTACGCCAAGGACAAGTCCCCGTACAAGACTCACCAGGGGGCCTTCGTCGAGAAGCAGCCCGGCATCGGGCTGTACGTCCAGATCGACGCAGCCGGCCTCTGGACGGCGGGCGGCCTCTACAGCCAGGCGTCCGACCAGATCACCCGCTACCGCGCGGCCGTCGACGAGGACCTCACCGGCGGGCCCCTGGCGGCCGTGGTGGCCACGCTGGCGTCCGCAGGCTACGCCGTCGAGGGAGACCGGCTCAAGACCAGGCCGCGCGGCTTCACCGACGACCACCCGCGCATCGAGCTGCTGCGCCACAGGTCGCTGTACGCCGGTCGGCGTTTCGAGCCCGAGCCGTGGGTGCACACCGCGGAGGTGGTGAAGCGGGTGCGGGAGTGCTGGCACGCCTTCGAGCCGCTGGTCGGCTGGCTGGGCACGCACGTACGGGGCAGCGAGCTGCCGCGCCGCTGACGCGGCGGGCGCTTCGACGGGCGGTGGTGGAAGGACGTGGCAAGGTCGTGACGGCGAGCGGGGAACACACCGGCACTTGCGCGGTCCCGGAGGCCGGCGGCGGGGCGCGGCGCCCGGGCGGCCGGGCGTGGTGGCGGCGGGACCGGACGGTGGTGGCGGCCATCACCGGCGCGGCGGCCGTCGGGTACGCCGTGCTCTCGCTGGCCAAGCTCGCCGGCTTCCGGGCCGGCGCCTACGACCTGGTCATCTTCGACCAGGCGGTCCGGTCCTACTCGCGGTTCGGGCCGCCCGTGGCGATCGTCAAGGGCGTGCACAACGACTTCGGCCCGCACTTCTCCGTGCTGGGCGACCACTGGTCGCCGATCCTGGCCGTGCTCGCCCCGCTCTACTGGATTCACGACGGGCCCGAGACGCTGCTCCTCGCGCAGGCCGTGCTGCTGGCCGCGGCGGCGGTGCCGCTGTGGGTGTTCGCCAGGCGGGCGCTCGGCAGCTCCGTCGCGGCCCACCTGGTGGCGGTGGCGTACGTGCTGGCGTGGCCCGTCGTCGAGACCGCGGCGTTCGACTTCCACGAGGCCGCGTTCGCGCCGCTGCTCACCGCCGTGCTGCTCGAACGCCGGCAGGCCGGACGGCACGCCCACGTGGCGCTCGCCGCGCTGGCGCTGCTCTGCGTCAAGGAGGACATGGGGCTGCTGGTGGCCGGGTTCGGGGTGGTGCTGCTCGGGCAGCGCGGCTGGCGGCCGCTGGGGGGCGCGTTCGTCGTGGGCGGGCTCGGGTCCACCTGGCTGGCGTCCCAGGTGCTGATCCCGCTGTTCGGCGGGCGGGCCGACTACTACTGGGCGTACGGCGCGCTGGGGGCCGACGCGCCGGCCGTCGTCCGCACCGCCCTCACCGACCCGCTCGCCGTGGCCGCCCAGCTCGGCACCCCGCCCGTCAAGCTGGTCACGCTGGCGCTGCTGCTCGGCACCACGCTGTTCGCCGCGCTGCTCTCGCCGCTCGTGCTCGCGGCCGTGCCGCTGCTGGCGGAGCGGATGCTGGCCGGCTCGTTCCCCAACTGGTGGGTGCCCGAATACCACTACAACGCGTTCGTGATCGTCATCGTCCTCGCGGCCGGGGTGGACGGGGCGCGGCGGCTGCGGGAGCGGCGGTCACGGCGGCCCGCAAGCGCCACGGCCGGCGCCGACCGGGAGGGGAGCGGGCCCCCGGACGAGGCGGCCGCCGCAGAGCGGGCGCGGGGCGGGCGCGTGGGGACCAGGTGGGCGGGGACCGGGTGGGCGGCCGGGGTGGCGGCGTTCGCGGTCGCCACCGTGCCGTTCTTCGCGCTGTCCGACCTCGCCGACCCCGCGACCTACCGGCACGACGCGCGGCAGCGCGCCGCTGCCGAGGCCGTCGCCGCGGTGCCCGACCACGCGCTCGTGGAGGCGGCCAACAACCTGGCGCCCGCGCTGTCCGGGCGCGGCACCGTGCTGCTGTGGGACCGCACGCCGCGCTGGGCGCCGTGGGTGGTGGCCGACGTGGGACGCAGGACGTTCCCGTTCCGCGACGTGGACGAGCAGCGGGTCCGCGTCCGCATGCTGGTCGAGCGCGGCTACCGGGTGAGGTTCGAGCGTGAGGGGTACGTGGTGCTCAGCGCGGACCGCTCGTCAGGTGGTCGTCGCCCTTGAGGATGCGTTCGACCGTCTGACCGGCCGCCGAGGTGGCGGCCGCGGTGACCGCCGCGATGACGATCGCCAGCAGCGGCGTGGCCAGGCTGCGCAGGCTGCGGACGTTGCGCACCCGCCCCCACGGCTCGCCCGCCAGGTGCATCAGCCGCCACTCCCACGTCAGTCCCAGGCCGATGCACACCAGCGCCACCTGGCCGCCGACGATGGCCACCGCCTGCACCTTGTCCATGACGCCGATGTCGGGCTCCACGAGCGTCGAGACGTAGCCGGACAGCTCCGTGAGCAGCGCGGCGGCCATCAGGTGCAGTGCCTTGGTCATCGGCTGGGTGCCGCGGACGCGCGGGTAGAAGTAGCCGAACAGGAAGCCGAAGGCCGGCAGCGTGAGCAGGTAGCGGGCGTCGAAGACGAAACTGCTCAGGTCCACCCCCGACGGCCAGCCGTACAGGAAGGCGAACGGCAGGCTCAGCAGCAGCCCGACGACGAACCCGTACCCGCCGTTCACCCACGGCGGGCAGCCCGCGGCGGTGGCGAAGGCCGTCTCCGGGTCACGCCCGTGCAGCCGCAGCGCCTCCTCCAGATGGTGGCGGCGGTTGTCGAACTCGGCCATCGACATCTCGCCCGCGCCGATCCTGCCCCGGCCGATGCGGTAGAGCTCCTGCTCCGAGACGAGCAGCAGCCGCTTGTGCAGGGCCTTCCTGACCAGCTCGCGGTGCTCGTCGGCCGAGGTGGGCTCGACGATCGCCGGGTGCGGGCTCACGAGCAGCCCCCGGACGGCGATCCAGGCGACGATCGAGGTGATGGACAGCAGCGGCAGCGGCACCGTGCTGCCGGCGATCACGATGCTGCCCCGCGGCGTGAGGTACAGCACCATCAGGCAGACGATCATGGTGGGTTCGGCCGAGGGGTGGCTGATCGCCGACACCGTGTCGCCGAGCCGCCGCAACCGCAGCACCAGCAGCGCGAACCCGAGCAGCAGCAGCCCGATCAGCCCCCGGGTCAGGGGGTCGAGCACCAGGATGCCGATCTTCGGCGGCTGGGCCTGGGACAGCAGCGGCAGGCTCCACGAGCCCTCGTCCAGCCATTCCGTCGGCCAGCCCTGCACCATCAGGCTCGCCGCCACGGCGGCCAGCAGCCCCCCGTGCGTCCACTGCCGGGTCGCCACGGCCACGGCGGAGAACGGGATCAGGGCCCACGCCAGGGCGAGCACCAGCCGGACGCTGTCGGGCGGGTAGGCCCCGGTCAGCAGCGCCTTGGCCCACAGCGCCACCGCCAGCAGGGTCACCGCCGCGCCGGCCGCCAGCACGGGCAGCCGTACGAGCACGGCGCGGACGCCGAGGTCGGCGCTGAACGCCGCCGCCGCGCCGGCCGCCGACAGCGCCGCCACCAGGGCGCCGACGACCAGCGTCCGGCCGGGCAACTGGCCGTGCAGCCACGACCAGGACAGCATGCCCACCGCCAGCAGGACGCCGAGCGCGGTCGCGCCCAGCAGCTCGCGGACCGTCCACGGCGGGCTCGTCGGCAGGGACCGCCCCGCATGCCGTACGGCCAGCAGCGGCACCGCGACGAACAGGATCACGTACGCGACCGGCTTCCACTCCGTGGCCACGATCGTGACCAGCGTCGCGGGGGCGGCCAGCGCCAGGCCGACGGCCAGCTCTCGGTTCGGCAGCCGCTCCCACCATGCCAGGCCGAGCGCGCGCAGCAGCAGCACCACCATCACCACGGCGGTCAGCACGCCGAGGGCGGTCTCCCACGAGAAGTCGTCCTCCTGCTGCACGTCGGGGAAGCCGTGCCGCTCGTGGGCCAGGGTCACGTTCGCCGAGTGCGCCCCCGCGCGGAACCGCAGGCGGTCGGGTTCCTCGCGTGACGGCAGGACCCCCCACGTCCGCAGCACGGTCCACTCGCCGGGCAGCAGCGTCACCACGCGCTCGCCGACGAGCGGCGGGCTGGTGGCGGGCGCCCCGAACCACAGCTCCAGCAGGCCGCCCGGTTCGAGCTGCCGCAGCAGCGTCGCCCGGAACTCGACGGTGGTGCGCCCGTTCTTCGTGGTCAGTGTCGGCGCCCGCCGCGTCGTGGGGGCGAGCACGGTGCCGCCCACCTTGAGCGGCCCGAACCCGTCGTCGGTGAAGCGCTGGATGCCCTCGGGGAACCCGCTGCCCCGCCGCAGGGTCGCGGCGAGCGGGTCGTCGGCGTCCATCAGCAACTGGTGCCTGATCGACACCTTCACCTGCCGCCGCCGCTCGTCAAGCCGCCCGTCGGGCACTCCGGTCAGGTCGGCGTGCACGGCCCTGGTGACCGCCACCTCGGTGGCGGCCTCGCGCGCGGGCGGCGCCTCCGGCCCGGACGGGCTCGTGACCGGCTCCCACGGATCGGGCGAGGCGGTGACCGGCGGCCGTGGGGGGTCGCCCACCGGCCGCGCCGCCGCCGTGCACCATACGACGGCACCCACCGAGAGCAGTGCCAGCCCGAACGCCAGGACGATCCGGAGGTTCCCCACAGTGTGGATGATCCTTGGGGAGATGCGGAGGTTTACACTCAGGGGGTAACAGTGTTGTCACGACGGCTGTCAAGATGTCCGTGCTGGATGGGCTTTGTGCGGGTACGGGGACGCGGTGTCGTGCCGTCGGCGCCGGTGGTAGGAGATGGTCGCGGTGGCCAGCGCGGCGCCCCAGACCGGCCAGAAGCACTCCGGCAGCCAGGCCCCCCATTCGGCCATGGCGAACCGTCCCGCGATCGTCCAGCGGATGTAGGTGAGCCCGGCCACAGTGATGATGATCGAGACGAACCCGGCCGGGACGACCGCCAGCAGCGGCGGCACGCGCCTGCCGCGCAGCGCGGGGATCCAGCGGGGGAAGATCTCGCCCCACCGCTGGGTCAGCCCGAGGGTGAGCACGCCGCCGAACGCGCCGAAGGTCGCCAGGTAGGCGCCCGCCAGCCACAGGCCGTCCGCACCCTCGGCCAGGAACTCCTCGCTCACACCGAGCGGGATGCCCAGCGCCCACGCCCACCGGGTCGCGCAGTACACCAAAGGCACCGCGCTCGCCACGTAGACCGCGACACGCCCGCGTTCCGGAGTGAACCAGCTCCTGCGCCCCTGCCCGCGGGTGTGGGCCAGCGCGGCGGCGGCCATCAGCAGGCCGCCCAGCACGCACACGAGCTGGTTGAGCACCGGCCACGGCCAGGCGTCGGCGAAGGTCGCACCGCCCAGATCCCAGCCGAAGACGGGGGCCACCAGCAACAGCGGTGTGTAGGCGACGCCCATCATCAGCCGGGAGTCGGGGATCACCAGGACCAGGAGCGCGGCGATCGGCCAGGCCGCGAACACGGGTGCACGGTGGTTGCTCCCGCGGGTCAGCGCCAGCGCCGTCACCGCGACGAGCAGCGAGAAGGCGGCGATCCACCAGCCGAAGCGCGGTGTCGTGGCGGCCAGGATCGACAGCGCCCCATCGGGGTCGGGATCGGCGGCGCCCCAGGGGAAGCCGGGCATTCCCAGCGCCCACGCCGAGCCGAGCAGCCCGTAGCCCAGCGCCCACAGGGCCGCCGCATACCCGTACCGGCCGGCAGTGAAAGTTTTCATGAGTTCAGCGTTCCGGGGCGGCGGGTCTTCGGCCCAGATGCCGTTCGGCACTCCTTGCCGCCGGCGCACGTGCCGTTCGGCACCTGAGGGGCGGAGCTGACGCGGACGTACAGTTGCTCCGGTGAGCTGGATGTGGGTCGTCGCCCCGGTGCCGGTGCCGGGTTGGGTGTCGGGGTTGCTGTCGGGCTGGGTGTCGGGCTGGGTGTCGGTGCCGCTGTCGGTGCCCTTGTCGATGCCGGGTTGGGTGTCGGTGTCGGTGTCGGTGTCGGTGTGGGTGTCGGTGTGGGTGTCGGCGGCGGTGGCGGTGGCGGTGGCGGTGGCCGGGCTGTGCCGGCCGCGGCTCGGCCCGCGGCTGCCCGTGCCGGCCGCCGTGGCCGCGGCCGCGTCAGCAGCCGTCACCCTCGCGCACGCCGTCGGCCCCGCGCGGCCCGCGTGGGGCGCCGAAGCGCTCGGCATGGTCGAGAGCGTCGCGCTCATGACACTGGCCGGCCTGGTCGTCCGCCACGCGCCGGTACGGCGGGCCGCGCCGGCGGCGCTGGCGGCGGGCCTGGCCTCGGCCGTCTGGCTGCTGCGCTTCTTCGCGCCCGCCTCGCCGCTGGAAGGGGTGGGCGCGGCCGCGTTCTGGGGGCTGGGGGCGGTGCTGGCCGCCACGGTGGGCGCCCACCTGCGTGCTGTCGAAGCACGGCAGGAGCGCGCCATGACCGACCTGCGCACGGTCCTGCGGCTGCGGCTGGCCAGGGACCTGCACGACTTCGTCGCCCACGACATCAGCGAGATGGTGGCGCACGCCCAGGCGGGCCGGATCGCGGGAGATCCGTCGCAGGCCCTCGAACGCGTCGAGGCCGCGGGTCAACGGGCCCTGTCGACTCTGGACCGCACCTTGGACACGCTGCAGCACGACCGGCCCCTCACCCCCGTCGGCGACCTGGACGGCATCCGCGAGGCCGCCGAACGCTTCACCGCCGCCGGCCCGGCCAAGGTCCACCTGCGCATGGACCCGGCCGTGACGGTTCCGGCCGACGTCGCCGCCCTGGCCTACCGCATCGTGATCGAAGGGTTGACCAACGTCCGGCGGCACGCCGCCCGAGCGCGGCGGGTCGAGCTGGACGTCAGAGCCGGTAGTGGAGCCCTGGAGATCGCGATGACCAACGACGGCGTGAGCCGCACCCGCGGCGCCGGGCGCGGTGGGACCGGCCTGCCCGGCCTGACCGAGCTGGTCCGGGCACAGGGCGGCGAGCTGGTCGCGCGGGCCGTGCCGGACGGCTGGTCGCTGGCGGCCCGCCTGCCACTGGCACAATCGCTGGGGTGGCCACCCGCATTCTCGTCGCCGACGACCAGGAGGGCATCCGCAGCGCCTTCCGCATCATCCTCGACGCCCAGCCCGACATGACCGTCGTCGCCGAGGCCGCCGACGGCCGCGCCGCGATCGACACCGCCACGGCGATCCGGCCCGACGTGGTGCTCGCCGACATCCGCATGCCCGGAGCCGACGGCATCGAGGTGACCCGCGCGCTGGCCGGCACCGGCATCCACGTGGTGATCGTCACCACGTTCGGGCTCGACGAGTACGTGCACACCGCGCTGCGGCACGGGGCCGCCGGATTCGTGCTCAAACGGTCCGGCCCCACCCTGCTCGTCGAGGCGGTCCGGGCCGCGATGAACGGTGACATGCTCATCAGCCCGCAGCTGACCGTCCCGCTGCTGCGCGAGCGTGGCCTGCCGCGGCAGACGTCCGACGTCGTCCTGACCGAGCGGGAGGAGGACATCGTGCGGCTGGTCGCGCAGGGCCGGACCAACGCCGAGATCGCGGCCGAGCTCTTCCTCTCCCCGGGCACGGTCAAGAACCACGTCGCGGCCGTCCAGCGCAAGACCGGGGCCCGCAACCGGGTCGCCGTCGCGGCCTGGGCCTGGGCAACCGGCAGGGCCGAACCGTGACCGCGTCCACGCCCACCCCGCCCGGGACGCCGAAGCCGCCCCGGCCGTGCTGACGGCTCGGGGCGGCTCCGGTCGGCGCGCGCGCCGCTAGGTCGTACGGGCCGTGCGGGCCGGGGTCAGGTGCGTGCGGCGCGCGGGCGGCCGGGCGGCTCAGGTCAGGAGCGCTTGGCGCGGGCGGCCGTGCGACCGCGGGTGGCGGCGTCGAGGACCACCTTGCGGATGCGCACCGCCTCCGGCGTGATCTCCACGCACTCGTCCTCGCGGATGAACTCCAGCGCCTGCTCCAGCGACAGGACGCGCGGCGGAATCACCTTCTCGGTCTCCTCGCTGGTGGAGGAGCGCATGTTGGTGAGCTTCTTCTCCTTGGTGATGTTGACGTCCATGTCGTCGGACCGGGAGTTCTCGCCGATGATCATGCCCTCGTACACCTCGGTGCCGGGGGAGACGAACAGGGTGCCGCGCTCCTGGAGGTTGAGCATGGCGAACGCGGTGACCGGGCCGGACCGGTCGGCCACCAGCGAACCGTTGTTGCGGGTGCGCAGCTCGCCGAACCACGGCTCGTAGGAGTCGAAGACGTGGTGCACCAGGCCGGTGCCGCGCGTCTCGGTGAGGAACTCGGTGCGGAAGCCGATCAGGCCGCGCGCCGGCACCACGAACTCCATCCGGATCCAGCCGGTGCCGTGGTTGGTCATGTGCTCCATGCGGCCCTTGCGGACGGCGAGGAGCTGGGTGACCGCGCCCAGGTATTCCTCCGGGCAGTCGACCGTGAGGCGCTCGACCGGCTCGTGCACCTTGCCGTCGATCGTCTTGGTGACCACCTGCGGCTTGCCGACGGTCAGCTCGTAGCCCTCGCGGCGCATCTGCTCGACCAGGATGGCCAGCGCCAGCTCGCCACGGCCCTGCACCTCCCAGGCGTCGGGCCGGTCGGTGGGCAGCACGCGCAGCGAGACGTTGCCGACGAGCTCCTTGTCGAGGCGGTCCTTGACCATGCGGGCGGTGACCTTGGAGCCCTTGACCTTGCCGACCAGGGGGGAGGTGTTGGTGCCGATCGTCATCGAGATGGCCGGCTCGTCGACGGTGATCAGCGGCAGCGGGCGCGGGTCGTCGGGGTCGGCCAGCGTCTCACCGATCATGATGTCGGGGATGCCGGCGATGGCGATGATGTCACCGGGCCCGGCCTCCTCGGCGGGCTTGCGCTCCAGCGCCTCGGTCATCAGCAGCTCGGTGATCTTCACGCGCTGGATCGTGCCGTCGGTGCGGCACCAGCCCACCTGCTGGCCCTTGCGCAGTACGCCCTGGTGGATGCGGCACAGCGCGATGCGGCCGAGGTAGGAGGAGGCGTCGAGGTTGGTCACGTGGGCCTGCAGCGGCGCGCTGGGGTCGTACGTCGGAGCCGGGATCGTCGACTTGATGATCTCGAACAGGGGCTCCAGGTTCTCCGCGTCGGGCATGCCGCCGTCCTCGGGCCGGGCGAGCGAGGCGCGGCCGGCCTTGGCCGAGGCGTAAACGATCGGGAAGTCGATCTGCTCCTCGGTCGCGTCGAGGTCCATGAACAGCTCGTAGACCTCGTCGACGACCTCCTTGATGCGGGCGTCGGGCCGGTCGACCTTGTTGATGCACAGGATCACCGGCATCTTCGCGGCCAGCGCCTTGCGCAGCACGAACCTGGTCTGCGGCAGCGGGCCCTCGGAGGCGTCGACCAGCAGCACGACCCCGTCGACCATCGACAGGCCGCGCTCGACCTCGCCGCCGAAGTCGGCGTGGCCGGGGGTGTCGATGATGTTGATCGTCATGCCGCCGTGCTGGACGGCGGTGTTCTTGGCGAGAATGGTGATGCCCTTCTCGCGCTCCAGGTCGTTGGAGTCCATGACCCGGTCGTCCACGTCCTGGTTGGCGCGGAAGGCCCCGGACTGCCAGAGCATGGCGTCGACCAGCGTGGTCTTGCCATGGTCGACGTGCGCGATGATCGCGATGTTCCGCAGGTCGTCGCGGCTGTTCAAAGGCATGATGACGTCTCGCTCTGTGTCGTGGGGGCCGCCGCGCGATGTCGCGGCGCCATCAAGTCTAGTTGATCCCGTCTCATGCCCTCGGCGTCCACCCGCGGTCCCCGCCCACCGCCGGGGCGCGCACGTACATATGCGGTTGCACATTTGTACGCATGCCCCCGGGGCTCCGGGTCCCTACGTTGGCGGCATGAGCTGGACAGAGCTGGTGATGGGGGCGGCCCCGACCCGTGGCGACCAGCCCGCGGTGACCGACGTGCGCACCGGCGAGGTCCTCTCCCATGCGGCCTTCGCCCGGCGGGTCACCCGAGCGGCCGCCGGGTTGCGCCGCCACGGCCTGCGCTACGGCGACCGGGTGCTCGTCGACGTGCCGCTCGGCGCCGGGTTCGCCGTGGCGGTGCACGCGGTGGCCTGGTCGGGCGGGGTGGCCGTGCTGGGCTCGCGGGGCGTGGCCCGCATGATGGTCGTCCACCGCCGCCTCGATCCCGCCGCCGAGGTGGACCGGGTCTTCTCGCTGGAGCCGGTCCCGGGGGCCACGCCGTTCGCCGAGCTGATCGGCGAGCAGACCGTGGAGTTCGGGCCGCTGGCCGGTCCGGCGCTCGGCGTGGCGGGCGGGCGCGTCCTGCACCACGACGAGCTGGCCGACGACCTGCGCGAGCTGTCGGCCCGCTTCGTCCTCGGCAAGGACGACGTGGTGCTCGCGGCGGTGAGCGACCTCGTCAAGGGGCTGCGCGTCCTCGACCTGGCGTTGATGTCAGGCGCGCACGTGGTGATCGCCCAGGAGCCGACCCTGACGGGCTGCCGGGTGCTGGCCCACGAGCACGCCGCGACCCTGGCCGTCGCCCCGTTCGAGCTGGCGAGGCGGCTGGTCGGCGATCCTTCGCTGCGTGTCGTCGACGAAAGGGCGCTGGCCGGTTCGCTGGCCCTGTGAAAAGTGCGACACTGTGGGAGAGTGTGATCCTTCCGCGACGCAGGGTGACCACATGCCGCAGCCCCCCAGGCACAATCTTCCGGCCGAGCCCAACCGGTTCGTCGGACGTGACAGAGATCTTGACGAGCTGTGCGAGCTGCTCGTCGACACGCGCGTGGTGACGCTGTGCGGGGTCGGCGGCATCGGCAAGACCCGCCTCGCCCTGCGCGTGGCCGCGCGCCTCGTGCCCGCCTATCCGGCGGGCGTGTGGCTGGTCGAGCTGGCCAGGATCGGCCACGCCGACCAGGTCGAGCGGGAGCTTGCCCGGGTCCTCGGCGTGCGCGAGGAGAGCGGCCGGTCCCTGCTCGACACCGTGGCGGCCCGGCTCGGCGACGCGCGCTGCCTGCTCGTCCTCGACAACTGCGAGCACCTGGTCGACCGGTGCGCCGAGGTGAGCGCCCGGCTGGTCGCGGCCTGCGGGCGGCTGGGCATCCTGGCCACCAGCAGGGAGCCGCTGCGCATCGCCGGCGAGCTGGTCTGGCGGGTGCCGCCCCTCGACCTGCCCGAGTCCGGCCCGCCGCGTCCCGGCGAGCCGCTCGCGGAGGCGGTCCGGCTGTTCCTCGACCGGGCCGCCGCCGCGGGCACCCGCCTGGGACAGGAGAGCCTGGCCGACACCGTGCGACTCTGCCGTGCCCTCGACGGGTTGCCGCTCGCGCTGGAGCTGGCGGCGGCGCGCACGAGCCTGCTCAGCCCCGGCCAGATCGCCGACCGCATCGACGACCGCTTCTCGCTGCTGACCACGGGCGGCCGGACGGCTCCCGCCCGGCAGCGCACCCTGCTCGCGGCCGTCGAGTGGAGCCACGACCTGCTGTCGGCCCGCGAGCAGGTGCTGCTGCGCCGGCTGTCGGTGTTCGCCGGGGCGTTCGACCTCGACCTGGCCGAGCTGATCTGTGCCGGCCCGCCCCTGGCCACGACGGAGATCGTCGAGTTGCTGGGCGGCCTGGTCGACAAGTCCCTGGTGCAGTGCGACGAGGACCGCAGGCGCTACCGGCTGCTGGAGACGATCAAGCGGTTCGCGGCGGGGCGGCTGGCCGAGGCCGGCGAGCGCGACGACGTCCGCGATCGCCACCTGGCCGCTCTCTGCGAGTTGCAGCGCCGTCACTTCACCACCGAACTGGTCGAGCCACGCCTGCCGTGGCCGCGCCGGCTGGCCGCGTTCAACGCCGGCCGGCTGCTGACCGACGACCTGCGCGTCGCACTCGACTGGGCCGTCGAGTCCGGCAACGTGCCGCTCGGGCTCCACCTGTGCTTCCACAGCACCGGCCTGCTGCCGGTCAGCGGGCTGACGGAGATCGTGGGCTGGGCCGAGCGGCTGCTCGCGCTCGACCTCACCGGCGTCCCCGGCTGGCAGATCGCCCAGGCCAAGGGCTACCTCGCGTACGGGCTGGAAGCACGCGACGAGCTGGAGCGCGCGTTACGGCTGGCCCGTGAGGCACTGGACGAGCTCGACGGCGCCGGCCCGTACGCCATGGGCGTGATGCACAGCCTGCTCGTCATGGTGCTGCTGCGCCTCGGACGCCCGGAGGAGGCGCTGCTCCACGCCCGGCAGGGCCTGGAGCTGGCCACGGCCGCCGACGACCCGTGGAACCAGGCGTCCGGGCTGGCCGGGCTGTCGGCCGTGGCGCTCGTCCGCGGGCGGCTGCGCGAGGCCCAGCGGCACGGCGAGCAGGCCCTGCGGCTGGCCGGCGAGCACGGCCATCGGTGGATCATGGCGAGGGCGGCGACGCAGCTCGGCGCGGTGGCCGAGGCGCGTGGCGACCTCATGACGGCGATGACCCACTACGAGATGGCCGTGCCGTGGCTGTGCGAGCTGGGCAGCGGCGTGGAGCTGGCCCGCTGCCTGGCGCGCGGCGGCCGGGTGGCGGCCATGCTGCACGAGTTCCCGGCGGCCAGGGAACGCCTCGCCCGCAGCCTCGCGCTGAGCAGGTGCACCGGGCAGCGTCAGGGCGTGGCCCGGTGCCTGGTCGGGCTGTCGGTGCTGGCCGAGGCCGAGGGCGACCTGGCGGGCGCCGTGCTGACCGCGGCGGCGGCGGCCGGCCTGCGCGAGGAGATCCGCCAGCACAGCGTGAGCAGCCGCGTCGAGGGGCTGCTGGTACGGGCGCGGGCCAAGCTCGGCGACGCCCGTACCGTGGCGCTGTGGGCGCGGGGCGGGACGATGAGCCCCGACGACGCCGCCCACCACGTCCTCGACCGCGCCGTCCTGACCGGTCCGGAGGATGGTGAGACGGCCGGGGTGGTCACGAGCTGCCTGCCTTCCCGGCACACGCAGGGGGCACTGACGCAGGTGACGACGCGACTGCCGGCCGGGGCGTCGGCCGAGGGCAGCGTCGGTGGCGGGATCGGCGGTGGGGTCGGCGGCGAGGCAGGGGGCGGCGAGGCAGGGGGCGGGGTCGGCAGCGGGGGCGGCGGTGGCGTCCGGGTCGGCGCAGGGACGTGCGGGGGGACAGGCGCCGGTTCGGGCTTCGGGGTGGGCGCGGATGGGGCTGCCGGTTCGGGCGTGGACGGAAGGGACGGTCCGCGCCCCGGCCCGGGCGGGGATCCGGGTGTGGGCGCGGGTGGGACTGTCGGTTCGGTCGTCGGCGTGGGTGGGGCCACGGCGTCGAGTTTCGGCGCGGGCGGCGGCGTCTACTCGGGTGTCGGCGGAGGGGGCGGGTCGGTCGGTGGCGGGATGCGGCGTTCGCCGTTGACGGCGCGCGAGCAGGAGATCGCCGCGTTGCTGACCCGGGGGTTGTCCAACCGGGCCATCGCCGAGGAGCTCGTGATCAGCCCGGCGACGGTGGCGCGACACATCGCCAACATCATGGACAAGCTGGGCCACACCTCCCGGGCGCAGATCGCGGTGTGGGCGGCCGAACACCTGAAGGTGTCTGCATAGGGATCTGCATATTCCGCCTCATGTCGGGATGAGGTGCCCTGCCTACCGTGGGTGCATGGGTGAGCGCATCGTCATGGTCGATTCGGGGACGGGGCTGGGTCTCACCGAGGGGCAGCTCGACGCGCGGTCGGCCGCCGCGTCGGTGCGACTGCGGCGCCGCGGGGTGCGGGCGGGCGACTCGGTGCTCGTCTGCCTGCCTGTCGGGCCCGACCTGTTGGTGGCGACCGACGCGGTGATCGCCGCCGGCGCGGTCGTCTGGCCGGTGCCGCCCGAGCTGGACGCGCCGGCCCTGCGCAGGCGCATCCTGGCCAGCCACGCGCGTGTGATGATCTCGGACCTGCCGCATGCCGTGGACGCCGCCGACGGGTCGCGCGTGCGGATGGTGATGAGCGTGGCCGACCTGGGCGGCGGCGAGGCCGTCGGCAAACGGGTGGATGCGGGGTGAGTGGCCGCGCGGGGCGCTGCGAGGTGAGTGGCCGCGCGAGTGGTGCGGCGGGAGTGCCGCGGGGTGATCGGCCGTGCGGGTGGATGCGGGTGGGCGACCGTAGGCTCGGGGTATGCCGCTCGCGTCCAGCTTTCCCGTCATGCTCCGTACCGACGACGGCGTGCGGATCGACGCCGCGCACACCCCGCCCGTCGACGCCGGTTCCGGGCCGGGCGGCGGGACGGGGATCGTGGTGGCGCACGGGTTCACGGGATCGTGGCGGGAGCGGGCGGCGCGGCGGATCGTGCACGTGCTGAGCCGCTACGGCGGGGTGGTGGCGTTCGACTTCCGGGGGCACGGCCGGTCGGGTGGCGAGTCCACCGTGGGCGACCTGGAGATCCTCGACGTGGCGGCGGCCGTCAGGCACGCGCGGATCGTCGGCTACTCCAGGATCGCGGTGGTCGGCTTCTCGATGGGCGCGGCGGTGGCCGTCCGGCACGCGGCCCTGCACCGTGGTGTCGACGCGGTGGTGGCGGTGAGCGGCCCGGCCCGCTGGTACTACCGGGGCACCAAGCCGATGCGTCAGGTGCACTGGGCCATCGAGCAGCCGATGGGGCGGCTGGCGGCCCGGATGGCCAAGCGCACGAGGATCGCGCGCGGCCGGTGGGACCCGATCCCGATGCCGCCGCACGAGGCCGCCGGGCTGGTCTCGCCGGCGCCGCTGCTCGTCGTGCACGGCGACCGCGACGCCTTCTTCCCGCTGGAGCACGCGCACCAGCTCTACGCGGGCGCCCGCGAGCCCAGGGAGCTGTGGGTCGAGCCTGGGTACGGTCACGCGGAGACCGCGGCCACTCCCGACCTCATCCATCGCATCGGAAAGTGGATCACAACGAACCTTTCCTGAGTGAAATGCGTCTACCTAGGGCGGATGGAAGAAATCCGCCGGGAGAAGTCCTTGGGGAAGGCGGCCGTCGCAGGCGGCTGTCGTAGGACATACTTCTCGTAGCGGGATGGTCGCTCACCGTGCCCACGTGTGTGGGCCGGTGGGATGGCACCTAGCGTTGCGGGGGCGCGCTGGGTGCCATCCGCGGCGAACGGGCTCCGGCGGCGCCGCCGGAGCCCTGCCGAGACGCTCAGCCCAGCCGGGCGATGGTCTTGTACTCCAGGTAGCCGTTGAGCCCCTCGGGGCCGAGCTCGCGCCCGATGCCGCTCGCCTTGTAGCCGCCGAACGGCGCGTTGGACTCCAGCATGAAGCAGTTCACCCCGTAGGTGCCGGTGCGCACCTGCCGGGCCACCTCCATGCCGTGGTCGGCGTCGGCCGTCCAGACGGTGCCGGCCAGGCCGTAGTCACTGTCGTTGGCGATGCGGATCGCGTCGGCCTCGTCCTCGTACGGGATGACGGCGAGCACCGGGCCGAAGATCTCCTCACGGGCGATGCGCATGTCGTTGCCGACGCCGGCGAAGACCGTCGGGGCGACGTACCAGCCCCGCTCGTACGGCCGGTCGAGCCCGCCCACGACGACCTTTGCGCCTTCCTCCATGCCGATCCTGATGTAGCCCTCGACGCGTTCCCGCTGCCGCTGGGCGACCAGCGGGCCGATGCCGGTGGCGGGGTCGGCCGGGTCGCCGACGGGCTGGGAGGTGACCATGCCGGCGACGGCCTCCACCACCTCGTCGTAGCGGTTGCTGGAGGCGAGGATGCGGGTCTGCGCGACGCAGGCCTGCCCGTTGTTCATGAGGGAGGCGAGCGCCAGCATGCCCATGCTGGAGGCCAGGTCGGCGTCGTCCAGGATGATGGCCGCCGACTTGCCGCCGAGCTCCAGGCTGACCCGCTTGAGCTGCTCGCCGCAGATGGCGGCGATGCGCCGGCCGGCGGCGGTCGAGCCGGTGAAGGCCACCTTGTCCACGCCGGGGTGGGACACCAGGTGTTCGCCGGCCTCGCGGCCGGCCGGCACGATGTTGAGCACGCCGGCCGGGAGGCCGGCCTCCTGCGTCATCTCGGCCAGCAGGTACGCGTCGAGCGGCGTCTCGGGGGCGGGCTTGAGCACGATCGCGCAGCCCGCCAGCAGCGCCGGAGCGATCTTGGTCATCGCGACGAACTGGGGGACGTTCCACGGCACGATGGCGGCCACGACGCCGACCGGCTCGCGCCGCACGGTCGTCGGCCCGAACAGGCCGGGCCGCTGTTCCTCCTGCTGGAACGTCCTGCCCAGCTCGGCGTAGTACTGCAGCATGCCGAGGGGCTGCGGGGCCTGGGCGAGTTGGGAGAAGGTGATGGGGGAGCCCATCTCCTCGGTGATGAGCGCGGCCATCTCCTCCTGCCGGGCCGCGTAGATCTCGGCCAGCCGGCCGATGACCGCCGCGCGTTCGGCGAACGTCATCCGCGGCCACGGGCCGCGGTCGAACGCCTCGCGCGCCGCGGCGACGGCCCGGTCCATGTCGGCGGCGGTGCCGTCGGGCACCCGGCCCACGACCTGCTCGGTGTGCGGGGAGATGACGTCGATGGTTCCGGTGCCGGCCGGGGCCACCCATTCGCCCCCGATGTACAGCGTGTCGTGCTGGCGCATGTCGTGAGCCTCCTGGTTGACCGAATGCTTGCTTGCTCAGGGACAGTCCCAAGGCGACCGAATCATGTTCTGTGCACCCGCGCAAGAGGGGTGCGGGGCGCGCCGCACCCCTCCGGCGAGGACCCATCCTTGAGCGGGGTCTTATGTACGGAGAAATGTTGATAGTGGGCGCCAATACCTACCGGTTGCCCTGTTCAGGTGACAGGTATCAAGATCATCTTCTATAGTTTCGGACCGTCTATGAGGGGAGGGTGGGCGTGAAAACGGGTCGTTTTGCCCTTTTTGTCGTCCTCCTTGCTGGACTGTTCCTGCTCCCTTCCCCGCCTGTCGCCTCCGCCGACCCCAGTCCCGCCCAGCTCCGCAAGCTCACCCGGGACGCCGCCCGGCTCAACGAGCTCTACCGCGGCCAGATCCAGAGCCTGGAGGAGCTTCGCATCCAGGCCAAACGTGCCCTGGACAACTCCGACGGGCTGCAGAGGCGCCTCGACGCCGCCAGGGCGGAGGCGCGCGCCATCGCGCAGACCGCCTACATGGCCGGCCCGATCGACGGCCTGGCGCTCTTCTCCCTCAAGATCGAGCCGCACGCGATGCTGGGCCAGGTGGCGAACCTCGGCCACATGGCCGAGGAGCGCATCCACAAGGTCAAGCGCGTCGAGAAGATGATCGCGGACGCCAGGAAGGCCAAGCTCGCCGCCAACGACAAGATCAAGAAGATGGAGCAGGAGGTCAGGGCCCTGCAGGGCAAGCGCCGGGAGATGGAGCGACTGCTCGCCAAGTACGGCTTCCAGCAGCCCGGCGGAGCCGAGGGCCTCACCCAGCGCATGATCTCGGTCCGCGCCGCCGTCATGCAGAACTTCCCCATGCCGCACGGCGTCGGCTGCCTGCGCCGCGGGGACCCCGGCGAGCACGGCAAGGGCCGGGCCTGCGACTTCATGATCTCCAGCGGTGGCACGGTGGCCGGCGGCTCCGACGCCGCGCGGGGCGACGCCCTGGCGGCGTGGCTGATCCAGAACGGGTCACGGCTGGGCGTGATGTACATCATCTGGAAGCAGCGCTACTACGACATCCGCTCGGGCGGCGGCTGGGACCCCATGTCGGACCGCGGAGGCCCCACCGCCAACCACTACGACCACGTCCACGTGTCGGTGTTCTGACCCGGGCGTGCGCGGCGCCATCAGGTGAGGCCGCCACCCGTGGTGGGAGCGCTCAGCGGGCGGCCAGGAAGTCCCTGAACCAGTGGTAGGACGCCTTCGGGGTGCGCCGCTGGGTGGCGAAGTCCACGTGGACGAGGCCGAAGCGCTGGTGGTAGCCCTCGGCCCACTCGAAGTTGTCGAGCAGCGACCAGACGAAGTAGCCGCGCACGTCCACGCCTTCGGCGCGGGCCTCCTCCACGGCGGCGATGTGGTCGCGCAGGAACGCGATCCGCTCCTGGTCGTCCACCCCTTCGGGGGTGAGCTCGTCCGGCTGGGAGCAGCCGTTCTCGGTGACGTAGACCGGCGGGAGGGCCGCGCCGTAGCGGGCGCGCAGGCCGGTGAGCAGCTCGCGCAGGCCGTCGGGGACGACCGGCCAGCCGAAGGCGGTGGTGGGGTGGCCGGTGATGCCGACGTCGGCGAACGGCAGGCCCGGCTCGGCCGGCGCGGCGATGCGCGTCGGGTTGTAGTAGTTGACGCCCAGGCCGTCCAGCGGGGCGGTGATCACGGCCAGGTCGCCGTCGCGGACGCCCAGCGCGCCGTCCGGATCGCCGATGCCGTACGCCGACAGGTCGGGATAGCGGCCGAGGAGCACCGGGTCGGCGAAGAGCCTGTTGTGCAGGACGTCGTAGGCGTCGGCGGCGGCCACGTCCTGCGGAGAGTCGGAGGCGGGCCGGACGGGCGTGCAGTTGTTGGTGAGCAGCACCTCCCCGGCGCCGGCCGCCCGCAGCGCCCGGACGGCCAGCCCGTGGCCGAGGAGCTGGTGGTGGGCCACCGGCAGCGCGTCGAGCAGCAGCGCCTGACCCGGCGCGTGAACGCCCATGCCGTAGCCGAAGGCCATGTGAATGAACGGCTCGTTCAACGTGATCCACATCCGCACCCGGTCGGCCAGGCGTTCGGCGACGATCGCCGCGTAGTCGGCGAACCAGCCGGCGACGTCGCGGTTCAGCCAGCCGCCGCGGTCCTGCAGCGCCTGCGGCAGGTCCCAGTGGAACAGGGTCGGCACCGGCGTGATCCCGGCGGCCAGCAGCCCGTCCACCAGCCGGTCGTAGAAGTCGAGCCCCCTGGCGTTCGGCGCGCCGGTGCCCTCGGGCAGGACGCGCGGCCAGGAGATCGAGAACCGGTAGGCCCCGGCGCCCAGCCCGGCCAGGAGCGCCACGTCCTCGCGCCACCGGTGGTAGTGGTCGCACGCCACGTCACCGGTGTGACCGTCGCGGACGCGACCGGGCTCGTGCGTGAAGGTGTCCCAGACGGACGGCCCTCGGCCGTCCTCGTCGGCGGCGCCCTCGATCTGGTACGCGGCCGTGGCCGTGCCCCACAGGAACATCCCGTCTCCCCAGTAAGCTATGAGTGAAGCTCATGTTATCTGACGGGACGGGAACGGCCTTTACCGATCGGTAATGCGCCAGGATGGTGTCATGACGAGTACCTTGCGGCGCCGCCCGGCGCAACGCCGCAGCGTCGAACGAGTCGAGCGCATGCTCGACGAGTGCGCCCGGCTTCTCGACGAGGTCGGCTACGAGGGCCTGACCACCAAGGAGGTCGCGCGCCGGGCGGAGGTGCCGATCGGCACGTTCTACCAGTTCTTCCCCGACAAGCAGGGGCTGGTGCGCGCCCTGGCGCTGCGCAACCTCGACGCGTTCCTGCAGCGGGTGACCCAGCGGATCGCCGCCGCCGACCCGGGCCACTGGACCGACCTCGTCGAGCTGGCCGTGGACGAGTTCGTCGCGATGAAGCGCAGCGTCCCAGGATTCGCGGTGGTCGACTTCGGTGAGGTGCTCACCACCCCGGGCGGGCCCGCCCTGCAGGGCACCAACCGGATGCTCGACACCGCCCTGGAGAACAACGCGGTCGTGGCCGACCGGCTGCGGGCGCTCACGCTCGACCTGCTGGACGCGCCTGCGGGCCCGGGGCTGGACCGGGCACTCCTCGTCGCGGTGGAGGCCACCGACGCCGTGCTGAAGCTCGCCTTCCGCATGGACCCCGAGGGCGACCAGGCGATGATCGCCGAGTGCAAGCTGCTGGTCCGCCGCTACCTCGCCGACCACCTGCCGTGACCCGCCCGCGGTTGTGCCCCGCGACCGGCCGTGACCCGCGACCGGCCGTGACCCGCGACCGGCCGTGACCCGTGCGCGGCCGTGACCCGCGACCTGCTGTGGCGCGACCCGGTGTGATCCGTGTCCCCGCCTGATCAGCAGGCCGCGTCCAGCCGCGCGCGCAGCTCGTCGTCCAGCTTGACCTCCGTCGCCGCGATGGCCTCGTCGAGCTGCTCCAGGCCGGACACGCCGACGATCGGGACGTGCCCGTCGGCCAGGATCCAGGCCAGCACCACCTGGTTGGCCGTCACCCCCAGCTCCGCGGCCACCTCCCGCAGCACGGCCAGCCGCCGCGTCGTCCCCGGATGGTCGTAGTACTCCGGCATCGGCCGATCGGCGCGCGTGTAACGGCCCGCCATCAGCGTGTTGTACGCCCACAGCGTCACGTCCGGCTCGCTGCGCACGTAGTCGAGCATCTCGTCCGAGGCGATCACGTGCCCCGACTCGTCGAGCCGGGTGAACGGGCGCGGACGCAGGTAGCTGTGCCGGAGCTGGACGTGGGTGTAGGGCGCCCAGCCGTGCGCGGCGGAGACGCTCCGGGCGCGCTCCAGCCGCCAGGTCGGCACGTTGCTGGCGCCCACGCTCCTGACCTTGCCGTCCCGGACGAGCGCGTCGAAGGCGCCCAGCGTCTCCTCCAGGGGTACGGACCGGTCCTCGATGTGCGCCCAGTACACGTCGACGCGGTCGGTGCGCAGCCGCCGCAGGCTGTCCTCGGCGGCCCGGGCGACGGCCGCGCCGGACAGCCCCTCCGCCGAGTCCAGCGTCCGATCGCCGGGGACCGTGGGCCGGGCGCCCATCTTCGTGCCGAGGACGATCGCGTCGCGGTTGCCCCGCGCGGCCATCCAGGCGCCGACGGTGAGCTCGCTCTCGTCGCCCGAGCAGCCGTCCACCCAGAACGGGTAGTTGTTGGCGGTGTCCAGCATCGTGCCGCCGGCCTCGTGGAAGCGGTCCAGGATCGCGAACGAGTCCCGCTCGCTGACGCTCGTGCCGAAGGGAATGGTGCCGAGTGCGATGTTCATGGTCGATCACTCTGGCGGCTGGAGTGGGCTCCAGGTCAAGGGCTTGACCTGGAGCCCACTCCAGGTGGGATGCTCGGACGCGTGAGCGTGTACACACCTGCCGAGGTGGTCGAGGAGACCGGGTTCACCCTCGACACCCTGCGCTACTACGAGAAGATCGGCTTGCTGGAGCCCGTCGAGCGCAACGCGGCGGGCCAGCGCAGGTTCAGCGACAGCGACCTGAGCTGGCTGGGGCTGATCCGCTGCCTGCGCGACACCGGCATGCCGATCGCCGAGATGCTCCGCTTCGCCGAGCTGGTGCGCGCGGGCGACCACACGATCCCTGACCGGATCAGGCTGCTGGAGGAGCACGACCGCCGTGTCCAGGGCCAGATCGCGAACCTCACCGAACGACAGCGCTACATCCACCACAAGATCTCCTACTACCGCAGCGTCAGGTAGCCCCGCCTTGGCGGTCCGGCTGCTAATCAGGACGCATGGCCGGGCCCGGGGCGAGACGGATGGACCTCCCGCTGCGCCGCGTCTGCGTGACGTGCGCGGTGCTGCTGTTCGTGCTGCTGGCCCACGTCACGCACCTGCAGGCGTTCGGCGCGCGGGACCTGGCGGCCGACCGCCGTGACGAGCGCGCCCTGCTCGCCAGGTACGCCCATCCGCGCGGCGACATCCTCACCTACGACGGCCGGATCCTCGCCACCAGCGCCGCGACGGGCACGGGCCCCTACCGGCACCGCCGCGTCTACCCCGGCGCGAAGATGTACGCGCCCGTGACCGGGCACTTCTCGCTCCACCGGGCCACCGGCATCGAGCGGGCCGAGCAGGCCGTGCTGTCGGGCGCCGATCCGAAGGTGAGGATGCGGGCGCTGGTCAAGGACGGCCCGCACGAGGGCGCCGACGTGCGGCTCACCCTCAGGCACCGCGTCCAGCAGGCCGCCTACCAGGAGCTCGCCCGCGCCGGCCGGCCCGGAGCCGCGGTGGCGATCGACCCGGCGACGGGCGCGATCCTCGCCCTGGCCAGCTACCCGTCGTACGACCCGGCCGGTCACGCCGCGCAGGACGCCGCCGCCGTGCTGGCGGCCGACCTGCTGCTGCGCCGCGATCCGGCGCGGCCCCTGCTCAACCGGGCCCTGCACGGCACCTACCCGCCGGGCCCGGCGTTCGAGGTGGTCACCGCCGCGGCCGCGCTCGCCTCCGGCGAGTACACGATCGCCTCGCTGATCTCGGCTCCCGACGGGCAGGTGACGCCACCGCCGGACCACCCGGCCGGGACCCCGCCCGGATCGGATGAGCGGCGCTGCGGGAACGGCACTCCCACGCTGGCGCACGCCTTCCGGCGGTCCTGCGGCGGCGCGTTCGCCGCCCTCGGGCGCCAGCTCGGTCAGGACCTGCTGCGCGACCAGGCTGAGGCGTTCGGGTTCAACGCCGGGGACCTGGCCGTGCCGCTGCGCGTGGCGGCCAGCACCTTCCCGGCCGGGCCCGACCGGCCCGGCGCCGTCGTGCAGGCCGGGCCGCAGGACCGGGCCACCCCCCTGATGATCGCCATGCTCTCGGCGGCCGTGGCCAACGGAGGCGTGGCGATGCGGCCGTACCTGGTGCAGGAGGTGCGCCTCCCGGACGGGTCGATCATCAACCGCGCCGATCCCAGGCCCTACCGGACCGCCGTGCCGCCAGAGCTGGCCGGGCAGCTCACCGTCCTCATGGCCACCGCCACCCGCCCCGGCCTCGCCCTGGAGGGGGTGGAGGTGGCCGCCAAGTCGAGCCCGGCCGTCGTCACCGCCTTCGCTCCGGCCACGGCGCCGGAGGTGGCGGTCGGAGTGGTCCTCGAACCGGGTCCCGCCCGTGCCGCCCCCGTCGCCCGCGCCATCCTGCGGGCCGCCCTGTCCTGACCCGGCGGCCGACGACCTGGTGGGGGGACGGCCTGGTGCGGGACGGCCGAGCGCGGGGCGGTCGGGCGCGGGACGGTCAAGCGCGGGACGGTCGGTGCGAGGCGGCCGAGCGCGGGACGGCCGAGTGCGGGACGGCCGAGCGCGGGGCGGTCGGGTCCGGGTCAGCGGTAGGCGGAGGACTGGAGGGTGTAGAGCTCGGCGTAGAGCCCGTCGAGGGACATCAGGGTGGCGTGGTCGCCCTCCTCGATGATCTTGCCGTGGTCGAGGACGTAGATGCGGTCGGCGTAGCGGACGCTGGCCAGCCGGTGGGTGATGAGCAGCACCGTGCGCCCGTCGGAGTGACCGCGGATGCGCTCGAAGAGGGCGTGCTCGGCCCGTGCGTCGAGGGCGGCCGTGGGCTCGTCGCAGATGAGCAGGTCGGCGTCGCGGTGGAAGCCGCGCGCCACGGCGATGCGCTGCCACTGGCCGCCCGACAGCTCGTGGCCGTCCTTGAAGCGGCGGTCGAGCAGGGTGCGGTAGCCGTGCGGCAGCTCGGCGATCACCTCGTGGGCGCCCGCGACGGAGGCGGCCGCGTGCAGGGCGGGCTCGCCCTTGCCGGTGCCCATCGTGATGTTGTATCGGGCGGTGAGCGGCCAGCGGGTGTGGTCCTGGGCGATGACGGCGATGCGCGCGCGGACCCCCTCGGGGGCGACCTCGCGCAGGTCGACGTCGTCCCACAGCACGGTGCCGGTGTCGGTCTCGTAGAGGCCGGCCAGGATCTTGGCCAGGGTGGTCTTGCCCGAGCCGTTCTCGCCGACGAAGGCGATCACCTCGCCCCGCTTGATCTCCATGGACACGCCGCGCAGTGCGGGCGTGTCGGCGCCGGGGTAGGTGAAGGCGGCGTCGACCACACTGATCCGCTCGAAGCGCTCGGGCGGTGCGGCGGTGCGCGGGGCGGCCAGGCGGCGCTCGGCGTCGGCGCAGAACTCCAGGAAGTCGGTGAAGTAGAGGCCGTCCTCGTACAGGCGGTTGGTGGAGTGCAGCAGGTTGGCCAGCGACGACTGGCCGGACCGGATGGCGAGGACGGCGGTGCCCGCGACGGCGAGCGGGATCGCGCCGATGGCGAGCAGGATGCCGAGCGCCACGTAGACGAGGGCGCTGCCGACCCCGCCCAGCGCCTCGCCGACGAGACGGGTGATCGTCTGGCGCCTGGCCAGCCGGAGCATGACGTCCTGCTCGGCCCGCGCCACCGCGTCGTACATGCGCAGCAGGAAGGCGCGCATGGTGAACGCGCGGACCTCAGCCGCGGGATCGCGGTCGGCCAGCAGGTCGGCGATGATCCACTTGCGGCGCACGGCCGGGATGAGGGCGGTCAGCGTGCCGTAGCGCATCCGCGCGCTGCGCACGGCCGCCCAGGCGTCGGGCAGCACGGCGAGCAGCAGCAGCGGCAGCAGGGCGGGATGGAGCACGCCGAGCACCCCGGCCACGGCGGCGATGCCGACGAGGGCGGTCACCACGTCGACGGCGGAGCTGACCACGGAGTCGGCCATGGCGACGCCGCGCATCCTGGCCCGCTGGAGCGAGTCGTGGAACTCGGGGTCGTCGTAGGCGACCAGATCGACCCGGCTGGTCAGGCCGTAGAGGCGTTCCTCGGTCCGGCGGGTGATCTGCGGCTCCAGGCGGGACTGCGCCCACCCGGCCCCGGCACGTACGGCGGTGCCCAGTGCCGCCGCCGCGGCGACCAGCGCGAGACCGGGCAGGGCGGCCCGCACCCGCTCGGGGGTCGGCCCGTCCTGGAACAGCGCTGTCAGCACCTCTGTGGTGGCCAGCAGCCCGAACGCCGTGAAGACGCCGCCCAGGAGGTTGAGCAGGACGGTCGCCGAGGTGTCGCGGGGGCTGGCCCGCCACGCCAGGGTCATGGCCTGGCGCACCAGGGAGGGCAGCCGCCGGGCGATGGCCAGGAAGCCCGCCTCGCTCATGGTGTCCAGGTGGGCGTGCCAGTCGGACAGGGAGATCTCACCGAGTTCGAGGGGCTCGTCGGACATGCTGAGGAGTGTGCCCGCGGGGGCCGGTGTTTCCTCCTGCTGAATCGGGTGGGTCTGAGTTGCGGAGCTGTTATCCACGTATGCCTTGACGGTGAGGAGTGACAGGTGGGTTGATGGCCGTACTGACAACGTTGTCAAAATCACCACTTCGGGGGTTTCACGAAGGGATGGTGTGCGATGCGGCTGAAGGTACGATCCCGCTGGACGGCCGTCGCGGCGGCCGTGATGGCGGGCGCGTTGAGCCTGTCGGCCTGTGGCGGCGGTGGCGATCAGGCGACGCAGCCCGCCCAGGGCGGCGGCGACGCGAAGAAGCAGGTCGAGGTGTTCTCCTGGTGGACGGGACCGGGAGAGGCGGACGGCCTGCAGGCGATGCGGAAGATCTTCGAGGAGCGGAACCCGTCCTACACGTTCTTCGACGCCGCGGTGGCCGGCGGCTCCGGTGACAAGGCCAAGGCGTTGTTGCAGTCGAAGCTGCAGGCCGACACCCCTCCCGACACCTTCCAGGGGCACGCGGGGGCGGAGCTGCAGGGCTACATCAAGGCGGGCGACCTGGAGGACCTCAACTCCCTCTACGACGAGCTGAAGCTCAGGGACGTCTTCCCGGCCCAGCTCGTCGAGCAGATCAGCGTCGAGGGCAAGATCTACTCGGTGCCGGTGAACATCCACCGGTCCAACGTCCTGTGGTTCAACCCCGGGGTGTTGAAGGAGGCCGGGGTCGCGGGCGCGCCGAAGACGCTGGAGGAGTTCGTCGTGGCGCTGGAGAAGGTCAAGGCCAAGGGCAAGGTCCCGCTGTCCGTCGGCTCGGAGTGGACCGTCACCCACCTGATGGAGAGCGTCCTGCTCGGCTCGCTCGGCACCGACGCCTACAACGCGCTGTTCAAGCCGGGCGCCGACTGGAACAGCCCGCAGGTGACCAAGGCGCTGGAGCAGTTCAAGACGATCCTGTCGTACGCGGGCGACCCGCAGGACGACTGGCAGCCGGCGGCCAAGCAGGTCGCCGACGGCGAGGCCGCCTTCAACGTCATGGGCGACTGGGCGTACGGCTACTTCCACAACCCGCCGGAGGGCGGCCTGGGCAAGCAGTCGAAGACCGACTTCGACTGGGCGCCCGCGCCCGGCACCGAGGGCACCTACCTGTGGCTGTCCGACAGCTTCACCCTGCCCAAGGGCGCCAAGAACCGTGAGGGGGCGCTCGCCTGGCTCAAGGTGGCGGCGAGCAAGGAGGGTCAGGACGCCTTCAACCCGAAGAAGGGCTCCATCCCGGCCCGCAAGGACGCCGACCGGTCGCTCTACACCGACTACCTGGGCGACGCGCTGGAGGACTGGTCGGGCGACAAGCTCGCAGGGTCCGTCCAGCATGGCGTGGCCGTGAACCAGCCGTGGCTGGCCGCGATCAACGAGGCCGTGGGCCTGTTCATCGGCACGAAGGACGTGCCCGCGCTGCAGAAGGCGCTGGCCGACGCCGCGCAGGCCAACGCCCAGTGACCCGGGGCGTGGCGGGCGCCGGGAGCGCCCGCCGCGCCCGCTTGGAGGAGATGCTCGTGAGGCGGGTACGCACCTGGCTGCCCGGCCTGCTCCTCGTCGCCCCGTCGATCGTGGCGATCGGCGTGTTCGTGTACGGCATGCTGGGCTGGAACTTCCGGCTGGCGATGACCGACAAGCACGACGAGGTGTCGGAGGGCAGGTTCGTCGGCCTGGAGAACTTCATCGGCCTCTGGGATCAGCCCAGATGGCATATATCGGTCAACCACGCGATCATGTTCACGATCGTGTTCGTGCTGGGCGCCCTGGTGCTCGGCTGGTTCCTCGCCTTCCTCATGGAGAAGGGCATCAGGGGCGAGGGCACGTTCCGGGCCGTCTACCTCTTCCCGATGGCCATCTCGTTCGTCGCCACGGGCATCGTGTGGCGGTGGCTGATGAACTCGGGGATGGAGGAGCGGGCGGTCGGGTTGAACCGGCTGTTCGACGCGGTCGGGCTGCCGCAGTGGCAGTGGTTCCGGGACCCGGACTGGGGGATGGCGGCCATGGCCCTCCCCGCCATCTGGCAGATGTCCGGATATGTCATGGCACTGTTCCTGGCGGGCTTCCGGGGCGTGCCCGAGGAACTGCGCGAGGCCGCGCGGGTGGACGGCTGCACCGAGTGGGGCGTCTACCGGCACGTGGTGCTGCCCCTGCTGCGCCCGGTGACGCTGTCGGCGCTGATCATCCTGGGGCACATCTCGCTGAAGGTGTTCGACCTCATCGTGGCGGTGTCGGGCAAGCAGATCATCACCGACGTGCCCGCGGTGTTCATGTGGGTGGCGGTGTTCGACTCCCACGACCCCGCCAAGGGCGCCACCATCGCCTCCTACATCGTGCTCAGCGTGGCGGTCTTCGTCATCCCGTACCTCGTCTGGTCCGTACGCAGGGAGCGGCGGTCATGACGGCGGTCGCGGCCGGACGCCGCAGGGCGTCCACCGCAGTGCGGACCGGCGTGCTGCTCGTGTTCGTGGCCGTCTTCCTGATCCCGATCTACGTCCTGCTGGTCACCAGCTTCAAGCCGCTCACCGAGGCCGACCCGGGCCAGGCGTGGAACCTGCCGCGGACCTGGACCGTCGAGGCGTGGCGGGTGGCCTGGGAGAAGCTGGCGCCAGGCCTGTGGAACAGCGTGCTGCTCGCGGTGCCCGGCTCGCTGCTGTCGTGCGCGCTCGGCTCCATGAACGGCTACGTGCTGTCGAAATGGCGCTTCCCGGGCGCCGACCTGGTGTTCACGTTGTTCCTGTTCGGGATGTTCATCCCGTACCAGGGCGTCATGATTCCGCTCGTGCAGCTCCTCGTGGGCCTGAACGAGCTGACCGGGCTGCAGTTCTACGGCGCCGTCCCTGGACTGGTGCTGGCGCACGTGGTCTACGGCATCCCGATCTGCACGCTGATCTTCCGCAACTACTACGTCACCATCCCGGGCGAGCTGATCGAGGCGTCGCGGGTGGACGGCGCGGGCATGCTGCGCACCTACTGGTCGGTGGTGCTGCCGGTCTCCGGCCCGGCGATCGCCGTGGTGATCATCTGGCAGTTCACGTCGCTGTGGAACGACTTCCTGTTCGCCGTCTTCCTGACCGGGCCGCAGAGCTGGCCCGCCACCGTGATGCTGAACAACATCGCCGGGGCCCAGGCCACGCCGTACAGCCAGCAGATGGCGGCGGCCGTCCTGGCGTCGGTGCCGACGATGCTCATCTACGTGCTGCTGGGCCGCTTCTTCATGCGCGGCCTGATGGCGGGCGCGCTGAAGGGTTAGCCCGGGCGGCGGCGGTCAGCGGCTGGCCGGCGCGGGGTTGGCACAGTGGGCGAGCGGCTCGCCGCGCAGGTAGCGGGCCACGTCCGCCGCCACGATCCGCGCCGCCTTGACCGCCGTCTCCTTGCTGGCCCCGGCCAGGTGCGGGGTCATCACCAGGTTCGGCGTCGTCAGCAGGCGCGACCCCGGCGGGATGGGCTCCTCGGGGAAGACGTCCAGCGCGGCGCCGAACAGGTGACCGGAGTCGAGCGCGTCGCACAGCGCGTCGTAGTCGAGCAGCGCCCCCCTCGCGCAGTTGACCAGCACCGAACCGGGCGGCATCAGCGCGAGCTGGGCCGCGCCGATCATCCCGGCGGTCTCCGGCGTGGCCCGGGCGTGCAGGGACACGAACCCGGAGCGCGACAGCAGCTCGTCCAGCTCGACGGAGCCGGGCGTCTCCACGTACGGGTCGTAGATCAGCACCTCGGCCCCGAAACCCGCCAGCATGCGGGCCACCCGCCGGCCGATCGCGCCGTAGCCGACCAGGCCGACCGTGCCGCCCTCCAGCTCCGGGCCGACCTTGTCGTAGCTGTAGTAGTCGCCCCGCCACACGCCCCCGGCGAGATCGGCGTGCGTCTGCGGGATGCGGCGGGTGGCGGCCAGCAGCATGGCGACGGTGTGCTCGGCGGTGGCGACCGCGTTGCGCCCGGGGGCGAAGGTGACCGCGACTCCGGCCGCCGTGGCGGCCTCCAGGTTGGCGTTGACCGGACCGCCGCGGCTGACGCAGAACAGCCGCAGGTCGGGGGACGCCTCCAGGACGCGCCGGGTCAGCGGCGCCATCTGCGTGACGCAGATCTCCACCCCGCGCAGCGCCTCGATCAGCTCGTCCTCCACGTCGGACGCCTCGTTCACCTCGCTCACGGGCCCGAAGGGCACCACCGGCCACGGCAGCGTCAGCTCGCGGACGTCCAGCTCGCCGGGCACCTCGTCGCGCAGCGCGTCGACGAACAGGCGGTTGTGGACGAAATGGTCTCCGGCGGCCAATACTCGGACGGTCAAGAAACGGCTCCCATCGGGCTGTTGAACTGAAGGACCGCGACCTCGTCGTCACGCAGGCGCAGCTCGGTGACCGCGCAGTTGTCGAGGCGGGGGAACAGCCGCCGGTACGAGCCCAGCGGCACGCCGATGAGCCGGCACAGGGCGAGCCTGATCGCGGTCGTGTGGGCCACGACGAGCACCCGCTCGCCGGGGTGGGCGGCGCAGATGTCGTCCAGGGCGGCCGTGAACCGGGTGGCCGCCTCGTGCGGGTCCTCGCCGCCCGGCAGCGGGTGGGCGGCCGGGTCGGCCTCGAAGGCGGCGCGCGCCTCGGGGAAGCGTTCGCGCATCTCGGCGGCGGTGAGCCCGTCGCCGCGGCCGAAGTCCAGCTCGCGCAGGCGGTCGTCCACCCGCAGCTCCACGCCCGCGGCCTTGGCGCTGGCCGCGGCGGTGATCTGGGCCCGGCTGAGCGTGGACGCCCAGACGGCGGACAGGCCGGCGGAGGCGGCCCAGACCGCGAGCTGCCGGGCCTGGTCGTGCCCGCGCGGTGTCAGCTCGACGTCGCTGAGCCCGGCGTAGCGGTTCTCGGCATGCCAGACGGTCTCGCCGTGGCGGACGAGCACGAGCCGGGTCATGGGGCGGTCCTTTCGCGTGCGGCGCGGGTGCGGGCGTGGGCGGCGGCGGGCGCGGCCAGCCAGCCGCGGTCCTCCAGCTCGCCGACGAAACGCAGGTAGTGCTCGGTCAGGTCCTCGCCGCCCGGCTCGACGATCTCTCGGGTGCGCACCATGCGCGCCGTGATCTCACGGCTCGCCTCGCGCGTCCGGTCGGGCCCCGCCCCGCGCGAGGCGGCGCCGACCGCGGCGAGCAGCGCCATGCCGAGTGCGGGCTCGGCGTTCTCGCGCAACGTGACGGGCCGGCCGAGGACGCCGGCGCGCAGCCGGTTCCAGTACGCGCTGCGGGCCGCGCCGCCGGTGAGAATGATCTCGCCGTCCGCGGGCGCGCCGAGCAGGTCGAGGTAGTCGAAGCAGAGACGCTCGACGTACGCGGCGCCCCGCAGGATCGCGGCGTAGCGGTCCACGTCGTCGGTCACCTCGCCGAGCGTGAAGCCCTCCGCGTCCGGCGCGGCGAAGGGGAACCGCTCGCCGCGCGACACCAGCGGGTAGATGGTGGCGTCAGGGGCGCGCCCGCCCCCGGGCCCCCGGCCGAACCGCTCGGCCGCCAGGTGGCCGAGCGCGTCGAGGTCGCGGCCGGGCAGGTCACGCGCGAGCACGCCGGCGCCCGTGCTCGACGCGCCGCCCGGCAGCCAGGAGCCGTCCGGCGCCTTGTGCGAGTAGACGACGCCCAGCGGGTCGTGGACGAGGTCGCGGGTGACGCCCTTGAGCACCAGCGTCGTGCCGAGCACGGAGTTCCAGCTCCCGGGGACGAGGGCGCCCGCGCCGAGCTGCGCCGCGCAGCCGTCGGTGGTGCCGGCGACCACGGGGGTGCCCGCCGGGATGCCGGTGGCGGCGGCCGCCTCGGCGCAGACCTCGCCGAGCACGCTGCCCGGCCGGACCACGGCGGGCAGCAGGGAGGCGGGCACGCCCAGCGCGTCGAACACCTCGGCCGGCCAGCGCTCGTCGATCAGGTGCACGCCGGTCTTGAGCGCGTTGCTCAGGTCGGTCGCCACGTCCCGGCCGACCAGCCGCCGGTTGACGAAGTCGCTCTGGTGCGTCAGCCGGGCCCCCGCGGGCGCGTCCCGCAGCAGCCACAGCAGCTTGGGCAGCGCCCAGGTGGCCTGCATCCGCCGGTAGCCGAGCGTCTCCCACACCGCAGCTCCGGCGGCGTTGACCCGCTCCACCTGGCCGGCGGCGCGCCGGTCGTCGTACATCAGGCCCGGCGTGAGCGGCCGGCCGTCGCCGCCGGCGAGCAGGACGGTGCCCGAAGTGGCGTCCACGGCCACCCCGCCGACCCGCCCGGGCGGCACGTCGCGCAGCGCCTCGCGGGTGGCGGCGGCCAGCTCGCGCCACCACTGCTCGGGGTCCTGCTCGTGCCGAGGCCCGTCGCGGTGGCTGGTCAGCGGTCGGCCGGCCGCGCCCAGCACCCGGCCGTCGTCGGCGACGGCCATCGCCCGGACGCTCTGCGTGCCCAGGTCGACGCCGATCCACACGCTCATGGCCGGCCCCCGGCCCGGGCGCGCATCCCGGCGAGCAGCGGCCAGGTGCGCGCGGTGGTCTCGCGCAGGGCCAGGAAGTCGTGGTAGGCCGTCCGGTACGGGCCGGGCTCGGGGCGCACGGGGTCGCGTAGCCGGACGTACTTGCCGGCGGCGGCCGCGAGGTCGGGCGCGGCGCCGGTGGCCACCAGCCCGACCAGGTGGGCGCCCCGCGCGCCGACCTCGGCGTCGGCCGAGCGGAGCACCGGCAGGCCGGTCACGTCGGCGATCATCCGTACCCACAGTTCACTGGCGGAGCCGCCGCCGCACGCCCGCAGCTCGCGCGGGGGCGTGGCGAAGGCGGCCAGGCAGTCCTGGATGACGAGGGTGAGCCCTTCGAGGACGGCACGGGCGACGTGCTCGCGGCCGTGCTCGAACGACATGCCGAGGAAGGCGCCGCGGGCGAGCGGGTCGGAGAACGGCGCCCGCTCGCCGGCCGGGGAGAAGTACGGCTGGAACGCCAGCCCGGCCGCGCCCGGCGGGGCCGCGGCGGCCAGCTCGCCCAGCGCCTCCGGGCCGGGCAGCCCGAGCAGGCGGCACGCCCACTGGACCACCTCGACGCCGGCGAAGGTGGGGAAGGCCCGCAGGTAGCCGCCGGGCGCCGCGACCGTGATGCCCACCGGGTCGCCGTCGAGGTCCGGCTCGGAGATCAGCGTCTCGGTGCACAGGGTGGTGCCCAGGATGCCGCACGCCTGCCCCGGGCTGACGGCGCCGGCGCCGATGGCGGTCGCGACGATGTCGTACGGGCCCAGCACGACCGGGGTGCCGGCCGGCAGGCCCAGCAGGGCGGCGGCGTCCGGGGTGAGCGGCGCGACGCGGCGGGCGTCGCCGCGCGGCTCGGGCAGCAGCCGCGCCGCCCAGTCGAGGCCGAACAGGGCGAGCAGCTCCGGCGAGTACGCGCGGGCGCGCAGGTCCATGAACGGGGCCGAGGCGTCGGACTCGTCGGCGGCGATCTCGCCGGTGAGCCTGGAGAAGATCCAGCCCCCGCAGGTCAGCGCGGCGGCGGAGCGGTCGAGCCGGCCGGGGTCGTGCTCCTTCAGCCAGGTGAGGATCGCGTGCGGCAGCCCGGAGGCGGCGGCCGAGCCGTTGACGCGGAAGGCCTGCTCGGCCAGGCCGGAGCGGTGCCAGGCGTTCACGGTGGCGGCGGCCCGGCCGTCGTTCCACAGGATGGCCGGGCCGGTGGGTTCGCCGGCCGCGTCGACGAGCCAGACGCCGTCGCCCTGGGCGGTGACCGCGACGAAGTCGGCCGGGCCGACCCTGGCCGCGACGTCGCGCACGGTCCTGGCGACCGCGTCCCAGACCGCGGCCATGTCCTGCTCGGCGTGGCCGGGAGCGGGCCTGGACACGCCGGTCTCGTGCCGGGCGAGGGCGACCTCCGCCCCGGTCTCGTCGTAGCCGACCGCCTTGATCACCGTGGTGCCGGCGTCGACGCAGATGACCGCCATCAGGCCCGTCCGTGGGAGGTGCGCGACTTGCGGGCGACCGAGTCGACGACCACGGCGAGCAGCAGCACCACGCCCGTGACGACGAAGCGGATGGAGGAGTCGAGGTTGAGCAGGGTCAGGCCGCTGGAGATGGACTGGATGACGATGATGCCGAGCAGCGCGCTGAACGCCGTGCCGCGCCCGCCGAACAGGCTCGTCCCGCCGATCACCGCGGCCGCGATGGCGTTGAGGTTGACGTCGCCGCCGCCGCTGCTCTGGTTGACGGCGGCGAGCCGGGCGGCGGCGAGGATGCCGCCCACGGCGGCGAAGGTGGTGCAGAGCACGAACGCGGAGGTGTAGACGGCCTTGACGTTGATGCCCGCCCGCCGGGCCGCCTCCACGTTGCCGCCGACGGCGTAGACGGACCGGCCCCACTTGGTGCGCGACAGCAGGTAGTGCATGACCAGCACGAGCCCGACGAAGAGCACGAACATCCAGCCGACGCCGCGGGTCCGGCCGAGGTACCAGACCACGAACACCAGCACGGCCAGCAGCGCCGCGCTGCGCACCGCGAGCATGGTGACGCTGTTGGCCGACAGCCCCGCCTTGCGGCGCTCGCGCGCGTGGACGTACCCGCTGGCGAACAGTCCGGCGGCGGCGAGCACCGCGAACGTGTACGACAGCCAGGCCGGGACGAAGGCGAGCTGCGCGAAGTGCACCAGGCCGGAGTCGAAGGGCAGGTTGATCGAGCCCCGGCTGCGCAGCACGTAGAGCTGCAGCCCGAGGAAGGCGAGCAGCCCGGCCAGCGTGATGACGAAGCTGGGCACGCCGAACCGGTTGAACAGCTGCGCGTACAGCCAGCCGATCACCGCGCCCATGGCGACGGCGGCGGCGATGGCCGCCCAGACGGGCAGGCCCTGCAGCACGAACAGCACGCCGACCACCGCGCCGGACAGGCCGCTGATCGAGCCCACGGACAGGTCGATCTGGGCGACGAGCAGCACGCACACGATGCCGAGCGCGATGATGCCGACCGCGGCCGATTCCAGGGTGAGGTTCACCAGGTTGGCGCTGGACAGGAAGACCGGGTTGAGCGCCTGCAGCACGCTCCAGATGACGACGAGGCCGACGACGACGGGGATCACCCCGAGGTCGCCGCCGCGGGCCCGCTCGACGACGTCGGTGATCGCGCCGCGCACGCCGACGCGGGCCTGCAGCCGCTCGTCCTGACGGTCGGTGGTGACCATGGTGTTCACGAGGTGAGCCCTTCCTTGTGCCGCGCCTGCCGCGTCTGGTTGCGCTCGTTCCGCTGGGACACCGCGTTGTCGGTGGCCCCGGTGATCGCGGCGATGATGTCCTCGGTGGACACGTCGGCCACGGGGAACACCCCGTTGTTGCGCCCGAGCCTGAGCACCGCCACGGTGTCGGCCACGGCCTTCACGTCCGCCATGTTGTGGCTGATCATGATGACGCCGAGGCCGTGCTCGCGGAGCCGTTCGACCAGGTTGAGCACCTCGGCGGTCTGCGCGACGCCGAGGGCGGCCGTGGGCTCGTCGAGGATGATGACCTTCGGTTCGCCGAGCAGTGACCTGGCGATCGCGACGGTCTGCCGCTGGCCGCCGGACAGCGACGCGACCGGCACCCGCACGCTGGGGATCTTCGCCGAGAGCTGGCGGAGCAGCTCCCACGAGCGGGTCTCCATCTCCACCTCGTTCAGGCGGAGCGGGCGGACCTCCTGCCCCAGGAACAGGTTCTGGATCACGTTGAGGTTCTCGCACAGCGCGAGGTCCTGGAAGACGGTGGCGATGCCGAGCCGGTGGGCCGCCGCCGGGTTCGGGATGGAGACCTCCTTCGCGTCGAAGCAGATCGTGCCCGAGTCCGGCGGGTGCACCCCTGACAGGATCTTCACCAGCGTCGACTTGCCGGCGCCGTTGTCGCCGACGATCGCGACGACGTGCCCGGCGGGCACGTCCAGGTCCACGTCGGTGAGTGCGGCGACGGCGCCGAAGTGCTTGCTGATGCCGCGCAGGGACAGCACGACGCTGTCCGTCCGCTGCTCGGCCGCTTGCTGGGTGGAGGTCAACGGGACTCCCGGAGGTCTACTGGATGCCGAGCTCGGCGCAGCCCTTGGCGTACTCGCCGGTGCACGCGTCGGCGGCCTTCATGATCCCGCTCTCGAACAGCACTTCCTTGATGTTCTCCCTGGTCACGACCGTGGGGACGAACAGCTCGGACGGGGTGTTGTAGAGCGTGGTCTTGCCGGCGGGCTTCTTGCCCTGCATGAACTCGTAGGCGATGTTCGCCGACGCCTCGGCCACGATCTTGATGGGCTTGGAGATGGTGTTGTACTGGTCGCCGGCGATGATGCGCTGGGCCGCTGCGAGCTCGGCGTCGTTGCCGGTGACCGGCGGGACCTTCACTCCGGCGGCCTTGAACGCGGCGATGGCGCCGCCGCCCGTGCCGTCGTTGGCCGCCACCACGCCCGCGATCTGGTCGCGGAAGCGGGTGATCTGGCCGCTCACCCAGGTCTGCGCCTTCTCCGGCTGCCAGTCGGGGGTGTCGTACTCGGCGAGCAGCTTGAAGCCGCTCGGGTCGATCGCGCTGTGGATGCCCTTCTTGATCAGGCCGGCCGCGGCGTCCGTCGGGGAGCCGTTGACCTGCAGGAGCCCGCCCTCGGCGTTCTGCTCCTTGAGGTGGTCGACCAGTGACTGGGCGATCATCGAGCCGATCTTCTCGTTGTCGAACGAGACGTAGTAGTCGGCGGGCTTGTCCGGGATGGGCCGGTCGTAGGCGATGACCGGCACCTGCTGCGACTGGGCGGTCTGGACGATGGTGGCCGCCGCGGCGGAGTCGACGGGGTCGAGCACGATGGCCTTCACGCCCTGGGCGAGGGCCGAGTTGGCCTGCTGCTGCTGCTTGGCGGCGTCGGAGTCGGCGTTCTGGTAGATGACCGTGCAGCTCGGGCAGAGCTGCTTCATCTTGGCCTCGAACAGCGGCTTGTCCTGCAGCTCGTACCTGGTCGAGGCCAGGTCGGGCATCAGGAAGGCCACCTTGGCGTTCTCCACGCCGCCACCGCCGGCCGGTGAGCCGGTGCCGCCGGAGCCCGATTCGGTTCCGGAGCCGCAACCGGCCAGGGCCACGCTGGCCGCGACCGCCGCCGCGGCGAACGTCGTAGTCCGCTTCTTCGCACTTTTCACGGGTTGTTCCTCACCTTGCTGGGTCCCTTGAGTTCCCCCAAGCGCCGCACCCGAGCCGTCTCACACCCGGCGGTGCGTTGTGGTGCACTTCACGCTAGCGCGGCTTCGGAACCTTTGTCCAGCAAAAGTGTTCACAGTGTTCGGACATGGGTGACCTGCTGTTCGTCCGTGGAAGGTAGATCCCCGGTGCCGGGACGGCCGGTCAGGCGACGGCGGCGAGCAGGCTCTCGGCCGTGAGCGCGTCGGTGACGAGCCGGTTGAAGTAGCCGCCCCGGGCACCCGCGATGATCGAGACGACCTTCTCCGGGCCCACCGCGACCGCGATGGAGCAGGGGATGCCGCGCAGTTCCTCCAGGCCGGTCGCCACCAGCCGCTCGCTGCCCGGATAGCCCACCGGCTGCCCCTCGCGGTCGTAGAAGCGCGAGCACACGTCGCCCACGGCGCGCCGCAGGCTGTCGGCGTAGCGCGGCACGAAGGCCGGCACGATCTGCCGCATCAGCGGCGGCGACCCCACGCCGACGATCGCGCACTTGGCGTGCGCCCACAGGTCCATCACCTTGCGCACCGACGGCTCGTGCTGCAGGGAGTAGAACAGCTCGGGGCCGGGCAGGGCCGGCGCGTACAGGTAGGCGGGCACGCCGCCGACCCGCTCGGCGAGCAGCCGGGTGGTCTCGTTGGTCTGGAACCAGGGCTGCGGGTCCTCCTGCCCGCCCACGGCCGGCGCGATCGTGACGCCGGGGAAGTGGCCGAGGCTCTCGCGGGCGCACTCGTAGACGGTGCTGCCCGACGACACCAGCACGACGTCGCCCGGCGTCAGGCCCACACCGGCGAGCGCCCTGGCCAGGCCGGGCGCCAGCCACGGCCCCAGCGCCGGGCCGCTCACCTTGGGCACCAGGTAGACCCGCTCCAGGCCCAGGGCCTCGGCCACGTCCGCGGCGAGGGGGCCCTCCTCCAGCGTGGAGGGGCGGTGCACCTTGATCTCGACGATGCCGTGCCGGCGCGCCTCGGTGAGCAGGCGGCTCACGGTGGCGCGGCTGACGCCCAGCCGCTTGGCGATGTCGGCCTGCGTGGCGTCCTCAAGGTAGTACTGCGACGCGGCCGCGTACATCAGCTCCGGAGGGAACCTGGTCCCCTGGGGCTCAGGTGCGACGTCGGCGGCCTTCATGCGCGCGCCCTCTCCCTCGTCCGTGAACAGGTGTGCGGAACCGATGCCCACCGACTATACCTCCGTGCTCTCGGCCCCCAGGCTAGCGAGCCCCGCGCCCGCCCAGGGGCGGTTCACGGCAGGCCGCCCGCCACCAGGGCGTCGCCGAGCGGCGTGCGGGAGTAGCGGACGCTGCGCCCGGTGCGTGTCCCGGTGACCAGACCGGCGCCGCGCAACGCCGCCAGATGGCCGCCGGTGGTGCCGACACTCTGCCCGAGCAGCGCGGCCAGGTGCGTGGTGGTGGCGGGCACGGCCAACTCGGCCAGGACCCGCGCCCGGCTGCGGCCCAGCACCGCCGCCAGGGCCGCGCCGTCCGGCGCCGGCGGTCCGGCCGCCACGCCCCACGCCGGATAGACCAGCGCGTACGGCCAGGCGTCCTCCAGGTAGGCCCCGACTCTGCCGGTGAACACCGAGGGGACGAACAGCAGGCCCCGGCCGCCGAGCCGGTGCCGCCCGTCCCGCCCGCCGGCCCGGTCGCCGTCGCCGCGCATGCGGACCGCGATGTGCCCGTCGTCGTGCCAGCTCACCTGCCTGCTCAGATCCTCCAGCGCGGCGGCCCAGCCGTACGCCGCCAGCCGCCCCGCCCGCCGCGCCACGTCGCGCTCCAGCAGGGCGTGCAGGCGCGGCCACTCCCGCGACACGATCTCCCGCCACAGCGCCTCCCACCCCCGGGCGAGCACGTGGACGACGTCCGGCCCCAGCAGCAGCTCCCTGACCCAGTCCGGGACGGGCGGCCGGCTCGCCAGCACCGCGGTGATCTCCGCGTGCGCCTGCTCCACCGGGGTCGCGCGCATCCGGGCCAGCTCCGTCTCGAACGGCACCCCCACCCCGGCGGGCGGCGGTGCGACGAAGTCGACGTTGTCGCCCTTGATCCCGGTGATCGCCGCCGTGGCCCGCAGCGCGGGATGCGCCCGTTCGAGCTCCAGGTAGCACCCGCGCCACCGCGCGGCCCAGTCCCGGTGCGGCCCCGCCTCGATCCGGCGCGCGAGGACCCAGTGCGCGTGCATCGTCTCGATCAGCGGGGAGATGGCGAACCTGCTGGCCGCCACGTCCTGCGACGTGACCTCGATCCGGATCACCTTTCGGTTATATCCGAAACGTTGGCCCCTGGCCGGCCGGTGGCGCGAGCATCGGCCCTGTCCGGAACGCGGGATGGGGGAGGGCGCGGCGTGAGCGAGCGAGGGGCCACCTTCGGCGAGGTGTTCGCCGTCCGGGAGTTCAAGGTGCTGTTCGGCAGCTTCGCGCTGCTGGTCGCCGGTGACTCCGTGAAGATGCTGGCCCTGTCGGTGCTGGTGTACGCGCAGACGGGCTCGCCCGGCCTGTCGGCCGCCGCGTACATGGCGGGCTGGCTGCCCTACATCGCCGGCGGGGTGTTCCTGCTGTCGCTGGCCGACCGGCTCCCGCCGCGGGCGCTGATGATCGCCGGGGAGCTGGTGCGGGCGGTCACCTGCCTGCTGCTGGCCTACGCGGGGCTGCCGGTCTGGGCGATGATCGGGCTGGTGCTGGTCACGGGGGTGTTCTCGCCGGTGTTCGGCGCGGCGCGCACCGCGCTGCTGCCCGACGTGCTGCCCGGCGACGCCTTCGTGCTGGGCCGGTCGCTCATGGGAGTCACCTCGGCCGCCGCGCAGGTGACGGGACTGGCCGTGGGCGGCGCGTTCCTCGCGGCCGTGGGGCCGGACGGGGCGCTCGCGGCGACGGCCGGCCTGTCGCTGGTCGCGGCCGTGCTGCTCCGCCGTGGACTGCCACGCCGGCCGGCGAGGAGCGCCGGCGCCGGCTCGCGTGGGGCTGTCGGGCAGACACTGCGGGTGAACGGGCGGCTGCTGGCCGACCGGCGGGTACGCGGGCTGCTGCTGGCCTCCTGGCTGCCCACGGCGTGTGTGGCCGGAGCCGAGGCGATGGTCGTGCCCTACCTCGGCGGGCAGGGCCGGGCCGGCCTGGTGCTGGCGATGGCCGCCGTCGGGATGGCGGTGGGGGAGTTCACGGTGGGCAGGTTCGCGCCGCCCGCGCTGCGCGAACGGCTGTCGCTGCCGCTGGCCGTGCTGCTCGGGCTGCCGTGGCTGGCCTTCGCCGCCGGGCCCGGCCTGGCGGGGGCGGCGGCGCTCGCGGGGGTGGCGACGGCCGGGCTGGCGTACCAGCTCGGGTTGCAGCGGCGGTTCGTGGACGCGGTGCCGGAGGAGGTGCGCGGGCAGGCGTTCGGGCTGCTGTCGGCGGGCCTGATGTCCGGGCAGGCGGCGGGGGCCGCACTGGTGGGCGTGCTCGGCGAGCTGGCCGGGCCGGGCCCGGCGATCGCGGTGGCCGGCGGTCTGGGCGTCGTGGTGGCCCTCGCCCTCGCGGGGGTGCTGCGCCCGGAACGCCCCGCGCCGGTCAAGGAGGAAGCTCTCCCGAACCACGGGGAATGACGCGGACGGGCAGGCTCAGGTGCTCGGCCGGGCCGCCGTCGCCCGACAGGCGGCGGAACAGCAGCTCGGCCGCCAGCCTGCCCATCGAGGCGGGGTCCTGCGCCACCACGGTCACCCCCGGGCGCAGCAGGTCGGCCAGTTCGAAGTCGTCGAACCCGACCAGCGCCATCGGCCTGCCGTCCAGCGCGCGCAGCGCGGTCGTCGTGAGCCTGCCGTTGCCGGTGAAGAGCGCGGTCGGCGGGCTGTCCAGGGCGAGCATCCGGTCGAGGTCGGCCCGCACGTCCCGGGGCGCGGGTGCGCGCATCGACACGAGACGCTCGTCGAACAGGCGGCCCAGCGCCGCGCGGTAGCCGTGCAGCCGCCGGGAGGCCGTGTAGATCGACGGCCGGTCGCCGAGGAAGGCGATCCGGCGATGGCCGTGGGCGAGCAGGTGGCGGGTGGCCAGGCGGGCGCCCCCGTCGTTGTCGCAGAGCACGGTGTCCACGTCCAGGCCGGGGCCGGGCGGCCGGTCCACGAAGACGGCGGGCGTGCCCGCGTCCAGCTCGGGCCGCAGGAAGGAGTGCTCCTCGCCGGCCGGCACGACGATCAGCCCGTCCACCCGGCGCGCGCAGAAGGTGCGGATCAGCTCGCGCTCCCTGGCCGGGTCCTCGCCGGACGAGCCGCTGAGCAGCAGGCAGCCGTGCGCGGTGGTCACGTCCTCGACCGCGCGGCCGAGCGCGGAGTAGAAGGGGTCGGCCACGTCCTCGATGACCAGGCCGACGGTGGCGGTGCGGCCGCGGCGCAGCACGCGCGCGCTCTCGTTGCGGCTGTAGCCCAGCCTCTCGATGGCCTCGCGCACCCGCTCGGCCGTGCCCGGGTGGACGCCCGGCTCGCCGTTCACCACCCGTGACACGGTCTTGAGCGCCACGCCGGCGGCGGAGGCGACGTCCCTCATCGTCGGTCTCACGCCTGGATCATGTCCCATGTCGCTCGCATGGACAACGTTGTCACCCTCCCTGTCAGCGTACGGGCCGATTGACATTCTAGGGCATCTATGTTTCCTTAATGGCTCTAAGCACATCTACATGGCATAGGAGTGTCTGTGGCTCTTCAATGGGGGATCGCGCTCGTCGCGCTGCTGCTGGTGACGGCCGTGTGGTGGGGCATGTCCCGGCGCGCTCACACCCGCCGCCGCCGTCACGGGGAGCGTGGGGGCGCGTGACGACGGCCCGCAGGACGCGCAACCCGCTGGCCGGCGTCTTCGGCAAGTACGCCATGGCGGCGACCGTCACCGTCACCGAACAGGTCACGCCCACCATGCGGCGCCTCCGGCTGGAGACCGACCGGCCCATCGCCTTCCCCTACACCCCCGGCCAGCACGTCCGGATCGAGCTGAAGGACCCGCTGTCGGTCTCGGGCATCCTGCGCCCCGCCGACACGCTGCGCACCTACACGATCTGGGACTTCGACGAGCGGGCCCTCGAACTGCGGATCCACCTCTACGAGGGCGACGGCATCGGGCTGAGGTGGGCGCGAGAGGCCCGGCCCGGCGACCCGGTGACCTTCTGGTGGCCGCAGGGCGACTTCTTCACCCGCGAGGCGGAATACCACGTGTTCATCGGCGAGGAGACCGCGAGCGCCGCCTTCGGGCCGATGATCCGCGCGCTGGGGGCCTCGGCAGAGGTGTACGGGGTCCTGGAGAGCGACGCCCCCGAGCACGACCTGCCCGTCCCGGCTCCGGCGCCGCTGCGCCGCGTCCACCGCCACGGCGCGCCGGCCGCGTCCTCCCGGCTGCTGCTGGCCGCGGTGGCCGAGCTCGACCTGCCGAACAACGCCGGCGCCGCATACGTGGCCGGCGAGGCCAGGACCTGCCAGCTGGTACGCGACTTCCTGGTACGCGAGCGCAACTGGCCGCGTACCTCGATCAAGGTGAAGCCGTTCTGGACACCCGGCAAGCGGGGCCTGCACTGAGCCCGGCACGCCACGACCACAACAAGGAGACCCGGCAGTGAAAGTCATCATCGTGGGCGGCGGCATCGGCGGGCTGACCGCGGCCGTCGCCTTCCACCGGCGCGGCTGGCAGGTGGAGGTCCTGGAGCGCGCCCCCGCGTTCACCGAGGTCGGCGCGGGACTGGCCATCCAGCCCAACGGCCTGCGCGCCCTGGACACCCTCGGCCTCGGCGACGGCCTGCGCGCCACCTGCCCGGCCGGCCCGCCCGCGGGCATCCGCCGCGTCGACGGCGGCTGGCTGATCCGCAACGACGTCGACGGCCTCAGGCGCCGCTTCGGCTCGTGGGTGACCGTGCACCGGGCCGCCCTCGTCGACCTGCTGCGCCAAGCGGTGCCCGGAGAGTGCCTGCGGCCGGGCACCGACGTGCGCCAGGTGCGGCCCGACGGCACGGTCGTCCACGGCGACGGCACCTCCACCGCGGATCTCGTCGTGGGCGCCGACGGCGTGCACAGCGTGACCCGTCGCTCGCTCTGGCCGGACCTCCCCGGGCCGCGCTACGTCGGATACACGACCTGGCGACTCATCGCCCCGCCACGGGCCGTCGAGGGGAGCGTGGAGACGTGGGGCAGAGGCGCCCGGTTCGGGCACGTGCCCATGCCGGACGGCCGCGTCTACTGCTACCTGATGGCCAACGCGCCCGCCGGCTCCCGTGTCGGCCTGGACGAGCTGCGCGAACGCTTCGCGCACTGGCACGACCCGATCCCCGCGCTGCTCGACTCCGCGGAGCACGAGTCGGTGCTGCAACACGACACCTACGAGCTGCCGGACCTGCCCGGCTACGTCCACGGGAAGGCCGCCGTGCTCGGCGACGCCGCCCACGCCATGACCCCCAACCTCGGGCAGGGCGCCTGCCAGGCGATGGAGGACGCCGTCACGCTGGCCAAGGCCGTGGACACCCTCGGCGTACGGGGGGGCCTGGCGGCCTACGACAGCGCCCGAAGGCCGCGCACCCAGCTGATCGCCCGCCTGTCCCGCCAGGTCGGCGCACCCGCGCACTGGACGTCCGCGCCGCTGACCACGCTGCGCGACGCGGCCGTGCCGCTGCTGCCCCGCGCGTTCTTCGCCCGCTCGCTCACCCCCGCCTACACCTGGACACCCTGACATCTCCGCACGCCCGGGGCCGCGCGCGCGGCGGCGGCCCACCGGCGAACCCCCCTTCCCTCCAGAAAGGCTGCCCATGTCCCTCCCGCGGACCCTGATCACCATGGTCGGAGGCATCACCACGACCAGCGCCGTGCTCGCCGACCTCGTCATCCCCGACCTCGCGGCGCAGCACGCCTTCAACCCCGCCTGGCCGCCCCACGCCAAGTTCCACGACGCCCAGTACATGGTCATGACGGTGCTCCTCGGCCTCATCGGCCTGGCCCTGGCCCGGCGGCGGGGCGGGAACGAGCGCGGCAGGCTGCTGTGCGCCGCCGCGGTCCTGGCCACTCCCTGGCTCGGGATGTTCGGCGCGTTGCTGTTCCCCGACACCGCCACCTACGACCCGGAGTTCTCCGACCGGACCGTCTTCGTCCTCGGTCTGCACGGACAGGTCTTCATGGCGATCGTCCTGCTCCTGGTCCTGCTCGGCGCGGCGACAGCGGTGGCGCGCGGGCCCGTGGAGCCCGCCGTCCGGCGCTGAGCGGCGCTCGCGCCGCGATCCCGTACCGGGACGCATGTTGCGGCCGCCACGGGGAAGCCTGCTACCTTAGGTAAGGCTTACCTACGGCAAGCGGGGAAGGGACTTCCGGCGTGGTGACCGACGTGCTCGACCGAGTGGCCGCCGAGCGTGGCGGCGTGATCGGGCTGGCGCCCGGGCTGACCGTCTCGCCGGACGACAGCTGGACCTCCGCCGCCGAGCTGCTGCGCGAGCCGTACACGCTGCTGGGCGAGCTGGCCGACGAGACGGCCGCGCGCTACAACGCCCCGCGCCACGTCGGCGCGGCGCTGTTCTGGAAGACCTACGCCTACTGGCACACGATGCCGATGGCCCTCGGCTGGGCGCTCGACGCGCCGATCCCGCTCATGCCGCTGGACGACACCTTCTTCAAGGTCTCCGACGCCGGCGTGACCATCGCCGCCTCCCGGCTGGAGTGGGGCACCGGCGCCGCGGCCATCTCGCGGGCGCTGGCCGAGTCGCAGGAGCCGCTGGTGCGGGCCCTCGCCTCGCTGGCCAAGGTGGGCGAGCGGACGCTGTGGGGCTCGACGGCCGAGGCCCTGGCCCACCCGCTGACCAGCGTGGTGCCCGGCGACTTCATGGAGCTGCTGCGCCAGGTGGGCAAGCCCGTCGACGGGCTGATCGAGCCCCACGGCGACGGCTACTTCCGAAGGACGTGCTGCCTGTGGGTCACGCTGCCGGACGCGGACGCCTGCGGGACCTGCTGCGTGCTCAGGCCACGGCGTCGTCCCTAGCCGGCGGCCCCGCCTCCGGCTCCGGGTCGAGCGGGCGCAGCTCGTCGGCGTAGCTGACCGAGACGCGGCGCATCACGCCGGTGCCGTCGATCGAGTACTGCCCGAGCCGCCACAACGGCGGCGAGTAGGCGTGGATCGACACACTGCCGTGCACGGCGCCCGTCAGCCGGTGGATGTGCTCCGGCCCGAACGAGAACGACTGGCCCTCCGCCACCACCGTCTCCAGGTGCTCGCCGCCGATCCGCGGGTTGCATTCGAGCAGCGCGCCCCGCACCACGCGCACCGCGCCGGAGGAGATGTCGTGGTCGTGCCAGCCCGTGTCGTCCTCGGGACGCCAGCACAGCAGCCAGACGTCCACGTACGCGTCCCGGTGCAGCGAGGCGTAGTGGCGGCCCCCGTCGTCCGGGAAGGCCACGTGGTGCGCCCACTCCTGCGGGCGGGTGGCGAGATCGTCGACCAGGGCGCGCAGCTCGCGCCGGTCGAGCGTGCGCTCCGGGAGACCGGCGCACACGCTCGCGTCCTGGATGGGACGGCTGCGTTCGATGGTCGGCTGGGCGGCCTCGGTCACGTGAGTGCTTCCTTTCTGCTCAGGAGACTCTGCTCAGGAGACTCTGCTCAGGAGACTCTGCTCAGGAGACTCTGCTCAGGAGACGACGGGGGTTGACGACCCGGATCGCGTGCGAGGCGGCCTCGCCGAGTCCGGGCTCGGGTGCGGTGGCGTACGGGGCGTCGGAGCCGTTGACCACGACGTCGACGCCGAGTTCGCGGACGATCGCGTCGATGGCGCGCGGGCCGTAGGAGGAGGTCTCCAGGTAAAAGCCCGGATCGACCCGGCCGCGGCCGTCCCCGCCCCGGGCGAGCAGCCGCTCGGTGTGCAGCGGCGCCAGCCCGGCGAGCAGCGCGAAGCACACGCGCAGCGCCGGGTGCCTGGGGCGGACGACGGCGTGGAAGTAGTGCCAGGCCGCGTGCATCTGCTGCACGTACGGCACGAGCGCGGGCCACCACGCCGGCGTGGCCGGGTGCGCGGCGGGCGCCGGGGCGGCCGGGCCGGGGTGGACGAACAGCGGCAGGTCACGCTCGGTGAGCACCTCCAGCAGCCCGTCGTCGGGGTGGGCGGTCGCCGGGATCTGCAGCCCGGCGAAGCCTCGGTCGAGGTCCGCGGCGAGGCGGCCGGGGTCCGGCTCGCTGTGGCAGGTGGCGGCCCAGGCCCCGAACGGCTCGCCGAGCCCCAGCGCGCCCTCGTGGTAGGCGTCGATGAGCGGCCACGCCTCCTCGGGCGGCAGGGATTCGACGCCGAGCGGGCTGGACAGGGACACCAGGGCCAGCTCCAGGCCGGTGGTGTCACGGGACTCGTGGTCGGCGGGGTCCACCTCGTAGGGAGGCTCGCCGTCCAGCAGCAGCGTCCAGCCGTCCAGGCGGGGCGGCGCGCGGCGGGCGCGCAGCGCTTCGACGAAGGACGGGGTCCACACGTGCTGGTGCACGTCGATGGTCACGATCACACCTCCCTGTATTTCCTACTGACTTTATAGGTAACTTGGTCGATCTGCCGAATCGACTCTGTGAAGCGGTTCAGTGATACGGTTCAGTGAACCGCTTCACCTAAGGACGTGTCAATGCGGCGGCGAGCCGGTAGGACGGCTTTCCGAAAAGTGTCGGCGTCACGCAATAGTCTGGGGCGATGCCCCGGAAGAGAGCGACGATCCGGGAAGTGGCCCGTGCGACAGGGCTGTCTCCTGCGGCCGTCTCCTATGCGCTGCGCGGAATGCAGGTCTCGGAGGAGACCATGCAGCGGGTCCGCGCAGCGGCCGCCGAGCTCGGCTACGAGGCCGACCCCATCGCCCGCGCGCTGGCCAGCGGGCGCACCGGCATGATCGGCCTGCTCTGCGGCTCCCTGGAGGACCTCTGGCAGCAGTCGCTCGCCGTCGGCATCAGCCGGGGGCTGCGGGAGAAAGACCGCTATGCCCTGATCCTCGACGCCGTCGGCGACCCGGCCCGCGAGCGCGCCCTCGCCCAGCAACTGCGCGACCAGCGGGTCGACGGCATGATCGTGCAGCCGCTCGACCCCGCGGCGGCGTTCTGGCCGGAGCTGTGCGAGTCCGTGCCCGTGGTCGCGATCGGCGACTCGCTGGCCGGCACCGCGGGCGAGGTCGTCTTCGACAACCGCCGCGGCGTGACGCTCGCACTGGAGCACCTGCGCGGGCTGGGACACCGGCGCGTCTGCGTGCTCACCCCCACCCGGGCCAGCACCCCCGACCGCCCGGCCGACGTGCACGTCACGGCCGAGGCCGACCGGCTCGGCCTCGACATCACCGTCGCCACCGCCCCCCACGGGCTGGCCGCCGCCACCCGGGTCGCCCACCGGGTGCTGAGCGACGCCCGGCCGAGCGCCGTGTTCTGCTTCGCCGACTCCATCGCCTACGGCGTCTACGCGGCGGCGGCCGAGCTGGGGCTGTCCATCCCCAGAGACGTCTCGGTCATGGGCTACGACGACCACCCCATGTCGGAGCTGCTCACGCCGGGGCTCACCACCGTCGACTGGGACATCGACGGCATCGTGCGGGCCGCGGTCCGGCTGGTGTCGGCGGCGGCCGACGGCTCAGCCCGCCGGCGCCGCGTCGTCCAGCAGCCCACCCTGCGCGAGCGCGGCTCGGTCACCGGCCCGCCCGGGGGTTGAGCGAGGGCGTGGGTCAGTCGCCGTCGGGGACGAAGAGTCCCAGCAGCCAGCTCACCACGCTGATGATGATCGCGCCCCAGAAGGCGGCCGGATAGAAGTCGTCGACGTGGAAGGGGATGTCGAGCTGCCCCGCGATCCAGCTCGTCAGCAGCAGCATGGCCGCGTTGATGACCAGCAGGAACAACCCGAGCGTGAGCACGATGATCGCGCAGCCGAGCGCCTTGACGATCGGCTTCACGATGGCGTTGATCAGGCCGAAGATCAGCGCGACGATGAGCAGCGTGCCCCAGTAGGTGGGGGAGTCGGTCGGTGCGGTGACCTCGATGCCATCGAGGAGCTGGACGGCCACCCACAGCGCGGCCGCGGCCGCGAGGGTTCTGATGATGAATCTCACGCTGGATGATCCTCCCATCCGGGCCTGGCGTTCGGATAGCCCACCGGCGCGACGCTCACGTGGCCCGGCCGTCCGGGGGCGTTATCGGGTCGGCAACGAGGGAAAGAGGGGCCCGGGAGGCAACGAGATGAGCATCGAGGGACTGGAGTCACTGCCCGCCGGCGAACTGCACGAGCGTGCGGTCCGCTACGCGGTTCGCCACGGGGACGTCGGCTTCCTGTGGAACCTGCTGAAGATCATCCCCGCGGCCGAGGCCGCGTCCGGGCACGAGACCGAGACGGCCGCCGACCTCAGCCGGGTGTCCGCCCTGCTGAGCGACGCTCTCGCCGCGGGCGAGGGCGACCTCGGCGACGCCCTGCGCCCCGTCTACATCGACTACCTGTCCAAGCATCCGGACGCCTGACCCCGCACCGCCTGCCTACCCGACCAGGCGGTCCTCCGCCACCGTGTACGCCGCGAAGCCGGGCGTGGCGACCTCCTTGCCGTCACGGCCGATGACCAGCGTCTGGTACGGCTCCGCCTCGGCCAGCTCGGTGGCGAACCGCCTGGCCAGGACCGGTCCCATCGCGTACATGGCGGTGGCGTACGCGTCGGCGACCCCGAGGTCGGGCCCGACCACCGTGACCGCGCCCGGCCAGGACTGGCGGCCGCCCGTGCGCGGGTTCAGCACTGGGGCGCCCCCCGAGGTGGCGATGGCGAGGTCGTACGCCGCCACCGTCCTGCGGGGCAGCCCGGACCGCGGGTCGCGGATCGCGGTCCGCCACGGCCTGCCGGGCGCGGCCGAGCCGCGCAGCCTGATGTCGCCGCCCGCGTCCAGGCGGTGGTCCACGGCGCCGGCGTTGGTCAGCGCGCGGGACAGCCGCTCCAGGGCCCACCCCTTGATGTATCCGGACGGGTCGATGACGCCGTTGATCCGCGCCTCGAACCATCCGCCGGTGCGCTCGCTCAGCGCGTCGCACCGGTGCAGCACCTCGACCAGCTCGGGGATCTGCTCGATGGTCCGCCCGCCGTTGAGCCGGCCGATCTGGCTGTCCGCGCGGGCCGGGCTGAACGTCTCGTCCACCCACCGCAGCCAGGCGAAGGCGTCGTCGAGCAGAGGAGCCAGCTCCCGGCGGGGCAGGGCCGTGCGGATGTCCACGCTCACGGGGATGCCGCTGATCGTCTCAGCGCGGGTGGTTCCGGGAAAAGTCGTCACCATGCCTCCTTGTCCGCTGCCAACCGTTGCATGCGGGCCGTAATGTCACGCTAAGCCGCTCACCGAACGGTATGCCCAGCATCCGGCGTACGACCGGATGAGTAGGGTCTGGGGCATGGCAAACGTGCGTGTGGAGCGGACCGACGACGGCGGGTTCAGAGCGACGAACGACCGGGGCGCCGAGGTGCGCATGGGCGGCGGCGAGGAGGACGGCGTCTTCACGCCGGTCGAGCTGCTCCTGGCGGCGGTGGGCGGGTGCAACATCGTGACCGTGGAGCCGCTCACGGCCAAGCGCGGCCACCAGTTGGTCCGCCTGGCGATGACGGTGGCCGCCGACAAGGTCGAGTCCAACCTGCTCGGCCCGGTGACGATCACCTACGATGTCGAGCTGCCGTCCGAGGAGGCCGACGAGGTCTACCGGGCGGTCGCCCAGCGGGTGCACGACAAGTACTGCACGGTCAGTCGCACCCTCATGGAGGGCACGGAGGTCCGTTTGGAGCTTTCGTAGCCCGATTAGGCAGATATTCGACCCCGTTATGACGCGTCCGTTGCATTCGTCTCGGTAATGTCGAGGCAGGTCGGGAGCACAGCGACTGGCCTGCAGAGCCTTTACCGAGGCGGACGCGGAGGGGGACCGCAGTCCGCAGTGCGGGACCGCCGGCGTTTTGGGGGAATCGCCGGCCTGGACCGCCTTCGATCGGGGCCGGGCAGCTTTGGGGGAACTGCCCGGCCCCGACTCATGTCCGGACGCTGCGTAAGGTGCGGTTCCGTGACAAAGCTCCTCATCGACTGTGATCCCGGCATCGACGACGCGCTCGCGCTCGCCCTGGCCGGCGGCTCCCCGGCCCTGGACATCGTCGGGATCACCACCGTCGGCGGAAACGTCGACCTCGACCAGACCACGCGCAACGCCCTGGCACTGCGCGAGTTCCTGCGGCTCGGCGACGTGCCGGTGATCCCGGGCAGCGCCGGAGCGCTGCTGCGGCACACCGTCCGTGCCGCCCACGTGCACGGCTCCACCGGCCTCGGCGACGCCGTCCTCCCGCCGCCCACCCGCGCCGCCGCGGACGGCCACGCCGTGGACTTCATCGTCGACACCCTGCGCGCCGCCCCCGGCGAGATCACCCTCGCCGCCACCGGCCCGCTGACCAACATCGCCCTCGCCGTACGCCGGGAACCACGCGTCGCCGCGTGGGCCCGCGACTTCGTCATCATGGGCGGCACCTACACGCGCGGCAACCACAACCCGGCCGCCGAGTTCAACATGCTCGCCGACCCCGAGGCGGCCTCGATCGTCTTCGACGCCGGCTGGACCGTGAAGATGCTCGGGCTCGACGTGACCCTCACCGCCCTGGTCACCGAGGCCGTCCTGCGACGACTGCGCCCGCTCGGCCGGCTGGCCGCCGACCTGCTGATCCCCGCCACCACCTCGTACGGCATGGTCACGGCCGAGGGCGGCCCGGCCATCCACGACGCCTGCGCCGTCGCGTACGTCCTGGACCCGTCACTGTTCACCTGCCTGCCCGCGGTGGTGCACGTCGAGACCGCCGGCCGGTACACCTCGGGGATGACCGTGACCGACTTCGAACTGCGCGGCCGGCCCGCGAACGCCCTGGTGGCGACCGCCCTGGAGGTGGACCGGTTCTGGGACCGGGTGCTGGAGGCGTACGGGCGGCTGGCCTCCCGGCTCGGCTGAGTGTGCGAACGATGCTCGGCGGCTGCTACAGTTACACGTGTTGCAGGCGCCGCTAGCTCAGTTGGTCAGAGCAGCTGACTCTTAATCAGCGGGTCCGGGGTTCGAGTCCCTGGCGGCGCACAGCACAGAAAACCCCAGGTCGGTGGCCTGGGGTTTTCCATGTGAGCCGGGGGCATCATCCGGGCCCGGAGTTCCACCAGGCCGGACACACGGGTATGAAACCCCGAGGTAGCGGCCATCCCCTCGGCCCCCACCAAGGCGAGAATCTCAGTGCGCCGTGGCGGGGGGCAGGCCGGTGTCGTCCCTGATGGTGGTGCCGGTGTGGGCGAGGAAGACGTCTTCCAGGGTCGGCCTGGCGAACTGGACCGCGCTGATGGGGACGCCGAGCCCGGTGATCAACCCGGGCAGGAAGGACTCGCCCTCCGGCACCGTGAACGTGAGCGCGTCCCCCTGCCGCGCCGCCTCCAGGCCGAACCGCTCACGCAGCGCGGCCTCGGCGGCCGCGTCGTCGGCGGTACGGATCCACAGCCGGTCCTCGCCTACCGCGGACTTCAGCGCGTCCGGGGCGCCGATCACGGCGATGGCGCCGTGATCCATGATCGCGACGCGGTCGCAGTACTCCGCCTCCTGCATGTAGTGCGTGGTCAGGAAGACGGTGATGTCCTCCCGCGAGCGCAGCTCGCCCAGGTAGCCCCAGATCGCCGCCCGGGTCTGCGGGTCCAGCCCGATCGTGGGCTCGTCGAGGAAGAGGACGCGCGGGGTGTGCAGCAGGCCCCGGGCGATCTCCAGGCGGCGCTTCATGCCGCCCGAGAAGGTGGAGACCAAGTTGTCCCTGCGTTCCCAGAGCCCGACCAACTCCAGCAGGCTTGCGATCCGCTCCGACGCGGCGGCGCGTGGCACGCCGTACAGCTCGGCGTGGAAGCGCAGGTTCTGCACGGCGGTGAGGTACCCGTCGAGTGTGGACTCCTGGAACACCAGGCCGAGGGAGCGCCGGACCCGGTCGCGTTGGGCGACCACGTCGTGGCCCGCGACGGCCGCCCGCCCCGAGGTGGGGGCGAGCAGCGTGCAGAGCATGTTGATCGTGGTGGACTTGCCCGCCCCGTTCGGTCCGAGGAAGCCGAACACCTCGCCGTTCGCCACCTCGAAGTCGATGCCGCGCACGGCCTCCAGGTCGCCGTAACGCTTGGCCAGGCGCTCGACGGCGATCGCCGGGCCGCTCACGGCGCGCCCGCCGGCCGCTGGGAGAACAACGGCAGGAACGGCACGCCGGCGCCGCCCTGGCCCGCGAGGGCCAGCAGCACGCCGGCGGAGCCCGTGGCCAGGTCCGTGGACAGGCGGTAGCCGAGGTTGCCGGGAAAGAGCAGGTGCCCGCGGTACTCGATCGCGTGCCAGGTCAGCACCTCGCGGTGCCGTTCCCAGCCCGGCCGGCCGAGCCGGGCGAGGGTCAGGAGGAGCCCTGTCTTGCCGCGGAACAGGTCGGCCTGGACGGCCAGCCACGGCGTGCACGCGCGAAGCAGGCCGGGCAGGCTCTCCCGGATCCTGGCGTCGCCGGTGTGCGGCATCAGCTCGTCGATCACCAGCGCGATGCCCGCGCTGCCGGTCTCCAGGTACGGCAGCAGCCGCACGCCCGCCTCCGCGACCATGATCGCGCCGTGCGGGCCGGTCACGCAGGCGTCGAGGTCGCGGTGCACCGCCCGCACGGCTGTGTCGATCCAGACCCGGTCGCCGGTGTGCTCGTACACGCGTAGGAGGAACAGCGCCACGCCCGACCAGCCGCGCATCAGTCCGGCGGGCGGCGCGGCGGGCGCGGCGGGCGCGGCCCCGCCGGCGAAGGCGCCGGCCAGCCGCTCGGCGACGTCCAGCGCGGCCCGGACCCGGTCCCGGTCGCCCCACCGCAGGCCGAGGTGCAGGTGCGCGCCGCCGATCCCGGCCAGGCCGGAGGCCAGCGAGGCGCCCGCCCGCTCGGGCGGCGGGTGCCGCCGGAGCAGGGCCGCCGCGGCCTCGGCGTGGCCGAGGTGGTCGAGCGCGTAGGCGATGCCCGCGACGCCGTCGTAGAAGCCCTGATAGGGGAACTCCGCGCGCTCCGCGGCCCGCAGCAGCCACCGCTCGTGCTCCGCATGGCGGCCGTGCCCGGTCACGTCCAGTGCCCACAGCACCCCCGCCGCGCCGTAGCCGAACGACAGGCCACCGGAGACGAACTGCTGGACGTCGCCGGGGAACAGCCTGTCCTCGCGTTCGGGGGTGGCGCAGGCGAGGATGCCCGCCGCGACCCTCTTCGACATCGCGGACCAGTCGGGCGGCGTGTCGTCCGGCTCGCCGGTGCGCTCGGCGGACCCGGCCGGGGCGAGCTCCCGCAGGACGGTCTCCGCCCAGCCCGTCGGCACCGGGAAGTGGCGGGTGACCACCCGGACGAGCTGGTGGACCTTGCCTGGCTGCAACACATGGATCTTGCTGAACGGCAGGAACATCGCCAGCATGACCGCGCTGAGCGCGTACCGGTCCAGGTCCGCGCCGCGCCTGTCCTTACCGACGAACCCCATGGCCCCGAGGCCCGGCCGCCACCCCGCACGACCGGCGTCGAAGGCCAGCTCGAAGTCCACCAGGGCGGCCGTGCCCTCCGGCGTCACCATGACGTTGCCCAGGTGCAGGTCACCGAAGACCACGCCCCGGGCGTGCATCTCGCCGAGGACGCCGGCCAGTGACCCGACGATCCGCTCCGCCTTGCTGGTGTAGGCGGCCAGGTCGGCCGGCGCCGGCTCGGCCATGGTCGCCCACGGGTGGTTCAGCGCGATCCAGACCGCCAGCGGCTCGCCCTCGACGTACTCCTGGACGAGGAAGTGGTGCCCGTCCGCGGCGAACTCGTCGTACAGCGCGGGCACCCCCCGCACGCCGGCGAGCGCGCGCAGCGCCCGGCTCTCGGCGCGCAGGCGGGCGGGGGCGTCGAGGTGGTTGTTGTCGATCGCGGTGTGCGGCCTCGCCTCCTTCAGCACCACCCGCAGGCCGTCGGCCTTCCGGGTCGCCACATAGACACCGCCCGCGTTGGAGAAGTGCAGCGCCCGTTCCACCCGGTACGGCGGGGCGTGCGCGGCGGCGGCTCTGCGCGCCTCCAGGTGCGGCCGCAGCACCTCGGGAATGTCCACCCAGTCGGGCGGGGCGAAGGAGGGCGTGCGCCGGTCGGGCACCAGCACCCCGTCGGGCCGCCGGATGCCCATCGTGATCCGGCCGCGGTCGTCCACGCACCGCATCCGGACGAAACCGCCGAACCGCACGTAGACAGGGCCGTCGCCGATGCGCAGGTCACTGAGGACGTACGGGCCCCGCTCGCCCCGGGTCAGCTCGGCCAGGTCGGTGACGACGGCCGCGAACCGCTCGGGCGGCGGATAGACGGTGACCAGCTTGCCGCTGGTGCCGCGCGGAGTGTACTTCGCGTTGAACACCAGCAGCATGTTGCGGTCGATGAGGTGCTTGAACGGCACGCCGTGCTCGACGCAGTAGTCCCAGACCGCGGTGCAGATCCGGTCGGCGTTCTCCAGCGTGGCCGAGAGGTGGATCTTCCAGCCCTGCTCCGGCGAGGTGTGGCCCACGGGTTCCAGCGACTCCCACACGGTCCGCCGCCTGCGCGTCCAGCCGTCGGGCGTGGGCCGGGCGGACACGCCGAAGGCGGCGTCGCCGAGGTGGCCGGCGCCGGCCGACCAGCGGGTGGCGTCCTCGTAGAACAGCGGGTCGGCCAGCGTGTAGTACTGCACCATGTCGTTCAAGCACTGCCTCCGCGTGTCACACGACGTCGGCGGGCGGGACCGCGTCGGGCGACAGGCTCCGGCGCAGCCGTTCGACGAGGTCGATCAGCGTCCACAGCGGGGGCGCGCCCGCGGCGTCCGCCCGCCGGGTCGTGGCGCTGATCGCGGGTAGGGTGGGCGCCACCACCACGTTGGGCCGCTCGGCCAGCGTGTCGAGGTGGGCGCGGAACGTGGGGTTGTCCAGCGCCCCCGGCGGCAGTGAGGGAGCCACGCCGATCGGCGCTGACGTGCACTGCAGGGCCAGCAGCGAAGGCGTGTCGGCCAGGCCCAGCGCCAGCCTGGACACGTAGTTCAGGCAGGCCGGATAGACGGCGATCGCCTCGCTCCACTCGGTGAGCCGCACGTGGAGCGCTTCGGGGCCGGGCTCGTCCGGCCAGCGGTCGGGAAGGACCTCGCCGCGGATCAGCACGCTCAGCGCCTCGCGGCTGACGAACCGTTCGGCGCTGCGCGTGAGCACCACCCGCGCCTCGAGGTCCGGGTAGGAGGTGGTGAGCCAGGTGAGCCAGGACGGCAGGTGCATCGCGGCGACGGCGCCGGTGCCCACGATCAGCAGGCGCCGTGCGCCGAGCTCGGGAACGCGGCGGGGCTTGGTCACGTGGGGCCCTCGCGACAGGACATCGGCCTTTCCCTGGGGACATGGCGAATCGGCTCGTGGCCGCTCGCCCGTTGGAATTCCGCCTCCCGCGGCACGTTAGTTTTCGGTGCGGGCCGGCGTCAATTTCCGGCGGTGACCCGCGGCCGGGAATGCTCCGTGGCCGTCCTGCCGGCGCCATTCGGGTCCCGTTCCGCGATATTCCGACCGGTATTCCGCCGGGTGTCCCATCGGCATTCAACCGGTATTCCGGCAGGTCCGGCCGTCTCGCCGGCGGGACGCCGGATAGCGGCCGGACCGCCCCGGCGGGCTGCGGCGTTGCGGGCGGGGGAGTGGGTGCCTACCGTCACGGACAGGCCCGCGGAACGGTGCGGGCGCCGGCTCGGCATTTCCCCCGCGCGCATCGCGGGGAAAGCGGCGCGGAAGCCGTCCGGCGCGCTTTCCTATTCCCACGCGTGCGGGAGGAGAAACACATGCGGGTCCTGCTGGTCTCCTACGCCGAGAAGACGCATTTCCTCAGCATGGTGCCGCTGGGCTGGGCGTTGCGGACCGCCGGCCACGAGGTGCGGGTGGCGACCCAGCCCGAGCTGGCGGACGCCGTCGCGGGCACCGGGCTCACCGTGGTGCCGGTGGGCCGCGACCACGCCCTGTACCGCCACCGCGAGTGGGCCCGGCGGTTCGGCGAGGAGGAGGGGTCGGGGTTCTTCGACATGGGGGAGAGCTGGCCCGGCGACCTGACGTGGCAGGAGCTGACCTGGGGATACCGCGAGGTCGTGTCATGGTGGTGGCGCACCGTCAACGGTCCGATGATCGACGACCTGACCGACTTCTGCCTGCGGTGGCAGCCTGACCTGGTGCTCTGGGAGCCGGGGACGTTCGCGGGGGCGATCGCGGCCCAGGCGTCGGGCGCCGCTCACGCCCGGGTGCTGTGGAGCGTGGACCTCTTCGGGTGGATGCGCGAGCGGTTCCTGCGCGTGCTGGCCGAACAGCCGGCGGGACGGCGGGACGACGTGCTGGCCCGGTGGCTCGGCGCGCAGGCCGGGCGCTTCGGCGGACGGTTCACGGAGGAGTTGGCCCGGGGCCACTTCACCGTGACCCACATGCCCGCCTCGCTGGGCCGGGCCGCCGGCCTGCACTACGTCCCGATGCGGTACGTCCCGTACAACGGCCGGGCCGTCGTCCCCGCATGGCTGCGGGTGCCGCCCGAACGGCCGCGCGTCTGCCTCAGCCTCGGGCTGTCGGCGACCGAGCGGCTCGGCCGCTACGCCGTCTCCATGCAGGGATTGCTGGACGCGCTGGGCGACCTCGACGTCGAGATCGTCGCCACCGTGCCGCCCCGGCAGCGGGCCGAGCTGGCGAGCGTGCCGCCCAACGCCCGGCTGGTCTCGTTCGTGCCGCTGCACGCGCTGATGCCCACCTGCTCGGCCGTCATCGACCACGGGGGGCCGGGCACGGTGTGCACGGCGGCCGTCCACGGGGTGCCGCAGCTCATCCTGCCGCGCCGGCTGCTCGACGACCGGCTGGTGGCCCGCGGGCTGGCCGATCAGGGCATGGCGCTGATGATCCCGAGCGACGACGTCACCGAGGAGAGCACCCGTGAGCACCTGGTGCGACTGCTCCGCGAGCCGGACCTGCGCCGGGGGGCCGGGCGGCTCAGGGACGAGATGCTCGCCCTGCCGACGCCCAACGACGTCGTCGCGGAGCTGGAACGGCTCACGGCCCTGCACCGGGCGGACGGAGCCGCGGCGCGTCAGCCCTCCCGCACGCCCACGAAGAGGCCGCAGTCCCAGGGCGCGCCCTCGACGTAGACGGGCGACAGCCCGCACCGCGTGAACGCCGCCTCGTACTCCTCCCGCGTGAACAGCGTCAGCTCGAAGCTGTGCGACGAGTGCCGCACCCCCGCGCCCGGGTGGGCGGCCAGGCAGTGCACGTCGGTGCGGACCTTGCGGCCGGTGCGCACCGAGTGCGACATGCGGGCCAGTACGGGCTGCCGGTCGTCGAACACCTCGGCCGAGACGTGCCCGGCGTCGAACGTGTCCGGGAACCACCACGGCTCGACCACCACCACCCCGCCGCTGACCACGTGCGCGGCCATGCGCGCCAGGGCCGCGTCGAGCTCCTCGGCCGACTGCAGATGGCCGATGGCGAACAGGCACGAGACGGCGTCGTACGTGCGGCCGAGCTCGAAGTCACGGATGTCGCCCAGGTGCAGCGGCACGCCGGGCAGCGACTCCTTCGACATGGCCAGCATGTCCTGCGACAGGTCCATGCCCTCCACCCGGTCGAACGCCTCGGCGTAGCGGCGCAGGTGGTTGCCGGTGCCGCAGGCCAGGTCCAGCAGCGAGGCGGCGCCGGGCGCGTGGCGCCGGACCCACCGGACGGCGTCGGCGGCCTCGCCCGCGTAGTCCTTGCCCCGGCCCAGGTAGACCCGGTTGTAGCTCTCCGCCAGCTCCGCTGGGTACATCTGTTCCCTCGGTTTCCCGGCCGGCGTCGGGCGGCCGTGTCCGTTACGCCTAACGCCCGATCCCACGGTAGGAGAAGCCCAGCTCCCGAAGCCGGTCGATCATGTCCCGTGAGTAGTAGGCGCGCCCATCCACCACGACGCACGACGGCGCCGCGGCACGGCGCACCTCGGCGAAGTCCACCGCGTCGAACTGCTTGTGCCTGGCCAGCACGGCGACGCAGTCGGCGTCACGGACCGCTTCCCTCAGGGACTCCGCCTGACCCGACCCGAAGGTCTTCTCGGTCTCCCCGGCCGTCACGAGCGGGTCGTACAGCCGCACCTGCGCGCCGGCCTGCCGCAGCGCGGCCACGACCGGCGCGACCGGGGTGGCCCGCAGGTCGCCCGTGTCGTTCTTGAACGCCAGTCCCAGCACCGCGATCGTGGCCGTCTCGGGGCTCCTGCCGAGCTTGGCCAGCTCCTCGACGATGAGCCGCACGGTGAATCCGGGCATGGAGTCGTTGACCGTCCGGGCGACGGGGATCGTGCGCAGCTCGACGCCGAGCTCGCGGGCCGAGCGCCACAGCATCCACGGGTCCTTGGTCAGGCACGACCCGCCGACCCCGACGCTCGGCAGGAGGACGTTGACGCTGCCCTCTCCCTTGGGGATGGAGTTGGCCGCCGAGATGACCTCCAGCACGTCCACGCCGGACCTGGCGCAGACCTGGGCGAGCTCGTTGGCCAGGGCTATGTTGTGGTCGACCCACCAGTTGTTCGTCAGCTTCACCAGCTCCGCGGCCTCGACGGACCCGCAGGGCACCACATCCACGCCGATGCTCTTCTGCCAGAACACCGCGGCGGCGTCGACGCTGTCCTGGCACCAGCCGCCGATGACGATGGGGAAGCGGCGCAGCTCGCTCAGCGCGACGCCCTCGGACAGGCGTTCCGGGCAGAAGGCCAGGCCGAAGTCTGCGCCGCAGGACAGCCCTGAGCTCTCCAGCAAGGGCGCCACGAGGCCGCGCGTGGTGCCCACGGGCACCGTGCTCTTGAAGATGACGAGCTGGCCGGGCCGGATCCCACGGGCCAGCTCTTCGCAGGCGCCGCGGAGCTGGGTGTCCACCAGGGCGCCGTCCGGCCGGACCGGGGTGCCGACCGCCACGATGACGATGTCGGTCGAGGACACGGCGTCGTAGTCCGTCGTGACGCTCAGTCGTGATGAGGTGATTCCGCGGGCGAGCAGGTCGGGCAGGCCGGGTTCGCGGAACCGGCAGTGCCCGGCGGTCAGCTCCGCGACCAGAGAGGCGTCGTTGTCCACGCCGACCACGCGGATGCCCTGGTCGGTCAGGGCCGCGGCCACGCAGGACCCGACGTAGCCCAGACCGATGACGGACACCGTGATGCTCTCCCAGTCGGGCAGGAAGCGCATGTCAGCCCCCGAATCTCGTCGCACGGGTGATGTGTCGGTTCATGTCACGCTTTCGTGGTGGGTGTGCCTTGCGGGCCCGGCGGACGTGCGCGCGGTCAGGCGGGTGGGACGGCCTGGTCGTTCTGGGAGATGCGCAGGGCGACGAAGTCGGCCAGGTCGTCGAAGGTCTTCCCCTCGAACTGCTGCATGTCCTCCAGCAGGCGCACGTCGTAGATGTCCTCCAGCGTGAGGATGAGCTGCACGACCGAGAACGAGTCGAGGTCGTCCATCTTGCTGGGCTCGGGCAACTCGAACTCGGGCTCGCTGGAGGTGAACATCAGGATCGTCATCGCCTGGACCTTGATCTGCGTGATCAGTTCGTTCCGCTCGATCTCGAGCATCTCGCTCACGTCCCCTTCGTCAGGTCTTCGCTTCTCGTCACCGAGCCGTCAACGGCCGATCGGGCTCTTCACCAGCCGGTCGAGGAACCTGGTGCCGTACTTCTCCCACCGGTCCCGGTGGATCGACAGCACCCGCAGGCCGTGGGCCGTACCGAGATCGCGCACCTGGGCGGGAGGCTCCACCTCCTCGGTGATCATGGCGGGGAAGGCGGCCAGGGTGTCGAAGTTCCGTGGCGTGGCGCAGAAGTAGATCTTGCCGATCTCCCAGGTGGCGAACGCGTAGTTCACCACGAGCATCGTCGCTTCGAGACTGATGCCGAACCCGGTCCTGAGCGGGTCGGTGACCACGTCGACGCGCACCTGGCCGAGCGCCGTGTCGAGGTGCGTCATCGAGGCGAAGCCGACCTTGTCCCCGGTGTCGGTCCGCACGACGAAGAACTGGGCGGCCGTCTCCGCCGCGTCGTCCGTGCCGGTGGCCAGGAACGCCTCCAGATCGGGCAGCCGGGCGAGCCCCTCGCTGTCGAGGACCCGCCGCACGTCCGGCCCGGCGACCACCGGGTCCACCGGGACGAGCGTCGTGCGCCGCGTTATGACATGGGGAATGAGCATGGTTCGCCGCCCCTGGTTGATTCGATTCTGATTAACCGGGACCGGGATGTTCAGAAGCTTCCCGGCAGGTGCCCGGATTCCCGAAAATACCGATCGATGGCGAGCTGGTAATAGCCCGGACCGAAGTTCATGCCGGCCAGCTCCGGAATAATTCCGTGGAGCTTCTCCACCGAGAGGCAATGAGCCGTCCCGAGACCGGCGAAATCTCTTTCGGCAGTCACGTTGAGTCGCTTCTCGATATGGTCCACGATCAGCTCGACGCGCACGCAGTCGCCCGAGGCCACGTTCACGATCTCCTGCTCGATCCCGGTCTCCAGGAGCCTGTCGATGATCATCACAGCGTCGGCCACGTGCAGCAGGTCGCGGTAGGCGCCCTGGTAGACGCGCACCGACCCCGACAGGATCTGCGTGATCAGCGACGGGATCAGCCTGAACGGTGGCGCGTACGGCCCCAGCATGTAGCACAGCCGCAGCGTCAGGTAGCGGACGCCGGAGTCGCGGATGAGCGCCTCCAGCCCCAGTTTGTGCCGGCCGTACTCGGTCAGCGGCGCCATCGGCTCGTCCTCGCGCCCCTGGCAGCCGCGGCCGCCGCCGTAGATGCTGGCGGTGGAGAAGAAGACCAGCTTGTGGTCCCGCTTTCGGCAGTCGCGGATCGCCTGCTCGACCAGGGCCACCTCGCGCGCGTGCTCGGACTCCGGCAGGTCCTGGCGAGGCACGCCCGCGGCCAGCACGGTCACCCCGGCGTGCCGGTGGCCGAGCGGACGCAGGTGTTTCGCCAGGAAACCATTTCCGATGATCTCCACTGCCGCGAACCGCCTTTCGACCGGAAATGCGCGGAACCCGCGGCGCGGGCCCGCCGTACGAGATGAGAACATGTCGCCGGCGACCAAGACAAAGCCGTCATCGCGCCGTGCCGAATAACGCATCCGTCCGGCTGCGCGTCCCGCTGGCGGGACAAACCGAGCGGCGCCCGCGAACGATAATGGGTGACCCGTCAGACGGCGTCCGGGTGAATGACGCCCGTGGCGGTGACGGGGCCTCGGCGTTATTGTGCCGTCCGAAGGGCTGACGCACCACGATGACCGATCTCACGGAACGCGACGACGCCCTCGCCCGGCTGGAGTCGCTGCTCGCCGGCTGCCGGGCCGGCCGCGGCGGCCTGGTCTCGATCAAGGGCTTCGCCGGCAGCGGGAAGACCGCGCTGCTGCGCGAGTGGGCCGCGCGGGCGCGCGCGGCCGGCTTCCTGACCCTCGGCGCCATCGGGTCGCGGGCCGAGAACATGGTGCCGATGGGGCTGTTCAACCAGCTCTTCCCCGCACCGGCCGGGCCGGCCGACGGCCCGCTCGGCCCGCTTGCGGCACTGATGGACGAGGCCTTGTCCCGGACGTGGACCCTGCCCGTCCACGGCACGCCGGCGCAGTCCAGACTCGTGCACCGGCTGTGGTCCGAGGTCGCCCGCCTGGCCGGACGCCGGCCGGTCCTGATCACCGTGGACGACGCGCACCACGCCGACGCCGCGTCGCTGCAGTGCCTGCTGTACTTCGCCCGCCGGGTGGAGCGGACCCGCGTCGTCATCGCGCTGGCCGAGCCGGCCCGGCCCCGGCGGCTGCTGGAGGCCATCGACATCGAACTGCTCGGTTACCCGCACGGCCACCGGGTCGAGCTCGGCGCGCTGACCCAGGACGGGGTCGCGACCCTGCTCCGCAGGCACGTGGCGGACGCCGGTGACGGTCTGGCGGCGGCGTGCTGGGAGTTGAGCGGCGGCAACCCGGCGCTGGTGCGCGCCTTCGCCGAGGACGTCCGCGCCGCCCGCACCGCCGCCCGCACCGCCGCCCGGCCCATGGCCGGTGATCGGTCCGGTGATCGGCCGCCGCTGGACGCCTACGCCGGGGCGGTGCTCGCCTGCCTGCACCGGGGCCGGCCTACGGGACTGTGGGCGGGCCGCGCGGCCGCCGTCCTCGACGAGGACGGGCCGGACCATCTCCACCGGCTGCTCGGCATCGACCCCGCCTCGGCCGGCCAGGCGCTGGACGAGCTCGACCGGATCGGCGTCCTGCGTGCCGGGCGCTTCCGCGACCAGGAGGCGCGCATGGCCGTCCTAGGCGACATGGACCCGCGGGAACGCGCGGCCATGCACCGGCGGGCCGCCAAGCTGCTGCGCGACCACGGGGGATCCCGCACCGCCATCGCCAGGCACCTGGTGGCCGCCCTGTACGCGCCCGACCCGTGGGTGGTGCCGCTGCTTCAGGAGGCCGCGGCGCAGGCGTTGCTGGACGACGAGGCCGAGTTCGCCGTCGACTGCCTCAACCTCGCGGTCCGGGCCTGCGCCGACGAGGCGCAGCGGGCGGAGACGACGCTCATGCTGGCCAGGGCCGGGTGGCGGCTCAACCCCGCCACCACCGACCGGCACCTCACCATGCTGGCCACGGCGCTGCGTGAGGGCAGCCTGCCCTGGCGCGAGGCGGGCGACGTGGTGCGGGCCCTGCTGTGGCACGGACGGCTGCACGAGGCCGGCCAGACGCTGGCGTCCCTCGCCGGCCGGGCCGACGAACCCGGGCTGACGGCCACGCGGGAATGGCTGTCGGCCGTATGCCCCCCACTCCTGGCCAACCTCCCTCACCCGCCGACCCCACCACTCACCACAACGGACCCCAGGACCCTGAGCCCGGCCGTGAGCCCGGCCGTGAGCCCGGCCGGGAATGGGAGGCGGGGGGCTTGTGGTGCCGGAGTCCCGCCGGCGAGACCCGCGGAGGGTGAGGGGTCTCTCGCGCCGGTGGGCCCGGGCGTGGCGAAGCCCGCGCGGGGGGACGCGGTGGCCGAGGCGGAGGGTGTGCTGCGCGGGGCCCGGCTGGACGATGCGACGCTGCCGGCCGTCGAGGCGGCGCTGCTGGCGTTGATGTGCTCGGACGCCGCCGAACGGGCGGCCTTGTGGTGCGACCGTGCGATGCGGGAGGCGGCCAGGCGGCGGGCGCCCACGTGGCGGGCCTTGCTGACCGCGCTGCGAGCGGAGATCGCGGTCCGGCAGGGCCACCTGCCCCTGGCGGAGCGGCACGCGAGCTGGGCGATCAGTCATCTGCCGCCGCGGAGCTGGGGGGTGGCCGTCGGCATGCCGGTGGCGACGCTGGTCCGGGCGGCGACCGGGATGGGCAGCTACGACCTGGCCGCGCACCACCTCGGTCGGCCGATTCCGGACGCGTTGTTCCAGACCCGGTTCGGCCTGCATTACCTGGACGCTCGCGGCCACTACCACCTGGCGACGGGCAGGCCCCACGCCGCGCTCGACGATTTCCTGGCCTGCGGCGAGCTGATGAGCGGGTGGGGGGCCGACCTGCCGGTGTTCCCGCGGTGGCGGCTCGGGGCAGCCGAGGCGCACCTGCGGATCGGCCGCCGCGACCGTTGCCGGGAACTGCTGGACGAGCAGCTCAGCGAGCCGGCGGCGGCCTCGGCCCGGGTGCGGGGGACTGCGCTGCGGCTGTGCGCCGCGCTGCGGGACCCGGTGGAGCGGGTGCCGCTGCTGACGGAGGCGCTCGCGCTGCTGGAGGGCTCCGGCGACCGCCTGGGCACGGCCCGCGTGCTGGCCGACCTGAGCCACGCCCACCAGGTGCTGGGCGGCCGGTCGCGGGCCCGCCAGGCGCGACGGCGGGCGCTGCGTCTGGCCGCCGAGTGCCGGGCCGAACCGCTGCGGCGGGCGTTGGCGCTCAGCGAGGTGCCCCGCGACAGCGACGCCGGGCCGTACCCGCCGGAGAGCGCCTACGAGACCAGTCCGCTCCTCAGCGACGCCGAGCACCGGGTGGCGTCCCTGGCCGCGGAGGGGTACCTGAACCGGGAGATCGCCGAGTTGCTCAGCGTCACGGTGAGCACCGTGGAGCAGCACCTCACCCGCATCTACCGCAAGCTCGGCGTCGACGGCCGGGGCGGGCTCGCCGGGAGGCTGCGCCCCCGAGCCCCGGACGCGTGACCGCGAGCCCCGGGCCGCGCCCCACGAGTCGAGCCCGAGCCGCCACGGACCGAGCTCCACGGACCGAGCTCCACGAGCCGAAGGGAGACGCGATGCGCGTCGTCATCGCGACCATCGCGGAGAACGCCCACCTGCAGGGCATGGTGCCGGTGGGTTGGGCGCTGCGCACGGCCGGCCACGAGGTGCGCGTCGTCAGCCAGCCCCGGCTGGTCGACGCCGTCGCCGGGAGTGGCCTGACCGCGGTGCCCGTGGGCAGGGATCGCGATCTCTGGCGGGTGATGAACACCTACCGGGTGCTCGACGGTCTGAGGGAGCGGGCGCCGCTCTTCGGCCGGGCGGACCGCCCGGCAGAGGAGATCACCTGGGAGTACGTCAGGGACGGCTACCGCCGGGTGGTGCCCTGGTGGTGGCGGATGGTCAACGACTCCATGATGGACGACCTGGTCGCCTACTGCCGGGAATGGCGGCCGGACCTGGTGATCTGGGGGCCGGTGACCTTCGCCGGCGCCGTCGCGGCCAAGGTCGCCGGCGCCGCGCACGCGCGGCTGGTGTGGGGGGCCGACAAGTTCGCGCTCATGCGGGGCCACTTCCTGCGGCTGCGGGACGAGCAGCCGCCGGAGGAGCGGGAGGACGCGCTGGCCGGGTGGCTGGGCGGCCGTCTGGCGCGGTTCGGTGAGCGGTTCTCCGAGGATCTGGCCTGCGGCCAGTTCACGATCGACTGCGTTCCGGGCTCGCTGCGGCCGGGTGCCGGCGCGGGCCTCACGCGCGTGCCGATGCGGTACGTGCCCTACAACGGCCGGTCGGTGCTGCCGGGCTGGCTGCGCACGCCGCCGGAGCGCCCGCGCGTGGCCCTGACCATGGGGATCTCGGCCGCGAGCCGGCAGGACGAGCACATGGGGACGGGGCAGGCCCTGCTCGACGCCCTGGCCGGGCTGGACGTCGAGGTCGTCGCCACGCTGTCGGCCAGGCAGCAGGCCGAGCTGGCACGGGTGCCGGACAACGCCCGCCTGGTCGACTACGCGCCGCTGCACGCGTTGGCGCCGACCTGCTCCGCCGCGGTCCACCACGGCGGGTGGGGGACCCTGGCCACGCTGACGGCCTGCGGCGTGCCGCAGCTCATGCTGCCCAACCTGCTCGACCAGCCCCTGCTTACGCGGGCCGTCGCCCGTCAGGGCGCCGGGCTCGCCCTGAGCGAGGAGGAGACGACCGCGGCCAACGTGCGCGCCGGCCTCGAACGGCTGCTGGCCGACCCGTCCTTCGCCGAGGCGGCCCGGCGGCTGCGCGCGGAGGTGCTGGCCATGCCGAGCCCCAACCAGGTGGTGCTCGAGCTGGAACGGCTCACCGAGGAGCACCGCAGCCGGCTCACCGCCGGTGCTCGGCGGTGAGCCTCTCCAGCCGGGCGACGATGTCGTTGGGAGCCGGCATGGCGGCCATCTCCGCGCGCAGCCGGTCGGCGCCCTCGGCGAAGGACGGGGACTCCAGCAGCCGTACGACCTGCTCTCGAACCCCGGCCGCGGTCACCTCGGCGCTGGGGACGGCGGCGCCGGCCCCGGCCCGGACGAGCCCGCGCGCGAGCAGTGGCTCGTCGAACCAGTCGTAGTGGAGGACGAGCTGGGGCACCCCGTGAGAGGCGGTGGTGCAGACGGTGCCGGGGCCGCCCTGGTTGATGACCACCCGGCACGTCGGCGCGAGCGCGTGGAGCGGCACGTACTCGGCCAGGCGGGCGTTGTCCGGCACCCGCGTCAGCTCGGCCTGTTGCTTGGTCGACAGCGTGGCGACGACCTCGACGTCCAGCCCGGCCAGGGCGTCCAGGACGTCCTGGACAGGGACGGCGTAGCGGCCGAGACGGTTGGTCCAGGAGTTGCCGAGGGTGAGGGCGACGCGGGGGCGCTCCGGCGGGGTGCGCAGCCAGGACGGCACCACGGCCCGGCCGTTGTAGGGCACGTACCGCATCGGCACGTACTCCACCCCGGCCGTCTCCAGTCGCAGCGAGGCGGGCAGGTAGTCGACCGTGACCTGGCCGCACACCACGTCCTCGGCGAACCGCTCGCCGAACCGGCCCAGATGCCCGTCCAGCCACTCGGCCAGCACGTCCTCCCGCTCGCCCGCCGGCCGGCCGGCCATCAACTCCACATACAACCCGCGCATCCGCGCGAACAGATCCACGCTCCACAGGAGGCGGGCGTGGGCCGCGCCGCAGGCCCTCGCAGCGACCGGGCCGGCGAAGGTGGTCGGCTCCCACACGACCAGGTCCGGCCGCCACTGCCGGCAGAACGCGACCAGATCGCCGACCAGCGGCTCGTTGACCACCTTCCACCACCAGGGCACCAGCCGCCGGAACCCGTCACGCACGTACTCCCACGACACCTCCGCCGACGGGTCCACCGTCATGTCGAAGCGCGGCCACTGGGCGTCGACGACGCGTTTCATGACCTGCCGGAACCTGTGGTCGTGGCCGACGGGCACCGCGGTCAGGCCGCTGTCGGCGATCGTCTCGGCCAGCTCCGGCTGGCTGGCCACCCGCACCTCGTGCCCGGCCGTGCGCAGCGCCCAGGCGAGCGTCACAAGGCTGAAGAAATGCGACCGCTCCGCCTGGGTGGCGATGAGGACACGCATCCGGGGCTCCTTTCCGGCGGGATGTGGGCCGGCCTTTGAGGGGGTCGGTAGGGGTTGAGCGCAGGGGGCCGGCGCCTAGCATCGAAATGGACCGACCAATGCGGGAGGGAATATGAAGGGAATCGTTCTCGCGGGCGGCAGCGGAACGCGGCTGCATCCTGTCACCCTGCCGATGTCCAAGCAATTGTTACCGGTTTACGACAAGCCCATGGTCTACTATCCGCTGTCGGTTCTCATGCTGGCGGGAATTCGGGACGTCCTCGTCGTCTCCACGCCCGCCACCGTGCCCGCGCTGCGCGTCCTGCTGGGAGACGGCTCGAAGCTGGGCATCGACCTGTCCTACGCCGAGCAGCCGGAGCCGCGCGGCATCGCCGACGCCTTCCTCGTGGGCGAGCGTTTCGTGGACGGCGAGGAGTGCGCCCTGGTCCTTGGCGACAATCTCTTCCACGGCCCTGACCTGCGCGGACTTCTGGCGAGTGCGCGGCGGCAGGTGGACGGCTGCGTGTTGTTCGGCTACGAGGTGGACGACCCGCGGCGCTACGCGGTCGGCGAGCTGGACGGGCGGGGCGCCCTGCTGTCGCTTGAGGAGAAGCCGGCGCGGCCGCGCTCGCGCCATGCGGTCACCGGCCTCTACCTCTACAACAAGGAGGTCGTCGACATCGCCAAGGAGGTGCGCCCTTCGGCGCGCGGCGAGCTGGAGATCACCGATGTCAACCGAGTCTACCTGGCCGAGGGAAAAGCGTCGCTGGTGTCCATGGGCAGCGAATATCAATGGTGCGACACCGGCACCTGCGACTCGCTCCTGGAGGCCGCGGAGTATGTGCGCGAGACCCAGCGGCGGACCGGCCGGCGGATAGCCTGCATTGAGGAGACGGCGCTCGGAATGGGTTTTATAGACGCGGAGACGTGTTATAAAAGGGGCCTCGAGATGAGGCACTCCGAATATGGCAGATATGTCATGGACGTGGCCCGCTCATGGAGCGACTCTCGGCAAAGGTGAATCCATATGCGCGTCTTGGTGACCGGCGGTGCCGGGTTCATAGGGTCGAACTTCGTCCGTCGGGCCCTGTCGGGAGCCTATTCGGCGTTCGCCGGCGCCGACATCGTCGTGCTCGACAAGCTCACCTACGCCGGGACCAGGCAGAGCCTCGCCCCCGTGGCGGACGACCCGCGCCTGACCTTCGTGCAGGGCGACGTCTGCGATCCGGACGTGGTCGACGGCCTGGTGAAGGACGTGTCCACGGTGGTGCACTGCGCCGCCGAGACGCACGTGGACCGGTCGATCCGTGACGGCTCCGCCTTTGTGACGACGAACGTCCTGGGGACCCACGTCGTGCTGGAGGCGGGGCTGCGCCACGGCGTCGACAAGGTCGTCGTGGTGTCGACGGACGAGGTGTACGGGTCGATCGACGCCGGCTCGTGGGGGGAGGACGAGCCGCTGCGGCCCAGCTCGCCGTACTCGGCCTCGAAGGCCGCCGGCGATATGCTCGCGCTGGCGTTCTTCCACACCCACGGGCTCCCGGTCTGCGTCACCAGGTGCTCCAACAACTACGGGCCCTACCAGTTTCCCGAGAAGCTCGTCCCGCTGTTCATCACCGGTCTGCTCGACGGTGAGCAGCTCCCCGTCTACGGCGACGGGCGCAACGTGCGGGAGTGGACCCACGTCGACGACCACTGCCGTGGCGTCGCCCTCGTCGCGGAGCGGGGCCGTCCGGGCGAGGTGTACAACATCGGCAGCGGCACGGAGCTGACCAACCTCGACACCACCCGGCACCTGCTGGAGATCTGCGGAGCCGACTGGTCCGCGGTGCGCTTCGTGGACGACCGCAAGGGGCACGACCGGCGCTACTCCCTGGACAGCGCCAAGATCGCCCGTGAGCTGGGGTACCGGGCGGAGGTGCCGTTGCCCGACGGCCTGCGGAGCACGGTGCGGTGGTACGCCGAGCACCGGAGCTGGTGGGAGCCCCTGAAACGGGAGCTGTTCGAGCCGGTCGGCTCCTGACCGAGCCGGTGACCCGACGCAGGGCGTCCCGCCGGCGAGACGTTCCGGCGGCGGGAGCCGGACCAACCCCATGGAGTGACACGTGACAGTCTTTGCCGAGCGGCAGCGCAACAGCGGGCTCGCCGACATCCTGCGCAGCGCGGGGTGGGAGGCGGTGCTGGACAAGTGCGACGAGGACGACATCGACCGCATGCGGGCCAGCGTCGAGGTGCTCACCACGGCGATCGCCGCGAAGGAGAAGGTCTACGGGATAACCCAGGGGTTCGGCGCCCTCGTGGACTTCGCCGCGTCGGAGTCCTCGTTCGAGCAGGGCGGCGGCCTGATCGCGCACCTCGGGACCGCGCAGGGCGAGCCGCTGTCGCCCGAGGTGTGCCGCCTGGTGGTCTGGTTGCGGCTGCAGAGCATGCGCCGCGGCCACTCGGCGGTGTCGCCCGAGTTCTGGCAGGTCCTCGCCGACCTGTGGAACCTCGGTTTCACCCCGGCGATCCCGCGCCACGGCACGGTGAGCGCCAGCGGCGACCTGCAGACCCTGGCACAGGCCGCGCTCGCCTACGCCGGGCAGGGGGAGGCGTGGGTGCGCGACATGAGCGGCCGCTGGTCCGTGCGGCCCGCGGCCGAGGCACTCGCCGGGCTCGGCGCGACACCGGTCGAGTGGCCCGCCCGCGAGGCGCTCGCCTTCGTGAACGGGACGAGCGTCGGCCTGGCGGTGAGCATCGTCAACCACCACGCCATCACCCTGCTGACCCGTGCGGTGGCCGCGCTGACCGGCCGGCTCGCGTGCCTGCTGGGAGCCAATCCCGAGGCGTACCATCCCGGCCTCGGGCACGTGCGCGGGCAGCCGGGCCAGCTCACCGTCGCCGGCTGGGTGCGTGCGGAACTGCCGGCCGGGTTCGCCCGCGACACCTCGCGCCCGCTGCAGGAGCCTTACAGCCTCCGGTGCGCGCCGCAGGTGCTCGGCGCGGTGCTGGACCAGCTCCGGTCGGCCGAGGACGTGCTCGTCCGCGAGGCCCTGGGCTGCACGGACAACCCCATCTGCTACGAGGGCGAGATCCTGCACGGCGGCAACTTCCACGCCATGCCCGTCGGCCTTTGCTCCGACCAGCTCGGGCTGTGCCTGCAGCAGGTCGCCTTCCTGGCCGAGCGTCAGCTCGCCGTGCTGTGCGCGCCCACCACCAACGGCGGCCTGCCGCCGATGCTCACGCCCCGGCCCGGCAGCGGCAGCGGCCTGGCGGGGGTGCAAATCAGCGCGACATCGTTCGTCTCGCGGATCCGCCAGCTCGTCTACCCGGCCTCGCTCACCGCCCTGCCCACGAACGGCACCAACCAGGACCACGTGCCGATGGCGCTCAACGGGGCCAACGGGGTGGCCGAGGCCGTGGAGCTGGCCTGGCTGGTCTGCGGGTCGCTGGCCGTCGGAGTGGCCCAGTACGCCGCGCTCACGGGCCGCGACCTCGGCGAGGCCGGGTCCCTGTGGGCCGAACTGGGCGAGCTGTCGCCGCCCCTGGACCGGGACCGGCCGCTCGCCGCCGAGGTGCGCGCCGCCCGCGACCTGATGACGCGCGCCGCGGGTCAGTGGGTGCTGGAGGAGGACCTCGGGCGCACGGGGGAGGCCGGCCTGTGAACGACGACCGCCGGGCGGTGACGTACGACGAGATCGACACCGAGTCCACCTGGAACCTGCTCCGCGACACCCACCCGGTGATCGCCCCGCTGTCCGACGCGTCCGTGGACCGCGTGCTGGAGCCGGCCCGGCTGCGGCCCGGCGCGCGGGTGCTGGACGTCGGCTGCGGGCTGGGCGCGTGGCTGCTGCGCGCCCTGGAGCTGTATCCGGGGGCCACTGGGCACGGGATCGACGCTTCCGCCTCGCACGTCGAGGCGGCCGCGGCGGCGGCCGGCGGCCGGGGGCTGAGTGGGCGCGCCACGTTCGAGGCGGTGGACGCGCTGCGGTTCGCGCCGGGGGAGAGGTACGACCTGGTGCTGTGCGTGGGGCTGTCGGACGCTTTCGGCGGTCTGCGCGACAACCTGGCCTACCTGCGACGGCTGGTCGAACCGGACGGGCTCGTCCTCATCGGCGAGCCCTTCTGGGAGCGGGAGCCGCCCGCGGCGGCGCTCAAGGCGCTGGAGCTGGACCGGCACGCGTTCACCGACCTGCCCACGACCGTCGAGCGTGTGGCCGCCGCCGGTTGGCTGCCCGTCCACGGCCACGTCAGCACCGTGCAGGAGTGGGACGACTTCCTGTGGGCCTGCGTCAGCGGCCTGACCCGGTGGGGCGTGACGGCCGGCGGACGCGACGGCCGGGAGATCCTCAGGTACGCGGCCGACTACCGCGAGGCCTGGTGGCGGGGCTACCGCGAGGTGATGGGGTTCGTCACGATGCTGCTGCGCCCGCTGCCGCCGTGGGCCGCCTCGCTGGCCGCCCGCCCGGCCGGCTGGTGATCGCGCCCGCCGAGCCCTTCGCTATCCGGCGAGGGTCCGGCGGGCGGCGAGCCGTTCCAGCACGGCGACCACGTCGTTGGGGGCCGGGAGGTCCAGCAGCCGCCGGCGCAGGTGCTCGGCGCCCAGCCGGACCTCCTCGTCGGACAGCAGCGCCTCCAGCTCCGCCCGCACCCGTTCACCGGTCGCCTGGCCGCTGGGGATCGTGCGGGCGGCGCCCTCGCGGGTCACCTGCCGGGCCGTCAGCGGCTCGTCGAACGTGGGCCGGGGGATGACGAGCTGCGGCACCCCGTAGTACAGGGTGGTGAGCACGGTGCCCGCGCCCCCGTGGTCGATCACCGCCGAGCACGTCGGCGCCAGCGCGTGCAGCGGCACGTACGACACCAGGCGCGCGTTGCCGGGCACCCGAGTCAGGCGCCGCTGCTCCTCATCCGGCAGCGTGACGACGATCTCCGCGTCGAGGCCGTCCAGCGCCTCCAGCACGTCCTGCACGGACAGCACGTAGCCGCCCTGCCGCTCGGTCGCCGACGTCCCCAGGGTCAGGCAGATCCGCCTCCGCTCGGGCGGCCGGCGCAGCCACGCGGGCACCACGGCGCGACCGTTGTAGGGGACGTACCGCACGGGCACGTACGTGACGCCGGTGCCGGGCAGGCGCATCTCGTCGGGCAGGCAGTCGAGGGTGAAGTGGCCGGTCGTCAGGTCCTCGGAGAAGGTCTCGCCGTAGCGGGCCGCGCAGGCGCGCAGCCAGCCGGCGAGCACGTCCGCACGGTCCCCGGCGGGCCGCGCCTGCAGCAGCCGCAGGTAGCGGTGCCGGAGGCGGGCGAAGACGTCCACCCCCCACAGGAAGCGGGCGTGCGCGGCGCCGCACGCCTTGGCCGCCACCGCGCCCGCGAACGTGCTCGGCTCCCAGATCACCAGGTCCGGCCGCCACGCCCGGCACAGGGCGGTCAGGTCGTCGAGCATCGGCTCGTTGACCATCCGCCACCACCAGGGCACGACCTGCCGGTACCCGCTCTGCAGCGGCTCCCAGGCGATCTCCTCGTCGGGCAGCCCCGCCAGGTCGAACGGCGGCACGCTGTCACGCAGCGGGTCGAAGAACCGGTGGCTGCGCATGACGCGCCAGAAGTCGTGGTCCCGGCCGACCGGGACCATGGTGAGGCCCGTGTCGGCCACCACGTCCGTCAACCGAGGCTGGCTGGCCACCCGCACCTCGTGCCCGGCGGTGCGCAGGGCCCAGGCGAGCGGGACCATCCCGAGGAAGTTGGTGCGCTCGGCGACGGTGGCGATCAGGACGCGCACGGGCGAACCTCCGGGTGGCGGGCGGCTCCCGCCGCCGCGGGCCGGCGGGTCACCAGGCCCACGCCTCGGGCGCCGGGCCGCCGTTGCCGATCGGCGGGAACATCCTCTCCAGCTCGTCCAGGACGTCGTCGGCCAGCCGCAGGTCCAGCGACTCCACGGCGTCGTCGAGATGCGCGAGCGTGCGCGGCCCGATCACCGCCGAGGTGACGCCGGGCCGGGACAGCACCCAGGCCAGCGCGACGATCGCGGGTCGCATGCCGATCTCGTGGCAGAACTTCTCGTACGCGGCGACGGTCTCGCCGTGCTTGTCCAGCGCCACGATCGCCCGCCCCCTGGCCGTCTTGACGGCGGTGCCCTCCTCCAGCTTGCGCAGCGCGCCGCCGAGGAGGCCGCCGTGCAGCGGCGACCAGGCCAGCAGCCCCAGCCCGTAGGAGACCACCGCCGGGATGAGCTCCATCTCCACGTGTCTGGTGATCAGGTTGTAGATGCACTGCTCCGACACCAGACCGACGATGTTGCGGCGCCGGGCGGCCTCCTGGGCCGCCGCCACGTGCCAGCCCGCGAAGTTGGACGAGCCTACGTAACGCACCTTGCCCTGCTGGATCAGCAGTTCCATCGCCTGCCACGCCTCCTCCCAGGAGGCGTGCCGGTCGACGTGGTGCATCTGGTACAGGTCGATCCAGTCGGTGCGCAGCCGGCGTAGGGAGTCCTCGCAGGCGGCGACGATGTGGCGGGCGGACAGGCCGCGGTCGTTGGGCCAGTCGCTCATGGGGTTGAAGACCTTGGTGGCCAGCACGACCTTGCCGCGCCGCCCGCCGCCCTGGGCGAACCAGTCGCCGATGAGCTCCTCGGTCATCCCGCGGTGGACCTGCCAGCCGTAGTGGTTGGCGGTGTCGACGAAGTTCATCTCCCGGGCCAGTGCCTCGTCGAGGAGCTGGAAGCTCTCCGCCCTGGTCATGTTGATGCCGAGGTTCAACGTGCCCAGGCAGAGACGGCTTACCTCCAGCGCCGTCCGGCCGAGATGTGTGTGCTGCATCGTCCCTCTGTCCGTTGATTCCGCCCTTCGACGGGGCGAGGAGACGCCTGGAGCGCCCGCGGCCCACCCGGCGGACGGATGCGGGGGACCGTCGCCGATCCCCCGCACCGTCAATCATCAGCAGGTGATCGTGCTGTTGTTGCTCCCAGGCAGTTCGGCGTACTCGGGGGCCACCTCGAGCTCCTGGAGCTCAAGAATGTTGGACAGATCCATTTTCACACCTCCCTTCTGTTTTCGCGAAGGATTCCCGGGACGGCGCCGGCCGTGGGCCGGTTCTCCCGGGTGGCATGAGAAAGGCGGCTAACCTGTAGTCTTATCGCCCCCGTCGGCCTGACGTTTCCGGCGGCCCGGCAATCGCATAATGGCCACCCGGTGGCAATGCGCCGCCCATTTCACTCGATGGCGAACCTACGCGGACCGTCGCCGCCAATTCAAGAGCCGTCGCCCGGTCGCCGCCGCCCGGCCACGTCTCGCCAGCGGGACGGAAATAGGCCGAGATTTGACAGCGCCCGCCCGCCGCCCGCCCCATGGGAACGCCCATTATCCGAAACCATGACGAATTCCCCGTTGGGACGGTGAGCTGTGGCGGTGCGGACGGTCGTCGAGGCGCCGGGCTCCCGGCAGGGGGCCCGCCGGAGCCTGCGGGTGGTCAAGGTCGTGCTCCAGCGGGACCTGATCCGCTTCGTGCACGACGTGTCGCGGGCCGTGGCCATGTTCCTGCAGGCGATCCTGTGGCTGTTCGTCGTCGGCGGCGGGTTCGGCGGGCTGATGCCCGCCGACGCGGGCGGGATCAGGCTGGAGACAGCGATCTTCCCCGGGGTCGTGGCCATGACGGTGATCGTCACGTCGATCTCCTCGGCGTCCTCGGTGGTCTGGGACCGCGAGTTCGGCTTCCTGCGCGAGATGCTCGTCGCTCCCGTGAGCCGCACGTCCCTCGTGGCCGGCAAGGTGCTGTCGGGCACCCTGCTGTCGGCCGTCCAGGGGGCGGTGCTGCTGGTGCCCGCAGGGCTGGCGGGAGTCCCGTACCACCCGCTGCTGATGCTGGAACTGTTCGCCCTGATGACGCTGGCGGCCTTCACCCTCTCGGCCTTCGGCATCATGGTCGCCACGCGGGTGCGGGGGCTGGAGTCCTATCTGGGGGTCTCGCAGCTGGCCGTGATGCCACTGGTCTTCCTGTCCGGCGCACTGTTCCCTGTGGGCAACCTGCCCGGGTGGCTGTCGGCGCTTTCCCTGGTCAACCCGCTCACGTACGCGGTCGACCCGATGCGCCAGGCCGTGTTCGCGTATGTCGACGCCCCGGCGAGCGTGGAGTTAATGTTCAACCCCGGGATCTCGTGGTTCGGCTGGACCGTCCCGGTGGCGCTGGAGATCGCCCTCGTCGGGGGAGCGGGCGTGCTGTTCGCGGGGCTCGCCGTCGCCCGCTTCAGGAAGGTCGACTGACCCGTGTCCGCCAGGCTCAGGGCGTCCCGATGTCTCGCCAGCGGGACAAGGAGAACATGTCGTGATCTTTCCCCATCTGGATGTCGGCACCACGACGCTGCGGCCCATCGATCCCCTCGACGGGGCCGGCGTCCACCGCTTCCTGGACCGTCACGGGCTCGCGGGCGCGGTCAGCCGCGACGTCCTCACCGAGCTGTGGGCGTCCTCGCCCGGCGAGGTCGCGGCCCAGTTCGAGGTCGCACCACGCGACGGCGGCCCGCCGGCGGGGCTGAGCGGCCTGCACCGGCTCGATCTCAACGGCGGTCACGTCCAGGCTGGCGTGTTCGTGGACCCGGCCGCCGGCGCGGAGACGGGCGCCGCGGCCGCGGCGCTGACCGTCAACTACGCCTTCTCCGGCTGGAGCGTTCGCAAGGTGTACCTGTGGACGGTGGAGCAGGCCGTCGGCGAGCTGAGCGGCGTTTCCGAGATCGTGCGCCGGGAGGCCACGCTCCGGCAGTTCGTCCACGACCGCGGCGAGCTGCGCGACCTCAACATCTTCGCGGTCTACCGCGAGGCGTGGCAGAGCATCGGCCAGGACCTGCTCCAGCGGCTCTCCCGGCCGCGCACCCCCTGCTAGGGCGGGCCGTTCGCGCCTGGTCCATGCGCGCGGGACGGGCCGCGCGAGGACGGGCCGCGCTAAGACCGGCCGCGCTAAGAGCGTGACTCATTTGGTGGTTGCTCGTTGTATGGGTCGTGGAAGTGTTCCTGCAGCGGCTGGTGCCTGATGAGTTATGGGAGATCTTTCAGCG